>JAGMBO010000022.1 GCA_023129715.1 Candidatus Eiseniibacteriota bacterium | reverse complement strand
AGCCTCGTAGAGGTGGGAACTTCGGTCTAGCCCTGACCCGCCCGGTGCACTGAGAATCGCGCGGATCGGGGCGGTTCCGGGGCAGTCGCGCATGGACATCTTTGGACCGATGTGATACCCTACGCCCTGGTTTGGGCCGGGGAGATCGCAACACGTGGAGGGGAGCCTGGGCATCCGGCTACTGTGCAACCCGGGCAGTGGCGACCTACCCAGGGTTTGCCGCTCATGGCTTCCGGACTCCTGAGAGAACCCAGCGGCGTCATCACGTGCACCGCAGCTTGCTTCGCCTCGGGGTTCCTCCCCGGCCGTTTTTCTTGTTTGTATTCGTGCGCACCGGTGAGGCGCTCGACACCAGAGACATCGGAATGCACGAGGGCCCGCGCTGATACGCGGGCCCTCGTCGCGATGGACTAGCTTTTGTCTGCTGCGCCACCGGTTTCTGTCTGCTGCACTAGCTTCTGTCTGCTGCGCTACCGGTTTCTGCCTGCTGCACTGGCTTCTACTCGCTGCACACAGGCGGAGGACGCGCGGCAGATGCGGTGCATCCTCCGCCGCGCGAGCACGCCTATTGGACGCGCACGACCTTGACGACCGTTGTCTGCCCGCCGGTCTGAGCCCGGCAGTAGTAGGTGCCGGCCGGAAGTTCCTGGCCGCGATCGTCGGTGCCGGTCCAGACCAGGCGATGGCCGCCGGCCCCCAACGGGCCCTCGTGGAGCGTGCGCACCACGCGTCCGCTGGGATCGAAGACCGCTACACGCGCGTGCGGAATCGCCGTCGGCGCCACTAGGCTGAATTGGGTCACCGGGCTGAATGGATTGGGATAGGAGCGCAGTGCGAAGCGTTCCTCTAGCGGCGCCGGCTCGCAGATCGCGGCGGGATCGAACGCCGGGGCGACGAGCTGGAAGTCATCGATCGTCCAGCCGCCCAGGCGCAACCCCTCATCGCTGAAGAGACTGAATCGGACCTGCAGGTCGGGATTGTCGTCGGCGATCGCGGAGATGTCATAGACCACCGGCACCCAGGTCTGATCGACGTGGTTGCCATACTCCGGGTTGCGCCAGATCTCCGTGCCATTGACCTCGATGGTGGCGGCATCGTAGATCGATTCCTCGACCGACAGCCAGCGGTTGAAGCGGAGGTGTACGTTCTCGTACCCCGAGCAGTCGATCGAGGGCGAGCTGATGAAGTTCAGGGCCCGGTTGCGGTAGATGCCGTCATAGATCACCCGACCGCCAGCCTCACCGATGTCGTTGCCCCAGACCTTGGTGCCCGAGGCCGCCGCGAGTGGGTCGATACTGCCTTCCAAGACACCGGGCGTTCCCAAGGCCCAGTCGTCGCGGACGCCGGTATGGATCCAGCCGGTGACGTCGGTCTCGAAATCGTTCTCGTAGATGATCTCCATCGGCGAGACGAAGTCATAGACCGTGGAGACGTCGCTTGCCTGATCGGAATCGACCTCCAGCTCGAACTCGATCAGCGTGCCGGGCTCGACACCAGGATCGACCTGGACGGAGAAGTGGGGCGCGAGCGAGAGGCTGGAGGACCAGCTATCCAGGTTGGTGAAGCTTGCCGAGCTGTCGATCACGGTGACGCCGGGGGTCAGCGAGCGGAGAATGGCGCTGACTCCGGTTGCCGTGCCCGTGCCGTAGTTCTTGACCGAGATCGAGAGCTGGGCAGTCTCGTCGGGGTCCAAAGCCCCATTGCTTCCGTCGATGACCGTGTGCGAGGCATAGGCGATACGCGCCGTGGGGAAGGGCTCGTAGTCGAGCAGGTCCGCGTCGCCGCCGAACGAACAGGTTCCATACTCGATCCAGCCGAAGCCGCTCTGTCCCCAACCGGTGCCCCAGCTGTTCTTGATCAGCCAGGCGCCATTGTCGCCGCAGGCGTTGTCGTCCCAACCACACAGCAGGACGGCGTGATTGGGTGTGTAGTTGGGGCCGTTCTCATAGCAGCCGTCGTCGTAGTAGTAGAGGTCGTTCGGGGCATAGAAGACGACGGGAACCGGTTGGATAATGACGGCCGTCTTGAGGGCCTCCTCGCCGGAGCCGACGCCCGTGAAGCCGGTGATGCGGGCTTCCGGCTCGCACTCGTCCTGAGTGCAGGGCGCCGCATCGTTGGCGTAGTAGGGCATGCACGTCTGTAGGACGGCGCCATAGCCTAGCCAGAGGAAGTAGCAGGCGATCATGTTGCCGCCGCCACAGCCATAATCGAGTTCGTTGCACGAAAGGCACTGCTGCTCGGAGAACTTCAACTGCGTGCCATTGGTGATCAGGTAGATCGACTCGAGCGCGCTGACAGCGGCAAAGGCCCAACATGAGCCGCAGCCGCCCTGCTGCTTGGCCGAGGTCGTACCGCCGAGCGTCCGCCAGTCCCAGGAAGAAGGGATGTCACGCTGGGGCAACGCCTTCAGCGACCCGGTCGCATACTTGGCTTGGAGTTCCGGATCGGCCGGGATATATCCATTGTAGTCCGCACGATCTTGCGGCGGGACATGGCTGACCGAGGTGAAATCCGCTTCCCAGTGCCATCCATTCTCGGCAATCTGCTGTTGGATCTCGGCAAGTTCTTGGGCTTCACTCCAAGGGGCCTCCTCGGCACCGGCCGTGCTTCCAAGCAGGACCGCGACGCCAAGGCTCAGGCAGAGGACGAACGAAAGACGTAATCCGATCCCGTCGTGGGGGACGAGGCATTGCATGTTGCACTCCTCTATAGGTTGCAATTCTTGCGGAGAAGGCAGAGGATCCGACCCTCTGCACGAAGGACGAGCACGTACCGCTAAACCATTGTATCACAAAGCCGGTTCCTCGGGAAACGCCTGCTCTGCGGAGGATGTCGATGCACCCATCGGGCGCGCGCGACAGGTGGCGGAACCCCAAGCCGCGGCTGCTGTTCAGCGATGATCAGGGGGTCATCCGGGATCATCCCACGCTGTTGGCGTTAGGCGCGGGCGGAGGAGAGCCCCTGCCGCTCACCGAACGGGACGCCATCCCGCTGCCCCGGGGAAGTGACCTCTTCTATCTTCCCGGCCGAACCCCGCTCGGGTGGAACTCCCGACAGCGCAGGGTGGTAGCGTTCTCCGAGGGTGTCGCGGGGCGGCCGGTCCACGCGGTGGCGGCGTTTCTCGCACCCGCCCACACCGCCGATCTTCTGGCTGCCTATCACACCCGCCCGGGCGCTCCGGTGCTCCCACTCTATGCCTATGCCGCGGTAGGTTTTGCCGGCGGGGAGCACTGGGCTGCCGCCCGCCGCGTCGACCCCGACCGACGCCAGGATCCCTGGCGCTTCGACGACAACCGTATCCGGGACGCTGTGGCCCGCCACTTGGAGCAGCATCCGGAGAACGCACTCGTGCTGCAACTCGAGCGCTGCGCTCTCGAGTATCAGTGCCGCGCCGCGCAGAATTTCTTCCTTGAGCGCCACGAAGCTCCGCTGCCGATCAGTGTGACCTGCAACGCGCGGTGTCTCGGATGCATCAGCCTGCAACCTGATGGCACCTTCAAGGCGGCGCACGAACGGTTGGGACGTGCGCCGCGGGCCGAGGAGGTCGCTGCCGTCGCGCGCGAACACATCGCGCGGGTGCCCCGGACGGTGGTCAGCTTCGGACAGGGCTGTGAGGGGGAGCCGCTGCTGATGCGCGAGCTGATCGTCGAGACCGTGCGCCGCATCCGCGCGGGGACAACGGAGGGCACGGTCAATCTCAACAGCAACGCCAGTTTGCCCGCGGTGGTCGAGGAGCTGGTTGCGGCCGGGCTCGACAGCCTGCGGGTCAGTCTCAACAGCCCGCGTCCGCGGGTCTACGACGCCTACTATCGTCCTCAGGGATATCGCTTCGCCGATGTCGAGGCCTCGATGCTGGTCATGCGGCGGGCGGGGCGCTTCGTCAGCCTGAACCTGCTCTACTTTCCCGGCGTCACCGACCGCGAGGAAGAGATCGAGGCGCTCGTCGCGCTGATCGAGAGTTGCGGCGTGCGCATGATCCAGCTACGCAACCTCAATCTCGATCCCGAGATCTACCGTGAGGCGCTTCCCCGTGGCGTCGTCGGACCGGGGGTCGGCCTCGAGGCCTTCATGCGCGCGTTGCAGAGACGCTTCCCCCGGCTGCATTTCGGCTACTTCAATCCGCCCAAAGAAGAGTACGCCGACTGGTGAGTGGGGGGCCGGTTGGTGACCTGCAGGCTGGGGCCGCGCGGCGGACAGGTCCCTTTGGCCGCCCAGCGAGGCCCACCGTGAGGCTGATCCGGCGGCTCCTGGCCCCAGAACGCCGCGTCTCGATGCGAGGGCCGATCTAGTCGGCGTGCATTTTGAGCAATTCGCGCGCGATGACGATGCGCTGGATCTCGCTGGTGCCCTCGCCGATCTCGCAGAGCTTGGCGTCACGGAAGTAGCGCTCGACGGGATAGTCCTTCGTGTAGCCGTAGCCGCCATGGATCTGGATCGCGAGACAGGTCGCCTTCATCGCCGCCGTCGAGGCGAAGTACTTCGCCATCGCTGATTCGATCACGTGCCTGCGACCGGCGTCCTTCAGGCGCGCGGCGTGATAGGTGAGATGCCGGGCGGCAGTCAGCTCGGTGTGCATGTCGGCCAGATAGGTCTGGATCATCTGGAAGTCGCAGATCCGGCGCCCGAACTGCTTGCGCTCCATCGAGTAGGTCGCCGCCTCATCGAGCGCCCCCTGGCCGATGCCGAGCGCCAGGGCGGCAATCGAGATCCGGCCCCCGTCGAGCGTCTTCATGAAGATCGGGAAGCCGTGTCCTTCTTCGCCCAGCAAGGCATCCTTGGGAATGCGGCAGTCTTCGAACACCAGCGCGCGAGTATCCGAGGCGCGCAGGCCCAGCTTGTCCTCTTTCTTGCCGAGACTGAATCCGGGAGCGTCGGTTTCCAGGAGGAACGCCGAGATCCCGTGCGAACGCTTGGCTTCCAGATCGGTCCTGGCGGTGATCACCAACACGCCCGCATGGGTTGCGTTGGTGATGAACTGCTTGCTGCCGTTGATCACCCACTGGTCACCGTCGAGCACCGCGGTGGTGCGCGTCCCACCGGCGTCGGAGCCCGCCTCGGGCTCGGTCAGACCGAATGAGCTCAGGTACTCGCCCGCACAGATCTTCGGCATGTACTTCGCCTTCTGCTCCGGCGTGCCGAAGGCGTAGATCGGCCAGACGCCGAGTGAGCAGTGCGCCGCCAGAGTGATGCCGTGGGAGCCGTCCACGCGCGAGAGTTCCTCGACGGCGAGGATGTAGCTGAGCGTGTCTCCCCCCATGCCCCCTTCGTCCTCGGGGAAGCCGATGCCGAAGATACCCATCTCGGCCAATTCCTTGACCGTCTCACGCGGGAACTCCGCGCTTGCGTCGAGCTCGGCGGCGCGCGGCGCGATCTTCTCGCGGGCGTAACGCCGCACCGTGTCCCGGATCGCCTGCTGTTCTTCGGTCAGATCGAGATTGGTCATCATCGACATCCTCCCGCAGGAACGGACCGCCTGCCGCAATGGCCACACCCGGTTCCGGTCTCAGGTTGTCCTGGTCCTCTCGCCGCACCGATGCCGGGTCTTTGGTGATCAGGATGCGCCGTTGTCCGGTGGGGGCCGGCACGGCCGGGAATGAATGACTCCGACGATAGCGGCCCCTGTGCGAGGAGGTCAAGTGCTCGCTCGGACGGCAAGCCGAGGACGAACAATCGACTAGGCGCGCGCGCGCGGGAGGAAGTTGACCACGCGAGGGTGGGGGAGTTGGCCACGCGATGGTGGGGGAAGTTGACCACGATGAATGCGTAGCATCAGGTTACCGATTGACGACCGCGGCTCTTGCAGGCTAGGCTCGTGGTTCTGCATCCTGGAGGCGTGGAGGTCCCATCCGGGCCGTCGTCGTCTCACACAACAGCCCTGTAGGGTCCTTCAGCAAGCCTCAGACGTGGAGAGGAGGAGGCGACATGGCCGTAGGGATCATCGGCTATGGTGCGCACATCCCCCGCCGGCGAATCAAGGTCGAGGAGATCGCCAAGGTGTGGGGTGCCGACGCGCCGAGCTACAAGCGCGGATTGGAACTGCTCCAGAAGTCGGTCCCGGCTCTGGACGAAGACACGATCACCCTCTCGGTCGAGGCAGCCCGCAGCGCACTCGCCCGCGCCGGTATCGACCCGCAGGAGATCGGCGCGGTCTATGTCGGCTCTGAGTCCCACCCCTACGCCGTCAAACCCTCGGGCGCCACGGTGGCCGAGGCAATCGGGGCGACTCCCGACTGCCACTGTGCCGACTTCGAGTTCGCCTGCAAGGCGGGCAGCGAGGGGATGTTCGTCTCCTACGGGCTGGTCAAGGCCGGCTTGATTAAGTACGGCCTCGCGATCGGCGGTGATACCTCTCAGGGGGCGCCCGGTGATGCGCTCGAATACTCCGCCGCTGCCGGCGCCGCGGCGTTCATCATGGGTGCCGACGAGGAGCGCATTGTCGCCACCGTCGATGAGACCTACTCGTTCATGACCGATACGCCCGATTTCTGGCGGCGCGAGCACCAGTTCTACCCCTCCCATGGCGGCCGCTTCACCGGCGAACCCGCCTACTTCCGGATCGTCACCGGCGCCGTGGCCGGGATTCTGAAGAAGGCGGGGATGACGCCGAGTGACTTCCAGCACGTGATCTTCCATCAGCCCAACGGCAAGTTCCCCAAGCGAATCGGCAAGCGGCTCGGGTTCACGCCCGAGCAGATCGAGACCGGCCGCGTGGTTCCGCTGCTGGGCAACACCTATTCCGGCGCCTCCCCGATCGGCTTGACGGCGGTGCTCGATGTCGCCAAGCCGGGCGACCGGATCCTGATGTGCTCCTACGGCTCGGGCGCCGGCAGTGATGCCTTCGTCCTGACCGTTCGTGAGCGCATTCTCGAAGTTCAGGATCTGGCGCCGAAGACGCGCTGGCTGTTGGATGAGAACATTAGATTCGTCGAGTACGGCGAGTACGCCAAGCTGCGGCGCAAGATCCGCCTGGCGAGTGAGTAGGAGGGAATCATGAGAGATGTTGCCGTGGTCGGCGTCGGGATGCAGGAGTGGGGCGAGTTGTGGGGGAAGTCGACCCGCGACATCTTCGTCGAGTCGGCCCTGCTCGCCATGGATGACGCCGGTGTCGACCAACTGGGCGCGATGTATGTCGGCAGCATGAGCCCCGGGATCTTCGCGGCCCAGGAGCACCTTGAGTCGGTGATGGCCGACTACTTGGGCCAGCTGCCCATTCCCGCCACGCGTGTCGAATCGGCCTGCGCGTCGGGTGGCCTCGCCTTCCGGCTCGCCTATGTTAACGTCGCCTCCGGGATGCACGACGTCGTGTTGGCGGGCGGCATCGAGAAGATGACCGACGTCAGCGGCGGTGAGGCGACTCATGCCCTGTCGACCGCCGCCGACATGAAGTGGGAGGGCGTCAGCGGCGTGACCTTCCCTGGCCTCTACGCGATGTTGGCGGTCGCACACATGGAGCGCTACGGGACCACGCGCGAGCAGCTCGCGATGGTCTCGGTCAAGAACCATGAGAATGGTTACTCGAACAGCCGGGCGCAGTTCCGGATGAAGATCACGGTTGATCAGGTCCTGGATTCAGTGAAAGTGGCCGATCCACTCAACATCCTCGACTGCTCGCCGATTACCGACGGCGCGGCCGCCGCCGTGCTCATGCCGCTCGAGATGGCCAAGAAGCTCGGCAAGCCAATCATTCAGGTGATCGGCACCGGGCATGCCACCGACACGATCGCGCTCCACGACCGCGCCGACCTGACGACTCTGCGCGCGGTCACCGAGGCGGCCAAGCAGGCCTATGCGATGGCGGGCAAGCAGCCGGCCGACATCGACTTAGTCGAGGTTCACGATTGCTTCACGATCGCTGAGATCATCGTTTCCGAGAGCCTCGGCTTCTTCGAGCCGGGCAAGGGGGGACCCGCGGTGGAAGCGGGAGAGACCGCCCGCACGGGACGTATCCCGATCAATCCGAGCGGAGGGCTGAAATCGAAGGGCCATCCCGTCGGCGCGACGGGTGTCGCCCAAATCGTCGAGTTGGTCGAGCAGCTCCGCGGTCAGGCGGGCGAGCGGCAAGTCAAGGACGCCCGCGTGGGTATGGCGCAGAACATGGGTGGGAGCGGCGGCAGCAGCGTCGTCCACATCCTGGAGGTAAAGTAGATGCCGCCGTCGAGATCTTGGCGAAGCTACCCGCAGACCTATCGCCTGGAGGCCGCCCGCTGCAAGGGCTGCGGCAAAGCCTACTACCCGCCGCGGTTGATCTGCCCCGGGTGCAAGGGCCGTGAGTTCGAGCACTTCAGGATGAAGCCGTCCGGCACGATCGTTTCCCACACGGTCATCCGTACGCCGTCGAGCGAGTTCTCAGGCCTTGCGCCCTTCGCCGTCGGTATTGTCGAGATGGACGATGGGCCGCGTCTCACCCTGCAGCTCGCGGATGTTGGCTTTGAGGAGATCAAGACCGGCCTTCCGGTCCGGCTGGAGTTCCGTCGGATGTATTCCGAGGGTGAATCCGGTGTCATCCACTACGGCCATAAGGCGGTGTTGGTCCGGAAGTAGCGCGCGCGGCTGACACCGGTGTGGCACTGGTGTCGAAGCGCGGCGCTGCCGTGGCAGGCGTTCTGCCGGCGTTCTGCCGGTGCTCTGCCGGTGTTCTGCCGGTACTCTGCCGGTGTTCTGCCGGTACTCTGCCGGTGTTCTGCCGGCGCTCTACCGGCGAGGGGGGCGCCGACGCCGGTGTGCCGGTGGTGCTGAAGTATCCCGCCGCCTGGCAGGTTGCGGGGGATTGGGTGAGGAAGGCCGGGATGGGCTATGCCACACTGCAGATTGCCTACGAAGGGCCTCTGGCACGCGTTACCCTGAACCGCCCCGAGATCCGCAATGCCTTCAACGACGAGATGCTCGCCGATCTGCGGTCGGCTTTTGCCGCAATCCGCGAGGTTGCCGATCTGCGCGTCGTCGTTCTGACCGGGGCGGGCCGCGCCTTTTGTGCCGGCGCCGATCTGCATTGGATGCGGCGCGTGCGCGACTACACCTACGAAGAGAACTACGCGGACTCCCTGGGGCTCGCCAAGATGCTCCATGAGATCTACACTTGTCCCAAGCCGGTCATCGGCCGGATCAATGGCGCCGCGATCGGCGGGGGCACGGGCCTGGTCGCCGTCTGCGACATCGCGATTGCCGCCGAAGAGGCGGTGTTTGCCTTCAGTGAGACCAAGCTGGGCCTGACGCCCGCGGCGATCTCCCCTTATCTGCTCAAGCGGATGGGGGAGGGCAACCTCCGCGAGTGCTTCCTGACGGGCGCGCGCTTTACGGCGCCCCAGGCGGTGGAGCTGGGCCTGCTCAATGCGGCGGTACCGGCGGTCGACCTGGATGCCGCCGTGGCGGAGAAGGCGGCCGCCATCCTGACCGGTGGGCCCGAGGCGCTGGCGGTCTCGAAGGCGCTGATCCGCGGGATTGCCGAACGCTCACTCGAGGAGAACGGTCCCTACACGGCCGAGGTCATCGCGCGCCTGCGGATGAGTGCGGAGGGGCAGGAGGGCATGGCGGCCTTTCTCGGGAAGCGCAAGCCCACCTGGGTGGCTCCCGTGAGTCCCGAGGATGAGGCGTCCTAAGCAGCCCGTGGCAGGAGTGCTCCGCGTCGAGGTCGAGTTCTGCCGGCACCCGTCGGCACCGCGGGGAGCCGCGTGCAGACCCGCAGGCGCCGTGGCCCGCTCGGGCGGGCACGCGCCCCGAGCATGAGGAGGACGATGCTCAAGCGCATTCTGATCGCGAATCGCGGCGAGATCGCCCTGCGGGTGATCCGGGCCTGCCGCTCCCTGGGGGTCGAGACGGTGGCGGTCTTCTCGGAGGCGGATGCCGACTCACCCCACTTGAACGAGGCGGACGATCGTGTCTGCATCGGTCCGCCGAAGAGCGCCGAGAGTTACTTGAACATGGAGGCGCTCGTCCAGGCGGCCGAACAGCACGACTGCTGTGCGATCCACCCCGGGTATGGGTTCTTGGCGGAAAACGCGCTGTTCGCCGAGCTCTGCGAGCAGGCCAAGATGAGCTTCATCGGCCCGCCGGCGTCCGCGATCCGTGCGATGGGGGACAAGGCGACCGCGCGCGAGACAATGCGCGCCGCCGGTCTGCCGGTGATTCCCGGGTCGCGCGGCACGCTGCCCAACATGAATGCCGGGTTGGCGCTGGCCCGTGAGAGCGGTTTTCCCGTGCTGCTCAAGGCGACCGCCGGCGGCGGCGGCAAGGGCATGCGCCGTGTGGACCGGGAGGCCGAGTTCGCCGAGAAATTCCGCCAGGCCTCGATCGAGGCCGCGAAGGCTTTCAACAATCCGGGTCTCTACCTGGAGAAGTACATCGTCGACGGCCGGCACATCGAATTCCAGGTCATGGCCGATGCCTTCGGTGAGGTTGTCTATCTGGGCGAGCGCGAATGCTCGGCCCAGCGCCGGCACCAGAAGCTCGTCGAGGAATCACCCTCGCCCGTGATGACCCCCGATCTGCGGCGGGAGCTCGGCGAGCACCTGCGCGTCGCCCTGCGCGATGCGGGATATCGCAACGCCGGCACCGTCGAGTTCTTCCGCGATCGATCGGGGCAGATCTACTTCATGGAGGTCAACGCCCGGCTGCAGGTCGAGCACCCGGTCACCGAGATGGTCACCGGGCACGATCTGGTGGCGGAGCAGGTGCGCATCGCGGCCAACGAGCCGCTGCCCTACGGCCAGGATGAGATCGCGCTCGAAGGCCACGCGATCGAGTGCCGGATCAATGCCGAGGATCCCTTCGAGGACTTCCGACCCTCACCCGGCGTGGTGACCGAATTCGCGCCGCCGAAGGAGATCCCCGGGGTCAAGGTGCGGGTCGACTCGCATGTCCAGCCGGGCTACCGGATCCCGATCTACTATGACTCCTTGATCGCCAAGCTGATCGTGTGGGGGCCGACCCGGGATGCGGCGCGCGAGGGGATGATCCAGGCCCTGGAAGGATTCATCGTCGAGGGGGTGAAGACGACGATTCCGGCGCACTTGAAGATCATGCGGAATCCCGACTTCGCCGCGGGCAACTATGACACGGGGTTCGTCGAGCGATTGCTGGGGTAGGTGCCCCGGCCGCATCCGTGCCGGGTGCACGCTGGCTCGACAGGTGGCAATAAGGACTGAAAGATGGCAAAGGTCATTCTTCATCCGATCGGCAGGCCGGTCGAGCAGATCGGGGACGAGAAGGTCTACCGCGAGAACACCGAGCGCATGGAGGTGCTCAACGCAACGCTTCTCGAGCGGCGCAACGAGGTGCGCATGGGGTGGGGTCAGAAGTACGTCGAGCGCGTACACGCCAAGGGCAAGCTGACCACCTGGGAGCGCATCGAGATCCTCAAGGATCCGGACAGTGAGATCTTCCCGATCAACACCTTCGTCAACTACGGCCTGACCTTCGGCGATCCCCCGCGGACCTCGCCCTCGGCCGGCGTGATCACCGCCTGCGTGCGCGTTCATGGGCGGCTGACCGTGGTGATCGCCAACGACAATACCGTTGCCTCCGGCTCCTGGTGGCCGCTGACGCCCGAGAAGATCGAACGCGCCCAGGAAATCGCGCTGCGGCTGAAGCTCCCGGTGATCTATCTGGTCGACTGTTCGGGTCTCTTCCTGCCCGAGCAATCGAAGACCTTCCCGGGCAAGCTGGGGGCGGGCTACATCTTCAAGATGAACTCGCTGCTCTCGGCCAGCGGTGTGCCGCAAATCGCCGGCGTGCTCGGTGACTGCATCGCCGGTGGCGGCTACATGCCGATCATCTCGGATAAGCTCTTCATGACCGAGCAGGCTTACATGGTCATCGCCGGCGCGGCGCTGATCAAGGGGGCCAAATCACAAAAGATCACCTCGCTGACGATCGGCGGCCCCGACGTCCACGTGCACCTCTCCAATTGCGCCGATGAACGTGTTCCCAACGACCCGGCGCTGGTCGCGCGCATCCGCCAGGAGATCGCCAAGCTCCCATCCAGTGGCGCCGACTACTACCGCCATGCCTTCAGCCCCGCCGATCCGCGCTTCCCGCCGCAGGAGATCAATGGCCTGCTGCCCACCGATCACCGAGTCGTCTACGATGCGCGCGAGGTGATTGCCCGCCTGGTCGACAGCTCGCTCTTCTGGGAGCTGATGCCGCACACCGGCGAGGAGATGATCACCGGGGTGGCCCGGATCAACGGCCTCTATGCCGGGATCATCATGAACAACCAGCATCTCACACCCCATCCTGAGAAGCGCGACCGCAGTCGCCCCGGGGGCATCCTCTACCGTGAAGGCATCGCCAAGATCTCGCAGTTCTCGCGGGCGTGTAACTCCGATGGGATCCCGATCGTCTGGTTGCAGGATATCTCCGGGTTCGACATCGGTCTAGAGGCCGAGAAGCACGGACTGCTCGGCTTCGGCTCGAACCTGCTCTACACGAATTCGACCAATACGGTGCCGATGATCACCGTGTTGCTGCGCAAGGCCTCCGGCGCCGGCTACTACGCGATGACCGGTCGACCCTACGAGCCGTTCGTTCAGCTCTCGACCCCGTTGACCCGCTTGGCGGTCATGGAGGGACGCACGCTGGCGATCGGGACCTATCGCACGCGGCTGGATGACAACTTCCACATCATCGCGAAGAACGCGCCTGAACGTGCCCAGACCGAGGAGGGGATGCGCGAAGTTGAGGCGCGCATCGAGAAGGACATGGATCCGTACAAGTCGGCGCGACAGATGGACACCGATGAGATCGTCGCCGCGCACGAACTGCGGGCCTACTTGGCGACGCTGGTCGAGATGAGCTATCAGGGCATCGGCTATCGCCGGGTCAAGAACCCGCGGATTTGGTCGATGCACGACCTGCAGGTCTTGACCGACTTTCCGGGGTAAGGGCGGCCGCGACGGCGCTTCGCCGGCAAGTGACCCTCGCGCGGCGGCAGAGACGGTGCACAGCGCGGCGGCAGGGAGCAAGAATCGCAATGGCGGAGCGAACACTGATTGCACGTGTGCGACCCGATGAGGAGGAGGCCGGGATCCTGCGGGTCGCATCGCCGGTGGTCGGCATGGTCGATGGTGCGCCGCGGGAAGGCGCCTTCCTCAATCCCTTCGACCAGATCCTGACGATCAAGATCCTCAACCGGCGCTACACCCTGCGGCTGCCGCGCGACACCCACGGCAGGATCACGCGCGTGCTGGTGCCCAACGAGTACACGCCGGTGGCCTTCGATGACCCCCTGATCGAGATCGATCAGCGCGCGCTGGCGGGTGGTCCGACAGCGAGTACATCCGGCGGGACCGCCGGGAAAGCGGGCGAAGATGCCGCTGATGACGATGCGATCATCATCTCGGCGCCCTCCGAGGGAATCTTCTATCGGCGGGCCGCTCCCGACGCGCCCGTCTATGTCGATATCGGTGACGAGGTCGCGACCGGGACCGTGCTCGGCTTGGTCGAGGTGATGAAGTGCTTCAACCAGATCACCTACGGCGGTCCGGGGCTGCCCGAGAGGGGGCGGGTCGTCAAGGTCCTCGCCGAGGATGTAGCCGAGGTGGAGTTCGGGCAGACGCTCTTCCGCATCGAGCCGCTCGAGTAAGGGCGGTGGTGCCCAGGGCGGATGAGGTGAGGTCTCGGCAGCAGGAGCGGGTGCATTGGAGCTGTGGCAGTATCCGGTGCTGATCGCCGGTGGGTTTCTCTGCGGGATCATCAACGCCCTGGCGGGCGGGGGGTCGTTCGTCACTCTGCCGCTGCTCTTGCTCATCGGGCTTCCTCCTCAAGTGGCCAACGCAACCAATCGGGTGGCCATCACCCTGCAGTGTGTTGCCGGAACGGCGACCTATCACCGTCATGGTGTGCTCCTCTGGCGCCACCTGCCCGCGATTGCGATTCCGACCGTCCTCGGCTCGCTGCTCGGCGCCTACCTGGCGGCCCATGTCGATGAGTCGATCTTCCGCAAGGTAGCGGCGATCCTCTTCGCCGTGATGGCGGGCACGGTGCTCATCGATCCGAAACGCTGGGCGCGTGAGAACTCGGTCGGTCGAATCCGTCCGCGGATCTATCCCCTCTTCTTCCTGATGGGGATCTATGGCGGTTTCCTGCAGGCGGGGCTCGGCGTGCTCTTGATCAGCACCTTCGTGCTCGCCGGGGGCTACGATGTCGTGCGCGGGAACGCGCTCAAGTTCGCTCTCGCGCTCGTCTTCACGTTGGCGGCGCTGCTGATGTTTGCCAGCATGGGGCAGGTGCGCTGGTCCACCGGGCTCTTCCTGGCCATCGGCACGATCGCCGGGGGCATTGTCGGCGCGCGCCTGGTGATTGTGAAGGGCTCGCGCTGGGTGCGGGTCTTCGTCGTCATCGCCGCGATCGGGGCGATCGTCAAGCTGCTGCTGGGGGAGTAGGCGAGATCGGGCAGGGGCCGAGATTGGCTCAATTGGTTGTGCGGCAGGTGGTTAGGGGTTTCGTTGCGGGCCGCGCAAGCGCCGCGTCTGGCGAGGCCCGAGGCACCGCTGGTCGCGGGAATCCCTGCCCCGGCGATGTCGCACCGGACACAAAACCGTACCCAAAGGGAAACACAAGCCTCCTCAGAAGGCTTAGACTACGATTAGGAACGAGGAACGCAGACGGGTGTCTTCAGGCGGCTCCTGGTTCTCCGAAGACCTTCCCCCCAGGCCGGCGGAGATCCCGTCGGGCAATCGCGGTTCTAACGAGAGAGCAGCCGGAATGGGTGCAAGCGGGCAGGTCGATCGGCGGGCAGCGCCCGGCCGGGTAGGGGTGGGGGTGTTCCTTGCCGTCCTCTCTGTCGTCGTGCTCGTCGCCTCCTGCTCCGATGACTCCTCCCAGCCTCCCGTCCTGTTGCTCGAGCCGGCCGCGATCCACCTCGCTCCGGGCGATTCGGCCGGCGTCTTCACCGTTCGCAATGGTGGCGGTGGGGTCCTGACCTGGTCTTTGACCAACACCGCCGGATGGTTCGATCCGGAGATCTCCTCGGGCGAGACCGCGCGCGAGACGATCGTCGCCTTCGCGATCGATCACGACAGCATCTGGGTCGGGCCGCCCACGGCGATCGTCGCCTTGGCCTCCAACGGGGGCGACGAGCAGCTTGCGGTGCACATGTGGCAGGCGCTGCGCGCGACGCCCGATACGTTGATCTTCAGCGACAGCCTGTTTGCGCGGACGATCGAGCTCTGCAACGATGGAGATGATCCGTTGCCCTGGAGCGCGGAGCTCGAAGGCGGCTGGTTGGATGTGGATCACCGGGATGGAGTGCTGGGCGAGGCGCCCGACACTCTGCGATTCAGCGTCAGTCGTGAGGGTTTGGCCCAGGGCGACTACAGCGGCACCGTCCGCATCGATGCCGGCGGCTACGGGCGGGATACGATCCCGGTACTGATGAGCGTCTCGTTGGCCGGCACGGTCTCGGGCCATGTCTTCCATGCGGAAACAGAGATTCCGGTTTCAGGCGCGCGTGTCATCTTGCTCGGGTTCGAGGATCTGACCGACGAGGAGGGGGCCTTCTTCTTCACCGGCATGCCGGTCGGCTCACGAGTCCTGCGTGCCACGCGAGAGGGGTACGGCAGTGTCGAGGAAGTCGTTGAGATCCCCGAGTCGGGACTCGTGCACGACCTCTGGCTCTCGACGGACACCTATGCCCACCGGGTGAGTGGCCGCTTGATCAATGCGGAGGGTGTTCCCATCTACCGGGCCACCGGCGTCCTGCTCAACCCTGACCGTTCCGCCACCGCCTTGGTCGATGAGACGGATCTGGTCGGCTACTACCAGATCGAACGCGTGCCCGAGGGGGTGCGCGAGATCCGCTGGACGCACGGGCTCTACTTCGAGCAGATCACGGTCTTTGAGGTCTCCGGTGGAGACCAGGAACATGATGTCCAGCTCACCGCCCGCCCGCTGCCCCCGCCCTTTCTGCCGGATGGTCCCGGTGTGGAGCGCTTCGACTGCCGGGAGATCCACGTCGAGTGGCCGATTCGTTTGGAGGAGACGGTCGGCGGTTACCGCGTGTATCGATCGCCGGCAGGGCAAGATGCCTATGCGGATGTCAGCGGTCTCATTGACAGGCAACAGGGCACCTTCATCGATCGTGATCTTGGTGAAGGGCAGTACCTGTATCGGGTGGTTACCGAGAACATAGATCAGTTGACCGGAGCCGCCAGTCCTCCCGGCGAGGTTGCTGTTGAGCCCTGGTTGATCCTGAACGACGGGGATCAAGGGCTCCTGGAACGCTGGGGCCAGACCATGATCTACTGCTCAGAGCGCAATAGCCTGATCGTATTCGCGGGCACCGGGTGCGAGAGCGGTGATTGTGGTCATGATTATCGGGATGTTTGGGAACTTGCCCTTGATGATTCGCAGTGGCAACGGATCGATATCGGCGGCAACATACGGAAGCGCTTCAGTCATACCGCCATCTACGACGTGTCGCGGAACCGGATGATCGTCTACGGAGGCAAGGAGTATTTCGCCCCCGAGGAGGGGTACGGCGACACCTGGGCGTTCGATCTGGCGAGCCAGACCTGGAGCAAGTTGGACGACGGGGCGGAGGGGCCGAGTTCGCGCTGGGGCCACACGGCGATCTGGGATTCCGCTCGCGATCGCATGGTGATCTATGGCGGCACACGGATGGATAGCGGCGGTCGGCTGAACGATGTCTGGGCCTTCGACCTTGCGACCGATACCTGGGAACTCGTGCATACGGGAGAGCCGGGGGAGCTTCCCATCCAGCCCGACGCCCGCGCGAATCACGCCGCCGTCCACGTCCGCGATGCCCAGCGGGATTGGATGGTCGTCTACGGGGGGGATGTCGACTACTTCACCTTCCATCAGGACACCTGGGCGCTGGACCTGGTGACCGGGAGCTGGATTCCGCTTCCCGCCGGACCCGGGTTCCGCGCCTACTGCGTGGCGGTTTACAGCCCCGCACGGGGGGAGGTGCTCATCTATGGGGGCCGGGACGAGCAGATTGCCTTGGCCGACATGCATGCCCTGGTCATGGATCCGGTTCCCCATTGGGAACTGCGCGGTGATGGAACCGAGCCAGGCACACCTGGTCCACGGTATGGGCTTTCTGCTGTCTTCGATCCCGATCTCGGGATGATGGTCTTCGGCGGCAATACGATGATCGCCATCACCCACGACGCCTGGGCCTACTGCGCGGCGCGCTAGTTCTGTCTCAACGCACCGCTGCTTCCAGCTCGGAGCGATGATAGATGCGGGCATAGTCGCTGCGGCCGGCGATCAGATCCTCGTGCCCGCCCTCCTCGACCACGCGTCCATCCCGCATGACAAAGATCCGATCGGCCCGCCGAAGGGAGTCGGGACGATGGGTAATCAGAATCGCGGTCATTCCGGGCAACACCTCGTGGAGGCGCTCCCAGAGAGTCGCCTCGGTGCGTGAGTCGAGCGCCGAGGTGCAGTCGTCCAGAATCAGGATCCTCGGCCGCCCGACCAGCGCCCGTGCCAGCCCGAGACGCTGCTTCTGGCCGCCCGAGATCGACATGCCGCGGGTTCCGATCGGGGTGTCGATGCCCTGCGGAAATCCATCCACTTCGTCGCGGAACTGGGCGACCTCGAGCGCCCAGTCGAGCAGCTCGGGGGTCACGTCGTCGCGGCCGAAAACGATGTTGTTGCGCACCGTGTCGCTGAAGAGTACGGGCTCCTGCGGCACGTAGCCGACATGGCGTCGCAGATCCTCGAGCCGGTACTCGCGCAGGTCGTGCCCATCCAGGATGATCCGCCCGCCGGTGGGGTCGACGATTCGTGGAATCAGGTTGACCAGCCAGCTTTTGCCCGCCCCGACCCTGCCGACCACGGCGACCGTCTCTCCCGGAGCGATGGCCAGTGAGACGCCATCGAGCACTTTGCGCTTCGATCCGGGGAAGGCGAACTCGACGTCTTCGAAGGCGAGCGCGCCGTGGAAGTCCCCGTTCGTCCGCCGCCGGCCATGGTCGACGACCATCGGAGGGACGTCTTCGAGCTCGGTCAGCCGGTTGATCGAGACCGCCGACTGGCGCGACTTGACCAGGAACTGTCCGACGTCGAACATCGGGAAGACGAGCCAGACGACGTAGTAGATGAACGCGGCCATCTCCCCGAGCGAGAGGGTGCCGTAGAGCACACGGTAGCCGCCGGCCAAGAGCACGATCACCACGCCGAACTGCCAGATGTAGCTGTAGAGCGAATCGATCACGGTGGTCGCCTTGACCGAGTCGATCTCCGCGCCGCGTCGCGCGCGGCAGGCCGCGTCGAACTTCTTCCGTTGCGTCCCCTCGCGGACGTAGGCGCGGATGACCCGGATGCCGGAGAAGCAGGCTTCCATGATGTCGTTGACACCCGAGATACGCTTCTGCAAGCGATCGTAGCGCCGGTCGAGCAGCGCGGAGCTGCGGAAGAAGACGATGATCAGCAGCGGCAGGGGTCCCGCCGTCCAGAGCGTCAGCACCGGATCGATCGTCGTCATCATCGCGACGATGAAGGCGATCGCGAGCAGCGCCTCGTAGAGCCGGAAGATGCCTGAGCAGGCGAACCAGGAGAGCTTCTCGGCGACATCGTCGGTCATCCGGGTCACCAGGTCACCGGTGCGGAACCGAGCGAAGAAGTCGGGGCCCTTGCTCGTCAGACGGTCGAAGGCTTCCTGGCGGAAATGCCATTCGAGCCGCACATTCATCCAGGCGCGCCACGACTGGAAGTAGGTATAGAGCATCGCGCCCACCACGCCGAGCAGCATGAAGCTGAGCGCGAAGGCGACCGTCGGCTGCAGATCGATCGCCCCGCCGAGCGCCACCACCTGGCGGGCGAGCCAATCCTCGGGCACCTTGCCGCTCTTGATGAAGTCGATCGTAAAACCGACCATGCGCGGTCCGGCGACCGCGATCAGGGCGTGGATCGGCGTCAGGATCAAGAGCAGGGCGACGACATGTAGGTAATGGCGGTAATAGCGCCACAGCCAGGCGATCTTATCCCGCATGACCCAGCGCTCCTTTCTCTTGGTCGGGTGGTCCGCAGTCACCGCGGCGATTCTCGGCGCCGGCCGGGTGCCGTGTCTCGCCTCCGCCTCTGCTTCCGACCCTGTCTGTCGCCCTATCGCTGTCGCCTGGGACGGCAGCGGCCACGGCTGCAGCCGGCTCGAGGTCGCCGGAATCCGGGGGCTCGCCATTCCTCGGGCTGAACTGCAGCTGGAACAGTTTCGCGTAGTAGCCGTTCTTCAACAGCAGCTCCCGATGGATTCCACGCTCGACGATCGCGCCGTCGCGCAACACCAGGATCTGGTCGACATCAAGGATCGTCGAGAGACGATGCGCGATGACCAGCGACGTCCGTCCCGCCATTAGGCGTTTCAACGAGACTTGGATCCTGCGCTCGGTCTCCGGATCGATGGAGCTGGTTGCCTCGTCGAGAATCAGCAGGTCGGGATTGACGACCAGCGCCCGGGCAAACGAGAGGAGCTGGCGCTCTCCGCGACTGAGATTCGCCCCCTTCTCGGAGACTTCCGCTTGGTAGCCCTCCGGCAGCTTCCGGATGAAGGCCTCGGCATCCACCGTCTGCGCGGCGGCCGCGAGCTGTTCCGCGGTGATCTCGGGCGCCTCGAGGCTGATGTTCTCCGCCACGGTGCCCGGGAAGAGCAGGATGTCCTGGAGCACGAGCGCGAAGCGGCGCCGCAGGTCGGCGGTCGGGATCCGGCGAATGTCGAGACCGTCGACCAAGATCCGGCCGCGCTGCGGATCGTAGAGCCGCAGCAACAGGTTGATGATCGTGCTCTTCCCGCCGCCGGTCACGCCGGCGAGCGCGATTCGCCGACCGGCTGGGATCTCGAAGTTGACATCGCGCAGCACCCAGTTGCCGTCGTTTGCATAGGAGAACCAGACGTTCTCGAAGCGGATGCCCTCGCGCAGGCCGGTCCAGCGCAGCGGAGCCTCCGGCTCATGCAGCGTCGGTGCGACGTCGAGCAGGGCGAAGATGCGCCGCGCGCCGGCGATGCCCTTCTGGAAGCTGCCGAGCTGATCAGCGGTGCGCGCGATCGGATCGAACTCCTTCCAGATGAGCAGGATGAAGAGCACGATCACACCGGGGCTGACGTGCCACAGACCGCCGAGCAGCAGGACCAAGCCGATCTTGATGAACTCGATCAGGAAGAGCAGGTTGAAGAAGATGCAGACGGCGATATTGACGTAGGCATCCTCGCTGAACTTCCGCTCGTTGGCACGATAGACCCGCCGGCGGGCGTAGTCGCCGCGGTGGAAGATCTGGACGATCGAGATCCCATGGATGAACTCGGTCAAGGAGGCGGTCACATCCGCCATGCGCCTACGGACTACGAGGAAGCGGTGCGTCGTCAGTTTGTGAAAGATCCAGATCGAGACGGCGATCACCGGGAAGAAGACGAAGATCGCTCCCGCTAGACGCGGATGCTTGTAGAAGAGCACGCTCCAGATCCCGATCATCATCAGCAGGTCACCGACGACCAGCACCACCGTGTTGGTGAAGAGCAAGCGTAGCGACTCGGTGTCCGATTCCACGCGGGCCATCAGTCGGCCGACCGGATGCTTGTCGAAGAAGGAGATGTCGAGGCCGAGGATGTGCTCGAAGAGCCGGGTCCTCAGGGTCAGCATGATGTTCTGCCCGACCCGCTCCAGCTTGACGCGCTGCAGGTACTGCAGGATCAGCGTGGCGCCCTGGATGAGCAGGACGGCACAGCCGATCAGCAGCAGCGACCCGAACACTCGCTCGGCCGCCGGCAGTTCGAGCTGTCCCTGAATGGGGCCATCGATCGCCCGTTGGATCAGCCAGGGCCAGGCGAGGGACAGCAGTGTGGCCCCGGTGAGCAGCGCCAGGCAGACGAAGAGCGGCCGGCGGTGCTCGCGCAGAAAGGGCAGCAGCCGCCGGAAGGCCGCCCGGGCGTCGAGTTCGCGCTCGCCGTCTCCGGTCGGCTCGTCTTCGTAATAGGTAGAGGTCATCGGTCTATCCTTGGCTATCTTCTGTCGGTCTCGTGACTGGATTCAGGTCAGACACGCGCCTGGGCAAGCGACCGTTGCGAGCGGGGCGGGATTCCGGGGCAGAGGAAACCCGCCGTACTCATCCCAGATCCGGCGGGTGAAGTGGTGTCGGACGACGAGGTCCTAGCCGCGGGAGGTTCCCAAACCGCCGAGGAAGGGATTCGGTCGCCGCGGGGCAGAGCGGCGTGCATGATCGTTCATCATCTTCCTCCTCGTGGTTGGGGCCTGTCCATCGATGATACCTCTACGAGCCTCTCATCCCTATGTTGCCCGTGGCGGGCGCTCGATTTCAAGGAATAGGCGTCCCCGGGGCAATTAGCAACGGCATCTGTTCGCCTCCGGCAGCGATGGAGCATCTCCTGCACGGGCGGTAACATGTTGGGGAAAGTCCGGTTATGGAACCCGATGCCTTCGGGTGAAGCGGCGCAAGCGACCGGGTGGGAAAAGGGATCGTGAGAGCGAGATCGGTGGCCGGCCACCCCCGTGACTCCGGGGCAGAGGGCGACGAATGCGCATCTGCCCCGGGATGAGCGGGAGTTCTCACGTCGGCGCCTAGAATTCGATCGTCTCCGTCTCGAGCGGTGCGGAGACTTGGTAGTAGATCCGGGCGCGCCAGTCGAAGTTAGTGTCGCGTCCCGCGGGAGCGGAGTTTCCGCTGACCTCGGCCTGGACCTCGAACTCGGACGGTCCGCTACCTTTGAGCGCCGCGAGCACGTCGGCGAAGAGCTCGTTCAAGAAATCAACCCCGTCGGGCTCGATCGGCGGCGGCACCAGCGCGCCGAGCAAGGGGTAGACCACGGCGTTGACGTCATCGAAGATTACGGCGGAGGCATCGGTATCCAAACGGGTGACGGTCAGAGCGCCATTGACGATCTCGCGGTCATTGACCGCTTCGTTGTACGCCGTCACGCCGTAGAGTATCGAACTCACCAGGATAGTGTCGATCTGCGAGACATCGAGATCCATCTCTTCAAGATCCTGACGCAGCTCGTCGATGTCGATCGTTTCAACGGCGCTGTGCGCATTGATCCCGCCCCGCGCCTGGAATTCGAACTCGATGTACTCGGCCTCGACGACCGTGATCTCGATGTCTTTCAATTCGGGCACATTGGGGCACTTCGCGCCCTGCAGGAGAACCAGGAGGGCGACGAAGACCCCGAGCTTACATAGTGTCATCCACCGCATAGTTGGCGCCTCCTATGGTTCCGAAGTCCAAGCCCAGGGCGAACCCCGTGCCCGCAGCCGCGTTGAATTCGAAGAACAGACCGACGAAGGAGAGGCGCGCCATCGCTCCCAGCGTCAGATGAAAGTTGTTCTGCTTCTCCAGGGTTGCGCTGATCGACTCCTCGGGATTGTCTTCATCCTCCGCGTCGACGCTCAGCTCACTCGAGTCGTAGCCGACGCCCACGTACGGCTGAATGATCCCATACTGGCGGCTGGCAGTCAGGTTCAGGTGCAGGGTGCTCGCATCGACGACACCATCCCCGATCGTGAGGCCCTGGAAGAAGAAGCCGGCCGCGAGGTCGACGGGGAAATCGTCGAACCACTGCGAGATCGAATGCTGGGCGCCGACTCCGTAGTAGCTGAAATCCCCCAGCTCCGCATCCCCGAGGTCGGCGGCCATGTAACGGAGCGTCGCCCGCGTCCCCATCACCGTTCCCAGCGAGATCTGCGGCGCGGCGATCTCGAAACCGTCGAGATCGAAGCCGCCCGCGTAGATCTGGGAGAGTCCGCTTTCACCCTCCACGATCATCCCAGCGGGATCGCCGATGATCGTCGGCACCTTGGTGGGTTCGAGGCTGGTGAAGCCGTCGGGATCGGTGGGCAGGTAAGTCTGGTCTTCGCTACCGAATCCCACTGCCATCACCGCGAGCCCGACGGAGAGGTCGAACCGCTGCTGCGGCACGAAGCCGGTGCGGAAGATCGCGGAGTTCATGGTTCCCGATAGCCCCGTGTTGAGTGGGCTGAGATAGCCTTCCAAGTTCTCATCCGAGAGCCCGAGGACGTTGTCCTCGATCTGGGCGAGACTCGGGCTGGAGAGCACCATCAAGGCCAGCCAGAGTAGTGCTGCCGAGCAGCCATAGCGTGGGATCATCGTGTGCCTCCCTAAAGACGCGCCTCCGGGGCCCCTGCTGGTAGGGATGGATTGGGGAACGACCTGGGAATCCCTCCAGTATGCCGCCCATCGAACAGTGGAGGCGGCAGGGGCAGCCACCGTGGCTTGCCAACCGGTCTCCGACTGGGGCCGCCGAGCAGACCGGATCGTCACAGAAACGCGAATCGTTCCTGAGGCAGGCTAGGTGCGGGGTGGGGCCGAAGTCAATCCGATTCCGCAAGTTCGCCGATATCGCGCGTGCGGGGCAGTCCGGAAAGACGAAGCGCCCGACTTAGTCGCTGGTGAGCCGGGCCAGCTGTTCGAACAGATCCCGCTGCTCCTTACTGAGCCTGGTCGGCACAGCAACGAGCACGCGGGCGATATGGTCTCCCCCCCGGATTCCCTGACCCTTCAGGCGCAGTTGCTTGCCCGAAGAACTGCCCGGTGGGATCTTCAGCTTCGCGCGTCCATGGAGGGTCTCCACGGCCACCTCACCCCCCAGCGCGGCCGTGGCGACCGGAACGGAGACGTCGGCGTAGATGTCGTTGGCTTTGCGGTGGAATCGCGGATCGGGCCGGACCTGAATGCGAACGAGCAGGTCTCCCGCAGGAACCCCGCCGGTGCCGGCGCCTCCCTGGCCGCTGAGCCGCAGCGTGGTTCCGTCACCCGTCCCTTCCGGAATCGTGATCGTGATCTGCCGAGTCCGTTCGGTCAGGCCGCGGCCATGGCAGGCCGGGCACTGCTCGCCGGGTGCGATCCCTGTGCCCTGGCAGGTGGGACACGCGCGGGTGACACTGTAGAACTGCCCTTGACGCTCTGTGCGCTGGGTGCGGCGGCCGCTGCCGCCACACGTGGGGCAGACCGCGGCCGAACCCTGCATGCCGCGTCCGTCGCAGCTCGGACACGAGGCCTCACCGGAAACGGCGACACGCACCTTGCCGCCCAACGCCGCGACGCGGAAATCGACGTCGAGGCTTGTCTCGATGTCGAAGCCGGGCCGCCCGCGGGGGCGGGCGCGATGGAAACTCTCACCGAAATCGCTGCCGAAGATGTCACCGAAGTGGCTCAGGAAATCCTCGACCGACCAGCTTTTCGCCTCCGACGGCTGCCTGGGACCGGCGCTCGCCCTGCGCCCCTCGCGCCTACCTGTTCGTGCCGCGTCGTACTCGCGCCGCCTCGCGGGGTTGGAGAGGACTTCGAAGGCTTGGGAGAGATCCTTGAAGCGCTCCTCGGCGTCGGGACTGTCAGGGTTCTTGTCGGGATGGTACTTGATCGCCTTGCGCCGGTAGGCCTTCTTGATCTCCTCGGGTGAAGCGTCGGGGGAGACGCCGAGTACTTCGTAGTAGTTGCTCATTGCTGCGCGCCCCCTCCCGATCGCCGGCTGAGCCGGACCTCGAGGTAGCCGAACTCCCAGTAGAGGCGCGGCTGCTCGACATCGAAGTCGGACGGGACGGGCAGGAGTGCTAGCAGGAGGGACTCGGGGTGAGTGTCGCGGCGGGCCCGGATGACCAGGACGCGCGGCAGGATCTCGACGTCGATGTCGGGCTCGACGACATCCTCCAGACAGACATGCCAGCGCAGCGTCCGGCCGCTGGCGGTCCAGCGCACCTCGGCGCGCTCGGCGCTCGGCACTTCCCGATAGAGCGAAGCCCAACGGCGCTCGAGCCGCTCGATCTCCTCGGCGATGCGGGTCAGGTCAATGGCCACCATGACGACTCCTCGTGCCGGTTCGCCGGCCAGGGCAAACCACAGTCCGATCCTGCCGGTGCTCTCATCGAGTTGCGGCCTGCCGGCGCTTTCATGGAGTTGCGGCCTGCCGGCGCTCTCATCGAGTTGCCCGCTGCTGGCGGTGGTATCGAGGCGCCGCCTTGGATCTTCCAACGATCCCGCGAAACTGAGCCCGGAACTGCGCGGCCCCCGCCTGGGCGGGGTGACGCACACACGCGTGCGCCATGCCCAGCGCCGCGAGGTTCGCCGCCGCCTTGCGGCCGACAGCAATGACTTGCGCTTGGGGGAAGATCTCGCGCATGAGGGTCATCGCCGGCCAGCCGGTTGCGATCTCCGTCTGTCTCGGCGTGCGGTTGCTGAGCATTCCACGCCGGCGTTCGAATGGATGCCAGGGCAGGATGTTCCAGAGAACGAACTCGAAGGGATCGCGGCCCGCCGCGGTGATGCTTCCCCAGACGACGGTAGCGGTCGGCTCGGTGAATCCCTGCGGCTTCAGTTGAGGCGAGCTCGTTCGCAGGTGCTGGCCGCGGAAGACCACTTCGGGGGAGATGCCCCGCTCCTGCAGACCGCCAAGGAGGATCCGTTCGGAGGTCATTGCGATTCCGGTGAAGTGGCCGCCCTGATAGCCGAGGGCCTCGCCGACGAGAAGATAGCGGGCCCGGCCAACGCGCTGCTCGAGGAAACACCTTAAGTTGCAGCGTCGAATGCGCGAGGCCAGAGTATTGCGATCATGCTTGGGATCCCGATCGTACCAGGGATTGAAGATGCTCTTCACGCCCGGGGACTTCTTCAGGTGCCTGAACAGTCTGTCGATTTCCTGCATGCTCGTGCAATGGCCTTCGAATGTCACCTGGCGATCGACGACCAAGTCCCCCGCTGTTTCATTGCGATTTCCCGGGGGCGATCCGCGATGTGGGGCGGCACGCCACATCAGGGCCCTCATCCAGGCCCGCGGGACACAGATCCAAGCGATTTCACTGTCGACACAGGCTACCATTGGTGAATCGCAGGACAAAGGGGCAATGGCGTCTGCGCCGGCACCAAGCGTTACTCGCCGCCGCACTCTCCGCCGCGCTCGCTGCCGCACTCCCCGTCGCCGGTGGCCGACCGAGCTGGCTGGTCGGACTGAAAGGTCGGACAGGAAGGTCGGACAGAAGTCGGACAGGAAGTCGGACGGGAAGGGGTTCCACGATACCCCTTCTCGGGATAGGATTTCCGCGGGGCATATCTTTCCCGGATCCGCGGACTCGAGGGAGGATGCTGCGCACTGCCGAGTCATCCACGATTCTACACCGGCGCTGCCGGCGGGGGGATGAGTGACGTCAGCGCCGACTTGCCGGGTGTTCCTGGCTTGCCTGGTCGTGCTGTCGGGATTCTGCGGGGTTTCCCTGCAGAGCGCCGCGACCACCGGCGAAGAGATGATCCGCATCTATGCCGCCCCATTCTTGTCTCGGCAACATCCCGATGGCGCCTATGACCTGCCGTCGGAAGTCCAGGCCCGCCTGAAAGCCGAGATCGCCTTGGCACACGCCGGGCAGGTCACAGGCGACGACGTCTACGGGATCTCGGCGCTGTGCGATCTCGAGTGGGTGATCGCACAGCGCATGGAGGCGCACGGGGGCCTCAACTGGACTGGTCCCGAGAACCAACACTTCTTCGAGGTGCATCAGCATTGGTTTCTGATCGCCAGTGAGCTGATTCTACGGCTCGATTCCAGTTCCACTGCAATGGGTGCGCATGATGCGTCGCGACCTGCGCGCCATGCTGCGATTCGGGAGTGTCAGCAAGCCGCCTGGGGCTTCATGATCGCGACGAATCCGGCAGGCGTCGATCTCTATGAGCACAATGCCAAAGCCCATGACGCCTTCTTCGCCTATCGATCGGTCGACCGGCAGGGAGTTCTCCAATCGCAGGGCCCGTTCAAGGGATCCTATGAAATCGGCGCGACACTCTGGTCCCTCGCCCTCCACTGCGGCACCGGTGGTTCAGGGCTTGGCGCGCGGGGCCGCATCGGAGCGGCGGCGCAGGCTCTCGATCGCCTGGTGACCCAATCGTTGCGCCCCCCCACAGAGCGGGGCTTCTTCGATGCAACGAGCGGCACGTGGGTGCGTCTGCTCGAATGGACGGATGCAGGCTGGAAGGGGTGGCAGCCGGTCGATTGGAAGTACGCGAGTGAGATGCAGGTCGGGGCGCTCGAGTACAGTCTGTTGACCGGCCGGGCGGACCTCTTGTCGGCCTGCCGCCGGCACAGCGAGTACGTTCTCTCCCAGATGCGATCGTACGGCCGATTGCGCGGGCTGCCCGATCCGCACGGCAATGCCGCCTACGAATACGGCATGTCGCTGTCGTTGCTGGCGCTGAGCGACCAGGCGTTTCGCGGCCTCGATGCCGCGTTTGCCGACCAGTGTGCCCGAGCGGCCGATGAGATGTTCGCCTATGTGACCCGCAGCTTCGAGGCCGCGTCGACCGAGGAACACGCGGCGCTGCTCACGGGCCTGGCGCGGGCGATGGCGGCCAGAACGCGCTAGGGGAGACAGTGCCCGGCCCGAGGCCGGTAGCTGGAGATAGATAGCCTGTTTGCTTTGCGCAGACCTGCGCACCGTGGTAGGTTCTTCCCCACGCGAGTCTATCCCGGGGAGGCGTACTCCCCGAGTCCATTGGTCGGGCCCCAACGGGTTCGCTGCGAGGAGGTACCACTATGCGGATGCTCACGGCCAAGTACGTGACGGTTTTGGTCTTCGTGCTTGCCATCGTTATGATCGGCTGCGACGACGACTCATCCACAAATAGCAATGGCAACAACGGCGACCCCGACCCGCTGACGCCGGAACAGGTGCAGGATGAACTCGAAGCGCTCGTCGCCGGGATCGATGAGGAGGCGATCGACTGTACCGCAGGCTATCTCCTCGATCCGGAGGCGAATGAAGATATCCTCGACTACTTCTCGGAGAACATCCTGATGCCCATCGTCGAGGGGGATCCGATCTCGGGGTACTATGGAACGTGGGTTGATGAAAGCGGCAACGGGTCCGACGGTTACGGAGTCAAGCATTACCACGTGGTTCCGACCGATGCCATCAAGGTCATCCTCGAGGGCGTCGACACACTCGGCAATGACCTCGAAGGCTACCTGCTCGTCGATGACATCACCGTCGACATCGACACCACCGGCGGCGCCATCGACGTAACACTCGAGATGGACGCATCGATCAACGAGACGACCACGGGCGACAACATGGCGATGAGCGTCAGCTTGGAGGTCACTGCGCAGCTCGCCCCCGAGGGCAGCGATGAACTCGTCGAGGACTTGACCCTCGACTTCGACATCTCGGGCAATGTCTGCGCGCTCGAGTATTCCATGGAGATGACCATGGACCTCGATGAGGGCATGGACATGTCGGGCTGGTACAACTACGAGAACGAGACCGTCAATTATCTCGTCGATGTCGATTTCGCGCCTGACACGACGATCACGGCGAGTATCTGGACCGGTTCGGCGCAGAATCCCGACCTGGGCATTTACCTGCAGATGACGCCCAGCGCCGAAGACTGTCTCGATGGCCACATCACGATCAATGGTCACCAGCAGGCGGAGATCGCCGCCACCGGATGTGGCACCGACACGATGATGGTCTACATCGTCGTCCAGGATGAGTGGGTTCCGGCCGATGAGATCTTCGCCGATCTGATCGAGTTGCTCGAGGACATCGAGATCCCACTCGCCACCCGCATGAGCGCGATGGCCCGGCCGATCATCGGGATGGCCGATGTGCCCCGCACGTTGACCAGCCGTTCGGTCTGGACGCGGGGGGCACGGAGGTACTCGGGCGTACTCGATTAGGCTTCCCACGCCGTCCGTGGAATCGTGCGGAAGGCACATGCAGATCCAAGCCGTCGGGCCGCGGGTTTCCCCGCGGCCCGCGTGCGTTCGAAGGGCCAGTCGGTAGAAGGGCCGGTGGCTTGAGAGGCTCGTGCCTTCCCCCGGGACGCGGGGCGAGGAGAGCAGGTCGGGGGCTTGCTGCGGACCGGCGTGCGCCTCAGATCAGCGCCGTACTGAAATAGCGCTCTGCCCGGTCGGGGAGCACCGTGACGACATTGTAGGTCGGCCCGAGGGCTCGGGCGACAAAGCTCGCCGCCCACACATTAGCGCCTGAAGAGGTGCCCACGAGCAGCCCCTGCGTGCTGGCCAGTTGGCGCGTGGTCTTGATCGCGTCCTCGTCGCTGACAGTGATCAGGTCATCGATGAGTTTCGTGTCGAGGCATGCGGGAACGAATCCATCTCCGATGCCCTGGATCGCATGCAGCCCCGGTTCTTGACGCAGGAGGGCGGCAGTCTGCTTCGGCTCGACGGCGATGATGCGCACACTCGGATCGCGCTCTTTCAGGAACCTCGAGACGCCCCCGATCGTCCCGCCGCTACCGACACCGGCGACGAATGCGTGGACCTTCCCCTCCAACCGCTCCCAGATCTCACGGCCGGTGAAGAGGTAGTGGGTCTCGGGATTGAGCGGATTGTCGAATTGCCTCAGCTGCCAGCCATGCTCCTTCTCGGCGATCTCGTTTGCGAGCCTGATCGCTTCGTTGACACCCTTCTTGGCGGGGGTGAGGATCAACTCGGCGCCGAGCGCCTTGATAATCTTCTTACGTTCCTCGCTCATGTTCTCGGGCATGACGATCTTGACCGGATGGCCCTTCTGGATCCCGACGAAGGCGATGCCGATTCCGGTGTTGCCGGTGGTCGCCTCGACGATCAGCACGCCGGGCTTGAGTTCGCCAAGCCTCTCCGCCTCGAAGATGATGTGTTTGGCGACACGGTCCTTGATGCTGCCCCCCGGGTTGAGGAACTCCGCCTTGGCGAAGAGGGACATATCGGTGATGCGGGTCAGCTTGATGAGAGGGGTGTTGCCGACCAGGTCCAGGACATCCGCGCAGTAGCTCATGGTTTCCGTTGCCCTCAGCTTGTGGGTCAAGGATTCGGCACGGGGGGGCTCCTTCGGACGGGGCTGCCGCCAGATGGCCTTTCGTTGGACCCCGGGTCCGTCAACCGCCTCCTAACTCATTGATCATACGTTAGTTGGCTCGCCGGCTGGCCGCACACTCGGTCCACAACCGGCCTATCGAATCTATCGGCGGATGAGGGGGCGGCCATTACCCCGGCGATCCTTGGCGGTTGGCGAGGGCAGGGCACACAGGGCGAGGGCAGGGCTTGGCCATCCGCCCACACCCGACTACACTCTGCACGCCCCCCTGCCCGGAACCGGGAACCCGCCACACGCGAGACCACGACTCGGGAGGACCCATGCCGAAGGCCATCGTCGCCACCTACGCCGAGAATCCAGGTCAGTTGATGGCCGCCCATCGTCTGGCGGAAAGCCTGCGGGCCTTCGGCGGGCAGTGGCAGGAGGCCCCGGTCGTCGTCTACCTGCCGGAGGGCGTCGCCTCCGTCGATACGGAGATCGTTGTCCGGCTCGGGTCGGTGGGCGTGGAGCTGCGGACCAGCCGGACGCCTGAGTTCGCCCGTTGGTTCTTCTATGGCGGCAAGCCCTTCGCGGCGGCTCAGGCCGAGGAGGACCTTGCGGGGCCGCGGGCGGTGGATGGATCCGGGGAGCAGACCGGGACTCGGGTCACCGGTGGAACCGGCGACGCCGCCGGGACTCCGGCCACCGGCCGGGCGGAGATCCTCGTCTGGCTCGACTGCGACACGGTTCTCTTAGGCGAGCCGTGGGAATTCGACCTCGCCCCGGAGATCGCCCTGGCCTACTGCCCGGTCATGCACAATCGCTCGGGAAGCTCCTGTGACGCTCCGCCGGATGCATTCTGGAGCCGCATCTACGAATTGCTGTCGCTCTCCGACGAGATCCTCTTCCCGATGGTGACGCCCACCGATCACCAGAAGATCCGCGCCTACTTCCATTGCGGGCACCTCGCCGTTCGCCCGGAGAAGGGCATCCTGCGCCAGTGGGCGGAGGACTTCGCCATCCTGGCCCGTGACAGCGTGCTGGTTGCGATGTGCAAGGAGAGCGGTGATCGGCGGACCTTTCTGCATCAGACGGCACTGACGAGCGCGGTGCTACATCGGCTGGGCCGCGAGGCGCTCGTCGAGTTCTCTGGCGCGTACAACTATCCGATCTTTTTCGAGCGGCTCTACGGGGCTGATCAGGCGTACACGTCGCTAGCGGGGGTCGTGACCGTGCGTCTCCTCGGCTCGTTCAAGAAGCTGGGATCGAACTGGCCCGATGAGCTGACGGGGCCGGAGGATCGGATCGCCTGGTTGAGGGAGTGGCAACCGTAGCCTCACCGTAGCCCCTTCATAGTTCCTCCATAGCCCCCGCGTGACATCGATTTGCCGTGTGACATCGACTTGCCGTTTCCTTTCTTGCCGGTTGGAGTGTGGCAGGCGCTCTGAAGTGATGCAGGGGAGTCGAATCAGAGGGTATGGCTGCAAAACAGCCCTCGAACCGCCGATTCGGATCTAGTACGCGTGGATCTGGTGAGGCGTCGTTGCGGCGCGCGCGCAGCAGGACGAAATAGCCTCCGCCTATCCGGTCGTCAGGGGATGGTCACCACCCAGCATCTCTCGATACACCCCGACCGTCTGCTCCGCCACCGCGTCGGGATGGAAGCGCCGCCCCGCCGCCTCGCGGATGCGGTAACCCATCGCCTCGCGGAAGCCGGTCTCATCGAGCAGGCGGCGGATCTGGGCGGCACAGGTGTCGATGTTGCCGATGGGGAAGAGCAGCGCCTCCTCACCATCGCGCACCATGTCGGGGACCCCACCCGCCCGGGACGCCACGATCGGCAGGCCACAGGCCATCGCCTGGGCGATGATTTGCGGAGAGGTTTCTTCGCGGGAAGCGAGCACGAGCACCTGCGCGCGGCGGTACTCCTCGTAGAGCTCGGTCTGACTGACCGCACCGAGCAAGGTGACCGATTGCTCCAAGCGTTGCTCGGCGATCGCACCGCGCACCCGCGCCTCGCTGTCGCGGTCGACGAGCGGGCCGGCGATCCGCAGCTGCAGCCGGGGGAACCAATCGGGCTGACGAACGCCGCTGCCCGAGGCGCCCGCCAGATCCCCTGCACCGCGTGCCGGGACGCCCGGTGCACCCGCGGTCGCGGTCGCGGCGCTTCCCAGCCCCGCGGGAGCGCCGGGAATGCTCCCCGGCGCGAGGGGGCTGGAGGCCGAGATCGCAGATCTCCGCAGCGCGGCCACGGCATAGACGAGATCCTCGACCCGCTTGCGCGGGACGACCGTGCCGGCGAAGAGCAGGCGGCCCGGTTCGGGCGCCCGCTCGAGCGAGAAGAAGGCCTCGTTGATCGGGTTCTCGATCAAGTGTGGACGCGCGCTCAGCATGCGGCCATAGATGCGCGGCAGGTAGGGCGAGATGATAATCATGTCCTTTGCCCGATCGAAGACCTCGCGTTCGGTGCGGTCGAGCAGGTACTTCTTCAGTCCGCCGACGGCATCGAGGGCGTGGCGCCGAAGCAGCCGGCTCTCGACGAAGATCACCCCATGCGGGGTCACGACCGTGGGAAAGCCCGAGCGGACCGCTGCCAACCCATGCCGATCCTGTCCCTGGCCATGGACGACGTCAGGTTCGAGGTAGCGGATGAGCTGCACGAGCCGGGGCACATCGTGCAGCCGATTGGTCGCCAGACGCGGCAGGGCGGTGCGGCGGACGAAGTGGACCGTCAGCGGCCCGACCTGCCGCTCGAGCTCATTGACGCCCGCCGTGGCGCAGACGACGTGGCATTCAATGTCATCCCGGCGGGCGAGGGCGTGCGCTAATCCATGAGTCACCGACTGGATGCCGCCGGCGTGGATCGCATCCTCGGCGATCGGATACTCGCCGACCAAGGCGACGCGCACCCGGCGCCTCGCAGCACTCCGCGTCCCGGCGGATGCCGGCCCGCGCATGGATCGGAAGACGCCGCCCGGAACGGTCATGATCTCTCCCGGGGCAGCACGCCCAAGTCGATTGCCATCCGGCGCAGACCTTCCTCGAGCGGAACGGTCGGTTGCCAACCGAGACCGCGCAGCTTGGTGATATCGCCCGAGAGTACCTCGATATCTCCCTTCCAGGAGGGAAGTCCATAGACGACTTCGGTCTGGTCGAGTCCGAGGGTTTGTAGGATCAAGTCGACGAGCTCACGGATCGTGATCGTGCGCCCGCCCGAGACGTTTATCACCTCGGGCTGGGCGGCCGGGATCTCGCCGGCCAGCAGGAGCGCGCTTACTGTATCCGAGATGTAGCAGTAGTCGCGCTTCTGCTCTCCCGTGCCGAGCACTTCGAGGTGCTGCGGGTCGCGCGTGAGCTTCATCATCAGGTCGTAGGCGACGTAGCGTGGTTGCCGCGGCCCGTACGTGTTGAAGATACGCACGGCGGCGAATTCGAAGTCGAAGGTCTGCGCGTAGGCGGCTAGCAGCCGCTCGGCGGCCAGCTTCGAGCCCCCGTAGGGCGAAATCGGATTGAGCGGATGCGCCTCGTCAACCGGCGTGTATTGCGGCGGGCCGTAAACGGCCGCGGTCGAGGCATGCACGATGCGGCGGGCGCCATGGCGGATGGCGGCATCGGCGAGGTGATAGGTGCCGAGCGTATTGGTCGTGAAGTCGTAGTCGCGATCGTCGACCGAGGCGGGCACCGACGCATTGGCGCCGATGTGGAAGAGCACCTCACATCCCCGGACGGCATCGCTGACCGCCTGAGGATCGCGCAGGTCGGCGATGCGCAGATCGATCGTCGCGCGCACCTGGCTCAGGTTTTTCTCATTTCCCGCCTGGAGATTGTCGAGCACGCGCACCTCGGCTCCCCCGGCGACCAGGCGGTCGACCAAGTGCGAGCCGATGAAGCCCGCGCCGCCGGTGACGAGCACGCGCCGGCCGGTCCAGTCGTCGGTCCGGGGCGCAGGTCCCGGTGCGTTGGGCGGTGAATCAGCAGTAGCCATCAGGTCGCCTTCCCGATGCCGGCCCGAAGCCGGGCCGGTCGCTTAGGTTTTCGGCTCTCAGGGGCGCCTCATTGCGCGAAAGCAAGGCCGTCAGGGTAGCAGAGTGATGGCCAGAAGGCGAGGGTGGGGGGCGCGGCGGGCGGCTGCGGGCCGCCCCCGCGGCAGGGCGCGCCTGCCAGCAGTGGGAGCCGGCCTTTGCTGCTAGGCGTGGCTGCCGGCGGCGGGGCCGTTCGCGCGCGGAGGGCCTGACTGGCGGGGCATGGCGCCCCGACGGCGGGGATTGACGCGGCGGGCACTCTCCGTTCCAGGCGGCCATCGGGAGCACCCCGAGACTTCAGCCCGCGTCGCGCATGTGCTCGTCGCGACGGCCGTTGTCATAGAGGCCGATGATCTTGATCACCGCTCCGGTCTCGTCGCGCTCGAAGGTGAGCCGGAAGTAGTCGAGGCCCCCGACACGGAAGAGGTTGTCTCCCATCGGCTCGAGTCGGAAGGGTGGCCGGCCCTCGCGCAGGTAGTGGAGCGCGCCCTCCTCGATGTAGATGCGCCGCGGGCCATATTGGCCCTCGTAGGCGGCCATCTCCTCTTGCGAGATTGTCAGTGGGTGGAGGCGACTGTCGATCTCCTGGAGCGGCCACTCGAGGAAGACCTTGTACTCCTCGTCCTCCTCCGCCTCGATGAGTGTGCGCAGCGCATCGGCATGGGCGGCCTCGAGGGCCTGCGCCTCGGGCACGGCGATGTGGGGGATGACGCCCACGCCTTCCCACCCCTCGTTGTTCTCTGGATTGAAGGCCCGGCCGAAGGGCACGCGCACCATGACCCGGAAACCCTCGAAGTCGAAGACCGCCCCGTGGACCGTGTGCCCGGCACCGGCGGTCGTGTCGCCCACGATGGTGGCGCGCTCAAGGTTGCGCATGTCGAAGGTGAACTCCTCGGCCGCCGAGGCGGTGCGCCGGGCCGTCAGGATATAGACGGGTTGGTCGAGGAGCTGCGGCCCCGGCACGTGATCGGCGGAATAGGACTGCACCGTCTTCTCATTGTCCCGCTCATACCAACTGATCAGGTGGACGGACTCGTCGAAGAAATAGCCGGCGACAAAGCGGATCATCGACGGCTCTCCACCGCCGTTGCGCCGCAGATCGATGATCAACGCCTCGCTGTTGGCCAGGAAATTCATCGCTGCCGCTGCCGCGGCGAAGGCGTCGCGGTCGGGAGTCTCGAATGAATCGAACCGCAGGTAGCCGACACCTCCGGGCAGCATCTCGACCTTGCGGAATCCGAAGTTGCCCGCCCGTTGGAAGCGGAGGCGGCGCGCCGCCTCCGCCGGGTCCTCGCCCTCTTCGACGTACCGCGGATCGACCGGGGCAAGCGCCCGGATGCCGAAGTGACCGTCATGATTGATCGCCTGGGCATCGGCATCGAGCCGCTGCAGGAACTCGACCAGATCAGAGAGGTCGTCGTAGGCGCCGTCGGCAAGGTTGCCGCGCAGCCCGGCGACGATTCTGCGGGCCGGCTCCTCGAGCACATAGACGGTGTCGATGACCCCGGTGACGCTATCGACGATCGCCGCCCGCATCTCGGCGTCGATCGCGACCGGTTGTTCGGGGGGGGCGAATTGGGCGCCGGCGGGGGCGGCCAGGGCGAGCAGGGCAAGAAGCGTCATCAATGCTGCAAGCAGCGTCAGGGGTGCCGGCAAGGCCTTCGAAGGCAGCAAGTTTCCCGAGGTCGGCGATGTCCGCCTCACATCGTCCCGTGTCATCATGATCGGCCTCCTCGGTCGTGGCGTCGGGCGTCCCCTGCCGCAGACCTCAGCGCCAGGATCTCATCGATCACTGCCAGGCGCCTGGGTCGCAGAGCTTCCGGTCCATGCGCCTCACGGCACCAGGCGCGGCCCCGGGCACCCATCGCGGCTGCCTCCCGGGGATTCGCAAACAGCCACTCGATCTGCCCGGCGATCTCGGCGGCATCGGCCCCGAGGAGCAGATGTTCCTCGGGGCGGGCGGCGAGCCCGGCGAGGGCCACCGGGGTCGCCACGATCGGCACCCCCGCCGCCAGCGCCTCCAGGATCCGGATCCGCACGCCGCCGCCGAAGCGCAGCGGAACGAGCAACACGTCGATCGCCTGGAAGAACTCATCCAGATCGTGCACGAACCCCATCCAGCGCGCGCCGGCGCGCTCGGCGGCTGTCTTCAGCCGACCCTGGTAACCGTTGCCCGCGATCACGAGCCGCGCATCGGGCACCGCCCAGCTCAGCTCGGGCCAGATCTCCTGCAGCAGGAACTCGAGGGCGTCGCGGTTGAAGTGCGCCCGGAACGTGCCCAAGAACCCGACGCGCTTCCCGGGCGTCGCCGGGCGTGAGAAGTCGAAGAACTCACCCGGCACCGGCACGGGGAGATGACGGACAATCGGCTTGATCGGCGGCAGGCCGGGGGATAGCGAGTCCTGAGGATCGGGCAATCCCAACTCCTGCTCGATCGTCTCCCGGTCGCTCTCGGTCAAGGTCATCACCGCCTCGTACATTCCCCAGGCGGCGATCTCGAGCCGCTTCTGCTGCTCCAGCGCGCGCGCCCGACGGGCGCGTTCCCGCGGATCGGTCGTGGCGGCCACCGCCCGCTCGAGGATCTGAAAGGCCGCATCGTGGGCGAGTAAGGCGGCGATGCCGGTCTTGATCGAGCGGCGCAGCGGGAAGGTCTCCCAGTTCTCGAGGATCGTCAGCTCGGGGGCGAACTCATCCTGCAGTCGCTCGAGATTCGTGCGCAGGGCGATGTTCGACCAGTAGTAGCAGACCTCCGGGATATCCTGCAGGCGGCTCAAGGCCCGGTTCTTGATCTTGTAGAGCAGGCGATGAACGGGTGTGCGATGGTTGGGCATCAGCGGTGCCACGACCCGCACTCCGAGTCTCTCGATCTTGGGAACTAGCTCGCGCTCGCCGGGATGCTCGAGCTGGCAGAGATAGACGACCTCGTGGCGCGTGGCCAGATCACCGAGCAGGGCGAGTGAAACCCGTCGCGTACCCTGGCTGGGCGGGTAGGGGAAGAGGTGCTTGACGAGGAGGATCTTGGCCATGGCCGGATCCCGCCTCCTGCTACTCTGCGCGCGGGGTGACGCGAATGCGCGCATCCACCACCGCGCAGTCCTTGCGCGCCGGGTTCATGATGAAGGGGTTCAGATCGAGCTCGGCGATCTCCTCGAGCTCGAGTACCATCTGCGAGAGTCGCAGGACGCATTCGACCAGCAGATCCATGGCGACGCCATCCTCGCCGCGCACGCCTTCGAGCAGCGGGAAGCTACGGATCGAGCGGATCATCTCCTTGGCGTCGGTATCCGAGATCGGCGGGATGCGGATGGTCACGTCTCTGAGCACCTCGACGTACTTGCCCCCCATGCCGAACATGATCGTCGGTCCCATCTTCGGATCGACGCTCATCCCGAGGATCACCTCGCGCCCCGGCTTGACCATCTTCTGGACCAGGCCGCGTTCCTCGCTCGGATCATCACCCATCTTCTCGATCAGCCGTGTGATCTGCGCATGCGCGCCCTGCAGTTCGAGGTCGTTCTTGATGCCGAGCACGACGCCGCCCATATCCGACTTGTGCACGTACTTGCGCCCGCCGACCTTGAAGGCGACCGGGTAGCCGAACTCGTTAGCCGCCTGCAGGGCCGGTTCGGCGCCCTCGGTCTCCAATAGCGGCGCGGTCGGGAAGCCGTAGCAGTCGAGCACCTTCATGCACTCGGCCGTCGGGAGGTAGCCGCCGCCCTTCTTCAGATAGGGCGCGATGATCGCGCGCGCCTCGTCGGTGCGCACATCGAAGCGCGGGAACTCACCGAAGGGACGCTTCTGCCACTGCGCATAGTTGTACATCGTCATACAGGCCTGCACTGCCATCTCGGGGAAGGGGTAGATCGGCGGACAGTTGGGGATCTCACGCGGCAGCATGCGATAGGAGGACTCCTCGGCCATGATCACCCCGTAGATCGGCTTCTCCTGCCCCTTGCGCGACTCGGCAATCGCCCGCGCCGCATCGGCGGGATCGACCATCAGCGGCGGGACGAAGAGGGCGAGAATGATATCGACATTGGGATCGGCGAAGAGGGTCGGCAGGATCTCGCGATAGGTGTCGGCCACGCCCCAGGCGGTCAGATCGATCGGGTTCGCGTGGCTCGCCTCGATCGGCAGCATCGCCTTGAGCTTGGCGTTGGTCTCGTCGCTGAAGCGAGCGATCTCCATCCCGCCGGTCACCAGCGCGTCGGTCGCCATGATCGCGGGGCCGCCCGAATTGGTCAGGATCGCCACCCGTTTGCCTTTGGGCAGCGGCGAGCGGCAGAAGCCGGTCAGTAGGCCGAGCATCTCCTCGATCGTGTTTGCCCGAATCGCGCCCGTCTGGCGCAGGAAGGCATCGACGGTGACATCGGCAGCCGCGAGCGCCCCGGTGTGGGAGGAGGCGGCCCGGGCGCCGGCAGCGGTGCGGCCCGACTTGACGACGACGACCGGCTTGCGCCGCGTGATCCGCCGCAGCAGAGGCCCCAAGATGCGCGGGTCGCCGAAGGACTCGACATACAGGGCGACGACATCAGTATGTGGATCTTCCTCCCAGTACTGCAGTAGATCATGGCCCCTGACGTCGGCGCTGTTGCCGATCGAGACGAAGTAGCTGAAGCCGATGTTGAGCCGCTCCATGTTTTGGAGGATCGAGACACCCAGCGCGCCGCTCTGGGAAAGGAAGGCGAGCCCGCCGGTAATCGGAGTCGCTGGGGCGAAGGTCGCGTTGAGGCGCACGTCGGGGGTCATGTTGACCAGGCCGAGGCAATTCGGTCCGACCATGCGCATGCCGTACTTCTGCACGAGGGCCAGCAGCGCCTCCTCGCGCTTGATTCCCTCGCCGCCGATCTCGCGAAAGCCCGCGCTGATCACACAGACCGCCCGCACGCCCTTCTCGCCACACTCCTCGACGACATCGATGGCACGAGTATGGGGGACGATGACGAAGGCGAGATCGATGTCATCGGGGACGTCGGTGATACTCGGATAGGCCTTCATGCTGTGGACGAAGGGGGCTTTCGGGTGGACCGGGTAGACGACACCGTTGAAGTCGGCATCGATGATGTTGTGCAGCACCACCCGGCCGATCGAGTTGGGCCGTGGAGAGGCCCCGATGATGGCGATCGATCGTGGCCGGAGGAGCGGATCGAGACCGGCGCGGGCATCGGCGGCCGCCTTGGTGGCAGCTCTGCCGGCCGTCTCGGTGGCGGCTTCGGCGGTTGCCTTGGTGGCAGCTCTGCCGCTCTGCTTCCCGTCCGGCTTCCTAGGGGCCGGGGCACCCTGGCCTTGGCGCTGGGTCATGGTCTCTCCCTTGCTCACGATGTTGACCCCGCGAGATCGTGCGGGGCCGACTGAGGATAGGGGGCCGATCGGGGCGGAACAAGCCCAGACTGTACTTGGCGGCAGCTCACTGCTATCGTCCCAACGCATGGCATTCCTAGAGAAGAAACCGCTCTATTCCGTTGTCGTTCCCGTCTATGACAGCGCCGACTCGCTGCCCCTGCTGGCCGAGCGGGTGACGCGTGTCTTCCGCGAGGAGATCGGCCAGCCCTCCGAGCTGATCTTCGTCGACGACGACTCGCCCAACCCGGAGACCTGGCCGACCCTGCGCCGGCTGGCCCGCTCGTTCCCCGAGGTGATCGCCCTGCGCCTGACCCGTAACTACGGTCAGTCGGCGGCGATGCTCTGTGGACTCGCCGAGGCGCGCGGTGAGTATGTGATCACGATGGACGACGATCTGCAGCATCCGCCCGAGGCGATCCCCCTCCTTGTCGCGGCGCGCGAGCACGACGTCGTCATCGCCCACTTTCCCCGTAAGCAACATGGTTGGTTCAAGCGCTTCACCAGCCGGATCAAGGGCTACTTCGACTGGTTGCTATTGCGCAAACCCTTTCACATCCACCATTCATCGTTCGTTCTGATGCGGCGCCCGATCGTGCGCGGCGTGCTCTCGGTGCACACGCCTTATCCGCTGCTCTTTCCACTCGTCTTCCACACGACGCGCGATGTGGTCAACGTCGTCGTCCAGCACGACAAGCGCGAACTCGGCCGCAGCGGTTACACATTCTCCAAGCGCCTGAAACTCTTCAGCAATCTGATCATCAACAACTCAGCCCTCCTGCTGACGACGATCGGGTACCTGGGGATCAGTGTCTCGTTTCTCGCTCTGGTCGTTTTTGTCTACTACTTGCTGCGCAAGTTCATGCATGGCATCGGCGTCTCTGGCTGGACCTCGTTGATGCTTGCGCTGCTCGGGATCGGCGGCGTGCTGCTCTTCTCGATCGGCATCATCGGCACCTACCTCGTGCGGATCATTCACACCGCGGAGAGCCGGCCCAGCTATGTCGTTCGCCACGACAGCCGCCAGGAACGGGAGGCGACGATGGCCGACTCGGCTGCCAATGGCGCGACGGAGCGGGAGGTGGATCATGCCGGCTGATCGCGTGCACGTGATCGGCGCTGGGGTGATGGGTACCGGGATCGCCCATGACCTTGCGCAGAACGGCCATCCGGTCGTCTTGATCGATCAGAATGAGGCGATTCTCTCCGCGAGTCGAGAGCGGATCCACGAGCTCTGCCGCATGGAGCGCTTCCTGGCCAACCCGAACGCGGGGGACCCGGAGGAGACGCTTGGGCGGATCGGGACGACGACCGAGGCGGCTGCGTTGGGGGATGCGGTGTGGCTGATCGAGGCGGTGACCGAGGATTGGGGAGTCAAGCAGGACGTCTACCGCGAGGCCGACCGGCGCTGTCCGCCGGAATGCATCTTCATCTCCAACACCTCGGCGATGCCGATTACCCAGCTCGCCGCCTTCACGGGGCGGCCCGACCGGGTCGTCGGGGTCCACTTCATGAATCCGGTCGCGCGGATCCATGCCGTCGAGGTGATTCCCGGGGAGCAGACTTCGGCCGAGACGGTCACGCGCACCCTGGCACTGCTCGCCGGGCTCGGCAAGGCGGGGATCCCGATCAAGGACTCGCCCGGGTTCGTCTCGAATCGCCTGCTGATGGGAATGATCAACGAGGCGGTGCGCCTGGTCGAGGAAGGTGTCGCCGGTCCGCAGACGATCGACCGGGTCTGCCGCGAGTGCTTCGGGCACAAGATGGGTCCGCTCGAGACGGCCGACCTGATCGGCCTCGATACGATCGCGCAGACACTCGCGGTTCTCGAGACGCAGGTCTCGGCGGAACGCTACAAGCCCTGTGCGCCGCTCAGCGAGCGGGTGGCCGAGGGACGTCTGGGCCGCAAGAGCGGTGAGGGGTTCTGTCCCTGTGGGGGTTGAGAGCGATCGATCGGACGCGCTTCCCGTCCGAGTGATCGGCGAACAGGGACGAGGAGGAGATGCTGTAGCCGTGCAGGATTCACGGATGAAGATCCGGGATTTCCTGGGTCGTTTCTTTGGGGACTACCAACTCCGCGACGATGAGGACATCTTCGGGGTTGGTTTCGTCAACTCGCTCTTCGCCATGCAGCTCGTGCTCTTCATCGAGAAGGAGTTCGGGATCACGGTGGGGAACGAGGATCTGAGCCTGGCCAACTTCCGCTCGATCGGTGCCATGGCTGAGTTGATCGAGCGCAAGCGGTCGGGCGGATGATGCGCAGACGTCCGAATTGATCGAGTGCCCCGGAGTGATCGAGTGACCCGGCTCGGATTGATCGAGCGCAGGTAGCCGGTTGATCGATGGCGCGCGGCGGGAGCGGCCGAGCGCCAGTGCTCACCGGGGGTCGATCATCGAGGTGAATGGAAGATCGAATGGCGCTCCCAGAGGCACAGTCACCCGTGGAACCCCCCGAGAACCAACAGCAGCGCCTGGCCCGCTGTCGCGCACTCATCGAGCGCGAGATCCGGCCCCGGGCCGATGCCTGTGACGCCGAGGGGCGTCTGCCCGATGAGTTGCCGGTGATGCTCGGCCGCGAGGGACTCTGCGGCCTCGTCGTGCCCGAGGGCCAGGGCGGCCGCCCCGTCGATCCGATCACCTATGGCCTGATCCATGAGCAACTCGGCGCCGCGTGTGCGGCGACCCGCGCCGTGCTGACCGTTCACGATATGGTCGCCGCCGCCATCGGCCGGTGGGCGAGTCCCGAACAGCAAGCCGACTGGTTGCCTCGCATGGCCCGGGGCGAGACGCTCGGTGCCTTCGCGCTCACCGAGCCCGAGGTCGGCAGCGACGCGAAGGCGATCCGCACCGAGGCGGTGCGCAGCGGCGATGGATTCTCGCTGCATGGCAGCAAGCGTTGGATCACCGCAGGGCAAATCGCGCATCTGTTCCTGGTGCTCGCCCGCTGTGACGAGAAGCCGACGGCGTTTCTGATCCCACGCGGGACCCCGGGGCTTACGATCGAGCCCCTGGCGCCGCCGCTGGGCCTGCGCGCGGCGATGCTCGCCGAGCTGCATTTCGCTGACTGCCGCATCCCGGCCGGCTGGATGCTCGGGCCGGTCGGCAGCGGACTGAATCACGTCGCGGCCGCCGCGCTCGACCTGGGACGCTACGGCGTCGCCTGGGGCTGTGTCGGGCTGATCCGCGCCTGCCTCGAGGCCGCGACCCGCCGTGCGCGCACGCGCGTGCAGTTCGATGTGCCGATCCGCGAGCACCAGCTCATCCAGGGGCTGATCGCGGAGATGGCGGTCGACCTGAAAGCCGCCCGCGAGCTCGCCATGGCGGCCGGACGCCTGCGGCAAAGCGGCGATCCCGACGGGGTGATCGCAACCTGCACGGCGAAGTACTTCGCGGCCCGCGCGGCGATGCATGCCGGGCAGACCGCGGTTCAGATCCTCGGGGCCGAGGGGTGCGCCGCGGGCAGCCCGGTGCAGCGCTACCTGCGCGATGCCAAGGTGATGGAGATTATCGAGGGCAGCAATCAGCTCCAGCAGGTGATGATCGCAACCGATGCGCTGCAGCGCCAAGGACGGTTGTGATGACGGACTCGCGGGCGCCGCAGACGATCAAGTGTCTCGTTTGGGATCTCGACAACACGCTGTGGGGTGGGATCCTGCTCGAGAACGACGAGCTTGCCTTGAAGCCCGCCGTCCGCGAGGTGATCGAAGCGCTCGATGCCCGCGGGATCCTCCATTCGATCGCCAGCCGCAATGACCCCGATCGCGCACTGGCGCGGCTGACTGCATTCGGCCTGCGCGACTACTTCCTCCATCCCCAGATCGGCTGGGGGGCAAAGCCCGACTCGCTGCGGCGGCTCGCCGAGGCGATCAACATCGGTCTCGATGCGATCGCCTTTGTCGACGACGATCCCTTCGAGCGCGATCAAGTCAAGCACACCCTGCCACAGGTGCTGGTCCTCGATGCGGCGGAGGTCCCGCGGATCCCCGGCCTGCCCGCCTTCCAACCGCGCTTCGTGACCCAGGACTCGGGCCGCCGGCGCGAGATGTATCAGTGCGAGATCGAGCGCCGGCAGGCCGAAGCGCGGTTCTCGGGGTCCCAGGAGGGGTTTCTCGCCAGCCTGGGCATGCGCCTGCGGATCACCGAGGCGCAGCCGGGGGACCTGGAGCGGGCCGAGGAGCTGACCATCCGCACGCATCAGCTCAACTCGACCGGCTACACGTATGACTACGACGAGCTCGATCGCCTGCGCCAGTCGCCGGATCACTTGTTGCTGGTCGCTGATCTGGAGGACCGCTACGGCAGCTATGGCAAGATCGGGCTTGCGCTGGTCGCCTGCACGGCCGAGGTCTGGACGATCAAGCTGCTCTTGATGTCCTGCCGGGTGATGTCGCGCGGGGTGGGGGCGGTGCTGCTGCATCACATCATCGAGCGGGCGAGAAGCGCCGGCGTGCGGTTGCGGGCGGAGTATGTTCCCACGGATGTGAACCGGCAGATGTTCGTGACGCTCAAGTTCGCCGGATTCGAAGAGACGACCGCCTCGCCGGCAACGGCTCCGGAGCCGTCGATGCAGGGCGTGGGGGGCGGAGTGAATCGGCCACGGGTGATCACGCTCGAGACCGATCCGGTCCCCCTCCAGCGACCTCCGGCCTACCTCGACGTTCTCGTCGGGGAGTAGGTGCCGCAGTTGCGGCGGACGGCCTGGGTTCCCATGTGCAGGAAATTGCCGTGGAAGTAGAACGCCTGAAGATCGATCACTCGGGGAGGATCGCAGCGCCGGCGGCGTCCGCGGCTTTTCCGCCGGGGCAGGCGAAGATCTGGTCGGTGCGGCTCGATTCGGTCGCTCCTCGATGGGCGGCTACGCTGCTCTCGGATGAAGAGCGGCGGCGGGTGGAAGGTATCGCCCTGCCCGAGCGAGGGCGGCGTTACGCGGCGGCGCATGCCGGTGTACGGGTGGTTCTCGCCGCCTGCGCAGGTCTCAGGGCGGATCGAGTGATCTTCGAGCAGGGCCGACATGGCAAACCTCGTTTGGTTGGTCAGCCCGGGCTTCGTTTCAGCCTCTCCCACTCGGGAGCGTGGGGTTTGATCGGCGTCTCGACAGCGGGTGAGATCGGGGTCGACATCGAGCGAGTCCGATCCGATCTCGATCCCGAGCGCCTCGCGCGCCGCGTTTTCTCGAGTCAGGAACTGACCGTCTGGGATGCGCTCGCCACCCATGGATCCGGTGCCGCCGCCCCCGGCTCAGCAGCAGCGGAGGAGCATCGCCGGCAGATTTTCCTGCATGCCTGGGTACGCAAGGAGGCCTATGCCAAGGCGCGCGGCGAGGGGCTGGCGCGTGGGCTGCGCAGCTTCTCGGTCACGATCGGTTGGGCCGAATGCCGGCAGACCGAGGCCGCCGGCGATGACAAGCAGGCCCCGCGGCTGATTGCGGACGAACGCGATCCTCAAGCAGCGGAGCAGTGGATCCTGCGCGACCTCGATATCGCCGCGGGGTATGCTGGAGCGGTGGCGTTCGAACGGCGTGAATCCCGCCGGGGCGGGATCGAGGGCTGAGGCCGTCGACGATTGCCGAGCTCTCCACGGCAGATGAATGAAGATCGCCGAGATTCTCAGGACGGATGAATCAGGAGGTGCCATGGAACACCCGCTGATCGCCTGTGGGCCGCATGACCGTGATTCCGGGGGCGCGATCCCCCGGCGGCCGCTGGTCATCTATGGCATCGGCGCCCTCGCCCGCACCACGCTGAAGATGATTCGCGAGCAGGGGCTCGCCGACGTCGTCGCCTTCTGTGTCGATCGCCGTTTCCTGGAGGGTGGGCGCGTGGGAGAAGGAGAAGGCCTCCCGGTCGTTGCCTTCGAAGAGGTCGCCGAGCGCTTCCCACCGGATCGCCACGACATGCTGGTGCTCATCGGATACAAGCGCATGCGCGACCGGGAGGTGATGTTCAGGCGGGCCAAGGAGCGCGGCTACCGGCTGCCGAATCTGATCGCGCCGACCAGCCGCTTGGCCGGCGATCTCGAACTCGGCGAGAACAACATCATCGGCGATTTCGTCTTCGTGGGGCCGGAATCCGGAATCGGCAACAATGTCATCATCCGCCCCGCGACCCACATCGGCCACAACACGCGCATCGAGGATCATGTCTTCATCGCCCCGGGCTGCATGATCGCCAGCGCCTGCCGCATCGGGGAACTGAGCTACTTGGGCATCGGAGTCACCATCGTCGAGAAGGTCACGCTCGGGCGCGAGGCGCTGGTCGTCGCCGGGTCGGTCGTTTGCAGCGATGTCGATGCCCAGGCCCAAGTCCGCGGCAATCCCGCTGAGAAGGTGGGGGCACATCCCGAGACGGGCATTCTGATCTTGCGTTGATCGAGCCTGGTTGCCGGCGTGCATGCCTTCCCCGGACTTCTCGCCTGTGACGAGCGTTCCCGGAGTGGGGTCGTCGTGTCGCGGCGCGATGCGGCGGGAGAGATCACCGCATTGCTTCACGCGCGACTTTGAGCGAATCGAGATCGTACGGGTCGACGGTGACCGAGAGCGTATCGCAGGGCGTGATCAGGTGGAGGGAGACGCGGCAGCTCAGCGGATCGATCTGTCGGTATTCATAGACCTCGCGATGCAGCTGCTTGCCCTGGGCACGGCGTTTGGGAACCTCGAAGTAGCTGACGCCCGAGACGACCGCTCCCGGAGCAAGCGTGGTTTCTTCGAGCAATCCCGGCAGCGTCCCCCGTTCGACGATCTTATCGATGTCCTGCCGGCTCAGCGATCCCGCTGCCCGGACGCGGCCGGTCTGGTCGACGCCATCGGGGGCCCGGAAGATCCCTCCTTCCCACCGATGGCGGGCTTCGGTGAGATCGCCGTAGGCGCTTGCATCATGCGTGGCGCTGATCACGGCAGGCGGCACTGCCGGGAAGGCGGAGAAGGTCGTATCGGGCGTGCCGACGGTCATCAGCCACTCGGACTGGGGATCGAAGTAGTGAGTCTCGGCGGCATGGCTCTCGTAGATCAGGAGTGCGCGGAAGTACTCACCCTCCAGGATGCGGACCGATTCCAGTCCGACCAGCGCCAGCGCGCACTCTCCGCGACAGACCCTGAAGGGGATCCCGCTGAGCACGACGACTTCATCGAGCGGCGTATCGCGTGGGAGCCAGACGGTCCGGGGTCGGGATGAACAGGCGAGGCAGAGCAGGGCCAAGGAAAGCAGGACCAGGGAGAAGAACCAGAACTGTCTGCGCACTAGCATGGATTCCAGAATGGCACGGGCAGGGGGGCGGATCAAGATCGGAACAGAGGAAGGCCGGGCACTGACCGCCCGGCCCACCATGCAACGCCCTGCCTGAGGGAGCGTCGCAACGCCTTGTTTGCGGGAGCGTCGCAACGCCCTGCTTGCGGGAGCGGCTCGGAGGCGTCGGTGACCGGTAGGGCAGGTGTTCTGTGTGACACGCTGCCGACCGGTCCTCTGGCGCCCCGAGACTCCTCCCAGAAGCTATGGCGTGTAATCGATCAAAGTCGTATCGGCGCCCGCGCTGATGAAGCCGAACTGGTAGGTCACGCCCTCCGTCATCGGCGAAGGTGTGGCGCCGCCCAGCGGCCAAGTCTGCGTCGCCGATTCCGGCACGGTGGCGAAGGTCAGCGGGGGGCTGATGCCCGTCGCACTGACGAGCCACCACTTGACGTTGCGAACCACGGCCTTCTCGCGGATGAAGAACCCATAGACGGTGAGCGGATCACTCCAACTGATCTGGGGATACTCGCCCTCGCCGACGGTGATCGAGCTGATCGTCTGGGGCGGTTCGTCCAGTGTCAGGCTTGCGGAGCCCTCGCTCTCCAAGACGCTAGCGAAGATCGTTACCGTTGTGGGCGTCGTGCCGGCGATCACATAGGTGCTCGCTTCTCCCCCGGTCGTCGACAGGGATGTGTACGTGAACGAGACCGCCCCGGCCGGAGAGCAGCTCAGGGTCACCGTCGATCCATCGGGGCAATCGGTGTAGGCCTCATCGTGCACCTCGACGTGCACCATCGTGTTGCTGCCGTCGGCGGGGATCGATTCGTCGTCGACCCAGACAGTGACGGTCCACTGCGTTGCGGTGCCCGGCTCGAGCAGTGCCGCGTCTCCGGTGAAGACCGTGAACACCCCGCTCCCCGTATAGGCGAGATCCCCGGTGAAGGGATAGAAGGCCTCACCGGCATCGACGGTGATCAGCACATCCTCTTCCTCCTCGCTCCATCCGGCGGTAATCGTGCCGGGGATCGTATAGGTCGTCGTCGTGCCGGCGACGTGGATCTCGGTCATCAAGGCCTCGTCGTCGTCGCCATAGGCATTGATGTAGACATCATCGGCCGTGCCGGAATCATATTCCCAGGCGAGAACCAGTGCTTGCCCCGGGACGAACGTATCTCCGCTCGGTTGGGTCAGGGTGATGATCGGATAGGATGGGCCGGTGAAGTTGCAGGTGGCCGTCTTGCCCCCCTTGCTCACATTGATCGTGCAGTCGACCCCGGTCTCGTACTCGAAGCTCAGGATCGAGTAGAAGGCATCATCGTCGCTGCTCAACAGCGGCTGCTCTTCGACGGCGTTGCCATTGATCGTGATCGTGCACCCGCTCGCCGGGTCGTCTTCAGGATCGATGCGCCCGACCCAGACGGCGAAGCCACTCTCGATGAAGTTGGCGCCGAAGTAGCCCTCGATCAGGTAGCGGCCCGATTCCGGCAGGGGGTCGTCGCCATTGCCGCCCGAACTCGTCGAGCTGTCGCCCGAGCAGCCTAGCAGAGGGGCGAGCAGGCAGGCAAGCACCAGGGATACCAAGCCATAGCGGTGAGACAGAACCATCGGCATCGTCGGCCTCCTTTCCTCATTATTCATGCATCGGTCGGGATGCTTGAGTTCACGAGGGGAGAGGAGAATCGCTGCGGGGGAATAGATGCAATAATGGTGCGCCTACTGTGGGGCGGCGAGGTGGGGATAAGGAAGCCTCTCGGCGGAGATCCCGCCGCCGCGCCGCGGGGATTCCGGAGTCCCCGGATCCACTCGCGGCCCGGCAGCACGATGTGCATCGATCGTTCTATCAGGACGCGGTTTGACCCGATGAACCGCAAGGCGCCTCGTCCCTAGCGCGTTGCGGGGTGCGTATGTTTCCTAGGTGCAGCCTACCGGGCGCTGGCGGCCCGCCTCAGCTCCCCCGGATCCGGATGTCCCGTCCCGGGTGCCGTACCGTTACCCGCGGCAATTGCCTCGGGGCAGAGGCCGACGTATTGCATGACGTGTCCGGTCAACTCCCAGCCATTCGCCTGCTTGATGACCCCACGGGCATGCTCCCAGCAGTTGCCGAGGAAACAGCTGTCGATCTCGGCGATGCGGCCCGTTTCCTGGCAGACGATGAAGTGATGGTGCGGAGAACCGGGATTGGAACGCAGGCCCACGTGCATCGCGCGGCCCGGGATGTAGACCATGGCGAGCAGATTGGCCTCGAGCATGCGATCGATGTTGCGATAGACGGTCACCCGATCGATCGGATGGCCGCTCGCGTGCATCGCATCCGCGATCTCATCGGCCGACATGTGGGTCTGGCGCTCGGAGAGCAAATTGAGCATCGCGATGCGCGAGCGGGTGACCTTCAGCTTGGACTTGCGCAGCAGCGTGGTGATGCGCCCAGCCGCCTGCGGACTGATCTCCTGGCGGCTTTCAGGCTTGGCCTGGGACATGGGTTCCATGGTGGCCCCTCCTCCTTCTGCACTGGGTTCCGTCACCATAGTCGCATATGTATATCAACTCAGTAGACAATGATCAAGCCGATAAGATCCAGAAAACTGCATTGAATCGCAATCCAGAGCTCGTCCCCAGGTAGGGGCGTGGGGCGGGTTGGGACGAAGGAGGATGGTGCGTCCCGGCTATCTCTCTGCGAAGCAATTGATTAGGGATCTTATCGGGAGGCTCCCGTCCGGCAGCGGCCGCCTGGGTCATCTCGGCCGAGGTGACCGATCGAGGGCACCGAGACAGTCCGGTTGCGCGAGTTGTGGCGGGTTGGGGAGGGCGCCGGCCGAGCCACCGATCGGCCCTGAACCAGGCGGGGGGTCGATCGTAGTCCCTGGTGGCGGGATCGGTTTTCCGGGGGCTCCGGCGTCGGGTGCCTCCGGCGGGATACAGCCCGAGACGCGGCCATTGGTGTTCGTGATCCCTACGTCGCATTCGGCCGCGCACCGACAACGTGCATTCTGCGCCGAACCTCCGGATCGAGCGAAGCTCGGGACGCTACGCCAGGTGCATGTCGGTCCCTCGATGGGCCCCACACCGGAATCTCGGCGATCGCCGGACGATCCCCCCTCTGTTTGGCTCGGGAGATGAAAGGGGGTTGGTCATCATGGGGTACCTGGGACGAACAACGCTGGTGCTCGTGTGGGTCGGGCTGCTTCTCACCCTCGGCTCTGGCGTCCCGGTGCAGCAATCCGCCGCAGCGGGCGATGAAGGAGACGAACAAGCCGCCGGACTCCCCGAAGGGTTCTCTGTGCGCATCGATCCCCGGATGGAGCTCCTGGCCGTGGTTCAGCATTTCAGCACGTGGGCTCCGGGGGGCCACATCAAGAGCCGGACCACCTACAAGCGCGACATCGACGACTATTTCGCCGGCTTCGAGGAGCACCGCGCGGTCGCCTGGATGGACAGTCTGGTCGCAGCGGAATTCACCCATGATGCGCCCGTCCGGCTGATCCTCCACCATCAGGATCCGCCCGATCTCCGGCGCCGGACGCCCTACTCGGACTACTTGATCACCCGAGCGGGGGGCGAGCCGATTCTGGATGCCTTCGTCGCTGCGCTGCGCGACTTCGCGCGGGCCACAGACTTCATGGCCTTCTACCGGGCGCACCGCCCGCTCTATGACCTTCACGTGCGGGAGGTATGCGCGAGTCTGGCCGGAAAGGACTATGTGCGGGCACTGGAGGAGTTCTTCGGTGAGTCGCGGGATGGTTATCACCTGATCCTCCCACCGCTCTTCGCCGGCGGCTATGGTCCGGGAATCCAGGACAAGGATCGCTACGATCTCTATGCCGTGATCGGACCCTGCGCCCGCAAGGATGATCGGACGACCTTCGGTTGCCGCCGATATCTCGAGAGCATCATGCTCCACGAGTGGAGCCATTCGTTCGTCAACCCCTTGGTCGATCAGTGGGCCGATGAGTTCCGCGCATCTGCTCGCCTGTTCGATCCCATCCGGGGGATGATGACGCGACAGGCCTATCCGAGCTGGAAGATCGCGCTCTACGAGCACATTGTCCGGGCCGCAGAGATCAACATTCGGGCAACTCTCTATGAGGACTTCGACAAAGAGAGCGCTCTGCGGGTCCATGAGGGTCAGGGATTCTGGTACGTCGGTCCCGTCGACAGCCTGCTCGAGGTCTACCAGGCTCACCGCGAGCAGTACGCGAGCTTCGGTCGGTTCGTGCCTGTGATTGCTCGTGCACTCAGTCAACTCTCGATCGATGAATTGCCGCTGCGGGTTACCTCGTTCAGCGGGCCGTTGAGCGGTGTCTTCCCGCGCGCCGAGCGCATCTATCTCGTCTATCCGACTGGTTCGGATCATGGAATCAGTGGAATACGCAGTCTTGACGAGGAGATGATCCGGCGATTGCAGGTGGAGCTGGAGGGATTCGCGGGGTTCCTCGCCTCATTTCAAATGCCGTCGCGGATCATCAGCGACCGGGAGGCCATGGCGATCGACTGGAAGGACAAGGTGGCCTTCGTCTACGGCAGCGGCGGCGGCAACCTGTTTCTGAGAAGTCTGGAGATGGCCGTTCCCCTCGAGGTCGCGGAGGGCACGCTGGAATTCGCGGGAGAGAGATACGCAGGCGAGGGAATCGTCTTGATTTCCTGCCTGCCCAATCCGTTCAACGCAACGCTGCCCTTTGTCGTCTGTGTCGCGAATCGGCCGGAGGATCTGATCGGATTGGGCGAGAGAGTGAGCAGCCCCGAGGAATGGGAGGCGGACTACATCCTGTACCGGGGAGACGAGCGGTTGGCCGCCGGGCGGTACCGGAGGATGGATGGGGCGTGGAGACGATGAGCAGGCGACTTGGCGTTCGCGACGCTCGTCGCAGTCCTCTGGTTCCGGTTGCCCCTGGAGGGCTCGGTGCTGTTGCTCGCCGGCAGTGCGCTGGCCTACTTGTTAGTGACCCTCGGCCTGCTCGCCTCCACCGTCTCGTCCACCCAGCAACAGGCGATGTTCACGCTCTGGTTCGTCCTGATCTTCATGATCCTGATGAGCGGCTTCTTCTATCCGGTCGCCAATATGCCGTCCGGCATCCGCTGGATGACTTACGCCAATCCACTGCGCTACATGATGACCATCGTCCGTGGGATCTTCCTGCGGGGGGCGACGCTGCCCGACATTCTGCCGCAGCTCGCCGCGATGGTCGGGATCGGGGTGCTGACCTTCTCGGCGGCGGTGTGGCGGTTCCAGAAGCGGGTGAACTAGGCCCAAGACAGGCGTGGTCCATTGCCTTCGGAACTCGACCTGCTCGCCACCTCAGCGGAGGACTAGCGGGCGGAGATGCCGAGCAGGCAGCTGAGATAGCAGGCCAGGTCCCCGATCTCGCGCCGGTCATTGCCGAGCCGTTCCCTCCATGATGCGTCCTCGCCCTGCTTCGCCATCTTGCGCGCGAGGCTATTGCACGCATCGATCAGCGCGTTGTGCGTGGCGGTCCTCAGCCGTTCCATCCTGCGACGTTCAGCGCGCTCGGCGAGCCGCCAATCGGCCCGGATCGCCGCGTAGCGGACACATAGGGTGTAGAGATCCAGGCGGAGCTGCTTCTCGCGCGAGCTCTCGATTGCCTGCATGGTCGCACCGGCTTCTTCGATGTTCATGCGATTCCCCCAACTGGCGTGCGTAGCCCGGTGATTCCAGCCGGCGCCCGTGCTCTTAGATCAGCCCTACCACAACCCCGCCAACCGATCACACACCGCGATATCCACCGAGCGATGATCGGTGCGCGCGTAGAGCAACGTGCCTCCATCGGGGGAGAGCGCCAGTCCGGGTTGGCAGAGCCCCGGGAGCTGGCCGAGCAGGCGGGACGCGCCGCTCTCGAACTCGTAGAGCTTGACCAGCGGTCCCGCGTCACTGAGTTCGACGTAGAGGATCCCCTCGGGCCGCACCGCCCAGTTGCTGATGTCTTCGAGGGCGATCGGGAGTCGTTCGGCTTCTTCCTCATCGCCGTCGATCGGCATCCGCCACAATTCCGGCTCTCCGATGCGGGCGAAGAAGAGGTGCGCACCGTCGGCCGCTTCCTTGGCAACGACGCATGCCGAGATCGCGAGCCGCTCGGCCCGATCTCCGTCGACCTCATGGCGCCAGAGCTGCCCGCTCCCGTCGCGGTCGGTGGTGCGGTCGGAGGCGAGGTAGAGCCAGATGCCGTCGTGGGACCAGCCGAGGATCAGATCGTTGTGCTCATCCGAAGTGACCGCGCGCGCCGTTCCCCCGTCGGCGGCGACGACATAGGCATTGGCATAGCCGCGTGGGCCCGCCTCGAACGCGATCCGCGTGCCGTCGGGCGACCAGCTCGGCCTGCCGACCAGCGGGCCCTCGAAGAAGGTGAGCTGCTCAGGTCTTGAGCCATCCGCCCGGCAGAGCCAGATCTCCCGCTCGCCGGTGCGCTTGGATGTAAAGACGATCCGCGAACCATCGGGGGAGTACTCCGGCTCGCTGTCCCAGTGCGTGGAACCGATGAACGGGTCCGCCTCGTGCAGCGGATCCTCGCCGGGGCTCAGGGTCACGCGGAAGATGTTGCTGTCGAACCGGATGTCCTCGTAGACGAGCGCTCCGGTCTGCGAGGCGATCGAGGGATTCGCGGCCCAGTCGGCGAAGGTGATCAGCGGCAAGAGCTCGCCGCCCGCAACCGCCACGCGCCAGAGCGAGAGGCTGCCGGTCGACATCGAAGAGATCACGAGCCCGCGTCCATCGGGCAGCCAGTCGAACCCGTGGAGCTCGATCCCGCCGCGGGTCAGGCGCCGCGGGCGCCCGCCGCCGGCGGGCATCAGATAGAGGTCGAGTAGTCCGAGATCATCGGCGCGCAGGAAGGCAAGCGTTTCACCGTCGGGGGAGAAGGCCGGCGTCGTGTCGCCACGATAGCCCGGCGGGGGGATTGTGAGCGGCCGTGCTTCGAGGGTCTCGAGCGAGAGGAGTTGGATTCGCGAGGGAGGCTCCTGCTCGCCGTAGCTGCTGCGCTCGGCGAAGGCGATCCACTTTCCATCGGGGGACCAGTCGATCCCGGGGATCCAGTGCTCACCGAGATAGAGCCGGCGGGGGACACCCCCGATCGCCGGCACGGTGAAGATCCCCGCCCCCTGCTCGAGTCGGCGCACGAAGGCGATCGTCGTGCCGTCGGGTGACCAGGCGGGGTTGGATTCATAGGTGAGGTCGTCGGTCAGACGCAGCGGGATCTCGGTGTTGCGCTGCTTGACGTAGATGTCGAAGTTCTCTCCCTCGGGCCCGCCCCAGCAGAAGGCGACGCGCGTGCCGTCGGAGGAGATCGCCGGGCGGGTCTCCTCGCCGGTGTAGGTGGTGAAAGGCACGCTGGTCAGAACCAGGGGTTCGATCGGCGCGCGGGGCGTCGTCGGTCGCAGGAGCAGGATCGCGATCACCACGGCGGCTGCGCCAAAGGCGAGCGGGATGATCCGGCGCAGGCGGGTGCGGAGATCCTGCGCGCGGGCAGGGGAGGCAGGCGCTGTGGCGCCGCTGGGGACACCCGGAGCTGTGGCGGCACTCGGGACACCCAGAGCTGTGGCGGCGCTGAGGACACCCGGAGCTGGGGCGACGACCGGCGCCACCAGCCGGTAGCCTGTCTTGCGGATCGTTTCGATGAAGCGCGGCGCGCTACGGTCGTCGCGCAGGATGCGGCGCAATTCCGAGATCGCGCGGGTGAGCGACTCCTCGTTGACGATCACCTCGCCCCAGACGGCGTCCATCAGCTCATCCCGAGTGATGACCCGGCCGGCATGGTCGGCGAGGTAGACGAGCACATCGATCAGGCGCGGCTCGACCTGGATCGCCTGACCATGGCCCGAGACGCGGTGCAGCTCGGGAAGGATCAGCCACTCGTGAAGCTGAAAGGGACGGGGGCGGGACGATCTCGGCGGCTGACCCATGACACGATCCCCTCATCCGGTCGGCGCGACTCCCTCGGGCATCGCCTTGGGGCGGCTGACGTTAGCCCCGCAGTCTGCAACGGTATGGCGCGCGTGTCCAGTGCGGATCGGGCCCTCGCACCCCCGGCGAGCCTGCCCCTGCGCCTCCCGGAAGCCCTGGCCCGTTCGCATCGATCGAGCCTCCCGCGAGTCCCCGGGCACCCCGCATTCGAGCCCGATTCCACAAGGCAATCGAGTCTCAGCGCGGCTGTGCCGGATGCCGATCCTATGGGGATGGGGAGGAGGTCGATTCCCGTGAAGAACCAAATCTTACCTGCCCTGATCGTTGCAGCTTTGCTGCCCATGTTCGTCTCCTGCGGTTCGGAGACATCTGTCGCGCCTGAGCCCGCACAGGTTGCCGTCGAGGGAAGTGTCGAGTTCCCGAGCGAGGCAGCGGTTGATCTCGCTGAGATCGAGGTCGCCTTCGGGGAGAGCGAGAGCGAGCTCAGTGAGGACGGCGGGTTCTCCGTGCGCGGGAATCCCGGCCGGCCCGGGCTCGCCATGGCCTACGGTGAGGACGAGCTGGCCTTGCTCATGGCGATCGTGCCCGATCCTGCCGGTGCGGTCGACGTCACCCTTGATGCGCGTTCGACCGCTCTCGCCCTCGCCTTCCTCAATCCCTTCGTCTGCACCGACGATCCGACCGCCGCCGACGAGGTCCTGGAGCGCCTGGGCGCGCTGCCTGAACTTGATGCGCTCGAGGCGGTGCTGATTACGGGTCTCTCGATCGAGCCGGACGTGCTTCTCAGCGGCGACGATGTGATCGATGCGGCGCTGACCGATGTCTTGACCGCCTACTTGAACTCCTACGCGCTGGAGCTCGAGGGAGGCGCGCGCATCGCGCCGGCGCCGCAGGCTCGACCGGCCCTGCAGGCTCGAGCGGGGCAGGCACCGCAGGCTCGAGCGGCACGACAGGCGACGCCGGCGACGGGGGGACACGTGCCGCCGCCGCCTCGGGTCTCGGCGAAGCCGATCGCCCTCGCCTCCGGGATCGACATCCTGCCCGACTACGAGACCGGGGGCTTGCGCCTGACGCACACTGGCGGAAGCCAGTTCAAGATGGCCAACTCGATCGGCCGCTGGGCTCAGTGCGTCACGCCCGAGGAGTCGTTCTACCTTTTCCCCAACGGGACGCTGCTCGACGTGTTGAAGGGCAACCCCTGGGCTCCTTCGGAACGCGCCTTCTCAATGGACGTGCCCTTCAGCATCGATCCGAAAATCGTCTCGGTCTACGGATTGGGTTGGGCGGCGAGCGAGGACAACCTGTGGGACAGCCTCTCGGCCGCCGAGCAGGAACTCGCGCTCGATGCAGGTATGGCGACTGTTCTGCTCGAGTTCGTGCCGCAGATTGTCTCGGTCGTCACGAACTGCTCCACGACCTTCGGCCAGGGACAGATCGGGAAGACGAAGATCGTGCAGATGCTCACCCATCTGAAGCATCAGAACACGATCACGCGCTCGACCGAATACATCCGCGCCGGTGATCCGATGGGGCTCGTCAAGTTCTTGACCGAGACGATCGTCAGCGAGTTCATCGGCAACGAGGACTTCCGGGCCTCGTTCATCGAGGCGCTCGGCATGTCGTTCTCCGAGGGGGCGCTGAAGCGCGCCGCCGGCTCGCTGCTGCTGCCCGTGCGCGCGTTCTTGACCGTCGATGCGATCACCAACAGCGTCAAGACCGCTCTCGGCTTCTACAACGCCCGATTCAAGACGGCCTTCGAGGTTTGGAAGATGACGGTCGAGGTCGGGAGCATCATGGGCGGGGTCTACGATTCCGAGACCGGCATGGCCATTGAAGGGGCGAGCGTCGTCCTCGAAGGCGATGACGATAACCCCTTCAACCCGGCGCACAACGACGTCACCAGCGGCGCGGGGCTCTACTACTTCGAGAATATCGGCGTGGGGACGAAGACGATTCTGGCGAGCAAGGACGGCTATGCATCCGGCGCGATCACCGTCACCGTGGTCATGAACAGCACCGTGACGGCGCCGCAGCTCATCCTGGATCCCGTATCAGGGGTCCTCTCGGGCCGGGTTCTCGATGGCGTTTTGCTGGCCAATAGCGCGGCCGATGCGGTCTTCACCAAGGAGCTCGATCTCCAGGTCACGCAACTCGATGGTGATTTCGATCACAGCTACTCGATCTACGACGGCACCTACCAGTTCGCCCTCGACCCCGGCACGTACTTGGTGCGGGCGAGCAACGAGTACTACCACCCCGACTCCGTACAGGTCACGGTGACCGAGTCGGGCGCCGCGACGCCCCGGGACCTGATCCTCCAGCCGGCCAACTCCCTGTACGGCACCATCCGGCTCGATCGGGACGGTGACGGATCGTATGAGTCGCATTTCAGTATCGCGACCGAAGTCGTCGGCGCGTGGATCGCGGAGGGCGGACTCACGATCGAGGTGGTCGCCGTGGCGGGATCGCCGGCAACGGACGTCATCCAGCTCATCATTGCCCTGAATCAAGTCCAGAGCCCCGGGACTTACGATCTTGGCGACGGCTTCTCGATTTCGATGGGAGGCAGCGGGGCGGCCGGGGTCCTCTACATGACCTCACGCCAGACCTGCTACGACCCCGATGAAGGCGTCTACTCGAGTATGGTCTTCTCGATCGAGGGGGATCCGGCGGCGGCCGCCTGTAATTGCGGGATCATCGATTACGGCGATCTCTTTGTCACCGATCCCTTCGGCATCGAGCTCGCGGATGTCGTCGCCGGGGGGATTCTGTCGCGACTGGCGGGCTCGCGGACATGCTCGTGCTGGTGCTGTGCCGACACCGACGGCGACGGCCAGGAGGACGACTGGGTCTCGAGTTGCTCGCGGGCCGAGCTGAATCTGACCCTCAACAGTCTGTTAGGCACGATGTACTTGGTGATGGGTTCGACGGGCGAGGTGGCGATTCCCTTGCAGAGACGCTAAGTGCGCTGGCCGGCCAGGGGGGGGCACTCTTCCGAGAGAACCTCCGATCCATCGGTGTGGGGCTGAAGGTGACCTCAGCCGACAGAGGGGGCGCCGGCCGACCGGAGGGGACACCGGCCGACCGGCACCGATGGAGGCTCACACCGGAGCCATGGGGGACCCTCGCAGGCTGATACAAAGCGTCAGCGAATCATCCATCAAACCGGCATCCAGTAGCTGACCTTTACCATGAACCGGTTCTCCGGCTCGTTGCTGAAGAGCGTATCGGGATCCAGGTTGCTCTTGAAACGGCCCGGCGTCTCATGGAAGCCGCGCTCGTCATCGGTCAAGCGGGTGTGCGCCCAGACCAAGTAGATCGTGCTCCCCGGGCGATACTCCCAGCGATAGACGAGGTTCAGGTTCACCGCCGAGTAGTTGAAGTCGTAGTCGTCGACGTTGAAACCCTCACACTCGTAAGGCGCTAGGTCGTAGGAATCGGGCCGCGCCAGCTCGCGCGCCTGGCGATAGTCGCCGACAGTGAGGTAGGGCTGGACGTAGAGCTCCAGCGACTGGTTGCGGCTGAAGAGAACATTCGAGCGCAACGTCAGATCGAAGACCTTCTGATGCAACACGCCATAGACGTAGCTCACCCCGCCGATCCCGCCGCCTGGGTTCTCGAAGTTGCCGAGGTGCTGGGTATCGTCGATCCGGTTCTGGAATCCCGTGTTCAGGGAATGGTGGACGGCGTTCGATTGGTTCCACTCGATTCCTACGCCGAAGTAGCGCGAGATATTGCGCGCCGCATCGTCCCAGTAGTTCAGGTCCAGGCCGAAGACGAGATCCTTGCGCGAGTCGGTGTTGGCCCCCCACCAGCCGCCCAGGGTGTAAGGCTCACTGATCAAGGGCCCGCCGCCGGGGATCTCGACCTCTTCGCCATCCTCGCGGATCACCGTGCTGCGCGTGTCATAGCGCCGCGTGCCCTCGGGATTGAACGAGATGCCCCACCAGGTCTCGGCGAAGTTCTTGAGCTGCATCCAACCGTTGAAGTTGCTGGAGCTGACGGAGCGGTGTCCGCGTCCGTAGTTCCAGGTCTCTTCACCCGTGTGGAGATCGTATCCGGCTCTAGGCGCGTAGAGCCAGCCTCCATTGAGGTTGAAGTTGAAATTGCCGCGCAGGAAGATCGGGCTGCTCCCGTTGGGCGAGTAGGTGTAACCGAGCCAGAGGCCGCTGGCGATTTCATCGGGTGCGTGGAGGAACCCGATGTCGTTGAGATCGAGCCGGTCGCTCTCCCAGCGTCCCCAAATGCTCCCGCGGATCTTCCCGCCCGCCTTGTGGAAGTTGAGGCTCCCGCCGGTGCCGTAACTCTTGCTCGCCGTCACGGAGGGGTCCGACTCGAGAGCTTCCGGATCGATCACCGAGCCGACGAGGGAACCGGACAGCGCGTAGTCGCGGTCATGGAATTGCAGTTCGAAATCGAGCCCGGAAGTGTAGGCCTCACGTGAGGCGTAGTCGCCGCAGGCCTCGCGCGAGGCGCTGCGCAAGACGGCGGTCTGCATGAAGTTGATCCGCTGGTGCCCCTGGTTGAACTCCTTGCCGAAGCGGCCGACGACATACTGGGCGGGGCAGGTGCCGTTCTTCAGGAAGTTGTGTGTCTGCCCATCGGCGGTGATGTCGGTTCCGGCGAACAGGGCGGCGACGGAGATGTCACCGGCGGTCTTGCCGGTGAGCTTGGCCGCGTACCGGATGCGGGAGTTCTCATTGCCGGCGCCGATCCGCCGCGAGTGGAAGAGGTTAAAGCCGCGGTGCTGGAAGAAGCGATTGCCCTCGACGAAGAAGGGGCGCTTCTCCTCGAAGTAGGTCTCGAAGGGTGAGAGGTTCAGCGTCGCCGGATCGGCCTCGACCTGTCCGAAGTCGGGCTGGAAGGTGGCATTCAGCGTTAGATCGGCGGTGAGGCCGTACTTGAGATCGAGCCCGAGGTTCTGGAAGTTGTCGGTCTCCTCGGGGCCGGTGACCGCGTAGTCGGTGGTCTGCGCGACCATGTATGGCAGGATCTCGAGCTGGCGCGGCACCGGGATCCCGGTGATCCCATGCAGCGTGCCGAAGCGGCTGACGAAGCCGGCCGTCTCGCGATCCCAGACGGTCCAGGCAGTGTCCTCGCCGCGGCTGTGCATGTAGCGATAGACCTGCAGGCCCCAGGCGGGAGCGTCGGCGCGATAACGGATCGAGGAGAAGGGGATGCGGATCTCGGCGTACCAGCCGTCGTCATCGCGCGAGGTCTCCGCTTGCCAGACCGCATCCCAGTCGCGGTCGGTTTCGCCGTCGTCGAAGACGTAGAAGTCCTCCTGCACGCCGCGCGGATTGATGCGGAAGTTGTAGCCGGTGGTGCGGTCGTGGTAGGGGTCGATGTAGATCGCGACGTTGTCGGAACTGGTGATGTGGTCGCGGCGGCTCAGGCACTGGGTGATCTGGGACGGATCGTCTTCCAGGCACGCGAAGGCGAAGTAGATCGCGTCTTGATCGTAGGCGACCTTGAAGACGGTCTGCTGAGAGGGCTCCCCGCCCCGGTCGGGACTCCATTTCTGGAATCCGCTCGCGGCGGACGCGCGCTGCCAGATGGCGTCGTCGAGCCGGCCGTCGACCTTGATCTGCTCGCCGTCGTTGAAGGGCAGGGCGTGGATCTTCGGCGCGGCGTTCATCCCGGCATCCACGGGAAGGGCGGCAGGCGGCGCCGCGTCCTCGGGCGTGAATCCCTGGAAGAGTGCGCCGACCGGCGCGGCCCACAGACAGAGTGCGACGACGATGAGTCCTGCAATTGGTCCGAACATATCCCGCATCTCCCACATCCGCTTCGCGCGTGTTCCCATCCGCACAGATCTCTGATCAGACAAGGCGATTCCCTCATTCAGCGTGGGCCCAAGCCGACAGCCTCTGATCAGGGGGGGAGAGGGGGGATCTCCTGCGCTCCATGTACTAGACGCATGGGAGGTGGGTTGCGTTGAAAGGATAATCAGGAAAATCGCATTTGGGGGTGGCAGAGGGGCTGGATTGCGGTCCGGCCGCCCGCTACCAGGACCAGGTCACGGTGATATCCCGGTCGGGCAGGAAGTTCTCTTCCTCGTAGACGTAAGGGGCGCCCGGTTCATCGGGGGCCTGGAAGGGGAAGCTGAACTCCGGCGCGCGGGCGCTTTCGGGGAGGAAGATCTCGAAGCGCGCGTGCACCAGGGGACGATCCCAGACGGATGTGGTAGTGACGATATAGCGGGCATATTCCGCGTAGAGGGCCTGGTGGTAGACGGCGCGCACCAGCGTCGTGTCCGCCGGCAGGGGGATGCGCCAGCGTGCTCCGCGCCCGTCGGGGGATTCGGTGAAGCCGGCCGGATGCCAGTTTCCATCGGGCGGTGCGACTTCGAGCATGGCCATCTCCGCCTGCCCCAGCAGGCTATCTTGAGGATAGGGAAAGAAAAGCAGCATGGGCCGCACGCGTGCCTCCTCCGGCGCGACGAACCGGTAGAGGGCATTGACCGTCAGCCGCCCGGGCTGAACGAGCAGCCGGATGACTTCGGAGTGGAACTGCGCCTGGGGGCCTGCGGCCTGCGCGCCGGGAGTCTCGGGTAGCGCGGGAAGGGCCGCGATCCAGAGGATGGCCAGGGAGAGACCGAGGAGCAGAACGAGGGCGATGCGGGAGACGGCGCCCGTGACCCCGGAGGAGATTCCGGCGATGATGCGGACCGTCTGGGGCGACCTCGCTTTCATCTTGGCTTCCACTTGGCTTCCTCCGCTCGGCTTCCGCCTGGCTCCCACGTTGGGTTCCATGTCGGTTTCCACGTTGGCTCCCACCACTGGTCTCCGAGCGTAGCATACTGCAAGCCAAGCCTGCTGACCGACCGTGGCGGCCACACGGAGATGGCCCACTCAGAAGCGCAAGTAGCCCCCTCCCCTTGATAGCAAACCGCTTTCCAACGTATCAATGAGTTTGACATGCGTGCGGCTGGAAGGAACACGGAAGCCTCGGAGCCCCGGCAAAATGCACCTACAGACGCTTGATCACATCGATGACCGGCTGGGCATCGTTCATGATGTAGAAATGGATGCACTTGACCGAGCGCTCCAGCAGCTCGCGGCACTGTGCGACCCCCCAGCGCCGGCCGATCTCGGCGATGTGCTGCGGGCTCCGCTGGACCTCATCCACCAATGCCTCGGGGATCGTCACATGGAAGTTCTTCGGCAGGCTGGTTAGCTGGCTCTGTCGCTCGAGGATCTTCAGGCCCGGGATGATCGGCACGGTGATTCCCGCCGCGCGGCAGGCATCGACGAACTCGAAGAAGTAGCGGTTGTCGAAGACCATCTGGGTGACGATGTAGGCCGCGCCCCGATCGACCTTCTGCTTCAGGAACTGGATGTCGACCTTTCGATTAGGCGATTCGAAGTGCTTCTCGGGATATGCGCCGACACCGATGCACATGTCGATCGGCGCGGAGTTGGCGATGTCTTCGAGGTAGACGCCTTGTCGCAGATCAGTGAGCTGGCCGACGAGCTCGTTCGCGTAGACGTTGACTGTCTTGCCGGCATCGAACTGCTTCTTGTAATTGACTTCATCCCCGCGAACAGCCAGGACGTTGTGGATCCCGAGGAAGTTCAACTCGATCATCGCATCCTCGGTCTCCTCGCGAGTGAAGCCACGGCAGAGGATATGGGCAACCGTATCGATCCGGTAACGATTGCTGATGATTCCGCAGATGCTGATCATGCCGGGGCGCTTGCGACGAACGCGGCGGCGAATCGTGCCGTCTCCGACCTCCTCGTACTGGGCCTCGGCCGAGTGGCTGGTCACATCGATGAACGGGGGCTCGTAGGGGACGAGTTGTTCGACGACATCGATGATATCTTGGGCGCTCTGGCCGCGCTTGGGTGGGATGATCTCGTGGCTGAAGAGCGGATTGCGTGCCCGCTCGAGGTGCTCGATGACATGCATTAGTCCGGCCCTCCTGCGTCCGTTGGTCCGAGATCACGGGAATCCGCCCGCAGATGGCGTGCAAGTCGCGCCAGGCGGATCGCCGCATCAGGCCGCCGGTTCAAGACGACATCCTCGGCCGCTTCCCTCAGTTCTTCGGGCAGGTCCTCATAGGCCAGCCAGCGGGCAACATTGACAATCCCCACGTTCATCCCGGCCGGGATGGCGTGGTGCAGGAAGACGACGTGCAGCGCCGCGCGAACAACATTGTTGCCCCGGAAGGCGAACGAGAGATTGCTGACGCCGCCCGAGATCAGACACTCGGGCAAGGTCTCGCGCAGAGTCCGACAGGCCTCGATGTAGGCCATCGCGGCATCGTCGTGCTCGGGCAGTCCGGTGCCGACGGTGAGGATCGCCGGATCCAGGATCGCCTCCTGCGGTGCGAAGCCGGCCCGTTCGGTCACGAGCTGGAAGCTGCGTGTGCAGATCTCTACCTTGCGGGCTCGATCCATAGCCGGCCCCTGGGCGTCCAGGGCCACCAGCACGGGCACGGCACCAAGCTCATGGATCCTCCGCGCCCGCCGGATGAACTCCTCCTCACCGTCTTTGAGACAGATCGAATTGACGACCCCTCTGCCGGGGAGACGCTTGGCACCCGCCTCGAGGACGCGCCAGTCCGCGGAATCGATCATTACCGGAACCCGGCTTGCTTTCGGATCGCCGGCGAGCAGTTGCAGGAATGAAGCCATTTCGGCCGCCGCATCGAGCTGAGGATCGTCGAAATTGAGGTCGATGATCTGAGCTCCCTGCTCGATCTGCCGGCGGACGACCTCCAGCGCCTCGGTATGCCGGCGATCGCGAATCAGGTGCGCAAAGCGGGCCGATCCGGCCACATTCGCGCGCTCGCCGATCTTGACGAATGGTGAGCCGGGTCGGATCGTGAGCGCTTCCCGGCCGCTGAGGCGGCACGCGGCCTCGGCGCGCGGGACCGGCCGCGGCGAGGCGGCTCGGGCCACCTCTGCCAGCATCGCGATCTGCTCCGGCGTGGCGCCGGAGCCGGCGCCGAGGATATTGATCAGGTTGCGCTCGTTGCGAAGCAGGTCGGCGCGGAGTACATCGACGCGAAGCGAGAGGAATGAATCGACAAACGGTGAGATCGCCGGCAGCTGTGCCAGGATCTCGTCGCTGATCGTCCTTATGCTGAGACCGAAGCAGAACGGATCGGTGTGGCGGACGGCGGTCCACAGGGCGTCGGTACTCGCAGCATCGGCTAGCTGGCCGGGGCCGCCGGCGGCGCCGCGATCCAAGTGATCCTCGGGGGTGCGGACCGACACGCAGACCGGGACATCCGCCCCGCGCTCATCCAGGAGAGCGCGAATCGCGAAGAGTGCGGCCTTGGCCGCGCGCGCATCGTGGTCGGTCTCGAACCAGAGGATATCGACACCGCCATCCAGGAGTGCTTCCGCCTGGTCCCGGTAGGCGACGGCTAGATGGTCGAAGGTTGGTGGTTCCTGGCCGCGCGCTGCCGGGCTGCGCCCCGCTTCTCGAGCTCGGCTTTCCGTCGGATGCGCGGAGGGTTCGTCCTTGGGGCCGTGATTGCAGGCCCCGACGCCCAGAATGCCGGCCACGAAGCGAGGGTGAGTAGGATCACGCCGGGTGAACTCATCGGCCGCGGTCCTCGCGATGCGAGCGGCGGAGACGTTCACCTCCCGGACGGCCGGCTCAGTGCCGGCGGCAGGACGCGCGAACGTGGTGGCGTGAGGGGTGTCCGTGGCGACGATGTCGGCCCCCGCTTCCAGAGCCCCGCGATCGGCCGGGGCGAGGAGGAGCACTCTCCGGGCGAGTTCCTGCTTCAGTCTTTCGCGGCAGTCCGACATGGCAGCCGATACACCCTGCTCTTGATAACTTGCGACGCCGGAACCGGTTCCGCTCCGTGTAATCCGGCACGTTCCCGCAGTGGGCGCAAGCCTACAAGCCGTGTCTGGCCGATTCAAAGGGATTCAGGGATCGGAGTCGAGACGAGTGCGCGAGAAGATCGCACGATGCCGGTTTCCATCTGTGTGCATGAGGGCGGCGAGCAGGGCGTCCTTGTGCTCAGGTGATCGCCTTCCTATGTCAAGCCCAACAGGCGTCATTGACGATTGAGATCGATGGTGACATGGGTTGACACATGGCTCTCGCGAGACCATGATTCACCCTTGGGGTTAACAAGTTTATCGAATCTCGGAACCGCGATGGATATCCTGTGATCCCCTCCCGCGGAAGCCGGATGGCGGGTTGGATTGGAGAGGCGTCCGCGCCATCCGAGTCCTCGGAGTGGAGGATACCCATGGTTGAGGGGAATAAGAACCATTACGCCCCCAGCGAAGTCTCGCCGCCGGGAGAGACCTTGCGGGAGATCCTCGCTGAGCGGGGAATGACGCAGGCGGATCTCGCTGAGCGAACGGGGCGTCCCAAGAAGACGATCAACGAGATCATCAAGGGCAAGACGGCGATCACCACGGAGACGGCACTCCAGTTCGAGATGGTTCTCGGGGTTCCGGCGAACTTCTGGAACCGCCGCGAACTGCACTACCGGGAATACCTGGAGGCGCGCGAGGAGAGGGCAAGACTCGAGAAGCACAGTAAGTGGGTGAAGAGATTCCCCGTCGCCGCGATGGCGAGGCGCGGGTGGATCGAGAAGCATGGAGACAAGGCGGCTCAGCTCAAGGAGTTGTTGCAGTTCTTCGGCGTTGCTTCACCGGAGCAATGGGAAGCTGTCTACGCCAGGCAGCAAGTTGCCTTCAGGCGATCAGCGAAGTTCAAGCCCGATCAAGCGGCCATGGCCGCCTGGCTCCGGCAGGGTGTGCGTCAGGCAGAGGCCCTAGCCTGCAAGCCCTACTCGAAGCGCCGCTTCCTGAAGACCCTTCGAGAGGTGCGCAGGTTGACCCGGCAGGGGCCAGAGGCATTCGTACCTGCCCTTGGCCGACTTTGTGCGGAGGCTGGTGTGGCAGTCGTGTTCGTGCCCGAGATGCGCGGATCGCGAGCGAGCGGTGCGACGAGGTGGTTGATGCCCGGGAAGGCCATGATTCAGCTGAGCCTGCGCTACAAGACGGATGATCATCTTTGGTTCACGCTCTTCCATGAGTCTGCCCATATCTTGTTGCATGGGAAGCGAGCAATCTTCATCGAGGGCGCGGAGGCGCACGGCCAGGAAGAAGAGGAGGCCGATCGGTTCGCCGCCGATTCTCTGATTCCGCCTGAGCAGTTCAAGGCGATTGCGCGGCGATCGCGTTTCTCGCTGGGCGATCTACGATCTCTGGCGCGTCAACTCGGCATCGCGCCCGGGATTCTCGTGGGCAGGCTCCAGCATGAGGGGCTGCTTCCCCAAACACATGGCAACCGGTTGAAGCAGCGGTTGGAATGGGCGGCATGACGTCATCCGGCGAGCTGTCGGTACGCACGCTCGTACTTCTTCAGACGTTCTTGGTCCCGGGCCGTCGGGTTGGGAATGCGGGAGAGGTCCATGTTGTCTTCCAGGTCGGCGATCTTGACACGCCGGCCGATGGGATTCCGGGCAGCGCGGCGGACGAAGCCGTCGTAGGACTCCCCATCCTGACGGGTGAGAGCAAGGACGGCGTCGACGATCCTGGGCGAGAATCCCTCACTCAGCAAGTCGTCGGAAGTCCATTCCGTATCCTCGATCAGATCGTGCAGGACGGCGACGATCCGTTCTTCTTCTGAATCCAACCGCAGCATGACGCGCAGCGGATGCAGTATGTAGGGCTGGCCCGCCTTGTCCTGCTGGGACGCGTGAGCGCGGGCCGCGATCTGGATGGCTCGTTCGAGCGTGCTCATTAGCTGTCTCCTCGGCGGGGCCGGCCAATGCGTCCGAGCAGAAGGTCGGCGCTCCCGCACGTACTCAGTGGCTGACAATCGCGAGCCCAATCGCATCCCGATGCTAGTCGGGAGCCACCTGGTCCGGCAAGGAGGTTGTGTCGATTCCGAACTCCTCACAGACGACCACCTGGCAAGAGGATGGTCCCGTGGGGACGATGGCGAGGAGAGCCAGCCGGCGAATGGCCAAGTGTCGGAGGCGCAGTATCCGTTGCTGTGACTGGATGGCACTCAGCGAGCGGCGCAAGGAGATGCAGTTTATCGGTCCAAGTGCATCAGCCGCAGCAGATCCCGAAACCGGGGATCCGAGCGGAGGCCATCGAAGGCGGCACTCAGTCTCTCGTCCATAACGCCGTAGTCCTTCTCCTCGATCGCTCTCGCGAACCATTCAAGAGCCTCGTCGCCCTTGCCCAGCGCCATACACAGTCTGGCCATGCCGGCGCCATTGAAGTGCTTTGTTCCCCAGTCGGATTTCAGCTCATCGAGTATCTCACGTGCCTGCTCCGTTTCGCCGAGCCCGGCATAGACGCACCCAGTGTACGCCTTGAGCAACGCATCTTCCGGGAAGAGGGCCAGTGACTTGTGGAGCTGTGCCATGGCCTCCGGGTATCTCTCCATTTCGAGGTAGGTGCGCGCGAGGGCGTGGAGAGCGGCGGGGAAGCCTGGTTCCATCTCCAGGACCTTCCGGAGCAGCGCGATCGCTTCGTCGAACCTGCGGGCCAGAGTGTACATGCCTCCCAGCGCCGTGCCGACGATCGGCGAGATGGGGTCCAGCTCCAGCGCTTGTCGGCCTTCGGCAATACCCTCCTCGTGCCTGCGGATCACCGAGAGGTACCACCCGTACCACTGATGCGCCGTTGGGTAACCCGGGTTCAGCTCGATCGCGCGCCGGTACTCCGCTTCGGCGCCGGCCCAATCCCAGTCCCACTCCCGGACGAATGCCAGTGAGGTGTGGGCCTCCGAGAGAGTCTCGTCCAGCTCCAGCGCCTTCTCGGCGGCCACCCGCGCCCTGGACAAGACCTGTCTGCCCGCGCGGGGGCCGAAGGCCATCAGGATGATGTGGCAATCCGCCAGTCCGGCATAAGGATGGGCATACTGGGGATCTCGCTCGATGGCCTGCTGGAAGCAGTCCAGGGCCCGTTCCAGCGATTCCGGGGTCCTCCTGTTCCAGAAGAAGCGCCCCTTGAGATACAGGCTGTATGCCTCGAGATCCTCGGTCGCTCGTCCGGTCAATCCGGACTCCTCGCCCTCCAGGAGCTTTACCTGGAGTCTCTCGACGATGGTCAGGGCGATCTCGTCCTGAATCGCGAAGATATCCTCCATCTCCCGGTCGTATTTCTGGGACCAGAGATGATAGCCGTCGGCGATATTGACGAGCTGGGCGGTGATCCGCAGCCGGTTGCCGGCCTTGCGCACACTGCCCTCCAGAACCGTATCCACCCTGAGGCGCGCACCGATCTCACCGATGTCGCAGTCCTTCCCCTTGAACTGGAAAGCGGAGGTTCGCGATGCGACCCGGAATCCCCTGAGCCGGGTGAGTCCGTTGATCAACTCCTCGGTCATGCCGTCACAGAAGTGCTCCTGGTCCTTCTGCGGGCTCATGTCAACGAAGGGCAGGACGGCGATGGAGGGGGGCTTCTCCGCAGTCGTCAGCTGAGAGGATCGCGGGGTGACCTGCTGGCGAACCACCTCCAGCTCCGCCATCACCGCCTCAGTGTCCGGGGGACGCCGGGACGGCTCCTTCTGCAGCATCCTGTCAACGAGGTGATGCAGCGAGGCCGGCACGTCCGGCCGCAGGTCACTGGCTGGCGGCGGTCTCTCGTTGAGGATCGCGTAGATGACGGCCTGATCGTGCTCGGCGGTGAACGGGAGACGCCCCGTCAGCATCTCATACAGGACGACGCCCAGCGCCCAGATGTCTGTGCGGTGATCGACCTCTCCGCCCCGAGCCTGCTCCGGAGACATGTAGCCCACGGTACCCAGTGTCGTACCGATTCGCGTGAGCGCCTCGGTTCCGCGGATCGCCGCCAGGCCGAAGTCGACCAGCTTGGGTTGGCCCGAAGGGGTGAGCAGGACGTTGGCGGGTTTGACGTCTCGGTGGACAATGCTGGTGTTGTGCGCGGCGCGCAGCGCGTCCGCGATGCGCGAGGCGAAGTCGATCGTCATCTCCAGCGTGCATTCGCCGTCGCGGATGAGGTCCCTCAGTGATCGATCTCCGACGTACTCCATGGCCAAGAAGGGACGGCCTTGGTATTCACTCACCTCGTGGATCGTCACGACATTGGGGTGATTCAGGGCTGCCGTCGCTCGCGCCTCGCGCGTGAAGCGGGCCTTGAGGTGGTCATCGGTGGCATAGGCCGGCAGTAGGAATTTCAGCGCCACCCGGCGCGCGAGGGTGGTGTCTTCCGCTAGGTAGACCTCGCCCATGCCGCCGGAACCGATCCTCTCGATCACCCGGTAGTGAGTGATGATGGTGCCGGTGGCGAATGCGGGGAGAATCTGCGTCCCGTCGCCTTGCTCGGTGCCGCTGTCCATGATGATCCCTGGAGTTAGTGTCCGTACTGCTCGCCGAGGGCAGTGGAGAAGCCGTGTGGTGAGAGAGGTCTCGGCGAAATCGCCCCGCACGCGCGGCTTCCCGCTCGACCCGCCGGAAGTGGATCGCACATCGGCGAGGACGCGGCAACCTGCCCCTCGGTCGGCACACGGCAGCATCCCCTCTGCGCACCTGAACGATAGGAAGGGCCGGTCCGCAAGTCAAGTCTCGCCCAACCAGTCTCGCCAGAGCTCGGACTGTTGCTGGCGACTCCGGGGTTCGTCATGGAAATGTCAGGCATCAGCGGCGGCGCGAAACATCCCCCGCTGAGTGCCTTTGTTGGACCGCCTTGGTGACACGGGAGCGCTTCCTCCTATTCCTGGACCTCGGGACCGCTTCCTGCACAGGGGGAAGTTGGCTGACGTCAATGGGGAGAGAATGCTCCATTCTCCACCTCTTCCCGGTATGTTGTTCGATGATGATCACGAACTCTCCTGGTTCTCTGATCTCGGCGCCACCGAGGATGACATTGAGCCGATGACGCTTCTTCGGTAATGGTGTTGGCTGGTCGGGCTCGAAAGATTGGATAGTCTGGCCGGCTGGATCTTGAATGCGAATTCGTACACGTAGGGTGTCCTCTTCACTCTCGCGACACCATAGAGTGGACACGCAGACTGGTGGAAACGGAATCGGAAAGCTCGAGACAGCGAAGGCTTCAAGGGCATCAATATAGCTGACCGAGTTTGTTTCCTTGTCGGTAATGACCCTGTTGCAGATGAGAGCCCACTGAAGGATTGGCATGACGAATCTCCTGTTTCTAGCCAGCCGATTCCACAAGCCTGAGAGTGCTCGTTGGCGAACCTTCGTACTCATAGTCGACAGGCTGCGCTTCACGATTCCAGGAGGTCGATGAGTCTGCCGCCATCTCGACTATGGCGCTGCGCATGGTGGAGACGAGTGTGGTTCTCAGCGAGGTGAGAGCGGTGTCGACTTCACTGGTCAACGACATGCTCGTGTCGACACTTCCCCTGGCTTGAGCGAGAAGGCTCATCGCCAAGGTGTTGAGGGACACGCCCTGGCGTTGCGCCTCATGCACTAGCCAAGCATGCAGAGAGCGAGGCAGCCGCAAGCGGAACTGCCCACTGTATTCCTCAATGAAGTCTGGTTCAGGAACGGGCCAGCCCTCGGCCGCGTAGGTCTCCAATGCCAGCTCAATGGCCTGTTCAAGTTCCGCCACTGCGGCAGGGGCGGTATTCCCTAGGGCGGAGAGGTCTCCAAGAGCCGGGGAAACCGCCACGAACATGTCGTCCTGTTCGCTCCAGGATACCTTGATGCTATAGCGAGACATGCGTTCCCCCTGCTATTGATCGCCGATCAGGCCCAACTGGCGCGCCAGGCTGAGGAGTTCCTGGAAACGGAGACTCGCCGGGTCCGCCAGCGCCTTCTGGAGCAGCTTCGAACGTCGGGTCATTCTGATGTCAAGTCAGGATGGTACCATATTCGGTACCATTTGCCCATGCCTCTTGGGTTATTGAGTTCCCGTAGATCTGAGAGTGGCCACCACTGCGGCTGCGAAGGCGGGCCAACTAATTCGCTTCTGGTATTCAAGATACGGCCTCAGTCGCAGCTCACGTAGGTAATTCCGGTGATTGGCAAGCGTCGGGCCCGGTCACCTACCACCCACCGGGCGGTTGTATCTCATGCGGAAGGGAGCGGGAAGGCACCGGTCATTGACCGCTTACGCACTCTAATCCGAAGTTCCCAGTTGAAATGCACT
>JAGMBO010000021.1 GCA_023129715.1 Candidatus Eiseniibacteriota bacterium | reverse complement strand
TGGGGAATCCGCGCCGGTGCCGCCCGGGTGGCCGCCGGGGGCCTTTGGATCGCTCAGGCGGTCGTCGGCCGCGCCCGCGCCGCGCTCGCCGCGCGCCGTGACGCGGCGGAGGCAAGCGCGGCGGAAGGGCGACCTGCACCGCGCCCCTCCGCGCAGCCCCACTCCGCGCCATGCGGGCCGCTGCTCGAAGCGGCGGCCGCTGCCGACATGCCGCGCGGCAGTGGTGGGCTGTTTCCGGATCCGGATGATTCGGTGTCGGCCGGGAGTGCTGCACCCGTGCGGCGGCGGGTCCCCGCGGAATCCGACGGGAATCTCGATGATCTGCCCGAGGCGGCCAAGGGGCCGGCCGTGGCGCTGATCGAGCTGCTCGATGCGCGGGAGGAGGCGGGCTCGGGGGTTGGTCGCGAGGAGATCGCGCGTCAGGCGAGCTTGATCACCGAGACGCTCGCCAGCTTCGGGATTGCGGGATCGATCGGGGAGGTGCAGCCGGGGCCGGTAATCACACGCTACGAGTTCACCCCCGGCATCGGGGTGACGATCAGCCAGATCTCGAGCCGGCAGGACGATCTCGCCCTGGCACTGCGCGCGCCGCGGGTGCGCTTGCTGGCACCGATTCCTGGGAAGGCGGCGGTGGGGATCGAGCTGCCCAACCGAGTGCCGGCGCTGATTTCTTTCCGTGACATCGCCTCGCGCCCGGAGTTCCGCGAGGCGCGCGAGCCGCTGCCGATCTGCCTCGGCAAGGATGTCTCCGGGCGTCCCTTCTACACCTCGCTCGAGCGCATGCCGCACTTGCTCGTCGCCGGGACGACCGGCTCGGGCAAGAGCGTGTGCATCAACAGCATGATCGTCTCGCTGCTGCTGCGCTGCCCGCCCGAGCATCTCCGGCTGCTGCTCATCGATCCGAAGATGCTCGAGCTGACGAGCTACAACGATATCCCGCACCTGCTGCGCCCGGTGGTGACCGAGGCGCGCGAGGCGGCTCGCGCGCTGCAATGGCTGACCCGCGAGATGGAGCGCCGCTATCGCCTGCTGGCGGGCCTCGGCGGGCGCAACATCGCCGGCTATCAGCAGCGGCGCAGAGAAGACCGCGACGATCCGCCGCTCGAGCAGATGCCCTACATCGTCGTCTTCGTCGATGAACTCGCCGACCTGATGCTCGGCAATCCTGCCGACGTCGAGGTGCCGATCGCGCGCCTGGCGCAGATGGCGCGCGCGGTCGGCATCCATCTCGTGCTCGCCACCCAGCGGCCTTCCGTCGATGTGATCACCGGTGTGATCAAGGCCAACTTCCCGGCGCGGATCGCCTTCCAGGTGGCGACCCGCACCGACTCGCGCACGGTTCTCGATATGAACGGGGCCGAGTCGCTCGTCGGCCGGGGGGATATGCTCTTCATCCCGCCGGGCAAGTCACGGGCCCACCGGGTGCACGGGGCGTTCCTTAGTGACGGAGAAATCGAGCGGGTGGCAGCCTATCTGCGCCAGTTCCCGCCCGCCGAGCAGATCGGCAAGATCTTGGCGGAGGAATCGGCCAGCGGGATCGGGGTGGACCTCGACGATCCGCTCTACAACGAGGCGTTGCGCATTGTCGTGGCGACCCGCCAGGGGTCGACCTCGCTGCTGCAGCGCCGGCTGCGGATCGGCTACACGCGGGCCGGCCGGCTGATGGACTTGCTCGAGCGTGCCGGCGTGGTCGGCCCGCCCGACGGCAGCCGGGCGCGGGAGGTGCTCGTCCCGGTCGATGACCTCGAGCAGAGGGGGAAGGAGCTGAAGCTGTAGTGACTTGCCGGAGAGCTGAGTCTGTAGTGACCTGCCGGAACGAGTGTTTGGGGCAGCCGCGAGGAAGACCGATGAGGCTTGGTGGACACCGCGCTTCTCCCGTGGATCTGCCGCCGCCCCGGCCCTCGTTCGGGGAATGCGGGGGGGGGCGACGGATGAGGCCTGCCCTCCGGCCGGCCGGACATGTGCTGGTCCTGCTCCTGGCGATCCTCGGCTTCCCGGGCCTCGCGGCGGCGGCGCACGAGCCGGTGCCCAGCGCGCCTCTGCTCGAGGCGGTGCTCGAACGGCTCGAGACGCGCGGGGCCTTCGAGAGCCCCTTCCGCCAGGTCAACTACTGGATCGCCTTCGACGAAGCCGACACCGCTCGCGGTGTCCTGACCCTGGTGCCGCCCGATCGCTTCCGCCTCGACTACACCCACCCGGAGGGACACCTGGTCGTCAGCGATGGGCGCTATGTCTGGACGGTCATTCCCGAGGAGCGCCAGGTTCTGCGGGCGACTCACGAGGCGACGACCGGATGGGGCGAGTTCTTCTGTCGTGGATTGGAGGAGGCGGCCGATTCGCTGGCCCAGGTCGGCGAGGATCCCGCCTGGGGCGCCGTCGCCCGGATTCGCCTGCAGGAGCAGCCCGAGTGGGGGATCGATTCGCTCCATGTCGAGGTGGCCCTGGAAGGCGCCCTGCCCGTCGGATACGGCTATGTCGACGAGGAGGGCAACCGCATCGGTTTCCGTTTCGAGGCGCCGCGGTTCCCGGCCGGCGTAGCGCCCGTGCGCTTCCGCTTCGAACTGCCCGAGGGCTATGAACTCTTCGAGGTCGACTGACGCCGGCGCTCCCGGCGCCTCCGCGCCGACCGACCATCCCGTCCGGCAGCGGGATCTGCGGATTGCCGTGGTGACCCTCGGCTGTCCCAAGAACGAGGTCGACAGCGAGGTCCTGCTCGCCCAGCTCGAGGATGCGGGCTACGCGTTGGTGATCGATCCGGTGGCGGCCGATCTCACCATCGTCAACACCTGCGCCTTCATCGAGGAGGCCGAGCGGGAATCGATCGAGACGATTCTCGGTCTCGCCCGGGAGCGGGGACCCAAGGGCCTGTTGCTCGTGGCGGGGTGCTTGGCCGAGCGCCATGGAGCCGAACTGCTGCGCGAGATCCCCGAGATCGACGGCCTGCTCGGGCCGGGGCGCCTGGATGAGGTTCCGGCACTCGTCGAGGCGGTGCGGGAGGGGGGCGGGGAGCGCATCCGGTTGGGGCGACTCGATCGCCGGCAGTCCTGGCAACGGCGTCTCCGGGTCGGTCCGCCGCACATTGCCTATGTGAAGATTGCCGAGGGTTGCGATCATCGCTGCCGATTCTGCCTGATTCCCCGCCTGCGGGGCCCGCTGCGCAGCCGACGCGCCGATGAGATCCTCGCCGAGGTGCGCGCGCTGGGCGAGGAGGGGGTGCGCGAGGTCGTTCTGGTGGCGCAGGATACGACCGCCTATGGAAGGGATCTCCAGCCTGGCGACAGCTTGGCGAGCTTGCTGCGGCGCCTGCTTGAGGAGCCGGGTCCCGAATGGATCCGCCTGCTCTACACGCATCCGGAGCTCTGGGACGACGAGCTGATCGAGCTCTGCGCCGCCGGGGGACGCCTGTTGCCCTATATCGATCTGCCGATTCAGCATGCGAGTGACGCGGTCTTGCGGACGATGGGGCGGGGGTCCACGGCGGCGGGCCTTGCCGGCCTGATCGAGCGGCTGCGCACCCGGATTCCGCGGGCGATTCTGCGCACGACGGTGATAACCGGTCATCCCGGTGAGGGAGAGGCGGAGTTCGCCCAGCTGCGGGAGTTCCTGCAGGAATTTCCCTTTGACCGTTTGGGGGTGTTTGCCTACAGTCCAGTGGCGGAAACGCTGTCTGCATCGGCACCTGGCCGTCCATGTGGCCGTTTGGCGGAAGAGCGGCGGCAGGCGTTGCTCGAGCTGCAGCGCCCGATTGCGCTCTCGCGGCAGCGGGCGCGTCGGGGCGAGCGCACCGAGGTTCTGATCGACGGGCTCGACCCGCGGCGGGAGTTCCTCGTCGGGCGCAGTTATGGCGAAGCCCCCGAGATCGATGGCCTGGTGCGCGTCCGCCTGCCCGAATCGATGTCGGTGGCGGCGGTGGAACCGGGAACGCTTTGCAGGGTCCGGATTGTGGGAGCCGGTGTCTACGACTTGCTCGCCGTTGCCGAGGGGGACGTCTAGTATGCGACGGTTCGTGGGGTCGCCCCGCGCGGGAGGAATCGTGCGCGCGCAGTATCTGCACCGCTGGCTCGGTGGAATTGCCGCAGCCCTGTTGTTGGTCTTCTGGGCGGCGCCGGTGACCGCTGAGGAGCAGCTGACCGATCATCTCGTGCTCCTCGAGCTCCTCGGGGAAGAGGCGGCCGAGGAACTGATCGCCGAGTTGCAGTTCCCCTCGGGAGCCACGATCCACTTGGTGCCCGAGGTGCCCCATGCGGCCAATTGGTTGATCGCGCGCCTGATCGAGGAGCGCCTGATCGCTGCCGGCTATCGCATTGTTGGTCCGCATGCCAGCCAGCTTGCTGCTACCGCTGCGCTGGGATCGGGTCCCCGCGCGGGGCGTGATGCCGGCGCCGGCGGAGGGGGGGCAGCTTCCGAAGGTGCGCAGACCGGTGCCCAGGGGCAGGGCGCGGCCGGCGCGACGGGAACTGAATCGGTCGAGCACGATGAGGCAGGCGATGATCTGGACGCGGACGAGGATACCGAAGGCCAAGACGAAGGCCAAGACGAAGACGAAGACGAAGACGAAGACCAGGATGAAGACCAAGACGAGGGCGTAGACGAAGACCAGGGCGAGAAGGACGAGGATCAGGACGAGCCGGATCAGACCGCAACCGCTGCGGACGGCGAGGATCAAGAAGCGACCGGTGGCCAACTGACCCCGTCCGTCCAGACGGCCGGCTCCAACCAGGGGGGCGCACAGGGGCCCGGCGCCGGCCCCCCCGGAGCGGAGGTGGCCTTCTCGTTCGAGCTTCCCGCGGAGGGCGAGGTGCTGACCTTCCGCGTCATCGAGTGCGGGATCACCTATCCGTGGAGCAAACGCTCCTGGCTCGTCGGTCCCCGCCGGTACGGCCGCATGGCCAGTGTGCGGGTGCGCGCCTCGCGCGTTGTGCAACCGGGACGGATGGTGGAGGGGGTCTCGAGCAGCGACCGCGTGCATCTCGATTCTTTTCCGGGGTGGGCCAGACCGGTCTTGGAGGGGCAGTCCTTTCCCTTCCCCATCGAGCAGCCGGAGGGGACATCGATGCGCAAGGTTCTCGAGCCGGTCATCGTGGCCGGGATCGTTTCGGGTCTCGTCTATCTCTTCTATGAGAACCAGAAGTAGGTGCCATGATTCGTTTCGCCCAAGCCGTCCGCATGTTTTTCCCAGGCCTCGGGCCGCCCTGCGGCGCTGTGGTGCTCTGCGTCGGGCTCGCGCTTGCGGCGGGCTGCAGCCAGCAGCCGGGCGCCTATCCGCTGGCGGGGGCCCAGGGGGATTTCGTCAAGGCGCGTGAGGCCTACGAGCAGGGCCACATGTTGACGGCGATCGAGCTGCTTGAGTCCTTCGAACGGAACCATCCGGGCAGCCAGTTCATCGACGATGGGCTCTACTACCTGGGCAAGGCCCACCAGGGAAACAACGAGCAGCTTCTGGGCCGCCAGGCGTTTCGTCGCGTCGTCGAAGATTTCCCCCGTAGCCCCTACGCCGAGGATGCGCGTTTCGAGATCGCCCGGTGCTGGTTTCTCAGTGTGCGCGGGCCGCAGCTCGATGCGGAGCCGGCCGAGGAGGCCCTGCGCAGCTTCCGTGTCTATCTGCGCCGCTACCCGGAGGGGCGGCATGTCGAGGAGGCGCGTGAGGCAGAGCAGGCGGTACTCGCCATTCTGGCCGAGAAAGACCTCCTGAACGGCCGGACCTACATGCGCCTGGGCCGTTCCGGGGCCGCGCGCCGCTACTTCGAGAGGTCACTGGAGATCTGGGCGGAGTCGCCGCACTCGGCGCAGGCGCTCGACGGCATCGCCCGCAGCTACGAGCGGGAGGGGGATTGGGCGCGGGCGGGTGAGGTCTATCAACGCCTAGGGGCGCATCTCGCCGATCATCCCGAGCGCTTCAAGGACGGGGAATCGCTGGCCCGGCGCGCCAGCGAGAAGCTGTCCGAACTTCCGCCCGACGGGGGCTGAAAGAACGTGCGCAGCGGAGTGCTGGGAGGCACCTTCGACCCTCCCCATCGGGGCCATCTCGTGCTGGCCGAGCGCTGCCGGGATGCGCTTCACCTTGACCGCGTCCTCTTCGTGCCGGCCTACCATCCGCCGCACAAAGACGCTGCCGAGCTGACCCCCTTCCCCTTGCGCTGGGAGATGCTCCTGGCGGCGATTCGCGGCCGGCCCGCTTATTTGGCTCTGGCACTCGAGGCCGAACGGGGCGGAGTTTCCTACACGGTGGAGACCTTGCGCGAACTGCACCGCCGGTATCCTCAGGATGAGTTCTGGCTGCTGATCGGGGCCGACAGTCTCGAGGAGATCTCTGATTGGAAGGACCCGGCGGGCATCGCCCGGCTGGCACGCATTGCCGCCTACCGCCGGCGCGGCGCCGGCACGGCCCCGCCGGAGGCGGTGCGGGACCGGGTACGGATCATTGAGGGGCCCCGGGTTGATGTGTCATCCTCAGAGATCCGGCGGCGAGTGCGGGTGGGTGGGAGTGTCGAGGAGCTGGTACCCGATGCCGTGGGCGAGGTGATCGCCCGCGAGCGGCTCTACGGCGCCGGCATCGACATGGACGGGGAGGGATGAGTCGGGAAGAGAGCGGGCAAGCGAAGCGGATCGGCGGATCATGAGCGCGAAACCGAGGGGGACATCGGGGGCCGAGCCGGGAACGGTGCCGAGAGGAGGCCAGGTGCCCGAAACGCTCTACCTCGTCGATGCGATGGGACTGGTTTTCCGCGCCCACTTCGCCTTCTTACGCCGCCCCCTGACGACCTCCACAGGCATGCCGGTGGGGGCGCTCTATGGGTTCTTGAGCACGCTGCTCGCCCTGATCCGCGACGAACGGGCGCGTCGTCTCGCCGTGGCGCTCGACACCCCGAGCCCCACCTTCCGCCATGAGCGCTACGCGGAATACAAGGCAAACCGCCCCGAACTCCCGGCGGAACTCGTCCCGCAGCTTCCCTATGTCTCGAAGTTGATCGAAGCCCTCGGTTTGCGGGCGGTGGTTCAAGACGGCGTGGAAGCCGACGACTGGATCGCCTCTCTGGCGAAGCAGGCGCGCGCACGCGACTGGGAGGTAGTGATCGTCTCGGCGGACAAGGATTTCGCCCAGCTCATCGGCCCCGGAATCCGCCAGTACGTTCCCGGTCGGGGGGGCGAAGCACCCCGCTGGATCGATGCCGAGGAGGTCGAGGAGAAGTGGGGGGTGACCCCGGCGCAGTTCACCGACTTCCTCGCCCTGACCGGAGACAGCTCCGACAATGTCCCCGGCGTCGCGGGCATCGGCCCGAAAACCGCCGCACGACTGCTGCAGGCCCATGGCACTCTCGAGGCGATCTATGCGGCGCTGCCTGGGATCACGCCTCCCGGGGTGCGTGGCAAGCTCGAGGCGGGGCGGGAGAACGCGCTGTTGAGCCGCGAGCTCGTCGTTCTGCGCACGGATCTGGGGCCGGTCGACCTGAGCAGCTTGGAGGTGCCCGGGCCGGGCGGCCGGGAGACGCTGCGCGTCTTGCTGGCCGAGCTGGAGTTCCGCAACCTCCTGGAACGCCTCTTTCCCGGAGGCACGGCGATCCAGGGATCCCTGCTGGAAGGGGAGACGCCTCCGCCGGGGGATGCAGATGGCGCGCGGCGCGGGAGGCAGACAACCTCCCGGCGCGGGGGCCTCGCCACGGAGGCCGGCAGGGTGCGATCGGCTTCGGATACGCGGCAGGGAGCGGAGGATACCGGGATCGCGGATGGATGGAACCAGGCCTACCGGCTGATCACCGATCCGCGTGATCTCGCCCGAGTCGTCGCCCGTTGCCGGGAGGGGCAGGGACCGCTGGGGGTGGACACCGAGACCACCGGCCTTGATCAACGCCGCGCCGGTCTCGTCGGCATAAGTCTGTGCCGGCGGGCGGGAGAGGCCTGGTACCTGCCCGTGGGACACCGCGCGGGCGGGAATCTCGAACTGGGCGCCCTGCAAGAGGTGATCGGCCCCCTGTTGGCGGAGCCGGGCATCGAGAAGGTCGCCCAGAATTTCTGCTTCGATCTCCAGATCCTCGAGCGCCACGGGCTCCGCGTGGGGGGGCGACTCATCGATACGATGATCGCCTCCTACGTTTGCGACCCGGAGAAGCGCCACAATCTCGATGACCTCAGCCGTCACTGGTTGGGGCACGAGAAGGTGCCGATCAGTGCCCTGATCGGCAGCGGCCGGCAACAGTGCTCGATGGCCGACCTTCCCGCGGCGCGCGTGATGCCCTACGCGTGTGAAGATGCGGATGCGGTCGTCCGTCTCTGGCCGCGATTGGCCGAGGCACTACGCGCGCGGGGCGGCTGGCCCCTCTACCGGGATGTCGAGATGCCGCTGGTGCCGGTGTTGATCGCCATGGAGACCGCCGGCATTGCGCTCGACTGCTCCGTGCTGGCGGCGATGGAGACGAGTCTTGGCGGTGAGATGCAGCGCCGGGAAGCGGAGATTCATCGCCTGGCGGGGGAGACGTTCAACGTCAATTCGCCCAAGCAACTGCAAGCCGTGCTCTTCGAGAAGCTCAAGCTCGCGCCCCGACGCAAGACCAAGACCGGCTACTCGACCAGCCAGGCAGTCCTGCAGGAGATGGCGGGGGGGCATCCCCTCCCGCAGGCGGTGCTCGCCTATCGTCAGCTCGCCAAGCTGAAGAACACCTATGTCGAGGCGTTGCCGCGCATGGTCGATGAACGCACCGGCCGTATTCATGCGCGGTTCCATCAGACGATCACCGCGACCGGACGGCTGAGCTCCTCGGATCCGAACCTACAGAACATCCCGGTGCGCAGCGCGCTTGGTCGCGAGATCCGCCGCGCCTTCGTCGCCGGCAATGGCATGCGGTTCCTCTCGGCCGACTACTCGCAGATCGAGTTGCGTATTCTCGCCCATCTCTCCGGTGACGAGCACCTCGTGGCGGCCTTCCGCGAAGGGGCCGACATCCACCGCGCCACCGGCGCGCGCGTCTTTGGTGTCGCCGCCGAGGCGGTCACGCCGGAGATGCGCGTGCGGGCCAAGACGGTCAACTTCGGCGTGATCTACGGCATGGGGGCGCAACGCTTGGCGAGCGAGCTCGGAATCCCGGTCAAGGAGGCGGCCGGATTCATCGAGGACTATTTCGCCAAACTGCCCAGGATGAAAGTCTATATCGAAGGGTGCATTGCGGCCGCCCGGGCGGCAGGATATGCTGAGACACTGTTGGGAAGGCGGCGCTACCTGCCCGATCTCGATTCGGGCCACCCGCGCGATCGGGCGGCTGCCGAACGGATGGCGCTCAACACGACGATCCAGGGGTCGGCGGCCGATTTGATCAAGGTTGCGATGGTGCGCCTGCACGAGGTGATCTCCCGGGAACATCCGCGCGCGCGTTTGCTCCTGCAGGTGCACGACGAACTGCTCTTCGAGGTTCCGGCGGACGAGCTGGAGTCGGTTGGGAAGAGCGTCCGGTCCGAGATGGAAGCGGTGCTCGATCTCGCCGTTCCCCTGCGCGTCGAGATGGGGGCGGGGAAGAACTGGTTGGAGGCACATTGTTGATGCCTGACGAGACTTCGAGAGCGCAACCGCCGGCGGCGGGGGTGCCCCGCGGGCCGCGGGTGATCGGGGTCACGGGGGGGGCCGGCGCCGGCAAGTCGACCTTCTGTCGCCGCATGGCACGCAAGCCCGGCGTGCTCGTGCTCGATGCCGACAGCATCGTGCACGAGATCCTGCGCGAGGATGTCGCCGCCCGGCGCTCGGTGGTTGCCGAGTTCGGCAGCTCTGTGCTCGATGGCGGTGGGGAAATCGACCGGCGGCGTCTGGCGGGCGAGGTCTTCGGCGATCCCGAGCGATTGCGTTGTCTGGAAGCGATTCTGCATCCGCGGGCCAAGGCGGAGATGGCGCGCCGGGTGGTGAACTTGAAGCGCCGGGATGACATTGCTATCGTGCTGGCCGAGGTTCCCCTGCTGGCGGAGGCGGGGGTCCCCACGTGGTGTGATTTCGTGGTCACCGTCGAGGCGCCGGCCGGTGTGCGAGTGGAACGTCTGGTGGCGATGGGCGTCTCTAGGGAGGAAGCCCAGCGGCGGCTCGCGCGCCAGACGACCGATGCGCGGCGCCGGGCGGTGGCGGACCTGGTCGTCCCCAATGGAAGCGACCGGGGTGAGTTGGGACGCATGGTCGACCGGCTATGGGCGGCCTGGAGCCGGGGGCGGTGGCCCGAGCGGCGGAAGGAGCGACAGCGATGAGCCCGGAGATCGGACGTCTCCTCGATGAGAGCGAGGAGAAGATCACCCACTTGCGGAGGTTCCTTTGACCTCGACCGGCTGGGCGCGGAGGTCGCCGAGCTCGAGAGCCGCATCTCCGAGCCCGGTTTCTGGGACCAGCCGGCGGCGGCCCAACCGGTCCTCGTGAAGTTGAAGACGGCCAAGAACACGATCGAGCAATGGGAGGGGTTGCGGCGACGGTGCAAGGATCTGCGCGAAATGGCGCAGTTGCTGGAGACGGAGAGCGAAGGCGAGCTCGAGCGGGAATTGCTCGACGACCTGATTGCCTTCCATCGCGAGCTGGAGCGCGTCGAATTGCGCACCTATCTCAACGGTGAGCGGGACCGCGCCGATGCGATTCTGACGATCCATCCCGGCGCCGGGGGCACCGAGTCGCAGGATTGGGCGCTGATGCTGCACCGGATGTATCTGCGCTGGCTGGAGCGCAGCGGCTTCGAGGCGCAGATCATCGATTTCCAGGAAGGGGAGGAGGCGGGGATCAAGGATTCGACGATCGAGGTGCGCGGGGATTACGCCTATGGCTTCCTGCGCCCCGAGATCGGCGTCCATCGCCTCGTACGCATCTCGCCCTTCGATTTCAATCAGCGGCGGCACACCTCGTTTGCCTCGGTCTTCGTCTATCCCGAAGTCGAGGATCTCGGCGAGGTCGAGGTCCGCGAGGAAGATCTGCGTGTCGATACCTACCGCTCAAGCGGCGCGGGGGGACAGCATGTGAACAAGACCGAATCGGCTGTGCGCATCACGCACCTGCCGACGGGCATCGTCGTGCAATGTCAGGCGGAGCGCTCTCAGCACCGCAATCGCGACATGGCCATGAAGGTCCTGCGGGCGCGTCTCTACCACCGCCAGCAGGAGGCGGAGCGCAAGAAGAGCGAGGCGCTCGCAGCCTCGAAACGCGAGATCGCCTGGGGGTCACAGATCCGCTCCTATGTCCTGCATCCTTACACGCTGGTCAAGGACCATCGCACCGGACATGAGGCGGGGAATACTCAGGGAGTGCTCGATGGAGATCTCGATCCCTTCATCGAGGCCTGGCTGCGCATGCGAAGAGAGGAGCCGAGCAAGTCATGAACCCATCGATCTTCCGGGAATACGACATCCGAGGCGTCGCCGCGCGGGATCTGACCGATACGCTCGCCTTCGATATCGGGCGGGCAATGGCGACCCGGCTGGGCAGTGAGGGAGGGCGCCGGATCTGCGTCGGCCGTGACGTGCGCGAGAGTTCGCCGCGCCTGCAGCAGCAGGTCTGTGACGGCGTCCGCGCCGGCGGCCTTGATGTCCTCGACGTCGGGATCGTCCCGACGCCGGTGCTCTACTACTCGATTGTCGCCAACCGCACCGACGGGGGGGTGATGATCACCGGGAGCCACAATCCGATCGAGTACAACGGGTTCAAGCTCTGCCGCGGGACGAGCCCCATCTGGGGGGCGGAGATTCGCACGCTCGAGACGATGATGCGCGCCGGGGACTTCGCCGCCGGCAAGGGCGGATACGAGCAGCGCGAGGTTCTCGAGGACTACCGGGCGATGGTGCGCGACCGGCTGACCAGTGAGCGCCGCCTTTCGATCGTCGTCGATGCCGGCAATGGGACCGGTGGGCTCATCGGACCCGAGGTGCTCGCCGACCAGGGCCACGAGGTCGAGACGCTCTACTGCGAGCCGGATGGGCGCTTCCCCAATCACTTGCCCGACCCGACCGTTCCCGAGTACATGCGGGATCTGGCGGCCCGGGTTTGCGAAATCGGCGCCGATCTTGGGGTCGGGTACGACGGTGATGCCGACCGCATCGGGCTGATCGATGAGCAGGGCCGGATGATCTTCGGTGACCAGATCTTGGCCCTCTTCGCGCGGGAGCTGCTCGCCCGTCATCCTGGGAGCCGGATCCTCTTCGACGTCAAGTGTTCGCAGGGTCTCGAGGAGGACATCCGGACCCACGGGGGCGAGCCGATCATGTGGAAAACGGGCCACTCGTTGCTCAAGGCGAAGATGCGCGAGGAGGAGATCCCTCTGGCTGGTGAGATGTCGGGTCATATGTTCTTCCAGGAAGGCTATTTCGGCTTCGATGACGCCATCTATGGCTCGGCGCGGATGGCGGCCTATCTCTCCCGGCTGACCGAACCGCTCTCGGTGCAGATCGATCGGATCCCCTTCTACGTCAACAGCCCCGAGATCCGCGTTTCCTGCGCCGATGAGGCCAAATTCCGAATTGTCGAGGAAGTTTCCGAGCACTTCCAGCGCGACCACGAGGTGATCACGATCGACGGGGCGCGGGTGCTTTTCGGGGAGGGATGGGGTCTGTTGCGAGCATCGAACACCCAGCCGGTCCTGGTGCTGCGCTTCGAGGCCCAGACGCCGGAGGCGCTGGCGGCGATCGAGGGGACCTTTCGGGAGATCCTGGCCCGCTATCCCGAGGTCACATGGACCGCGTAGTGCCTTTCTGCTCTTGACACTTGGGAGGCATCCGCTTAGCGTAAAATAGATTGATCGCATCGGTCGCCCTCACGGCGGCCGGTTCCGCTTTGCATGCCTAGAGGGGGAGGCTCGAGGGTGGAGGGAGTAATCGCCTCCTGGCTGACGCCGGGATGCCGCCGGATTCTGCTGCTCGCGGCGCTGGCGGGATGCCTGGCGGCCGGGTGCGGGGAAGAGAACGTCTCGCGACCGCAAGAGACGCCGACCAACGTCATCACCGCCTACTATCAGACGGACGAGGCCGAAGAACGCGCTCCGGTTGCCCTGGATGGCGAGCGCATCGATCTTGAGTGGGGTAGTGAGTTCACGCCCGAGCGCCCCTTCACCCACGTGCGCCTCTCGGCGGACAACGGGAGCGGCCAGCCGGGGGCGACGCGCTATCTGTCGATGAAGGCGGTCTACACGAGCAGGCATTTGTACCTGCTCTTGCAGTGGAGAGACCTGAGCCCCGACATCTACAAGGACATCTTCGTCTATGCCGGTCCGGCGCTGGCCGCGCCGATCATCAACTGCTACGAGGTCGGAGGCGAGATCGTCTGTGATTCGACCTATCGCACCGGGCCGCAGGACAGCCTCCTGTCTCCCGCCTGGTGGCAGCAAGTCGGCGAGGACGACAAGCTGGCGATCGCCTTCGAGATCATGCCGACGACCGGGAACGGAATGGAGTTCTCCGAGGCGGGGTGCCAGGTTGCCTGTCATCCGGCGGGAGCGCCGCGCTTCGGGACCCTCGAGAGCGGACGACTCGATGTCTGGTACTGGCTGGCGGGGCGGACCAACCCGGTGCGCGACCTCTTCATCGCCGGCGATGATCCCGATGACGCCGATCACGGCCTGCCCGGTTATCTCGACGATTGGTTTGCGAACCCTGGGGCAGGCCTGGTCCCCGATCCCGGGTTCCCCGCCTACGAAGCCAACTTCGAGCCCGGCGCCGGGGTGCCGCAACAGGTCTACCGCCGCTCGGACGACCGCTTCCACAACCCGCAAGGGATCTGTGAGAACCGCTTCGGTGGCGAGTGCCTGGCCAACAATGGGGTCCGGATGGAGTATCTCTGGCGCGAGAATGCGACCGCCTTCTACCGCCCCTTCAACGCACGGGACACGCTGCTGCAGTCGAATGTTCCCTCAGATCCGCGCAAGTGGGTGCCGGGGGATCTCGTCGCCGGGTACCGGCTCAACTATCCCTCGGAGAGCCGGGCGGACGTCCATGGTTCGGGCGGCCATCTCGACGAGGCGGGCGTCTGGACGCTCGAGGTCGCCCGCGCGCTGGACACCGGAGATCCCGATCGCGACGTGATCTTCGATCCCGATTCGGGGGATCGCTATGTCTTCACGATCGCGGTCTTCAACGCCTCGGTGCAGGAGCACTGGGGTTCGGAGCCCTTGATCCTGGAATTCGGTCCGAAGCCTCCGGAAGAGGAGGAAGAACGGTGATGAGGCCCGGCGGGGTCCCGCACAAGGGGAGGATGGGGTCTTGAGGTGCAGGCTCATCGGGTGGCTGGGATGCGCGGGATTGCTTGTGATGTTGCTGCCGGCGCAGGGGGACGCCACGATTCGCGAGCTCCGAATGGCCCAGGCGGGACTCGACCCCGCCATGCTCGCGAGCGCTCCATCGGTGCGGCTCTTCGGCCTGGGTGGTCTCGACCTGAGCGTCCCTGACGAGGCCAACGAACTGAACGTCTACGATTTCGGTGCCAACGTCAGCGGCCTGTTGCAGGACGCCGATTCCTGGGTGATCGAGAGCTGGCTCGGCAACCACCGACATGCCTTGGAGCAAGGGAACAGCAGCTTCGAGCGCTCCTGCAGGCATTCGGGCATCCAGAGCGTCTATCGCGGCGGTTCCGCCGCCTACGGCATGGATATCAACTGGAGCTATTTCGAGGGACCCGACAGCGAGGGGAACAGCAACAGAGTCAGCGGGCCGCTCGTCTCGGTGCTGGCCAACCAGGTCATGGGTCCGGTGACGCTCGGTCTGCGCATCGGCTCCGAGGCGGAGAATGAAGACCACGAGGCCGACGATTTCTTCGGCGTCCATCACCAGCAGAGCCGCACCGTCGGCCAGATCGGCGCGCATGCGGGTCTCTTGGGCCTGACCTTCGGGGCCGCCTGGGATTTCGCGCGTGGGGAGGTGCGCGGCAAGAGCGAGGATCCTTCCCGTTTCCACAGCGACGACTTGACTTGGACGCGGCCGGTGGACCGCTACAGCTTCTTTTGCCTCCTGGCCGGTGGCGGAGCGCTCGAGGGGGGCGTGCGCACGTCGTTTCTCGACCGCGAGGGTTCCGAGCGCATCGCGGTCAGCTGGAGCGACGACTCGCCGCAGAATCCGAGCCAGACCGACTACTTTGGCGAGGCGGTCACCTTCTGGGAAGATGAGCGCGATCTGGAAATCGAGACGCGGTGGCGGGTTCGTCCGAACCGCCGGATGGTGCTCGGCTTCAGCGGAGCCTATCGGGACGAAGAGCGCACGGTGATCGAGGCGGTCAACTTCAAGGGCAGCCTGCGCGCGGGCACGTCCGCGGTAACCTCGATTTCCACCGGGGCGGGGTTGAGTGTGCGGCTGATGGACGGTCGCCTGCTGGGGATCGTGGAGGGACGGGGGGAGATGCGCGATTGGACCTCTGGGGAGGCGGGGGAGTTCCGGGAGGGCACGGCGCGCTCCCTGCTCGGTGGGGTCGGTCTCGAGTACTTCCTGGGCCCGACGGTGCTCGTCCGGGGCGGGCTTTCCCTGGGGAGCCGGGACCAGGATGTCGATGAACCGCTAACACTTGCGATGACCCAGGCCTTCAGCGGGGGGCTCTCCTGGCTAGGGCGTGGGGGTCTGATCCAAGTCCATGCCGGAATCCGCTACGAGCGCTTCGATCGAAAAGACAGCCAGGCGCTCGGCGTGGCCGATGGGAACGCTATCAGCTATGCGCTGGGGCTGCGGCTGTTGCCGTAGTCGTCCAATCCACATAGACTTAACGCGTTCCATCGGCCGAGGGTCACGTAGGGGGACCAAGGGCAATGAGAGCAGCCAGAGGGACGGCGGCGCTGCTGGCGGGCATCTTGCTGATGGCCGGCGCGGTTGCGTCGGCGCAGATGCTTCCCGAGGGGGGTGTCGGAGATATCACCGGCACCGTGCGCGATGCGACGACAGGCAAGCCCCTATCGCCGGCTAATGTCATCATCGAGGGCACGAGCTGGGGGGCGATGTCGATCGAGGATGGGACCTTCGTGGTCAAGAACATCCCGGAGGGCAACTATACCCTGCGCGTTACCATGATGGGGTATGCCGACCAATCCGTTCCCGGGATCATCGTGCCAGCGGACGGAACTGCCCGGGCTTCGGTCGAGATGAGCGAGAAAATCGTTGCGACAATTGCCGAGGTCACGGTTATCGGTAAAAAGGGGAAGATCGACAAGCACAGCACCGCCACGAAATACCGCAAGACGGCACAAGAGATCAGCGAGATGCCGGTCGACGACCTCGTCGAGGCGATCGGTCTGAACGCCGGCGTGATCGCCAAGGGGGGTGAGCTCCACTTCCGCGGAGGCCGGGCCGGGGAGGTTCAGGTGCAGGTCGACGGGGTGCCGGTGCGCGATCCGCTCGTCGGTGGCCAAGTCTCCTTGGCGATGGCGGCGGTCGGCGATTACGAGGTGTTGACCGGTGGTCTCGACGCGAAGTACGGCAACGCGCAGTCGGGTGTGATCCTCTATCGCACCAAGGAGGGGGGGGAACACTTCGCCGGCGAAGTGCGCTATATCACCGACGATTACGGCTCGCCGAAGAACACTTTCGACAACTATGATCGCGTGTTGCTGGGCTTCGGGGGGCCGCTGCCGGTCCGCGATCTGACCTACTACTTTTCGCTCCAGGCCACCTACCAGGACAACTATCCAAAGACCCGGGCACGGAGAAGTCGGAGCAATCTGCTCGATTTCATCAGCGTTGGGGACCGCAAGAGCAACGAGATCAAGCTGCAGACAAAGCTGGCCTACAAGCCGGGCCCGAACTACAAGGTGACCTTCGAGGTGATCGATCAGGAGCAGCGCTACGACAGCTACCGTCACATCTGGAGCCAGGAGGGCTATGTCCAGGCATTCCTCGACACTACCCGCACCAACGAGGTCGTCCTGCGGCATGGACGCTTCTCCCCGACGCAGATCGACTCGACCTACTACTACTACAACGCGGCCGAGCATACACCCAGCGTGGTCGACAACTTCCGGCAATACAAGGCGATCTTCCATCATTCACTGAGCAAGGATGCCCAGTACAGCGTGCGACTCAGCACGCAGAGTTACTACCGGGATAGCCGGGTTCAGGGTAAAGACGAGTGGGAGTACGACGGAGAGCGTGAGCGGGACTTCTGGTTCAATTACACCGACCTCCAGTCCTATGACTTCTTCGTGATTTCGGGCGACTACCCCCAGCTCTCTACGCGCAAGACCCGCGTCTATCAGGGCATGTTCGACCTGACCTACAAGTACGACAAGCACACCTTCGAGGCAGGTCTCAACGGCGCCTATAACGATATGAGCTTCTACAGCGTGACCCGTCCGTATCTGAATACGGCCCGAGGCGAGATCGGCAGCACGCGCACGGTCTACCACTACTACAATCCCGAGGGCGCGGCCTACATTCAGGATCGCTGGGAGCACGAGGGGATGGTGCTCAACCTCGGCGTGCGCTACGACGTCTTCAGTGTCGGGGAGCAGGTGCCGATCTCCGAGGTCCGCGATCGGGTCAAGAAGCAGCTTAGCCCACGGGTGGGCATCGGCTATCCGATCTCCGACCGCGACGTCTTCAGCTTTCACTACGCGCGGCTCTATCAGATCCCCGACCGGCAGTACATCTTCGACAATCGGGACGTCTATGAGGGCGTGCGCGGCAACCCGGACCTGAGCAACGAGACGACGATTCAGTACCAGGCCGCGATCCAGCATCTCTTCAGCGAACTGCTCGTGGGCCAGTTCAGTGTCTACTACAAGGACATCTATGGACTGATCACTGCCGAGGAGCAAGCCGACTGGACGTCGACTGGGAACATCACGAGCTACGTGAACAAGGACTATGCCTCGGCGAAGGGCTTCGAGGTAAGCCTCTCACGCGGTTGGCTGAACTACCTACGCTGGGATGTTTCTTACGCCTACGGGGTGGCCAATGGGGTTGCTTCCGATCCCAACGCGGCCGTTTCGCGCAACTTCGTCTACTTGCCGACCGGGGAGCAGCCGCTCGACTGGGACGTGCGTCACAGCATGAGTGTCAATCTCAGTCTGGGTGATCGGCGCAATTGGGGCTTCCACCTGATCTGGGAGTACTTGACCGGCTCGCCCTACACGCCCTATCAGCGGGACACGCGGGAGCTCGAACCGGAGATGATCAACTCGCGCCGTCTGCCGAGCGAGACGACGCTCAGCGTGCGCGCCGATAAGTACTACACGCTGTGGGGTAAGCGCCTCTCGCTCTTCGTCGACGCGCGCAATCTACTGGACGCCAAGAACATTACCTGGCTGGCGCCGACCAACTGGCCTGCGCCCCCGGTGACCAATGCCTATACGGTCTACTACACCGAGACGGGCCGGGCCGGAGGCGCCTATCTCGCCGATCACAACAATGACGGGATCGAGGAGTTCATCCCCCTGAACGACCCGCGGGTCTTCGGCAATCCCCGGACGATCCGGATGGGCCTCGGGTTTGAGTTCTAGGGTGCCGGCCCGGCGGTAGGAGGGTATTCGATGAGCCCGACATGGACGCGATGGAGAAGGATCGGCCGGGCGCTGCTGATTGTGGCCGGGCTCGCCCTGCTGGCGAGCGGAGCTGCTCACGCATACTGGGAAGGCACCTCGGCCTTCTCGCGGGATCAGCAGGGGGAGCCGTTGTACGCTATCCGGCCGCCGAATCTCTTCTATCACAACGTCGGCTTGCTCGAAATCATGGTGACCAATGTTGGTGTGATCGGAAACCCGGGGTGGACGGACACGAATGGCGCGAATTGGCGCGGCGGGGAGTATCTCTACGCCGCCGCGCTCTGGCTCGGGGCGATCGCGCCCGACAACCTGGCCTACGTCTCCACGGGGGCCTACGAGAACGAGATGCTGCCCCCCATTGACCCGCTCTATACGATTTATGAGAGCTTCGAGGGCATCACGGGGGGGGAGCGCCAGGGCTTCTCGCCGAGCCAGGGCGACGACGATGGTGATGGGTTGCGTGACGAGGACTTCCTTAACGGCTTCGACGACGACGGCGACGGCCAGATCGACGAGGATTACGAGGCGATCTCGCAGCAGATGTTCTCCTGCGAGTATTGGGACAACACCGAGGAGGCGCGCAACATCTACCCGGACCACCGTCCCCTGAATCTACGGGTGCGCCAGCGCAGCTTTGCCTGGTCGACACCGGGGGCGAACGAGTTCGTCGGCTTCGATTACGTTGTCGAGAATCGGGGGTTCGAGGTTCTGCGAGAGATCTACCTCGGCTACTTCGTCGACTCTGACGCGGGAAACAAGAGCGCCCAGGGCTACTACACCGACGACGGCGGCGAGTTGGCGCAGATCGACACGACCTACATCGACCGCTCGATCACCTATTCGTGCACCGACCGGGTTTCGGGTGACTCACGCCAGTGCAACGAGCAGTTGCTGAACATCGACATCGCCTTCATGTACGACACGCCCGGTAGCGAGACGGGCGGCAACTCGGCCGACGATATGCCCGAGGGCTCGAAGGGGTACTTCGGGGGCATGTTCCTCGGGCACACCACCGATCCCTTCGGGGAGCGGGCGCCCGCCGAAGTCGGGATTCACACGCTGGCCTTCTTTGCGGGCAGCGGCACGTATCCCGACGGCGATCCGAACAACGATTATCAGCGGTATGATCTGCTCCAACGCGGGTCGCTTCCGTCGCGTCCGACGGGCCAGCCCTCCGACTACCGCTACTGCTTCAGTGCGGGGCCGTTCAGTGAGCTGTTGCCGGGCGAGGAACTGAGCTTCCAGGTTGCCTTTGTGATCGGCAACGAGCGCGAGGGCGTGATCCACAATGCGATCATGGCCCAGCGAGTGTTCAGAGGCCAGTGGTGCGACGTCGACAACAACATCTTGACCGGCTGCGACGGGCGGGAGACCTGCCTGCACATCCCGCCGGGCGGCGATCCGCTCTTCTGGGACGATCCCTGCGATTCGTTGGCGCCTGCCGAGGGGCCTTTCAAAAACACCGAATGCGACAACCCGGGCGTGTGGCGGGATGCCGACTGCAACTGCTGCACCCCGATTCAGGACAGCGTCGGCTCCTGTCCCGGCAAGGAGACCCTGGTCCACTGGGTCGGCACCGTCGCCCCGCCGCCGCCGGCGCTGAATCTCGAGGATCACGAGTTCCGTTTGCACGATGTGGATCTGGCGGGCGACCGGCGCGTGCGGATCGCCTGGGACAACGCCTCCGAGCTGGTTGCCGACCCGATCCAGCAGCGGATTCTCTTCGCCGGCTACCAGGTGTGGCGCGTGGAGGGTTGGCAGCGGCCGATCGGCTCCACGGGGCCTTCGCCCGATGAATGGCAGCTGGTGGCAACCTTGACGAGGTCGCCGATCGGAACGGAACTCGACCTCGAGGATTACACCGACACGACGCTGACGCCGACCGACTTTGTGCCCGACCCGGAGAATGAGGGGGAGCTGCTGGCCCGCTATGCGATTGGGCGGTACTTCTTCGAGGACGCCGTGGGACTGAAGAACGGGATGCTCTACTTCTACGACGTGACCGCCTACAGTTCTTGGCGTGACGAGCGTGGGGAGCTGCGGGTCTTGAGCAGCCAGGCCGCGGCGGTGGAGGCTGACGGGGTGTGCCCGATGTGGGAGCCGGTCGCCCAGGGGTGGCAGGACCAGATCATGGTCGTCCCGAACCCGTGGCGGGGGGGGGCCGCTTGGGACCTGACGCCGAGTGACGCGGATCCCACGGGCACCAAGATCGCCTTCGCCAAACTGCCAGCGCGCAACTGCCAGCTGCGCATCTATACGCTCGCTGGCGACTTGGTGCGCACGCTCGACAGTGGGACACAGGGGACGGTCTTCTGGAACATGATCTCTCGCAACGGACAGGACATCACCAGCGGCGTCTATCTCTACGCCGTGACCTGTGGTGATGAGACCATGGTCGGGAGATTTACGGTCATCCGCTAGGCAGAGGTTTGAACCTGCTGGGGGTGGAACCAAGGAGGTAGAACGGTGAAGCGAGCAGTCTTGATCGCGGCGCTGGTCCTGGCGCTGCCGAGCCTCGCCTTTGCGGCCCGCGAGTTCGAGAAGGTCGGAACGATCGGCGGCCAGTTCCTCAAGATCGGCGTGGGAGCGCGGGCCATAGGCATGGGCGCTGCGTTCGCCTCGGTGGCAGACGATGCTTCCTCGGTCTACTGGAACCCGGCCGGCGTGGCGCGGATCACCAGCAATGTGATGAGTGTCAACCATTGCGACTGGGCCGCCGACATCTCCTTCTCCCAGGCGGGCTATGTCTTCGATCCGCAGTATGTCCCGGGCATGATGGCGCTTCACGTGCGCAGTCTCTACATGCCTGAGCAGCCGGTGCGCACCGTGAACCAGCCTGAAGGGACGGGTGAGAAGTTCGACAATGGCTACGTCGCCGCGGGTCTGACCTACGCCCGGTCGTTGACGGATAAGTTCTCGGCGGGGATTACGTTTAACTACCTCGACTCCTCGCTGGCCGATCAACACGATACGGGCTACTGCTTCGACTTCGGGACACTCTACGACACTGGGTTCCAGTCGCTGCGCATTGGGATGGTGATCCAGAATATCGGCACCGAGATGAAGTACATCGAGCACAGCGTCAAGCTGCCCACCGTTTTTCGGGTAGGCATGTCGATGAATGTCTACGAGGATGCGCGCTTCAGCGTGCTCTCGGCGGCCGACTTCTCGCACCCGCCGGACAACAACGAGCGGGCCAATGTCGGCACGGAGGTTGGTTACAAGGACTTCCTCTACCTGCGGAGCGGCTACGGGTTCGGTTATGACGCCGAAGGCCTCAGTGCCGGACTGGGGTTCAAGATGCCGACGAGTCTGAATTCCGAGGCAACCATCGACTACGCCTACTCCGACATGGCCTACTTGGGTGGGATCCATCGGATCTCCATCGATTTCCGTTTCTAGGAGGCCCGATTGCAGCGCGCCGGAATTGCACGGGCGGGACGCGGCAGGCGCCCCGCCCGAGTTGTCTGTGGGCTGATCAGGGCCGCGCTGGTCGTCCTGGTCGCGCTGGCCGCGGTGAGCGCGGGGGCGCAGGAGGAGGATTCCATCCGGGCCCTGCCGGCTGAGGCGCTCGGTGAGATCCCCTTCGTGCTTGATGGCGCGCGTCTGCGCGATCCGCAGATGCGGGAGGAGGCCTTCCTCGCCGTGGCGGTGCCGAGCGCCGCGGTCGCGTGCATCGAGCTCGACGGGCGGAGCGGACGTTGGATGGAGGTTCTCTTCGACCTACACCATCTGGATGCGCGCGGGGAGACTCGGGTGAGCCTGCACGACTCGCTCGCCGCGCCCTGCGGCGAGCAGGCCCTCAGCGGCGAAGTCGTTCGCCGGTTGCTCTATCTCACCGCTCCCTGGGATGGCCGCGCGGATGACTTCGAGCTGCGTCTCGAGGATGCCAATGCGCTGCGCGCGGGGTTGATCTATCAGATGAGAGGCGAGCGGCGACGTGGGGTGATCCGGGCGACGCTGCCTGCCGATGATGTCGACGCGGGGCATGGCCTGAGCAGCCTGCTTTTTCTTTGGAGCTATGCCGATGAGGTCTTTGGCAGTGCGGGGGACTACGCCTGGGCGCCGGTCGCGGCGGCGCGCGCCGCCCTCGAGCCGAACCCGGCGCGCGCCTACGGGTTGCGCAATCCGACGCTGCGGTTCTATGTCGAGGCCTACGGGATGGCCGGGGTCCCGCTACACTCGATGATCTGTGCCTATCGCACCGACGACGGCCAGCTGGCGCGGTCCTGGGAAGGGACCCTGCAGGTCCCGGAGGCGCGTTGTGGGTTGGTGGCGGAGCTCGATGTTGGCGCGCTACCGGCGGGGAGCTACGCGCTGCACATCGAGCTCAAGCCCGCTGCGGGGGGGCGGCGCGGGGCGGCGATTCGGGCCGGGGGCCGCTTCCAGATGCTCTGGCGCGCCGGATCCTGGGTGCGCACCGGAGAGCAGTGGCTCGATGAGGCCCGTCTGCTCCTCGACGCATCCGAGGTGGAGGCCTTCCGTCGACTCGAGATAGGGCAACGAGAGGTGTTCCTGGACAGGTTCTGGTCGGCGGTCGATGGGCCGGTGACGGCGGCGTTTGACGGGCCGACCAGGGTCCGGTACCGGGAACGGGTGGCCCACGCCGACCGGCGCTTCGGGGGGCGCGTGCGCGGGAGTCAGACCGATCGCGGGCGCGCGTTGGTGCGTTTTGGGGAGCCCAACGAGATCCGCAAGGAACTCATGCCGCGGGAACAGGATCGCATTGCCAGTTTTCTGCAACGGGAGATCGACGATGCCGAGCGAGGGGATGCCGGTGCGCCGGTGCGCCGCAGCCCGCACGACACTTCGGCGTACGAAGTGTGGTACTACGTCACCTGGGGCGAATCCCTATTCCCGGCCGATGAGCCGCCTACCCGGGGGCGATCGCTCGAGTTCGTTTTCGTTGATGAACTCGGCAATGGGGAGTACCAGTTGGTCTACACGAATCTCTACGGTGGTCTCTAGACTGCGGCTCGAGCGCGGAGTTCCCGTCATCCACGGACGATCGGGGCAAGGCCGGTTCACGGCGTGACGGCCAGCGCAAGGCGCATCGGGACCGAGCGCCGAGGCCGCGAGCCAAGGAGGGCGAAGTATGGCAACCCGGGCACTGCGCGCACTCGCGGTTTCGGGGAAGCGCACATTGGTGCGCGTCGACTTCAATGTGCCCCTGCGTGAAGGCGAAGTGGCGGACGACACGCGCATCCGTGCCGCCCTGCCGACGATCACCTGCTTGCGGGATGCCGGGGCGCGGATTGTCCTGATGTCCCACCTGGGACGTCCCCAGGGGGAGCGAAAGCCTGAGCTCTCCCTGGCTCCCGTTGCTCGGCGCCTGGGAAGCCTGCTCGGCCAACCGGTCGCCTTGGCCCCCGACTGCATTGGGCCGGAGGTCGCGCCGCTGGTCGAGAGGCTCGACGTCGGCGAGGTCCTGTTGCTGGAGAACCTGCGCTTCCACGCCGCGGAAACGAAGAACGCCCCCGACTTCGCCGCCGCTCTCGCCGCCTGGGGAGAGGTCTATGTCAACGACGCCTTCGGCACCGCCCACCGCGCGCATGCCTCGACCGAGGGCGTTGCCCGGCTCATCGGGGTGAAGGCGCCCGGATTGCTGATGGAAAAGGAACTGCGTCTCCTGGCACCGCTGCTCGGGTCGGCGGAGCGCCCCTTCGTCACGCTCCTGGGAGGCGCGAAGGTCTCGGGCAAGATTGATGTCATCGAGAGCCTGCTGCCGCGGGTCGACCGGCTGATCATCGGCGGGGCGATGATGTTCACCTTCTGGAAGGCGCAGGGGCATGCCGTGGGACGTTCGCTGGTGGAGGAGGAGCATCTCGAGACGGCGCGGGGCGTGCTGACCCGCGCCGCCGAGCTCGGCAAGGAGGTCCACCTGCCGAGCGACTGCCTCGCCAGCCGTGACCCCGAAGCGGGCGCCGAGGGACGCGTGGCGGGCCGGGAGGACCTGGCGCCGGACGAAGTGGGGGTCGACATCGGGCCGGATTCGCGGCGCGCCTTCACGGAGGTGATCACTCAGGGAAAGACGATCTTCTGGAATGGACCGATGGGGATTTTCGAGCAGGAGGCGTACGCCGAGGGAACGCGCGCCATGGCCAAGGCCCTCGTGGCGGCGACCGAGCGGGGCGCCACGACGGTCGTCGGCGGAGGGGACTCGGCCGCCGCGCTACGGGGACTGGGCCTCGCCGACCAGATCACGCACCTCTCCACCGGAGGGGGGGCGTCGCTGAAGTTCTTGGAGGGCAAGACGCTCCCTGGGCTGAAGGCCCTGGAAGCGTAAGGGCCCGCGGTTCGAGACGATTCGGGCCCGGGGTGGAGCAGGGCGCGCGGGGGGCGAGAAGGAGAGCCGATGAGACCACTGCTGATCGCCGGCAACTGGAAGATGCACATGCTGCGGGAAGAGGGCCAGGCCTTGGTGGCCGGGATTCTCGCTGGTGCGGCGCAGGTTCCCGCCGAGCGGGAGCTGCTGATCCTGCCCCCCTTCACGCTGCTCGTCGAATTGGGCGCCAGGGTCGCGGGCAGCCGGGTGGACCTTGGGGCGCAAGATCTTCACTGGGAAGAATCTGGGGCCTTCACCAGCGGCATCTCCGGACCGATGCTTCGGGACGCGGGGTGCCGATACGTATTGGTCGGCCATTCGGAACGCCGGGAACACTTTGGCGACTCGGGGGTCGTGCTCTGGAACAAGGTGCGGGGGGCGCTGAAGGCCGGCCTGCGTCCGATCTACTGCCTGGGGGAGAACCTTGATCAGCGCGAGGCCGACCGCACCGCCGACGTTCTCGCCGCGCAGTTCAATGAGGCGCTCCCGGGGCTTTCCCGCGAGGAGATGGCACAGGTCACCCTGGCCTATGAGCCCGTCTGGGCGATCGGTACCGGCCGGACGGCGACACCTGAGATTGCCCAGGAGGCTCACCGGCTGCTGCGCCGGCGCCTATCGGAGGGCTTTGGCGAGGAGGTCGCTGCCCGGGTCCGGATCCTATATGGCGGCAGCGTGAAGTCGGAGAATGCGGTCGGCCTGCTGGCGCTGCCCGACATCGACGGCGCGTTGGTGGGGGGGGCGAGCCTGCGGGTGGAGAGCTTCCTCGGCATCGCGACCGCCGGTGCCTAGGAGGCGGGCGATCCGCCGGCGGCGCGGGGCGGGGCGGCCGTCCGGTGCCGGGGATGGGGGCGCAGGCGAGGGCAATCTTGACGCCACCACGCATCCAATGATACAGTATCTTGCTTTGTGACCAAGAGGGCAGGGGAGAACCATGTTTATCTTGTTGCTCATCATTCACATCCTCGTCTCGATCGTCTTGATCATCTCGATTCTCCTGCAGAGCGGACAGGCAGGCGGGCTCTCGGGCGCATTCGGTGGTGGGGGCGGAAACCAGACGCTCTTCGGGGGGCGCGGTGCGGCGACCTTCTTGACCAAGGCGACGAGCTACCTGGGGGCGGCTTTCCTCGTGGTCAGCTTCATGCTGGCGATGGTGCAGGCACACCGTGGTCAGCCGGTCGGCGAGGGACGCAACCTCATCCGCGATGCACTTCCTCCCACTTCATCGGCGCCGGTTGAACCGGCGCAGGGAGCGATCCCCGGCGCGGGCAGCCAGACCCCGGCGGCAACGCCGGGCGAGGAAGCGATGCCCCTGACCCCGGCGGAGGGGACTCCGTCGGCGCCGGCGCAGGAGACGCCCGATGAGGCGACCGGGGGCGCGGCGACCTCCGCACCCTCCGGCGGCGAGTCCCCCGAGCGGGGTGGGCAGTAGGCGCCGGGCGTTGCTGATCGCTGGTTGCGGGTCCATGCTTGGAATCGATCGCCGGGGTGGTGGAACTGGTAGACACGCACGTTTGAGGGGCGTGTGGCGCAAGCTGTACGGGTTCGAGTCCCGTCCCCGGCACAGGCCTTGAGTTTGGGAGAGCCCCGGAGCGCTTGCTGCGGGGCTCTTGGCATGCGGGGCCGGGTCTCTGGCTGCGCTGAGGCGTCTTCATAGGGCGATCGACTACCGAGATCGACTACCGAGGCTTGCCGCCTCTACCCCGATCGACTACGATGCTCTGCTATGCATGCGATCTTCCTCTACAATCCGGGGGTTGTTCAGTACGACTACGGGATATCGCACCCCTTCCGCATAGAGCGGGTGTGGCTCACCGAGCATCTCTGCCGCCGGCTAGGTCTCTTCGATGATCCCGCCGATGAGGTCCGTTCCTACGAGGCGGCGACGCGTGACGAGTTGCTTGTCGCGCACGACTCGACCTACCTCGACGTGCTCGCGGGCGTTTCCGAGGGAGTTTACCCCCCCGGACTGGCGCTGCATGGCCTCTCGACAGGTGACAACCCGATCTTTTCCGGGATGTGGGACTACTCGCTCGACACCGTCGGGGGGTCCCTGACGGGAGCGCGGATCATCGCTTCGGGAGAAGCGCAGCAGGTCTTTCATCCTGGCGGCGGTCTGCACCACGCGCAGCGGCAGCGGGCGGCGGGGTTTTGCTACGTCAACGATGTGGTCATCGCCATCGACCATCTGCTCGCCCAGGGCAAGCGCGTTTTCTACTTGGACATTGATGCGCACCATGGCGATGGTGTCGAGCGCGTCTTCTATGAGACGCCGCGCGTCCTGAATCTTTCGATCCATCAGGATGGCCGCACAATCTTCCCCGGATCGGGATTCATCAACGATATCGGACAGGGTGAGGGGACCGGCTTCTCGGTCAACGTGCCCCTCTTGCCATCGATGTCGGATGAGAGCTACTTCGCCGTTTGGGATGCGATCGTTACTCCGCTCATCGAGGTCTTCCGTCCCGATGTGATCGTGACCGAATTGGGCGCTGATGCCCTGCAGGGCGATCCCTTGGCTTCCCTCGGACTTCGCCTGCGAGGCTGGTGGGAACTCCTGCGTCGGATGGCGGCCTGGCAGCTGCCCTGGCTCGCCGTCGGCGGTGGGGGCTACGATCTGGGCAACGCGATGCGTGCCTGGACGCTCGCCTGGGGCGCGATGATTGCCTGGGATCCGGTCGACCGGCTGCCGCAGCCGCCGGCCGAGATGCCGGGGGCGGCCGCCGGAATGGCGTGGCCGGCCGACTTCTGGAGCGCACCCCTGGCGGTTGGCGGCGCACGCGCCGACGGCGAGGTGACTGCGGCGATCATTCGCCAGGTGCGCCAGCACGTTTTTCCCCATCATGGTCTGACACCCTGAGGGAGTTGCAGCCCGGCGATGGGGCATGCCGCGCCTCCCGGTCTGCCCATCCTCTTTACCAGGGAGGCAGAGTGGAGTGGCTGCGCATCCACGGGGCATAGGGGCCACGCTGTTCCTCGCATTCGCCGCGGCTGCCTTGCCCGCGCTCGTTGTGGCCGGACTGCTGCTAGAGTCGCAGGCGCGGGGGGCGTTGGAGCGTGAACTCGGCCGGCGCGCCGAGGCGCTGGCCACCGCGATCAGCACCGCGATTCCGGAGGCGACCTGGCGTCTCGCCTTTTCGCTGGGACCCGGTGAAGAGGAGAGCCGCACGGCGGGCCATCTGCGCAGCCGGCTCGAGAGCGTGCGCCGGTCGACGGGGGCGGAACGCGTCGCCGCTTGGCGTTTGGATGGACGTCTGCTGGTCGACAGCCGGACGGTGCTGCCGATCGATCTGCCCGCGCCGCGGGCGGCCCTGCTCCGGAACGAACTCGATCGCGTCGCGGCCGGGCGCGCGACGAGCACGCCGCTCTACCACACGGCCGAGGGGCGGGCGGTCAAGTTGGGCTTGGCGCCGATCGGGGGGGCGGAGGGCGGGTCTCTCGGCGCGCTCGTTGTCGAGGCGCCCTCGCATTCACTCGGGGTGGTCCGTGCGATGCGGCGCACCCTCTTGGCCAGCGGGTTCGCAGGCCTGCTGTTCGTGCTAGGTGCTGCCCTGGTGGTTTCCCGGGCGTTGACGCGTCGGATCGGCCGTTTGGTGTCGGTGGCGCGACGCATGGAGGTCGGAGATCTGGAGACGATCGTGCCGGCGCTGGGAGAGGACGAATTAGGCGCGCTCGCGGGCGCCCTCGAGGCGATGCGCGGGGCGGTCAAGTTGCGCGAGCATCACCTGCGCGCCATGCTCGGCGGTGTCGCCCATGAGATTCGCAATCCCCTGGGCGGGCTCTTGCTGTATGCCGAGATGCTCTCTCGCGATCCGGGGCTAAGCGATGAGCAGTCGGGGCGTGCGGCTCGGATTCTTGCCGAGGGAGTGCGGCTCGAGAAAGTCGTCGAGGAGTTTCTCGCCTTCGCCCGCCCCGAACGGCCCCGGGGCGCGTGGGTGCCGTTGGCGGCCGTTCTGGAGGAGTCGAGCGAGAACGCCCGTGTGGCTCTGGATTGGCGGGGGGCGCTGGAGTTACCGGATACGGCGGCCCGCGTGTGGAGCGACGAGGGCCACCTGCGGCAGATCCTGCTCAACTTGCTGCGCAACGCGATGGACGCCGCTGGGGCGGGGGGGCGGGTGCGGTTGGCGCTTGAGCCCCAGCCGACGGGAGGCTCCGCGGGGGGCGCGGGCGCAGACGCAGGCGGCGAGGAGAGCTGGATCGTTCACCCGGCGATGCCCGCGGGCAGGGCGGCGAGCGAAGCGCGTGGGATGATCGATGTGCTCGTCGAGGATTCGGGGAGCGGGATCGTTCCCGCCGAGCGCGCGCAGGTCTTCGAGCCCTTTTACAGCTCGCGGGCGCAGGGCGCGGGGTTGGGCTTGGCGATCGTGCGGCGCCTGTGCGAACTCAATGCCATCGCTGTGGCGATCGGGGAGAGCCCGCTGGGTGGAGCGCGCTTGCGCTTGCGCCTCAGCGTCCGTACGGAGGGATGAATCGTGGCCTTTGTGCTCGTCGTGGAGGACAACGACACGCTGCGCGCTGCGCTCGTCGAGGTACTGGGGGCGGGGGGGCATGAGGTGCAAGCGGTTGCTAGTGCCGAAGAGGCTCTGGCGCGCATCGAAGATCGCCTGCCGGAACTGGTCTTGAGTGATCTGCGTCTGCCCGGTATGGGCGGCCAGGGTCTCCTGGAAGCGGTCAAGGGGCGGGACCCGCTGGTCGAGGTCTTGATGATCACGGCCTATGGGACGGTCGAGACGGCTGTCGCCGCGATGCGCGCGGGGGCTTTCGATTTCCTGACCAAGCCGGTACGGATGGATCATCTGCAGAGCAAGGTCGAACAGGCCCTGTGCGTTCGCCGGGACCGCCTCGCGCTCGTGCGCGAGCGCGAGCGGCGGCAGTATCTCGAGGCGGAGGTCGAGGCGGCCTTCAACGAGGGCCAGATCGTTGGGCGTTCCCCCGAGATGCTCGCGCTCTACCGGCAGATCGAGAAGATCGCCGCATCTCCGAGTTCGGTCCTGGTCAGCGGTGAGAGCGGGACGGGCAAGGAACTCGTCGCCCGGGCGATCCACATGCGCAGTCCGCGGCGCGAGGCGCCCTTCGTGCGCGTTAACTGCGGGGCCTTGCCGGCGGGGGTCCTCGAGAGCGAGCTCTTCGGGCACGAGAAGGGCGCCTTCACGGGCGCCACCCGGCAGCGCCGCGGGCGGTTCGAGCTCGCGGATGGGGGGACGCTCTTCCTCGACGAGATCTCCGACATCGAGCCGGCCGTGCAGGTGCGACTCCTGCGCGTGTTGCAGGAACGCGAGTTCGAGCGCGTCGGGGGCGAGCGCACGCTGCACGTTGATGTGCGTGTCATTGCCGCCACGCACAGCGAGCTGCGCGCGGAAGTGGCCGAGGGGCGTTTTCGCGAGGACCTCTTCTACCGCCTCTACGTGATTCCGCTGCACCTGCCTCCCTTGCGGGATCGCAAGGAGGATATCCCCTTGCTGGCCGATCACTTCATCGAACGGCTCTGCGCGGCCATGGGGCGGCCGCGCATTGGGCTGAGTACCGGGGCCTTGCGTCTGTTGACGTTCTACGATTGGCCCGGGAACGTTCGTGAGCTGGAGAACGCGCTCGAGCGCGCCCTGGTTCTCTGCGAGGAGAACCAAATCACCGAAGCCGATCTGCCCTTCCTGCGCGAGACGCGATCCGCAACGGTTCCGTTGCCGCGTGGGGTGGTGGCCCTGAACAGCGCGCTCGAGGAACTCGAGCGCGCCATGCTGCAGCGGGCCATGGAGCGGGCGCACGGAGTCAAGGCCGAGGCCGCTCGATTGTTGCAGATCAAGCCGAGCGCCCTCTACTACAAGCTCGAGAAGCATGGGCTCCTGTGACGTGATGGGGAGTGGGCCGCCGTGAGGCGAGGGTCGCAACAGGCGTGGCTGCGGGGCGTTTTGCTGACCGGCGTGCTGCACATCGGGTGGTGTGGGGTTGGGGCCGAGGAGCCGGACGTGATGCTCCGGGCCTGGGAGTCCTGTCACCACGAGGGCTTCAGGCTTGCCGGGCGCCGGGCGGCGCTGCAGGCGCGCAGCGACTCGCTCGCGGCGGCCCGTCGGCAGGCGGCGATCGCCGGTGATGAGGGTGCCGAGCGGCAATGGCTTGCCGAGGGCGAGGAGCTCGCCGACTCGCTGCGCGCGGTCGGAGCGGCGGCCTTGGCCCAGGAACTGCTCTGCGCGCGCCTTGCCGGAGAACTGGATGTTGGGCTGAGGGCGCAGCTGCGAGGCATCGAAGGCGACGCGGGCGGGACGCACCCACGGCGGGTCGATTCGTTGCTGGCGCTGCAAGAGCGATTGGCGGCGGGCGGTGGGAGCACGCTGCAGACCGAGTTCACGCCGCCGGATCTGGCGACGGCGGATCCCCCCGAGGTCGTGCGGGCAAAGGCGGCCTTCGTCCACGATCTGATCGATCGGATCGATCGCTGGCTTGCCCTGACCGCGCGAACGCGGGAGCGTTGGGCTCAGCGGCGCCTGATGGCGGAACAGGCCTTGTTCCGCGACGATCAGGGTTTCTTTGATGATCCGGTTGTGCTGATCGGGGAAGGAAGCGGAGAGCGACCCGACGCGGATCTCGCCGGAGCGTCGCGTGGGGGCTTCGCCCGGCTCCTCGAGCGGATGCCCGGGGAGATCGGCGCGGGGGAGGATCCCGAGGCCATTCTCGACCTCCTCGAGGCGTGGCTCAGCGAGCGGCGGGGCGAGCTCGCGCGACGGGCAGCCGAGATGGATGCCGAGGCGGTGCGCCGGGAGAGCGAACCATGAACGAGCGGGGCGGCCGGGCAACAGAGGCCAGGCGAGGCTGGGGGGGACGACTCTTGTGGGTCGGCGCCCTGGCGTGCTGGTCCGTTGCCGGTGCGGCGGAAGCAGTCAGCTGGGAGTCCCAGGGTCTCGTTGCCGGGGGATGGGAGAGCAATCCTCTCGAGTGGATCGAGAAGCCCCACCGCGGTGGCGACGGGTTCATCCGGGTGGAGGTGGGCCTGCGCTTCCTCGAGGGGACGCCGGGGGAGGCGACGCGTCTCGCGGGCGGCCTGCGCTGGGGAAGCGACCGCTACCACCGCGAGCGGACCGAGAACCGTCAGATTCTGCAGGGCGATTGTACCTGGAGTCACGCGGGGGCACGTCACGGAGTGAGCGTCTTCGGACGCGCCCTGGCGCGCTTCTATCCCCACCAGAGCGATGGGGACCGCGCGTTGCAGGGAGATCGGGATCTTCTCCGCCTGGAGGGAGGCGTGCGGGGGCGCTGGGTTTTCCCGTCGGGGCGGAGCCTGCATGCGCAGCTGGCTGGGCTCGCCTTGCGCAAGGAGGCCCTCGTGCTCACGGGCATCGGTGGGGATCCGCAGGCCCGTGAAGAAATCGGCCGTTCGCGTCACGGCGCCCAGTTGTCCGTCGAAATGCGGGCCGGCTTGCATCCGGGTTGGCAGTGGTTGGGGCGGGGCGAGGTCGGCAGGATCGTCCACGATCGCGAGGCCGTTGGCCAGCCGGTTGACGCCTCGATCCGGGGGAAGGGAGAACGCCGCAGCGACACGACCTGGTTGCTGGGTCTCACACTGCGGCGCCTGCAGATGCCGGTCCTCGATGTAAGTGCCGCCTTCGTGCGCGCCGAGAGCAACAGCTTCGCCGTGGGGTCGCAGCGCCTCTTGCTCGAGGCGACCGCCGGGATCCTGCTCCCCGCCGGCGTGAGCGGCCATCTGATGGCGCGCTGGCACCCCGTGACGCACTACGACGAGGATGCGCGCTCGGTCGATCCCTACGAAGATCCCGATGATCCCGAGTTCGGGGAACGCAATCGGGTAGCGCTGCGCTTGGTCAAGCCGGTCGCGAGGGGGCTCAGCCTCGAGCTGCAGGGAACCTGGGAGCGCAACGAGGCCCTCGTGCTTCTCGACTACTACGAGAAGACCCAGCTGTGGGCCGGGGTTCGTTTCACCGGGCGCTGAGGTCGCGGCCGGTCTCGGGATTCCGTCGCCAATCACGGATTTCCGAGGTCACGCCGCCCCCCGAGTCGCCGGCCGCACGGAGCAGCCTTCCAACCTGTTCTGCCAGCAATTGTTACCGGCGGCACCCTGGTGGGGTCTTGGCATTGATCTTGCATATGTGAGGGTGTAACGGAGGAATCACGTGTCGATGCTGAGAATTGGAGAGGTAGGAAGCCTGGCGCTCCTGGTCGTCGTCTGCGCGCTCCCCATCGGGGGCTGTGGTTCAGGGGCGCCGACCTCTCCCGATCCTTTCCGCGCCGGCTGGGATTCCCTCGACCTCTTCTCACTTTCCGCCTCCGACACCCTTGCGGTCCTGGGGGATGGGACGATCGCCTATCGCGCCGGGGCCGAGACTCCGGCGGCGGAAGGCCTCGTCTCGCTCGCCTTGCTGCGCAGCCTGGAAGACGCGGTTGCCGCCGTCGAGATGGCCCCTTGGGATCCGGCGGCGCTGCAGCCGGGTGCGACCGGCGCTCTCCGCCTTCAGTGGGGGGGGGCCTCGGCGGGTTTTTCCTGGGAATCGACCGACGAACTGGATGCAGCACAGTGCTGGTTGATCGAACTCCTCGGACAACTTCGCGACAACGCGCTCGGTGAGGGTAACGAGCGCGTCGACGCGGTGGCGATGGCGGCGGTGGTACGCGGTGACCGCGCCCGGGTGACGGAGCGAGATGCGCGGCTGGTCCGCGATGGAGATGCCCTCTTGCTGTTGCTGCGCGAGTCGCTGGGAGGCGAGCCGTTGGTGCTGCCTGAGGTGGACTTCGAAACCGAGATGTTGCTGGTCGTCTTTGGCGGACGGACGGCGCCGGGTGCCGAGGTGCGCGTCGGGTCCTTGGCCAGTCGAACGGCGGGAGGGTACCTGCAGGTGCCAGTCACCCTGCATGTCCCCGCGCCCGAGTGTGCGCCGCCGGGGTATGCGAGCCCATTCGAGATCGTGAGGCTGGGCAAGATGGACATCGAGATCTTCTTTCTCTGGGAGCAGGTGATCAGCGGATGCCTGGAGGAAGAACACTAGAGTTTGCCCGTTGGGGCAGGTGAACAGGCTGGGAGTGTCCCTTGGAGACCAGAGTGGTATCCCGCTAGCTTGCACGCGCGGGGACATGGGGCCTGCCGGCCGATCTTTCCAGAGTGCCAGGATCTCGCGCGTGGGATCCTGGCACTCTGTGTGCCCGGGCATGTACGGGCGGAGCGAGTACACCGCGCGCGGGATCAATCGAATCGGCCGCGCAGCTGGCAGATGATCTTGCGCCGGCGTGAGCGATTGTCGAAGTCGCAGAAGACGATCTGCTGCCACGTGCCCAAGAGCAGATTGCCTTCGGCGACGGGCACCTCGAGGTCGGCCTGCAACAGGGCGGCGCGGACGTGGGAGAACCCATTGCCGTCGCCCCAACGGGCATCGTGGGCGTAGGGGATCGCCTGCGGCAAGAGGCGCTCGATGGCGGCGCGCAGATCGGCAACTGCGCCCGGCTCGAATTCGATCGTCGTCAGGGCCCCGGTCGAGCCGCCGACGAAGAGCAGCACCGAGCCTTCGATCAGCCCACGCTCCCGGAGCATTCGTTCCACCTCGGGCGTGATGTCACGAATGTCGCAAAAGCCCGTCGCCTCCAGCGAAATCGCCTCCGTACAGACCTGCATGGCTCCTCCGCGGCTTCATGAATGGCCCGGGCTAACGGGCTGCTTGACAGAATCGCCTATCCCCCATAGTCTGCGGATCTTGGAAGAGGAAATCAATGGCCGAGACGATTCCCGCGACAGCCGGTGATGCGCTACCCGCATACCTCGTGCGCCTCGAGAACTTCGAGGGGCCGCTCGATCTCTTGCTGCATCTGATCAAGCAGGCCGAGATCGAGATCTGGCAGATCTCGATCTCGAAGATCACCAAGCAGTACCTCGATTACTTGCGCCGGATGGAAGCACTCAATGTCGAGATCGCGGGCGAGTTCCTCGTCATGGCCGCGACTCTGATGCGGATCAAGTCGAAGCGCCTGCTGCCCCGCCCGCCGATCGAGGATGCCGATGAGGATGAGCCCCAGACGGAAGAAGAGCTCATCGCGCGTCTGATGACCTACAAGATGTACAAGGAAGCTGCGGGGCGCTTGCGCAAGTGGCGTGAGGATGCAGGGCCCCGTTTCCCGCGGGGTTTCCGCCCGAGTTTGCCCCCAGGCCATGAGCTTCCGCTGCGGGAGATCGATCTCTTCCTGCTAGCCAAGACGTTGAGGGAGATCGAGCAGCGCCGGCGTGAGGAGGCTGAGGCGGTCCATCAGGTGGAACTCGAGTCGGTGCGGCTCGAGGATCAGCTCACCTTCCTGCTGGGGCAGCTCGAGGCTGGGAATGGTCAGGTCGCCTTTGGCAGGCTCTTCACTCCGCAGACACAGCCGGTGGAGATCGCGGTCACCCTGCTGGCCGCCTTGGAGCTCGCCCGCCAGCAGGTCGTCCTCCTCTTGCAGGACGATTCCTTCGGAGAAATCTGGGTGCGGTCGCGGCTCTCCGAGGGAGCGGGCATCGCCTGGCGGGACGAGAGCGCCCCGCAGCCGGCGGACCGTGTTTCATCGGTGGCCGTATCGACCGCATGAGGATCTCGATTCAGATGAACGACATCAACCGTATCGTCGAGGCGTTGCTCTTCAGCGCCGATGGGCGCCTGACGATCGCTCAGATCAGTGAGGCGGTGCCGGAGGCGACGTGCGAGGAAATCGAGCAGGCCCTGGAGACGCTGCGCGTCTTCTACAACGATACCGGACGGGGCTTTGCACTGGTGCCCCTGGCGGGCGGTCACCAACTGCTCACCCGGCCGGAGGTCGCGCCCTGGGTGGAACGCCTGCTCGTCGGGCGGCGGCGCCAGCGACTCTCGCGGGCCGCCCTCGAGGTGCTGGCGATCGTCGCCTATCAGCAGCCGGTGACCCGCGGCGACATCGAGGCGGTGCGGGGCGTCGATTGCGGTGGAACTCTGCGCACGCTGCTCGAACGACGCCTGATCGCGATCAAGGGACGGGCGCCGACGGTGGGTCACCCGCTGCTCTACATGACCAGCGATCGGTTTCTCGAGCACTTTGGTCTCGCCTCGCTCAAGGAGTTGCCCAAGCTCGAGGAGTTCGCCGCGCTTTTCGACCAGGAGGAAGCCCGCGAGGAACTGCGGCAAGCCGGGGTTCTGCCGGTGGCTGAAGCAGCGGGTGCCGAAGAGTCGAGCGACGGCGGTACCGGTGACTGGGGCGACGGCGGTGCCGAGGAGTCGGGCGACGGCGGTACCGATGACTGGGGCGACGGCGATGCCGAAGAGCCCCACGACGGGGTTGCCGAAGAGCCCCGCGACGGCGATGCCGACGAGCCCCGCGACGGGGTTGCCGAAGAGTCCCGCGACGGGGTTGCCGAAGGGTCGGTCGGCATTCCCGAACCCGCACCCCTGTCGTCGGTCGCGACCGAGCCCCCCGACTCCTAGAGGTCGACGATGACTGCCTCTCCATCGCCTCCGTCCGCCTCGGCGCAGGGAGGCGGGCCGCGCGGCGGTCGCCCGCTGCGCCTCAATCGCTATCTCGCACTCTGTGGCGTTGCCGCCCGCCGGCAAGCGATGGCGCTGATCTTCGCCGGTCGCGTGCAGGTCAATGGCACGGTGGCCGGCGATCCCGGTCTCGAGGTGCGCAGCGGCCTCGACCGGGTCGAACTCGACGGCGAGCTGATTGCCCCCCCCGAGCGTTGGCGCTACTACGCCTTTCACAAGCCGCGCGGCGTGATCGTCACCGCGCGCGACGAGCTCGGGCGCACCGGCATCGAGCCCTTCCTGCGCAAGGTGCACGACCGCGTCTTTCCCGTAGGCCGACTCGACCGCGCCTCGGAGGGCCTGCTGTTGGTGACCAATCATGGCGCCCTGGCCCACGCGCTGCTTCATCCCCGGGCCCGCATCGAGAAGGTCTACCATGTACGGGTGGCGCCGCGGCCGGGGGTGGGACAGGTGGAGCGCATCGAGCGGGGCGTGCCGATCGGGTACGGGGAGTGGAGCGGCCCCGCACGCGTGCGGGTCAGGCGGGCGGCCCGCGGTGGTGCCTGGTTGAGCATCGTGCTCACCGAGGGCAAGAAGCGCGAGGTACGCCGGATTTGCCGCGCAGTCGGACTGCGGGTGCTGCAATTGACACGCGTCTCCTTTGCCGGGATTCGTCTCGGGGAATTGCCGGGCGGATCCCTGCGGCCGCTCGACCGCGGTGAGATCGAGCATCTGCGCGACTTGACCGGGTTGGAGCTATGAGCGTCGGGACCGACGCGGCGGGGGCGCGGGAGGCGCGCGCCCCGGAGAAGGCGTGCCGGCTGCAACCGGTGATTGCTATTGATGGTCCCGCGGGCGCCGGCAAGTCGACGATCGCCCAAGCGGTTGCCCTGCGGCTCGGCTTCGTCTACCTCGATTCGGGCGCGCTCTACCGCGGCGTGGCGGTAGGACTCGATCAGGGAGCCGGCCAGGATCCCGCCGCCATCCATGACCAGCTTCCTCGGCTCGATCTCGAGGGCCTGCCCGGGCGGGGCGGGTTCGCCGTGCGGGTCCAGGGAGACGACGTCACCAGAGAGCTCCGCGATCCGCCCATCGGCGAGGCGGCCTCGGCCTTGGCCGCTGATCCGGTCGTGCGCCGATATGTGGGCGAGCGCCTGCGCCGAATCGCCGCGGCCCATCCCTGCGTTGCCGAGGGGCGGGACATGGGCACGGTGGTCTTTCCCGATGCGGCTCTGAAGATCTTCCTGACCGCCTCGCTGGCGGAGCGGGCGCGGCGGCGCTGCGCCCAAGTGCGCGCACAGGGCCGGGAAGCGGACGAAGAGCAGGTGCGGGCGGCGCTCGTGCGGCGCGACGCGCGGGATTCCACGCGCGCGGCCTCGCCCCTGCGTGCCGCCGCGGATGCGGTGCGCATCGACAACACGCGACTGGCGCCCGATGCGCAGGTGGCGCTGATCATTGCGTTCTTCCGCGGAAGGGGCCGGCTGCCCGGCCGTTGGACCCAGCGACTACTCAAGGCGATCGGCCGCGCTCTGTTCCGCGGGCTCTTCGGCCTGCGCGTGGAGGGACGCGAGCACCTACCGCGCGGGGCCTTCCTGCTGGCGAGCAATCATCGCTCCTACCTCGACCCGCCGGTGCTGGGGGCCTCGATTCCGGGGCGGATGGGGTACTTGGCCAAGCGCGAGCTCTTCGCGGTCCCGCTCCTGGGGGCGTTGATCCGGGAGTTGGACGCGATCCCGCTCAATCGCCGCGGGGCCGACCGGCGCGGTCTGGCCGCCGCGCTCGCGGCGTTGGCGCAGGGCATGCCCCTGGTGGTCTTTCCCGAGGGGACCCGCGTGCGCGGCGAGCATCTGGGCAAGCCCCATGCCGGAATCGCGCTGCTGGCCCGGCGCAGCGGAGTTCCGGTGGTGCCCGCCCACCTTAGCGGCACTGACCGGCCCGGCGCGGCGTTGCTGCGGCGCAGGCCGATGGTCTTGCGGCTCGGCCCGCCGCTCCAGCCACCGGCCCCCGACGATGGGGCCGGCGACGCTGCCTATGTCGGTCTGGTGATGGAGTCGATTGGCCGGCTGGGCGTTGGGGCGACCGACGAAGGGGCTTGCTGAAGCTGTCGGAATCCGTATAATGGTTGGTTTGCAGTCGCGCTCGCTCGGCGCGTTGTTCCGGGCGGTTGATGTTGTTATCGGCAATTGAGGAGGACCCACCCATCATGACCGAGGAACAGCGGCCGCAAGAGCCCCAGGACTCGCAGGACACCCAGCCCACGGCAGGTGAGCCTGCCCCCCCCGCTGACGCGAAGCCGGAGGAACCGGCCACGGCGACGACCAAGGAAGAACCGGCAGGCGAGACCGCTGGGTCCGGCTCGGAGGAGTCGCGCGCGGCCCCTGGGAGCGACTCGGCCTTCGCTGATCCCCCTCCGCGCAGCGCTCCGATCAAGCTCGTCAACCGCCGCGGCAGCGAAGAGGCCGAGAGCGGCGAACTCGACGAGCTGGTACAGATGTATGTCGACTCGCTGCGCAACCTCGAGGAAGGAGAGGTTCTCAAGGGACACGTCCTGAAAGTTGACGAGAGTGATGTGCTCGTCGACATCGGCTTCAAGAGCGAAGGCATCATCCCGATCGATGAGTTCGGCGACGCCGAGAGTATCAAGGTCGGTGATGAGATCGATGTCTTCCTCGAGCGGATCGAGGACGATCACGGGCTCGTGGTCCTCTCGAAGCAGCGCGCCGACTTCGTCAAGGTTTGGGACCGCGTGCGCGAAGCCGCCGAGAAGGGCGAGGTCGTCGAGGGACGCTTGGTCAAGAAGATCAAGGGTGGTGTCGTCGTTGACCTCTTCGGGGTCGAGGCGTTCTTGCCGGGCTCGCAGATCGCCCTGCGTCAGCCCCAGAGCATCGAGAGCCTGATGAGCCAGACGCTGGAGTTCAAGATCATCAAGCTGAACAAGCGCCGCCGCAACATTGTGGTTTCCCGGCGTCTGGTCTTGGAGGAGGAGCGCGAGCGCGCCAAGACGATGATCTTGAAGGAGCTTGCCGTCGAGCAGATCCGCGAGGGGTACGTCAAGAATATCACCGACTTCGGTGCCTTCATCGATCTGGGCGGCATCGACGGTCTGCTGCATATCACCGATATGTCGTGGGGACGCATCCGGCATCCGTCGGAAGTGGTCAGCGTTGGAGACAAGGTGAAGGTCAAGGTGCTCTCGTTCGACCCGGAGCGCGAACGCATCAGTTTGGGCATCAAGCAGCTGACCGAATACCCCTGGGAGCGCGTCGACGAGAAGTACCCGGTCGGCTCGAAAGTCAATGGTCGGGTCGTCAGCATTACCGAGTATGGGGCGTTTGTCGAGCTCGAGAGGGGCGTCGAGGGGTTGATCCACATCTCGGAGATGTCCTGGACCAAGCACATCCGCCACCCGTCGAAAATCCTCTCCGAGGCACAGGAAATCGAGTGCATGGTGCTCAAGGTGGACAAGGAGCACGAGCGCATCTCGCTCGGCCTGAAGCAGGTCGAGCCCGACCCATGGCTGACTCTCGACGAGCGCTATCCGGTCAACTCGATTGTCACCGGGAAGGTGCGCAATCTGACCAACTTCGGCGCCTTCGTCGAACTCGAGGATGGGATCGACGGCCTCGTTCACATCTCCGACATGTCTTGGACGCGGCGGATCGGACACCCCAGTGAGATGCTCAAGAAGGGGGATACGGTAACCGTTCGGGTTCTCTCGCTCGACAAGAGCAATCGCCGGGTCAGTTTGGGGCTCAAGCAAGTTCAGGACGATCCCTGGCCGCTGTTGATCGACAAGTACCCGATCAATAGCTCGGCCAAGGGGACCGTGGCCAAGGTGATCGATCGCGGCGCGGTGGTCATGCTCGAGGAGGAGGTCGAGGGTTTCGTTCCCGGCGGACAACTCGGTATCGAGGAGCTTCCCGATCCGCGTGGGATCTTCCGCGAAGGGGACGAACTCGACATGAAGATCACGCGGGTCGACCCGGCCAATCGCCGGATCCTGCTGAGCGTCAAGGCGTGGCTCGGCGAGCAGGAGCCCGAGGCGGCAGCCGCGTATCTGGAGCGCTTCACCAGCCGGGCTGCCGAGGAGAAGGCTGCCGAGGAGAAGGCCGCTGAGGCGGCCGCTGAGGGCGCTGGGCCCGAGACGCCGGGCGCGGGCGCTGCGGACGATGCTGCGGCGGAAGGCGCGCAACCCAAGTCCGAGGCCGACAGCGAGGCGCCTGCCGAGGAGGCGCAGGCCGAGACCGAGCCCGCTGCCGAGGAGGCGCAGGCCGAGCCCCAGCCCGCTGCCGAGGGGGCGCAGGCCGAATCGGAGATGCCTGCCGAGGAGCCCCAGGGATCGGGCGAAGCGGACCCGGCGGAGCCCCCGGCAGAGCCCGAGGTACCTGCGCAGGAGCCGAAGCAGGAGAACGAGGGCCAGGAGGAAGAGACCGAGTCGCCGGAGAAACCGGCCGGAGATGCATCCTAGCCGGCGGTGGCTCCGGAGTTATCGAACACTCGAGGAGGGGAGGATGGCGCATGCGCCATCCTCCCTTTGCTTGGACCAGGGCGCGCGCCGGGGCGGCGAATCCCCGCGGTCCGCCGGCGCCATTGGCCTGTGCCGAATGGCGCGAAGTGATCTGGTCGATGAAGCGCCTTCCTGGTCAGCAGTTCTCGAGTCGCACTCCTGATTCTCCGGGTGGGCGTGGGGGGGCGTTGCATCGCCTGGCGCAGCATTCTAGAATCGCGGATGGCGATTCCGCCGCCGGCGCGTCGGTGGAGACGAGAGGGGGAACCCGTGTGGTATCTGCGTTTGATCCTGCTCGTTTTGGTCAATGTGGCGGTGGCTCTGTTCGCGTTGGCGAACATCCGTGAAACGGTGATTCTGCGGTGGTGGAGCACGCACTCCACGGGCACGCCGGTGAACTTGACCGCGGCCCTGTTGGTGGCGTATCTGCTCGGCTTCCTGACCTTCCTGGCGATCTCCGCCATTCGCGAGATGCGTCTGCGCCGCCGGTGCTCCCGGTTGGAGCGGGAGATGCGGGCGATGCGCGAGGAACTCAATGCGCTGCGGACCGCGCCCCTGGAAGGCGCGCTCTCGGGCGAGGTGGAAACCGAGGAAGGGGAGAGAGGCGCGCCGTGATGACCTATCTGATCATCGCCCTGCTGGGGCTCGTGTTGGGCACGATCCTGTTGCTCCCGTTCTTCGGTGCGCGCGGGCGCCGCGGACTGAAGAGCATGCTCACACGATACCAGACGATCACCGACGCGTTGCTGGCAGGTGACCTTGCCCGGGCCGGCCGCGAGCTGACCGAGATCATCCGCGGCGACACCGACGATATCGGGGCCTACTTGAAGCTGGCGCGGATTCTCCGACGGCAGGGGGAGCTCGAGCGGGCGGTGGCCGTGCACCGCAGCCTCACCGCGCGTCAGATCGGCGATCGTTCCCTGCGGTGCGAGGTGCTCCATGGGTTGATCGGGGATCTGATCGAGCTGCATCGGGTCGACGAGGCCCGGCCCTGGGCGGAGGAACTCCGCCGGCTCGAGCGGCGGGATCCCTTGCTCAGTCGGGTCGAGGCCCATCTTGCACTCGAGGCGGGCGACTGGGACGCCGCCCGCCGGGCTCTGGCCGTCCTGCGTCGCGGCGGTGGCCGGAGCGGGATGGGCGAGGCTGCCCGGGTCGGGACCTACATGGCGGAACTGCAGGCCGCGGCTGGAGATCTCCCGGGGGCGCGCAAGACCCTCGAGGGCGTGCTCGGTGCAGCGCCTGGGTTTACCCCCGCAGCGCTCCGTCTGGGCGACCTGTGGCAGCAGGAGGAGAACTTCGAGCGTGGGGCGGGGATCTGGACCGACCAGTTGCGGCGGCAGCCGCAGGCAGCCCCGGCGTTGGTGCCCCGTCTCGAGAAGGCCTACTTCGAATTGGGACGCTTCGGCGATCTCGAACGCGTGTTCGAGGAGGTCATCGCCGCCGCGGGGAGCGAGGCGATTGCCGTGCGCCTGGCCCTTGTCCGCATTGCCGTGCGCAAGGGGGATGCGGAGCGGGCGCTCGAGATGGTCGAGGAACTGCAGCAACAACATCCCGATGACTACGAAGCGCAGCGGTGGCAGCTCTATCTGATGCTCGAAACAGGGCAGGGCGAGGAGGCGCGCCGCATGCTCAAGGCGAGTCTCGAAGACGCCCGCGGGGCTGCGGAACAGCGCCGTTGCCCCGGCTGCGGGCAGGAACTAGAAGCCGCGGCCGTACGTTGCCCTGCCTGCCGGCGCTGGCTCGACCCCGCGCACCCCGTGGCCGCGGGGAAATGAGTGGAGTGCTTCTTTCCGTGCACCGCCTGGCGACCCGTCTGTTTCTCGGGGGGGCCTTGATCATCCTGGCCGCCGTGGTCCAGGCGCGCGCCGCACCGGAAACCGTTGGTGAGATCCTCGCGGCGCTGCCTCCCGGGTCGCGGGCGGAGCAAGGTGCCTGGCTCTACGCTGAGGCGCGCCGGCACACGGATGCCCAGCTCGCCTACCGCCTGATGAAAGAAGTGGTGCGGCGCGGCGAGGGGACCGTCGTCGACGAGGCGCGCTTGTGGCAGGTGCGCTTCTGGATCGCGGCCGGGCAGCCGGAGCGCGCGTCGGTCGAGCTCGACCTGCTCGAGACGTTGCCTCCCGGGGCGCCCGGCAGCGCCCAGGCGAGCTACTGGCGCCTGGTGACCGGCCGCGAGGCGCCCGTTCCCGAGGTCGGTCCGCTGCGCTTGCCCCCCTGGCCGCTGCTCGCCCAGCTCGCCGCCTTGCGGGGCCCGCTCGGCTCGCGCAGCGCAGCGCGCTTCGCCCTGGCTCTGGAGGGCAGCGTGCGGCGGTGGGGGCTCCTGGGTCCCTGGCTGTGGCGCCTGCAGCGCAGCGATGCGGAGGCCTTGAGACGGGCGGCGGCCGAGATCGCCCGCAACACGCGGGGGGCCTTGGCGGGGGCGCCCGAGCGGGCCGCGCTGTCCGGAGGCGGGATTCGAGCGCAGGCGCGGGGCCGCTCTGCTCCCGCGGGCACCGCAGGCGAGGTTGCCGGCGATGCAGGGGTGCTGGGGGAGGGGCTGGGCGAGGCTCGCCGCTTTGCCGTCGAGGTGGGGGCCTTCGCGGAGCGCAGCGTGGCCGGTGAGCTGGTTCGGGAACTCGGGTCGCATGGTTTCCCGGCGTATGTTGCGGAAGCCGCCCCGGCCGGGGAGGCGACGGTCCTGCGCGTGTTGCTGGGTCCCTGTGAGCGCATCGCGGATGCCGAGAGTCTCGGAATCGCCCTGGCCGATCGTTGGATGCTGCCCTACCGGATCGTCGAGGCCCCATGAAGCCCACCCCAGTGATGAGTCAGTATCTGAGACTCAAGGAGGAAGCGGGCGATGCGATCCTCTTCTTTCGCATGGGCGATTTCTACGAGATGTTCATGGACGATGCCGTCGAGGTAGCCGCGCTGCTCGATCTCACCCTGACCTCCCGCGACAAGAACGCCGCCGAGCCGATCCCGATGGCGGGCGTGCCGTGGCACAGCGCGGGACCCTACATTGAGCGCTTGCTCCGTAGGGGCCGCCGGGTGGCGCTGTGTGAACAGATCGATCGCCCGGGAGGTGGCGGCCTGATGGAGCGGGAGATCGTCGAGATCTTGACTCCGGGCACGGCGACACCGACGGATCTCGACGAGGCGGCGAGTAATGTCTTCCTGGCCGCGCTGTGCGCCGGCCGGGGTGGCTGGGGACTCGCGCGGGCCGACATCTCCACCGGCGAGGTGCACGTCGGTGAATTGCCGGCCGAAGAAGCGCTGATCGAGCTTGAACGCCTGCCGCCCCGCGAGCTGCTCTTGCCGCGGTCCTTGGCGGAGACGGCGGAACTGGCGCATTTCGTGCGCGAGCATGCGAGTCTCTTTGTCACCTCGCTCGACGAGTGGCACTTCTCGCCGAGCCGCGGCCGGGAGACCCTCGCGGAGCACTATGGGGTCGCGACTCTCGAGCCCTTCGGCCTCGACGACATGGATGCGGGCCTCGCCGCCGCCGGAGCACTCTTCGCCTACGCGCGCGACTCGCGGCGCGCCCCGCTGAAACACCTGCGGCCCCCGCGGGCGATCCGGGCCGAAGAGGGCATGCTGATCGACGAGGCGACCCTGCGCAATCTCGAGATCCTCGAGCCGCTCTCGGGACAGAGGCAGCACACCCTGCTCCACGTGCTCGATGCCACCGTGACCGCGATGGGGGGGCGGGCGCTGCGCCGCGCGCTCAGTCGCCCCGAGTGCGATCTCGAGCGGATCCGGGGGCGGCACGCGGGGACTGCGACGCTGCTCGACGATCCGGGCAACCATGGCGAGTTGCAGCAGCAGTTGCGCGGGGTTGCCGACGTCGAGAGGCTGCTCGGGCGGCTGCACTGCGGCCGGGCGCGCGCCACCGATCTCGGGCGGCTGCGCGACTCGCTCGGCCGGCTGCCGGCGATCAGCGCGGCGGTGTCTGCCCTGCAGGCGGTGGGGCGTTTCCCGGGGGCGGCGATTCCGGATGCGCTGGCGGCGTTGCACGCCAAGCTGGCGGGCGCCCTGGTCGAGACGGCCCAGCTGGGGGGCGAGCGCGATCCGATCCGGGACGGCTACGATGCCGAGCTCGATGAGTCACGGCGTCTGCTGCGTGAGGGGGAAGCCTGGATCGCGGCGCTGCAGAAGCGCGAGCGAGAGGAGACAGGGATCCCCTCTCTGAAGGTCGGCCATAACAAGGTCTTCGGTTACTACCTCGAGGCGACCCGCGCGCACCTCTCTCGGATTCCGTCACGCTACGAGCGCAAGCAGACCCTGGTGGGTGGCGAGCGTTTCGTAACCCCCGAGCTGAAAGCCTGGGAAGAGAAGATCGGCGCGGCTCAGGGGCGCTGCGCGCAGCGCCACACCGAGCTGCTCGAGGAACTCCGCGCCCTGGTCGTGGCCGAGACGGCCGGCTTGCAGGCGGTGGCGGCGGCGATTGCCGAATGGGACCTGCTGGTCGCCTTCGCCGCGCGCGCCCGCGAGTACCACTACACGCGGCCGGAGATCGATGAGGGGGATGGGATTCTCATCCGGGGCGGCCGCCATCCGGTTGTGGAACGCTTCCTCGAGGCGGAGAGCTTCGTGCCCAACGATGTCGAGCTCAATGGGCGCGGCCGCCAGATCCAGATCATCACCGGACCCAACATGGCCGGCAAGTCGACCTTCCTCCGTCAAATCGGCTGCATCGTCGTCATGGCCCAGGCGGGTAGCTACGTGCCGGCCGCGGAGGCGCGCATCGGGTTGCTCGATCGCCTCTACACGCGGGTCGGCGCGAGCGACAACATTGCCCGGGGGCAGTCGACCTTTCTCGTCGAGATGGTCGAGACCAGTCGGATCCTGCACGGGGCGACGAGTCGTAGCCTGGTGCTGCTCGATGAGATCGGACGCGGAACGAGCACCTTCGATGGTCTGGCGATCGCCTGGGCGGTTGCCGAGCACTTGCGGGGTGATCCCCTCTGTCGGCCGCGAACGCTCTTCGCCACGCATTTCCACGAGCTGACCGCGCTCGGGCGGGCGCGGGAGGGCTACGTCAATCTCAACGTGCTGGTCAAGGAATGGAAGGACCAGGTCGTCTTCGTGCGCCGCGTGGTGGAAGGCGCCGCTGATCGCAGCTATGGGATCCAGGTAGCGCGTCTCGCCGGGCTGCCCGAGAGCCTGCTCGGACGCGCCCGCGAGGTTCTGAGGAGCCTGGAGCGGCAGGGTCCCCAGGGCGGGCGGGAAGGAGGGGGCGGGGCGCAAATGCCGCTTTTCGCCGAACTGGCGGCGACGGCGCCCGGGGTGCCCAAGCGGGGGAGCGCGCCCGCCGCGGGCGAAGAGCTTCCGGTGCCCGGCAGTGAGATGCTGCCCGGCGGCCTGACGCGTGAGGGGATCGAGGGACTGCGGGCGCTGCGCGATGCGCTCGATCAGCTCGATCTCGACGCGGTGACGGGCCTCGAGGCCTTACAGTGGCTATACTTCTGGCAGCGGGGCGGCAGCGCCTCCGGGCCGGGCTCCGAGGGGGCGCGCGGCGCCGCCGCGGTGGGCGGTACCCTGGGGGATGCGGTTCATGCACCGCGCGAAGCGCCCGAGCGCCCGGAAGGAGAGCGATGATGAGCTGTGGGGCGGAGTGCAGGTTGGGGCCGACATCGGCTGTGGGCCGGTGGGCCCGTGGTTTCTTGGGCGGGTTGTTGTTCCTGCTGGTACTGGCGGGCGGCTGCACCAGCCGCCACGCGATTGCGCCGACGGCGATTCCGCCGGAGGGGTTCACCGGGGTGCGGGTGGTGATGCTGGACGGTTACACCTATCACTTCGCGCGGGTGCGGCCCGACGGCGATGAGCTGGTGGGAACCTACCTGGTCGTCGAGGAGCGTATCGAAGCGGGTGGTGGGGTCGCCTACGTGGACGTCGCACAAGAGACCCGCCTGCCGCTCTCCGAGGTTGTCGAGGTGCAGATCAAGCGGCGTGATTGGAGCAAGTCGTTCCTCGTTGGGGCGGGAGCGGTGATCTTCGGCGTCTGGCTGCGGGATCTGTTCGATGGGGGGGAAGAGGACGACTCCGCCTCGACCGGCAAGCCGCCGCAAGGATGAGCCCCGGCCTTGGCGGTCTCCTACGGCGCGCGCCGCATGATCCAGGCGAGCATGCGCCCCGTTGTCCCGCGATCGCGGCGGTGGGAGAAGAACAGTTTCGCGTGGCATGCCGTACAGAGTCGTGTCGCCTGGATGCGCTCCGGAGTGAGTCCGGCGGCGGTCAGCTGAGCGACGGCCGCGCCGGGGAGATCGATCCGCCAAGTCGCTCTCAACCCATCCGCCGGCCGCTCACCGAGACGGGCGGCGGCCGGCAGGCTCGCGGCGTCTTCCGCGGGGAGCCAGTGGCAGCAGGGACCGATGCTGGGACCGATCCAGGCATCGATCTCTTCGGCCGCCGTACCGGTGAAGGCGGTGATCGCCTGCACGCCGGCGGCTACGATGCCGCCGGCGACGCCGCGCCAGCCGCAATGGATCAGTGCGACCGCCCGACCGGACAGGGCGAGGAAGAGAGGCACGCAATCAGCTACGGTGAGGGTCAGGGGAAGCTCGGGACGGTCGGTGAGCAGACCGTCGCCCGTCGGGGTCTCGCCTGGTTCGCGCACCACGCAGATGCGCACGCCATGTTCGAGTCGCGCGCGGGCGCTGCCGGCGAGGGGGACCCCGGTGGCGGCCGCGAGGCGGGCGAGGTTGACGCGCAGGTGCTCGGGATGATCACCGGTGCGCGCGCCGAGGTTCAGTTCAGCGAGGGCCTGGCGACTGACGCCTCCCTGGCGGGTACTGATCCCCGCGGCGATCGCCCGACTCCAGCCGGTCGGGGGGGCGATCCAGCGCACCGGGCGGCGCGCCGCGGATGTCGTCTCGGCTGCCATTTGCCTTTCCTCGCGAACCGGGGCGAATCTCCCAGCGCCGGCCGGTGGCAGAGAGTAGCAGGGAAGTGAGGGGACGGCCAAGGAGCGGGACCGGGCGGGGATGATCGAACAGCTTCAGGGATGGGACGAGGCGCTGATGCTCTGGATCCACCAGGGCTGGCGCTCGCCGTGGGGGGATACCCTCTTTGTCTGGTTGACGACGGCGCGGCATTTCCTCGTCCCGCTGGGACTGCTCTGGCTCCTGCTTCTGTGGCGCGGCGGCCGGAGGGGACGCGTGCTGGCGCTGGTTCTCGTGCTGACGTTGTTGGCGACCGATCAGGTCAGCAGCCATCTGTTGAAACCTTGGGTCGATCGCGTGCGTCCCTGTTTCGCCATGGAGGCGGTGCAGGCCCTGAAGCCGCAGGCGCACTCGCCGTCGTTTCCCTCGGGGCATGCGGCCAATATCTTCGGTGCCGCCACGGCAGCCGTCGCTCTGCTGGGCTGGCGTTGGGCCTGGCTCTACGGAATCGCGTCTGCGGTCGGGATCTCGCGCATCTATGTCGGAGTCCACTATCCCTCCGACGTGCTCGGCGGCGCGCTACTGGGCGTCGTGATTGGGTGGATGTGGGTGCGGATCGCGCGCTGGACGCCGTTACTGCCTCGCGGTAGCGATCCACGGCGCGCGCGTCGCCTTGAACCGGCCGAACCGGGATGATAAGATCGCGGCCAGCGGAGAGAGGAGCCATCGGAGCGTGCCGGAGGGGAGGTTGAACACAGGGCGGTCTCAGGACCAACACGTACCCACAGCCGAGGAATGTGTCCGCCTTGCCGGAGAGCTCGCGCTCGAGAAGAAGGCGGCCGACGTCTTGTCTCTCGATGTGCGTCAGTTTCCCATCGGCTGCGATTTCTTTCTGCTCGCCTCGGGCGCCTCGGATGTCCAGGTGCGGGCGATCGCGGATTGGATTCGTGAGCAGCTGCACGCTCGCCTCGGGGTGCGGCCGTGGCACATCGAAGGACAGAGTCACGGGCGCTGGATCCTCCTCGACTACGTCGATGTCGTGATTCATGTCTTCCACGCCGAGACGCGCGAGTACTACCTTCTGGACCGCCTGTGGGGCGATGCGCCACGGGAAGAATTCACCGAGGGGACCGATGTGCCCGGCCGTGGCGCGGTGGCTCCCGAGTAGATCGAGGTGCGGGCAGAATGCAGGTTGTGGTGGTTGGTTCGGTAGCCCTCGACACGATCCGTACGCCCGCGGCTGCGCATATCGATCTCCTCGGAGGATCGGCCTCCTACTTCTCCCTGGCCGCCTCGCTGCTCTGCGAGGTCGGGGTGATCGCCGTCGTCGGGGATGACTTCCCGGCGGAGCACATCACGCTGCTCGAGGGACGGGGCATCGACCTCGGCGGCCTGATCCGCCAACCCGGGGCGACCTTCCGCTGGGAAGGCGAGTATGGCGCGGTGCTGAAGGAGCGGCGCACCCTGCGCACCGAGCTGGGCGTCTTCGAGAGCTTCCATCCGGTGATTCCTCCCGCTTACCGGCATCCCGCGGCACTCTTCCTGGCCAACATCGATCCACATCTCCAAGAAGAAGTCCTCGCCGGGGCCGGGAATGTCCCCCTGGTGGCCAGCGACACGATGAATTTCTGGATCGAGGGGATGCCCGATGCCCTGGCGCGCGTCATCCGGCGGGTGCATCTCCTGCTGGTCAATGACGAAGAGGCCCAGCTCCTGACCGGTCATGCCCAGATCACCCGTGCGGCGGCGGCGATTCGCGCGCTCGGGCCGGAAGTCGTCGTCATCAAGAAAGGCCCCCACGGCGTGGCGGCCTGCGGTCCCTGGGGCTGGCTGGCCTTGCCGGCCCTGGCGATCGATGATGTCCGTGACCCGACGGGCGCCGGCGACAGCTTCGCCGGCGGATTGATCGGCTACCTCGCCGGGCGGGATTGGCGTGATCGAGACGAGATCGCCACCGGACTGGCGGTCGGCACGGCGATCGCCTCGCTGAGCGTCGAACGGGAGGGGGTGGCGGCGATTGCCGAACTGCCGGTGGCCCGGCTGCGTGAACGCTGCGCCGACCTGCGGGCGATGACGCACTTCGCGCTGCCCGAGTTGGAGGGGCGGCGATGAACGGCTCCATCGAGAAGGCGGCTGCCGCGACCACCGCCGAACTCGAGCGGTCCCTGTGCGGCATCGTCGGCGTCGAGGCGGCGCGCGTCACCATGGTGGGCGAGGAGATCGTCGAGATCCACATCGTGGCTCCGCCGGGAAGCCGGCCGAAGCACATGATGCGCGACGTGCGCTCCTACCTCGCCGCCGCGCTCGGGATCGATGTCGATCACAAGAGGATCAGTATCGCCGTGCGCAAGTCGTGCGCCGGTGGCGGTGGGGAAGACCGGGGGCAACCCCGCGGAGGGAAGCGACGCGTCGAGTTTCGCTCGGTCGATGTGCAGATTGGCCGGGTGCAGACCGCGGTGACGGTGCGCCTGGCGATCGCGCGCGCACCCCTCGAGGGAGACGCGCAAGGGGTCACTGCCGCGGGGGAGACCGAGCGGCTGCTCGTTTGCGCCACGCTGGCGGCGCTCGAACCGCTGCTGCCTCCGGATGTGCGTCTGCTCGCGGGAGACGTTGTCCGCCTGCGCCTGGGCAGGGGCGAGGTCATCGTCGCGGAGGTCCGGGTCGTCGAGGCGCGGCAGGAGCGCCGATTGATCGGCGCCTGCGCCCTGGACGGGGAACGCGATCCGACGGTGGTCTGCGCCACGCTCGCTGCGCTCAATCGCTTTCTCGACCAGCATGCCCGGCGGGGCTGGACCGAATTCCACGTACGGGCCGATGGCCAGAAACGGGCGACGCCGGAGGCCCCCGCGGGGCCTGACGGGCGCGTGGGGCCGCATGCCTACGAGGGGTCCGAGGCGTACGAGAAGCGGACGCAGGCGGCAGTCGATGCAGGCGACGTGGCCCCCGCAAGGCAGGAGGGGGAAACTCGATGAGCAGTCGCAAGGCTCCCGCGTATCGGCAGGCGGGGGTCGATCTCGCCGCGGCCGAGGAGGTCGTACGCCGGCTGAAGCCGTTGGCGGCCAAGACCGCGACACCCGGGGTCGCCAGTCATCTGGGGGGCTTCGGGGGATGCTTCGCCTTTCCCGATCCACGGGGCAAGGATCTCCTCGTGGCGAGCATCGACGGTGTGGGGACCAAGATGAAAGTCACCCGTCTGACCGGCGCCTGGCGGTCGGCGGGCTATGACATCGTCGCCCACTGCGTCGACGACATTCTCACCCAGGGCGCGCGCCCGCTCTTCTTTCTCGACTACATCGGTACCTCGCGGCTGGAGGTCGCGGAGGTCGAGGAGCTTGCCCTTGGAATGGTCGAGGCCTGCCGGGAGGCGGAGTGCGCCCTGCTGGGGGGCGAGACGGCGGAGATGCCCGGGGTTTATCTCGCCGGCGAGACCGACTTGGTCGGCTGTATCATCGGCACCGTCTCCCGCGACCGCCTCCTTCCGGGGGATCGGGTCGGGCCGGGGGACCGGCTGATCGGACTAGCCTCGCTCGGTCTGCACACCAACGGCTACTCACTCGCCCGGCGCATCCTGATCGACGAGGGGCTGGGAATCGATGGCCTTCTGGCGCCCGCGGGCCCCACGATCGGCGAGGCCCTGGCCGCTCGCCACCGGATGTACTGGGCGGGGGTCCGTGACCTCTTAGATCAGCCGGAACTGCATGCCATGGCGCATATTACGGGAGGAGGCATTCCGGGAAACCTCGTCCGCGTCTTGCCCGCGGGCTGCCAGGCGCGGGTTGAGACGGGGCAGTGGGAGATCCCGCCCCTATTCCGGGAAATCGAGAGCCGCGGCGGCGTCGCCCGGGGGGAGATGTTCTCGGTCTTCAACATGGGGATCGGCTGGATTCTGGTCGTGGCGGCGGGGGTCGCCGAGCGCTGGGCAGAGCGACTGGCCGCCGCCGGGTGGGGCGGATGGTTGATCGGGGAAGTCGCGCCCGGAGGCGGGGGCGTGCAGTTGGTGCCCTAGGCGGCGCGGCCTGCGTGCGCCCGCCGGATGGAGCTCGGGGTCTTGACAACACTGGCGATCATCCCTAACATCCCAAGGCTTCGCTTCCGATCAGGGAAGCGAGGGGCGATTAGCTCAGTTGGTTAGAGTGCTTGCTTGACATGCAAGAGGTCACTGGTTCGATTCCAGTATCGCCCACCGTGCCCATCGATGCGCCTGCGCGCTCGATGCCGGCCACCGGGGGTCTTGCCGAGCGCAGAGACTCCCAGAGGGGCTTGGGGCCCCTCGAAGTAGGAGCGAACGCTTCTCGCCTCGCGACGCCTGATGTGTTGTCTCGGGGCCACGGTCAACGCCGAGTTCGTGGGTGGGACTCCGGCGGCGATCATGCGAGAGGCGGCCGCTGGCCGCCTTTCTTGTTTGCGGCTTGATGACGTTGGAAACCGCCCTGGGAGGGATGGGCCATCCGGCGAGCATTTCGTCCTCCACCAGTCGACCGGACCTGCATCAACGAGCGGATTCGCGCGCCGATGGTGCGGGTGGTCGGTGAGGATGGGGCGCAGATCGGGGTCATGACGGTCTCCGAGGCGCTCAAATTGGCCCGTGAACAAGATCTCGATCTGGTCGAGGTTGCCGCCCAGGCGCGGCCGCCCGTTTGCCGGATCATGGATTACGGGCGATACAAGTACGAGCAATCGAAGCGTGTGAGGAAGGCCAAGCAGAAGGCCCATCAAGCGCAGCTGAAGGAAATCAAGATGCGTCCCAAGATCGGAGACCACGATTTCCTGGTCAAGCTGAAGCACGCACGCGAGTTTCTCGGGAAGCACGACAAGGTGAAGTTCAGCGTACGCTTCCGCGGGCGCGAGATCGTGCATCGGGAATTTGGGGAGGTGTTGCTGAATCGGGCAGCCGAGGAACTCGCGGAAGTCGCGGTGCTCGAGGTGCCCATACGGCGGGAGGGGTTCTTGCTGACCATGGTCCTCGCTCCCAAGAGCGGGAGCTAGGCTGGTGGCGGCGAACCTGCCGCATCGGGAGTCGATTGATGCCGAAGATCAGAACACGCAGGGCGACCGCCAAGCGCTTCAAGGTCACCGGATCGGGGCGCATTCGGCGCCGCCGGGCCAACAAGGGCCACTTGCTGACGGGGAAGACGCGTAAGCGCAAGAGATTCCTTCGGCAAGGCGATTTGGTTCATGCGACGGACGAGACTCGGATCCGCCGCCAGCTCGGTCTCCGCTGAGGCCTGGGAACCCCTCGCTGAAGCATCGAGCGGAGTGGGTTGGGAAAGGAGTTCGGGATGCCAAGAGCCAAGACGGTCGTTCCCGCCAGGGCCCGGCGCCGCAAGATCATGCGGCGGGCCAAGGGCGCGGTGGGAGGGCGGTCGCGCCTCTACCGCGTGGCCAAAGAAAATATCATGCGCGGCTTGCAGTATGCCTATCGTGACCGGCGGACGCGCAAGCGCATGATGCGGCGGCTCTGGATTCAGCGAATCAATGCCGCGGCACGCATTCATGGGCTCAGCTATAGCGCGCTGATGGCCATGCTCAAGCGGGCTGAGATCGGGCTCGACCGCAAGGTCCTGGCTGACTTGGCGGTGCGTGATCTGCGTGCCTTCGGTCAGGTGATCGAGGCGGCCCGCGCGGCGGCGCCGCAGAATCAGTGATGTCCGCCACCGGGGGACGGGTCAGGGAGCCGGTGAGGGAGCGGCAGGCGGCGGAGAACCTCTTGCAGCACCTGGAACGCCTCGCGCAGCGCCTCGAGAGCACGGGAGAGGTGATCGAGCAGCTCCGCCGCGAGCGCAGTGGCCTGCTGGCGGCAGCCGGAGTCGGCAGCCCCGCTGCCCTGGTGAAGAGAATCGAGGGCTGGTTACGTCTGGAAGAGGAGCACCGGGTCGTTCTGGAGGAACGACGCGAGGCGGCCGAGCGGCTGCAGGGCCTGATCGACAAGGTTGACAGGCTGCAGCGCTAATCCTAAACTGAAATCTCCGGGCGCATTGGGCGCTCGGAAATGCGGCATGGGTAGGGATCGGATCGCAACCCGCGTCGCTCGCGGATGGACCCCGGCAGAATGGCTGAAGCGAAATACAGAAGCATTACGATCTTGGGAGAGGAATACCGGGTCGCGGGGGAAACCCATGGGACCTCGCTCTCCGATTTGGCGGCCTACGTCGACGGCAAGATGGCTGAATTGCGTCGTGTCAGCGGTGCTCCCGACCCAACGCGCATTGCGGTGATGACCTCACTCAACATCGCTGATGAGCTCTTTCGTGAGCGGGCGCAGGGTGCGGAGATCGCCGCAGAGATGGAGGCCCGCGTGGCGCGCATCGACTCGGCGGTGGAGCGAATCCTCGGCGAGGCGAGTCAGGGGCGCGTGAAGGCTTGAGGGTCCGCGGAGCGACTAGGGGTTTCGTACTTTAGTAGGAGCGGCGACCGAGCGAGAAGGACGAGTTTATTCCCTGCCTGGCTTGTGAAGGTAGCGGGACCACTTGAACCAACACTCACTCCGGGGGGTCCGGGAACGGCTGATAGGGGAACCCGACGATGGGGTGCCTGAGGCAGCCGGGGTAGGAACCCACTTGGACAGACGCGGTTCAATGTTGTCCGCTCCGCACGGCTTGGGCGGGGAATTCTTTTTTCTTCTCTTCGGTTCCTCCAAGGCCTGATCCTGCCGCGGGGAGGAGCGAGATCGTGGGGTCCGTAGACTGGATCATCACCGGGGTCGTGGCGCTGATCACCGCGCTCATCGGGCTTTGGATCGGAATATGGGGCCACCGTCGCCTCGGACGGGCACGGCTGACCGACGCCGAGTCGCGGGCCGCGAAGATCGTGGCCGAGGCTGATAAAGAGGCCCAGCTACACCGCAAGACGGCGGCGATCGAGGCGCGCGAGGAGTGGATCCGCGCCAAGGCGAAGTTCGACGAGGAGATGCGCGTGGCGCGCCAGGAACTCGATCGCCGCGAGCAGAGCCTCGGGGAGAAGGAGTCCCATCTCGCGCGCCGGGGGGACCAGCTCGAGGGCCGCGAAGCCGAGCTGCGCAAGCTCCAGGAGGCCGCCCGCCACGAGCAGGAGGAACTTGCCCGGCAGCGGAGTGAGGCCGAACGGCTGGTCGGCGAGGAGAACCGGCGCCTCGAGCAGATCTCCGGCCTGACCGCCGAGGCGGCGCGGGAGCGATTGCTGAAGAACATGGAAGATGCTGCGCGCGCCGATGGTGCGCTGCGCGCGCGCCGGATCCGCGAGGAGGCCGAGCGCAATGCGGAGCGCGAGGCGCGGCGCGTGATCACCATGGCGATTCAACGGCTGGCGGCCGAGCAGTCGGTCGAGTCGACGGTGACGGTTGTCTCACTGCCCAATGAGGAGATGAAGGGGCGCATCATCGGCCGGGAGGGGCGCAACATCCGCGCCTTCGAGACGGCCACCGGGGTCGACGTGATCATCGATGACACCCCCGAGGCGGTCCTGCTCTCCGGTTACGATCCCGTCCGTCGCGAAGTCGCCCGTCTGGCGCTCGAGACCCTCGTGCGCGATGGGCGCATTCACCCAGGGCGCATCGAGGAAGTCGTCGAGAAGGCCGCCCAGGCTGTCGAGCGCGAGCTGCGCGAGACGGGGGAGGGGGTCACGCTCGACCTGGGGGTTCATGGGGTACACCCGGATTTGATTCGCCACCTGGGGGCGCTCCGGCACCGGACGAGCTTCGGACAGAATGTGCTGAAGCACTCCGTCGAGGTCGGGCTGCTCGCCGGAATGATGGCCGCCGAGTTGGGACTCGACGAGGCGCTGGCGCGGCGCTGCGGTCTGCTGCACGACATCGGCAAGGCGGTTGATCACAATGTCGAGGGTCCGCACGCGATCATCGGCATGGACCTCGTCCGCCGGTGCAACGAGAGCGAGGAGGTTGCCAAGGCGGTCGGCGCCCACCATGGCGAGATCGAGGCCGAAAGTGTCTATGCCTTCCTCGTCCAGGCCGGCGACGGCATCTCCGGCGCGCGCCCCGGCGCCCGCCGGGAGACCCTCGAGGCCTACGTCAAGCGCCTCGAGCGTCTCGAGGGCCTGGCCGAGTCCTTCGCGGGCGTCGAGAAATGTTACGCGATCCAGGCCGGGCGAGAGATCCGGATCATGGTCCAGCACAAGGAGGTCGACGACAATCGGGCGGCGACGTTGGCGAGTGACGTCGCCCAGCGGATCGAGAAGGAACTGCAGTATCCGGGTCAGATCAAGGTTGTGGTGATCCGCGAGACGCGTGCCATCGAGTATGCCCGCTAGCCGAAGGGGGTGAGGGGTGGCGATGATCCTCGACGGCCGCGCGGCGGCGGCCGCGCTGAGGGAGCGGCTGAAGCAACGGGTGGCCAGGCTGGCCTCCGCGGGGGTGAAGCCCGGGCTGGTGATGATCCGGGTCGGGGAGGATCGCGCCTCGGCGGTCTACGTGCGCTCGAAGGAGAGGGCGGCACGCAAACTCGAGATCGAGTCTCGCACCCTCGTGCTGCCGGCGGAGACGCAGCAACGGCAGGTGGTGGAAGTACTGCGTGAACTGAACGTCGATGCGGCGGTCCATGGCATCCTGCTCCAGCTTCCGCTTCCCGATCACCTCGCCGCCGAGGAGCTGCTGGCGATTGTCGATCCGGCCAAGGATGTCGATGGTTTTCATCCCGTCAGCGTCGGGCGGCTCTGTCTCGGGCTGCCCGGGTTCGTCTCGGCGACACCGCTCGGTATCCTGCGCCTGCTGCAGCACTATCGCGTCGAGATCGCCGGCCGACACGTGGTCGTGCTCGGGCGCAGCCGGATCGTCGGGCGGCCCCTGGCGAATCTCCTCTCCACCAAGGGGCCGGCGGGAGACGCGACGGTGACGCTCTGCCACTCGCGCACCCGTGACCTCGCCGCGATGACCCGCACCGCCGAGATCCTGATTGCCGCGATCGGACAGCGCCACTTCGTGGGGCGCGAGATGGTCGCGCCGGGGGCGACGGTGGTCGATGTCGGGATCCACAGCGAGCCCGATCCCGCGCGACCCGGAAAACGCCTGATCCGTGGCGATGTCGACACCGCGGCGGTCGCCGAGATCGCCGGAGCGATCAGTCCTGTGCCGGGTGGGGTCGGTCCGATGACGGTAACCTGCTTGCTCGAGAACACCGTGTGGGCTGCGGAGCAGGCAGCGCGCCGCGCCTCCTAGCGGAACCGCCGCTCCGGCGTGGCCGCGAGCAGCCGGGAGAGCTGCATGCAGCAACGCTTGTCGGTCAGTGAGGCCACCGCGCTGGTCAAGGAGAGCCTCGAGACCAGCCTGGCACCGCTGTGGGTCGAGGGCGAGGTCTCGAACTTCGTTGCCCACCGCTCGGGTCACTTCTACTTCTCACTCAAGGACGCCGCCGCCCAGCTGCGTTGCGTCATGTTCCGGGGCGCCAATTGCCGGTTGCGTTTCCGGCCCCAGGATGGCCTGCAGTGCGTCGCCTTCGGCCGCATCACCGTCTACGAGCGCAGTGGGCAGTATCAACTGATCGCCGAGCGCCTGCTCCCCGTGGGGGCGGGGGAACTGCAGGCCGCCTTCGAGGCGCTGAAATCTCGCTTGGCAAACGAGGGGCTCTTCGACCCGGCCCGCAAGCAGCGCCTGCCCGCCTTTCCGCGGGCGATCGGCATCGCCACCTCGCCGACCGGGGCGGCGATTCGGGATCTGCAACGGGTCCTGCGCCGGCGTTGGCCCGCAATCCGGCTGATCCTGCGGCCGACACGCGTGCAGGGTCCCGGCGCGGCGGAGGAGATCGCCGCGGCGATCGAGCAACTCAGCCGGCGCGAGGAACTCGACCTGCTGATCGTTGGACGGGGTGGGGGATCGCTGGAGGATCTCTGGGCGTTCAATGAAGAGGTCGTCGCGCGGGCGATCGCCGCCTCGCGTCTGCCGGTCATCTCGGCCGTGGGGCACGCCGTCGACGAGACGATCGCCGACTATGTCGCCGACTTGCGCGCGCCGACCCCCTCGGCCGCGGCGGAGCTGGCGGTGCCCGACGTGCGGGAGGTGCGTGCGGCGCTGGCTGCGCTCTGGGGGCGCGCCCCGCGCGCCGCGGGGCGCCGGATCGAGACTGTCCGGCTGCGGGTCGCGGCACTGGGTGGCAGCCATGCGCTGCAGAGTCCGCTCGATCGCATGCGCCAGGCGAGCCAGCGGGCCGATGAACTGCTGGCGCGGATGCAGCGGGCCGCGGCGGTCCGGCTGCAACGCGCGGGGCATCGGCTGGCGGCGGTGACCGCGACGCTGGCGGCGCTCAGTCCCCAGGCGGTCGTTGCCCGGGGCTACGCACTCGCGTTCGACGCCGGGGAACGCTTGGTAACGCGGGTGGTGCAGGTGGAGGTCGGTGGGCGGCTGGACGTGAGACTCGCAGATGGCACGCTACGTTGCCGCATCGAGGAACGCACGTGTGGGGGCGGGATGGATCACGCCGCGCCGCGGGGTGCGCGAGAGGAGCACGAGGCATGAGTGGGAAGCCGGGGTCTGGCGGGAAGAGGGGGGCGGGAGATCGGGGGCGGCAGCCAGCCGACGGCCGCACGGTCGAGGAGGCTCTCGGGCGACTGGAGGAGATCGTGCGCCAACTCGAGGGGGGTGAAATCGAGTTGGCCCAGGCGTTGGCGCTCTGCCGGGAGGGGCGCGACTTGCACGATCTCTGCGTGCGGCGGATCAGCGCCTTCGAGGAGCAGCTCGAGATCCTCTCGGCCGACGGAGAACTGACCCCCGAGGGCAACGGGCCCGCGGGGCGGGATCTGGTGGGCGGGCCGGGAGGCGTCGAGGGCGAGGAATAAGCATGGCACGGCGCATGATTCGAGCGGTGGGGATCTATCCGAACTTCTCAAAGCGGAATTGCCGGAAGGTTTTCCGTGATTTGGTCGCCTGGCTGTTCGCCGAGGGATGCCGCGTCTATGTCGGCGAGGATGTCGACGGCCGGCTTCCCGAGGGTGTCGAGCGCCTCTCGCCGCAGGCTCTGGCGCGGCGCGCGCACCTGCTGGTGGTGCTCGGCGGCGACGGGACTCTGCTGGCCGCCGCGCGGATGCTCTTTCCCCAAGAGGTGCCGATCATGGGGGTCAACTTCGGGGGGCTCGGCTTCCTCGCCGAGGTCTCGGTGCGGGAGTTGTATGCCTCGTTGGAGAAGACGCTGCGCGGCGACTACACGACCGAGCGGCGCATGATGCTGCGCATCTCGATTCTGGGACGCAACGGCCGGCCGCGGGCCACCCTCTTCGGCCTCAATGACGCGGTCGTGCGCGAGGTCGGCCAGCGCCTGATCGAGGTCACGATGGCGATCGGTGAGACCCGCGTGGGGCGCTTCAAGGCCGATGGCTTGGTCGTGGCGACCCCGACCGGATCGACCGCCTACTCCCTCTCGGCGGGGGGGCCGATCGTCCAGCCGCTGCTCGATGCGCTGATCGCCACCCCGATCTGCGCGCACAAGCTGGCGATTCGCCCCCTGGTGTTTCCCGCGTACGAGGCGATCGAGATCCAGCCGCTCTCCGATGGGGGCGCCGTACACCTGATCGTGGATGGCCAGGTATCCCTGGAACTCCATCCTGGTGAATCGGTGCGCATTGGACGGGCGGCGAAGAGCTCTTGTTTCGTCCATCTGCGCCCGCGTTCCTTCTACGATGTGCTGCGCGAGAAGCTGAAATGGGGCGCCTGATCGGCCGCCCTGCGGGGCGCGGACGGAGCCGCCGGGCGGACCGCTGCCAGAGGCGCCGAGCGCACCGTCGCAGCGGCCGCCGGGAGAGAGAACGATGTTGAGCAACCTGCGGGTGACCGATTTCCTGCTGGTCGCCGACGCGCAGCTGGAGTTCTCACCAGGGCTCAATGTGCTCACCGGGGAGACCGGAACCGGCAAGTCGATTCTGCTGCAGGCGCTCGGACTGCTTCTGGGAGGGCGCGGAAGCGCCGATTGGATCCGGCGCGGCGCCGAGGGGCTGCGCATCTCGGGCGTTTTTCGTGGGGATGCGCGGGCCCTGCGCACCGCGCGGGCGCTGGGCGTGCCGCTCGAGGGAGAGGAGTTGGTGATCAGCCGCGAGATCCAGCGCCGGGGGGGCGGTCGCTGTTTCATCAACGGCCAGCGCGTCCTGGTTGGGGCGCTGCGCAAGCTCGGCGCGCAGCTCGTCGAGATCCATGGCCAGCGGGACGAGGAGCGTTTCCGCCGTCCCGAGGTGCAGCGCGATCTGCTCGATCTCTTCGGCGGGCACGGTGAGCTGCGCCGGCAGGTGCGCGCCTGCTACGGCGCGGTCAGCGAGGCGCGCGAGGCGCTGCGGGAACACGAAGACCGCATGGCGCAACTCGCGCGCGACGAGGAGTGGCTACGATTCCAAGTCGCGGAGATCGAGCAGGTCGCACCGCAGCCCGATGAACTCGAGCGGTTGCGCGACCAGCTGACTGCGCTGCGGGCAAGCCACCGGCGTGAGGAGCTGCTCGCTCTGGCCGAGGAGCTGCTGCAGGCCCGCTCGGGATCGGTGCTCGAGGCGCTTGAGGAACTCGATCACCGCCTGGGGGCGCTGGGCGAGGGAACCGGGGATTGGGCGGCGCTCCGAGAGGAGCTGCACGCCTTGGCGCTGGGGGCGCGGCAAGCGGCGCGCCGGGTGCGCGGTCTGCGCCGCGAGGCGCAGGCCGGCGCCGAGGAACTGCCACGCTTGGAAGAGCGTCTCACGGCATTGGAGGGGCTGCAGCGCAAGCATCGCCGCCCGCTCGCCGAGGTTGTCGGCTTGCTGGCCACGATGCGGGCCGACTTGGAGCGATTGACGGAGGCGGCCACCATCCGGGAAGGGCTGGCGGGCGAGTGCGCGGCGCGGCGCGAAGCGCTGGGTGGGGTGGCCAAGAAGCTGCGCCGGCGGCGGGAGCGGGCGGCGGGAGGGTTCGCCACGGCGTTGGAGAAGGAGTTCGCCGGCATCGGGATGGGTGCCTGCCGCTTTCGGGTGACGTTGCCCGCGGTAGGTGGGGGGGGCACCGGCAGGGGCGAGGCGGCGGTCGGGGCGACCGGGGGCGAGCGGGTCCTCTTCGAGGTCGAGACCAATCCGGGCGAAGGGTTTCGTCCCCTGGGAGAGATTGCCAGCGGGGGCGAGATCGCGCGTGTGGCCCTCGGCGTGCGGGTCGTTCTCGGAGAGCGGGGCCGCACCGTCCTGACCGTCTTCGACGAGATCGACGCCGGTTTGGGCGGCAGCGCCGCGCGGGCGGTGGCCCGTCGCCTGGCGGTGGTTGCCGGGCACCGGCAGGTCCTGCTGGTGACGCACCTGGCGGTTATCGCGGCGCAGGCATGCCGCCACTTCCGGGTCGAGAAGCGCAGCGACGCCCAGCGCGCACTCATCGAGGTCACTCCGGTCGCGGGGAGCCTGCGGGTGGAGGAAATCGCGCGTATGCTTGGAGGGGACGGCGCCGGAGCCGAGGCGCTCCGGCATGCCGAGGCGTTGTTGGAACAGGCTTTCTCGTTGCCGGCGCGTGGGGGATCTGCTAGGAGTTGACATTGTGCAAGGCATTGCAGCGGAGCACGAGCGCCCGTAGCTCAATTGGACAGAGCGTCTGCCTCCGGAGCAGAAGGTCGCGCGTTCGAGTCGCGCCGGGCGCGAGGCAGCAGAATGGGGCGGCGGAGCCGCCCCATTCTGCTGCCCCCACGGAAGGCGAAGGGATGCGGCTCGAGGGAGAGGAGGCCGGGCATCGCCGGGGGCGGGCCTGGGGCTGGATGCTCGGGGCGGCGGCTGCGCTGCTCTGGCTGGCGGGCGCTCCGGCGACGGGGCAGTACTTCGGCCAGAACAAGGTCCCGGGCGTAGCGCGGGACTGGCGGGTGATCGAGAGCCCGCACTTCGAGTTCCTCTTCTACGAAGACGAGCGCGAGCTGGCCGACGAGACGCTCAAGATCGCCGAGCGCGCCTACGCCCGTCTGAGCTACATTTATGGTCACGAGGTCTCCGAGCGGATTCCGCTTATCCTGTACGGGTCGCAGAGCGAGTTCCGCGAGACGCGCACCGTCTCGAGCCTGATCGGAGAAGGCACCGGCGGCCTGACCGAGTTGATCAAGCGTCGGGTAGTCGTTCCGGGAACGGGATCGATCGCCGAGCTCGATCATGTCGTGACGCACGAGCTGACGCATGCCTTCCAGCTCGACATCATCGAGTCGGCCGGCGCGCGCGGCGCGATCGATCCCCTTTCGTGGACGCCGCCGCTGTGGGTCATGGAAGGTCTCGCGGAGTATCTCAGCGTCCCGGGCGTCGATGCCCACACGGAGATGTGGCTGCGGGATGCGACGCTCGAGGGCCGCCTGCCGACACTTGATCAACTCGCCTACGTGGGCGACATCCGCGTCTATCGTTTCGGGCAGTCGATCGTTGCTCTGATCGGTGAGCAGTTCGGGGATGAGATGCTCGGCCCCTGGCTGCGGGGCATGGCTCGGCGCCGGAGTTTCCGACGGGGGACCTCTGAGGTTCTCGGCGTGACGGTCGAACGCCTCTCGCAAGACTGGCACACGGCGTTGCGGCGGCGCTACCTCCCTGAAATCGCCTGCCACACGAGCTGCGAGGAGATCGGCCGACGCCTGACCGGCCACGAAGAGACGCTGGCCAACTTTCATATCACCCCCGCGGTCTCGCCCGACGGGGGCCATCTGACGTACATCGCCGACCTGAGTCCCTATGCCGATCTCTATGTCGCCTCGGCGATCGACGGGGGCCACCGGCGCCGGCTGATCCGCGGCCAGCGCCGGGAGAGCTTCGAGTCGCTGCGTTACTACCGCACCTCGCTCGAGTGGCGCCCCGACGGCGAGGCGCTGGCGCTGATCGCCCTCTCGGGCGGCCGGGACCGGCTGGTCGTCATCGGCATGCCCGAGGGGGAGCTGCTGCGAGAGATCGAGTTCGGCTTCGACGAGATGCTCTCGCCGACCTGGTCGCCGGATGGAGAGCGAATCGCCTTCGTCGGTCTCCGGGGCGGGTACTCCGACCTCTATGTGACCGACGCTGCCGGGACATCGCTCGAGGCACTGACCCGGGATGCCTGGGCCATCTTCCAGCCCGCTTGGTCTCCCGACAGCTCGCGGATTGCCTTCGTCACCGATCGCAACTACCGCTCGCTGATTCCCGAGCAGACCCGCTCTCCCTGGCGGATCGCGATTCTCGACCTTGCGACCCGGGAGGTCAGCCTGCTGCCGAATGCTGTCGGCAAGAACATCAATCCCCAGTGGTTTCCCGATGGGCGGCACTTGCTCTACATCAGCGACCGGACGGGGATCTCGAACCTCTTCGTCCACGACCTCGAGCTGGGCCGCGACGTTCAGCTGACCGATGTGATCACCGGAGTCTCGGGCATCACACCGACCGGGGCGGCGGCGAGTCTGGCGGCCAATGGACGCCGGGTCGTTTTCAGCGTCTATGCCCGGGGGGGCTGGGACCTCTACGCGATCAAGGACCCGCTCGCCCAGCTCGCCGGGCGGGAGCCTTGGCGACCGGACGTTCCGGCGCCGCTCGAAACCGCCGGCCGCGGTGGAGCTGGGGAGGGTAGGCCGGACACCTCCCAGGTCGCCCCCGCGCAGCTCGCCGCCGACGCGGCCGACGCATGCGGCGCCACGAATGCGCGGGTCGCCGCGGAGGAGTTGGTCGCGACGGAGGCGTTGGTCGCCTCGCAAGCGCAAGACTCGACCGGGGCCGACGATCACCCGCACGAGTCCCGTCGCGCGCTACCCGGACCGCTCGGGGGCAGGGCGCCTCCGCGCCGCGAGCCGCCGCAGCGCGAGGTCGAACTGGCGGAGGTCTATCGCCGGACGATGGTCTTGCCCGAGACGCTCAGTGTCGTCGAGCGCGACTACCGGCCGCGCCTGGCCATCGACTTCGCCCAGGCGGGGGGGCTTTATGCCAGCGGCTATGGTGCCGTTGCCCAGACCCTGCTCAGCTTTTCCGACATGCTCGGGAATCGCCGTCTTTACGTCGGTGCCCATGTCAGTGGCTCGATCGAGGAGGGCAGCTACTATCTCGGCTATCTGAACCAGCGCCGGCGTCCCGCCTTCCTGCTCTCCCTCTATCAGTATCGGACCGGCTATGGCTACGGGACAATTCCCGGCTATCCCGACATCTATCGCAAGCGGGTGGTGCGTGGTGTTGGGGCGGGGCTGATCTACCCGCTCTCGCGCTTCCGGCGCCTGGAGTTTTTCCTCGATGGGGTCTACGAGAAGCGCTACGAGTGGCTGTGCGAGGAGATCGAGGAGGCGGACCTTTGGCGGTGCGGTTGGAAGGACGAACACGTCGATCAGCTCTACGCGGCGCCCAAGGCTGCGCTGGTCTTCGATTCCGCCCTCTTCGGTTCGACCGGGCCGCTGAGCGGACAGCGCACTCGAATCAGCGCCGGCGTTTTTCTCGGGGAGCGGGAGGCGAGCAGCGCGACCCTCGATCACAGGATCTACTTGAACATCCGCAAACGCTACGCGATCGCCTGGCGGCTGGTGGCGGCCGGGGAGTGGGGACGCGACCGGGAGCGGATCGCCTTCGGTGGTCCCTACTCGCTGCGGGGATACCTCGACCGGCCGCTGGCGGGAACGAAGATTGCCTTCACCAACCTGGAGTTTCGGTTCCCCTTCGTCGATTATCTGGCGATCGCCTGGCCGCTGCGGTTTGGGATCGCCGGGATTCGGGGCAGTCTGTTCTTCGATCTCGGCGCGGCGTGGGACGATCCGGCTTCCTTCCGGGCGATCCGCTCCGGCAGTGGGGAGGGCTCGTTCCGTCTTGAAGATCTGCATGCTTCCTGTGGCTTCCGGACCTCCTTGAACATGGGGTTCGCCATCCTGCGCTGGGATCTGACACGCCGGACCGATCTGGCCGGTTGGGTCGGTCATGCCAAGGGTGAGTTCTCGATGGGGTGGGAGTTCTAGTGCCGGGAGAGGCACGGCACCCGCTGGATCGCCCCGATCTCGGCGGTTGGATGAGGGTCCGCCAGGCGGTGGGGCCTCTGTTGCTCTTCGGGATCCTCGCCGGGCTCGCCTGGATGCGGCTCCAGGGAGGCGGGGAACCCGCCTGGCTGCGCCAGGCCACCGCGCGGGCCGAAGAGATCCGAGCTGCGGCCAGTCTTCTGGCTCCCGGCGATTCCGTCACCGATCCGAGGGCCGCGGCGGGGGCCCTGCTGCTGCTCGCGGGGGTTTCTCCAGGGACATTGCTTCTGCTTCTCCGCGCCCTTGGCCTGGGGCTCGGGGCGCTCGGGCTCCTGCTGGTGATCCGACCTCCCGTGTGCCCCGGCGCGGGGATCCGGCTCTCCTCCCTGCCGGGGCTGTTGGGTTCTTTACCTGCTTATCTGCTGGCCAGTTCAGCCTACTGGGTTCATGCATCACTCGAAGCGGAGCCCTGCGTGGCCGTGGGGATCCTCTTCTGGCTGATCAGCCGCCGACAGGGGCCGGGCTGGCTGCTTGGGATCGCCTTGGCCTGGGCGCTTTCCTGGAGTCCGTGGGCCTGGGTGGCGGTCTGGCCCCTGGCCTGGGGCTGGTTGCTGGGCGAGCGGTCGGCGCGAAGCCGGGCCGCACGCGTCCTGCTGCTGGGAACGCTGCTCGTCGGGGCCTTTGCGCCCGAGTTGCTGCGCGACCCGGGTGGGTGGCTGCGGGGCATGCTCTGGGAGGCCCGGGCAGGCGGGCTGGCCAGTGAGATGCGCCCCTTCGGGATCGAGACGGGCCTGGCGCCGCTCTGGTCTACGCTGCACGGGCCCGCGCTGCTCCTGGTCTTCGCGGCCGCGCGGCACTGGCCGGCAAGGGTGCGGGCCGGGGAGCTCTCACCGCTGATGGCTCTGCTGGTCGTGACGGCAAGCCTGCCGGCGGGCTTCGCCCACCGTTCACCGCTGGTTCTGCTGCTCGTCTGGGCCGCGGCCGAGGCGGGCCGGGGTGCGGCCATCACCTGGCGCCGCTGGCCGCGCCGAGGTTGGGGGTTGCTGCTTGCCATGGCGGCGATCCTGCCCCCCCTGGGCGCCCAGGCGCTCCAGACGATGGCCCGGGGCTCGGCCGAACCACCGGGAGAGGCGGCGGTCGCCTACCTGGAATCGCGGCTGCCGGCGGGATCTCTGGTCGCCTACGACTTAGGGATCGCGGCACCGGAGCCAAGCCGACTGCACTGGATTCCGATCCCCTTCCACAGCGTTGCCCCCGAGATTCACCGGGGGGCCTACTGGGCGGGCTGGTACCGGGGGTGCGCGGCGATCCTGGTCAGCGAGCGGATGGTGGGGCGTTTCCTCGCGCGGGCCGACGACTATCCGGACATCATCGACTTCTACGTGACCCTGCAGCAGGCGGCAGAGACGCAACGGGCCTTTGGGGCCGAGGCGGGCGGCCGGGTGCGGGTGCTCGAGCAGAGCGCGGCGGGCGACGGAATGCCGGCGGAGGGCTGGCGCGCGCGCATCGCCCGGGGGCCTGAGGGAGGCCTGCAAGGGGAGTTCTTGGCGCGCCTGGGGGGCGCTCTGATTCGCGCCGCGCGCGATGCGGCGGGGGTTGCGCTTCTCGAGCAGGCGCGGATGGCGGGCTATGAGGAACTGGGGATCTACCTCAATCTTGCCAACGGGTACATGGTTCAAGACCGGCTGCTCGACGCCGGGCGGGTTCTCGAAGCGGGGCTCGCGTGCCACCCGGCCGAGCCCGATCTGCTGTACAATCTCGGCCTCGTCTTGACCCGGGTCGGGTACTGGGACCGCGCGGTGCAAACGCTCGGGCGACTGCGGACCCTGCGGCCGCACGCGGCCGAGATCGCCTACCTGCTCGGTGTCTCGCTGGCCAATGCAGGTCGCCCCGGGGCCGCCCGGCGGGCCCTGTCCGAGGCGGAGGCGCTGGCCGGCGATGCCGAGGAGCGCACGCGAATCCGTGCGGCTCTCGAGGCGCTGGGCGGAGATCGATGAACTGGATCGTCCGACTTCCGAACTGGGTAGGAGATACGCTGCTCGCGCTGCCGGCGGTCGCCGGCCTGCGCGAGGCGCACCCCGGCCGGCTGTGGCTCGCCGGGCGCGATGCTCCGCTGCAGCTCGCCCGGATCGCGTTTCCCGATCTTCCGGCGATTCCCCTGAGGGCGGCCCACGACCCGGCGGAACTGGTGCGTTCCGCCGCCGGCGCGCGCCGGACGGGGTCGCAGGCGGGGCTACTGCTGGTGCCCTCGTTTTCGGCCGCCCTCTGGCTCTGGTTGGCGCGGCTGCGACGGCGCGTCGGTTGGGCGGCCGAGGGGCGCAGCGCGCTGCTGACCCGTGCCCTGCCCCGCCCTGTGCGCGGAAGCCGGCATCTGCGAGATGAGTTCATCGACCTCGCCCGGGAAGCTCAGGGGGAGAGGTTTCCCGACCTTCCCGAGCTGCCCAGCGACCCGGCAACGCGTGCTGCGGCACAGGAGTTCCTCGCCCCGCTGGGGGAGGCGGGGGAGCGGGCGCCGCTGATCGCGCTCTGTCCGGGAGCGCGCTACGGTTCCGCCAAACAGTGGCCGTTGAGCCAAGTGAGCGCGCTGGCACGCCGACTGGCGCAGCGGGGCGCGCGCGGCGTCGTCGTGGGCACGGCGGCGGAAGGTGCGGCGGCGGCGCGCATCGTGGCGGCGGC
>JAGMBO010000020.1 GCA_023129715.1 Candidatus Eiseniibacteriota bacterium | reverse complement strand
TCGCCTCTACGACTTCGAGACGTCGGACGACGGCTGGACTTTCGAGAAGGGCCCCGCGGTCGGCGCTTACATGAATGTCTGCACTGAGGCGGAGTGGTGGGATTGGATCATGGTGGGTCCCCCCGCTATGCCCTGCCCCTGCGATCTGTCTGGCAACGCGCTGTGCTGTGCCACCACGGTGCCCTTGCCCACGCCGACTGGGCACTTCCCGGGCCATCACGAGTACATGACCAGCCCGGTCGTTGATCGTGAACGCTTCACGAGCGCGGCAGGCTGGTTCAACGTGATCGCCCGCTGCGACGCCTTCTACTATCTCCCCCTAAACGCTGGCACCTTCTACCGTCCCGGATTCCTCTACTATCCGCACCGGACCCCCCAAAATCCGACGCCGCGCTGGAGTCCGCGTCTGGGCCAGTCGGTGTGGCACTACAGCGGTCAGCCCATCTGCGTGCACGACCAGACCTTCAGCCTGACGGCGCCCGTGGACGGGACGCCGCTGCCGCACAGCTGGGAACAAATGAAACTCATCTATGAAGTCTTGACGGATTGCAGCGCGTTCGGAATTCACCCGATGGAATGCCCCAGGGAGGGCTGGACCAACGGCGCGCCGATCTACGACAACGTGCGCGTGGGGATCACCACCGGCGTGGACGCTCCCGGAATCGCGCTGTACCCCGGGCATCTCTTCCATGACGGCTTCGGCCAGACGCGCCCGTCGTTCCTGGATCCAAGCGATGTCTGTAACGTCGATGTGGCTTATGACATGAGCCGCGACAACAGCGACTACAACGACTGGCTCCAGGACGTCGCAGCGGTGAAGGGTCCGCCCGTTACCCTACCCGAGGACACCTACTGGATCGATCTCTGCTTCAAGGTGGCCAAGAAGGGTCCCCGCCAGGACATGATTCCCGACTACTCGGCCTGGAAGGCGCGCCTTGTCGGCGATCCCGAGGCCGACTTCGTCTGCGCGCTCATGGACACGGCCATGACTCTGCAGGGCGGGATCTGGGTGCCGATCGAGGACGGCCAGGTCCGGGTGACCTTCTTCCACGAGGACGATCCCGCTTTCGACCCGAACTACGACGATTGCACGTCACAGCAGGAGATCCTCCCGGACCTCGTCTTCACGCCCGGCACGCGGATCGAGTATTACTACCGCAGCTACTGGATGCAGGACCCGAACCCGCAGAACTACTTCAGCGTGCCGGCCAATGCTCCCCAGACCAACGTCCACGAGGTCGAGTTCCTGCCCATGATGGAACTCGACACGAGCACACCCGAAGAGTATGACTGCATCTGGCCGTCGGTACTCTACATCGACGCCTTCAATGCCGGAGCCGAGCGGTACATCCTGCCCGTGCTCGAGCAGCAGGGCATCACCTTCGACAAGTTCGACCGCCAGAACTTCTCGACGAACTACGATGCCGCGATGCTACGCAGCTTCGGCGGCACGCATTTCAACCCCGGCGGTTACGGCAACAACGGCTGCACCATCGACCAGTTGCTGGGCTACCGGTTGATCCTGTTCAATTCCGGCACCTTCGGCGTGGGTTGCGGCGAAGAGGCCGACTTCACCCTTCTCGAGAGCTGGCTGACCACGACCGCGTGCGGTCTGGCTGACACCCGCCGGGGTCTGATCATGAACGGTGACGAGATCACCGAGCTCATGGCCGACGACGAGGAGGGGAAGGCGATCCTCTTCTGCACCGACGTGCTGGGGGCCGACATCCTCAACCACGCCTATCGTGACTACAACAACGATGATTTCCCCTGCGTGCTGCTCGATTCGATCGGCGGCGGCGGGGAGTTCGATCCTGTCGGTCCGATCTCGCTCTTCGACAACGGCTGCCCGTTGGTGCGTAACTACAACGTCATCACCGGGGTCAACGGCGGTGTCGGGAACCTGCAGTACCAGTCGACCGACGACTTCACCTACGTCCAGTACGCCCAGGTGGCCAAGGAAGTGCTGGCCGGTCCTGGCGGTGCGGGTGGTTGGAAGGTCAGCGTCGACGGCTTCAGCTGGCACCACCTCTCCCAGGTGGGCCACGGTGGGTTGACCTGCTCGAATAGCACGCTGGCGATCATTGCCGGCTGTGCCGACCTGCTCGGCCCCGAGCTGACCTGGATTGCCTCGGGGGGGGCGGCCTTCGATCCGTGGCACTATCCTTGCGAGGATGTTGCCGTGGACGAGACGGCCGACACGCACCTGAGCGGTCCGGTCGACTTCCTGTATGCTAGCCGGCCGAACCCCTTCCGCGGAACGGCCCGCATCCGGTTCAACATGGCTGCCGAGAGTAGGGTGAAGATCGCCATTTACGATGTCTCCGGCCGTTTGGTCAGGACGCTCCGTGACGGCAAGGCGCAGGCCGGCGAGAACACGCTGACCTGGGACGGGACTGACAATGCGGGCAACCGGGTGAGCGGAGGGATCTTCTGGGTGGAGATGATCACGTCGAACTACAAATCCGCCAAGAGACTCGTCGTTCTGAGGTAGTCCCACGGGAACCGGATCTCGATCCGGTCTCGGCCCCGAGGATCCAGGCCCGGGGAGCAATCCCCGGACCCCTGTGATTCTCTAGAATCCCCGTCCTTCGCCAAAACCTCGTCCGCGTTGATGTCAAAGCTGTTCCGGGAACTTGTGCATCCCAACAACTCCATCGCCCTTCAACTGCTGGAGTTACCCCAGTGAGAGAATTGGCCGGATCGACGAACTTGAGACGCTTCGCGCCAGATACGCCCCCCCAGTTCGCACTCCCCTCGTCTCGCCCCCCGAGACGGTGAAGAGCGTCAACCACTTCGGGCGGTGGGGCGGCGGATGGGCGGCATGGCGAGCGATCGAGCTGCGAGGAATCAGCCGGTTCGGGCTCCCCATCTAGCCGACGCGTGCCCCGAGGGGAATTCTCGCAACGGACATTTCGCCCACCGGAGGATCGGGGCCCGCCTCATAACTGGCAAGTGTACCATCAGTTCTGGTGGGCTGAGTTTTGGCACACTACGGGGTACAACTGTTCTATAGTCTCGGACGCTGGATCTACCTCCCCTCATTGCAGTCGTGAGACAGTAACTCACAACTTGAGCCGATTCCCGGGAGTCAGGTCAGCGCTCTGGACTTGCCCCGGTGCGGCTGGTAGAATCCTGGCAGCATCTTCCCCGATGTGCCTGCGAGCGTGGCGACAAGGTGGAGGAAGTGCGAAGTTGCAGCTGCCGAGACGTTGGGGCGTTTGAGTCCTTGGAACCAGCCCGGTTGCCGAGGTGTCCTGCTGAGAGCCAGCCTGGCGGAAGAGGATCCTCGACCCGCAGCCTCTGCTGGAGTCGACGCTCCTCCCGGGTAGATCCTCGCCCTTTGACGCACTTCCCAAGTACGCTCAATCGATTCCCGTCGATCACGTCTTCTGGTCCAGCTTCGCGCTCCCGCGCGCAGCTTCCGTCAAGGAGGGAACCGTCGTGAAAGCAACAACCGCACCCTTCAACACAGCTTGCGTACGCCTCGCCATGCTTGCGTGGGTGATCGGTGGCATGGCTCTTGACCCAGCAGGTGCCGACTGCATCGATTACTGGGAGCATGCCCACTGGGTCGGCGGGGTCTCGACAATGGGCGCCTGGGGATTAGCGGCCGAGGGCGATCTCGCGGTGACTGTCGGCGGCTACGGCCTGAGGGTCATCGACATCTCCGATCCTACCGCCCCGGAAGTCGTGGGAGCCACCGACCCGGGGGGCGCCATGCATGCTGTGGTCCTACAGGGGGACTATGCCTTTGTGGCGGCGGGCGGTGTCGGCATGTACGTAATCAGCATCGCGGATCCCGGGAATCCTCAACTCCTCAGCACGACCGACACTCCCGGCGATGCCCATGATGTCGATGTCTCCGGTTGCCAGGCCTATATCGCCGACGAGATGGCGGGCCTGCAGATCATTGATGTATCCGATCCTCTCTCTCCACAGATCATCGGCACCGTGAATACGCCGGGTCTCGCCAAGGGCGTGGCGGTGCACGGACGTTATGCGTATGTAGCGGATCTAGACTTGTTGGTGGTCGACGTGCTGGAGGCCGATGCTGCCGAGATCGTCGGTAGCTTGAACACGCCTGGGAGTGCCTCCCATGTCGCCATCCAGGATACCTGCGCGTATGTGGCCGCAGGTGGGGGAGGGCTCCAGATCGTCGATATCCGCGACTGCACGTTTCCATCCGTCATGGGGGGGGTCGACACGCCGGGCTCGGCGGTTCGAGTGGCCGTCTCCGCCGACCGGGCCTATGTGGCCGACTACAACGGGGGACTGCAGATCGTCGATGTGTCGGACCCCGCCAGCCCGGAGATCATCCGCGGCGTGTTGCTGCCCGATGACACGCACGACGTCGCGATCCACGAAGGCTACGTTCTCGTGGGCGACATCGGGCTCGAGATCGTCATGCTTCAGGCCGCGACTTCGCCGTCGATCACGGGAACCGAAGATACGCCAGGGACAGCATCCGGCGTCGACGTCGTCGCGGGATACGCGTACGTTGCAGATGGGTCTGCCGGACTCCAGGTGGCGGACGTCTCGACCCCGGCAACCCCGCAGATCGTCGGGAGCGTGGATACACCGGGAACAGCCCGCGCGGTTGCAGTGAGTGGATCTCACGCCTTCGTGGCCGACGGGACCTCCGGGCTCCAGGTTGTCACTGTCACGAATCCGGCCGCTCCGGCGATCGTGGGCGGTTGTGACACGCCGGGCGATGCGTATGGCGTCGCCGTGGCGGGCGACTATGCCTATGTGGCGGATTATCTCTCCGGATTGCAGGTGATCGACATCGGCACTCCTGCACTGCCTCAGATCGTTGGCAACGCAAACACGTCCGGTTTCTCCCGTGGCGTCGCCGTCGGCGGGGCATACGCATATGTCGCCGGTGGCAATTACGGCCTGCAGGTGATCGATATCTCCAGTCCGTCGAATCCTCAGGTCGTCCACACCGTGGCGACACCCAGCGATGCGTATGGAGTCGCGTTGACGGGAAACTACGCCTGTGTGGCTGCTCGCGGATCGGGTCTGCTGATTGTCGATGTGTCGAGTCCGCTGTCAGCGTCCGTGGTTGCCACGGTGAACACTCCAAAGTCGGCCACCGGCGTCACGGTGGCGGGCACATCTGCGTATGTCGCCGACGGCGAGTCCGGCATGCAGGTCATCGATCTCTCCGATCCGGAATTCCCGCTACTCCTGGGAGCGATCGAGACGCCGGACGAGGCTCGCAGCGTCGCGGTCACTTCGGGCTTCGCCTACCTCGCCTGTACCGGCAGCGGCCTCGTCGTCGTACCCGACCAGTGCGACTACGGTCCGCCTCCGACGGCGACCGCGCCGGCCGACATGTTCGTGGGCGTCGGATCCGTGATGGACTTGATTGGAGCGGGAACGGGGTGGGGGACCCTGAGCTACGAGTGGGACATTCCCACGTTCGTCTATCCGAATACCGATCCCTTCATCGAGTGGCTTGACGATCAGTTCTCCTCCAGCACGACGATCATGACACCGGATCTGGTCCGCAGCACGCGCCTGCGCCTGCACGTCATCGATGGCCACGGGCGTGAGGCCTGGGATGATGTGGTCATCACAGCCCTGGAGGATCCGGCGCATGCGGTCTTCGTTTCCAGTGCCAATGGGGCGCTCGGCAATCCGGGAACCGCTGAACTGCCGGTGGCCAGCATCGATGAAGCGCGCCTGATCGCGATTGGGCAGTCGCCTGTCGCCGACCTCTATCTCCACGAGGGGTGCTATCCGGCGACAGACTTCGAGGTGGGCGAGGGAATGAGCATCTACGGCGGATTCGACACCTCGTCTCCCGATGGCATCTGGGTTCAGGCGCAAGAAGACTGTGCCGAACTGCACGCTGCGGAAATCCAGGGATCCGCCGTGGCGGTGACTGCATCGAACGTCACTAGCATGGCGACCCGGCTCGACGGCCTCTGGATCCGCTCGGCGCGGGGCGCGGATGCGGCGGCGCACCACGAGGCGGGAGGAAACTCCGTGGCAATCCGCGCTGACAGCTGCACCGCGGTGGTGATCTCACGCAATGTGATCATCGCCGGGCGTGGCGGCGATGGCGGGCCAGGCGTCGATGGAGAGGACTGCGAAGAAGCCGGTGCCCCCGCAGATAGCGCCTTGGGGGGAATGCGGTTCGGCAGTCGGGGGGGGAACGGCGGTTTCGCTGATGACGATATGGGGATCATAGAGTGGATGGTGCCAGGCGTATGGGACTACAAGCGCTGTGCGTATTGGGACAATGAGCGAATTCCCGAGTTGTCCGGGGTCTCGGGGGGGCATGGGCAGTTTGGATACCCCGGCGGCGGCAGCTTCGGAGACGGCGGCGAGGGTGGCGATTCCTATTGGACCGACGGTTGGCGATGCAGTCCGATCCATCAGGGATGGATCAGGGGCGATGACGGCCATAATGGCGGTACCGGCTCGACGGGTTCCCACGGCGAAGGGGGCGCCGGGGGCAGCGGAGTGGGTGGCCTCATTGGGGAGGAACTGGTCGGAACACCAGGTTTGTTGGGCGGCGACGGACGACCGGGACAGGGAGGCGGTGGGGGCGGCGAGGGAGGCATCAGCCTCCGGAGGATATGGTACGAAGGTATTCCGATCGTCATCCCCGGATTCTCTGGACGCGGTGGCGGCGGAGGCAGTGGCGGCTGCCCGGGACATGGCGCCTCTGGCGGTGGGGCTGGTGGTGGCAGCGTCGGGATCCAGATGATCGGCCCGCCGGCCGTGACTCTGGAGAACCGGATCATCACTCTGGGGGGCGGTTCCGGTGGCATGGGTGGCCAGGGCGGGGACGGTAGCCCTGGCGGGGTCTACGCACAGGGTACTGAAGGGCACAGACCCGGATATCCGTTTTCTCCTTGTTGGTGGTGGGACGACGCCGGAGACGGTGGCCGAGGCGCCTTCGGAGGCTACGGCGGCCCCGGAGGTGGTGGCGGAGGCGGATCGGGCGGCTGCTCGCACGGCCAGCAACTCCTGATGCCAGTCTACATCTGGCCCCGAGGTAGCGGCGATATATATGAAATCGGTCCTGGCGGCCCTGGAGGGCAGGGCGGGCCCGGTGGCCAGTTCCGCGAGGTGGAGGCTGCGGGAGAGGACGGCCTCCTCGGACCTGCCGAAGACCGCTTCGGTTACATCATTCCCTTCCCAGAGATCGACTGGCAGCCACGCATCCCGCCCGAGGCGATCGCTGAGCGCCTGCACGAGATCGGCGGCACGCCCGACTACGATCTGGACTTCGGCGTGCGGTTCGGCACTGGTGACATCCCCATGCGCATCGTCCGTCCCGGCGGCGGGATCATCGATCGCTGGAATCCCGGGATCCCGGGTGTCGAGCACTCGATGGGGCCCGGCTTCGAGTTCTTCCGCGTCAGTGATCCCGAGCCGGGGACCTGGACGATCCAGCTCTTGGGCACGCAGGTGCCGCCGGCCGGTGGCGTGGCGACGATGCAGCTCCAGGAAATCCCGGACAATCTCGCGCCGACCGCGATGCCTGGCATGAACCAGGTCATCGAGGCGCGCAGTTCTCTGGGAGCGACGGCGGTGCTCGATGGCTCGGCCTCGCTGGATCCGAATGGGAATCTGCTCTCCTTTGCCTGGGACCTCCCGTTCCCGGGGAAGAGTGCGGGAGAGCCGCAGGCGGAAATCGACCTGCCTCTCGGCACGCACATCATCAAGCTCACGGTGGACGACGGCTTGGGTGGCGTCGACTCATCTGACGTGGAAGTCTCGATCGTCGACACCACGCCGCCGGTTATCGGCTTGACGCTGCCTCTGCTCGTCATTCCGACGGAGACCGATAGCGCAACCGTCGACTACACAGGGGTGGCTACGGCGACCGACGTTGTCGATCCCTCGCCGACCATCTGGTTCGATCCTGCGGACGGAAGCCGCCTTGCCATCGGGCTCTTCGAGGCTGTCTGCTTCGCCAGTGACGTATACAGCAACGTCTCGTCCGACACCTTCCAGGTGTTGGTGACCGATGCAGTGATTTCGGTTTCGGGGAACGTCTACGCTGGCGATCCCTCGGCCGGCATCGAGTTCCCTGCAGAAGGTGCCCTCGTCGAGGCGCGCGATCTCTATGGTGGTCTGATCTCATCCTGCGTTGCGGACTCGGCGGGGTCCTATCTGCTCGAGGGCCTGCCGATCGATTCGACGTATGTGTTTTCCGCGAGCGGCGTGCCCGGGTACCGTGTGTGGCCCGAGGACCCCGAGGTATCCCTCTCGTACTACCCGATTGTGCTGGGTCTGGTCATGCGACCGGACGTTCCGGCATGGGCGGATATCACGGCTGCTCCCATCGACCTCTCCGGCGCCCAGGGACCCGTGGCCTGGGCCGATTACGACGGTGACGGTGACGAGGATCTGTGCGTCGCCCTGACAGCCGGGGGGGCAAGTCTCTTCCGCAACGACGGCGTGGCGGGCTTCGTGTTGATCGCGAGCGAGGCGCTTGTCTCCGAGTCCGGCGTGACCGAGGGGCTCGCCTGGGCTGACTATGACAATGACGACGATCTCGATCTCTACCTGGCGATCGACGGGGCGAGCAATCGCCTCGTCCGCAACGATGGCGGCGGGGCCTTCTCGTCGGTTTCCTGCGGCGTGATGCAGGATGTCGGGACGGAGCGGGGAGTCGCGTGGGCCGATTACGACAACGACGGACACGTGGATCTCTTCGTCGCCGACTATGCCGGCGGGGACCGGCTGTTCCACAACCTCGGAGACGGCTCGTTCGAGGATGCTTCACCGGTGGTGCTCCAGGCGACGGGGCCGACCTACGCTGGTGTCTGGGGAGACTACGATCAGGACGGAGATGCCGATCTGTACCGACTCACGGAGCTCGGGAACCAGCTCTTCCAGAACGACGGCGGCAGCTTCACAGACGTGACAACCGGCCTGCTTGCGGGCAACGGGGCATGCCGCGCAGCGGCGTGGGCCGACTACGATAGCGATGGCGATCTCGATCTCTACATCGGCGGCTGGCAAGTCAGTTCCCCACTCCTGCGCAATGACGACGGCGTCTTTGTCGATGCGACCACCGGCCCGGAGGGTGACGCCTGCGAGATCCGCTCAGTCGCCTGGGTCGACTACGACAACGACGGCGACCCGGATCTCTACCGAGTGTGTGCAGACCAGGCATCGGTCATGCTGGCAAACGATGGTTACGGTGTGTTTTTCGCAGTTGTCGACGGCCCGTCCCACTCCGCCGCACGCGGCTGCGCTTGGGCCGACTACGACAATGATGGCGATCAGGATGTCTATCTTGCTGGTGATTCCCCCACAAGTGCTCTGGTGGAAAATGTTGCCGGCGGATGGCTCAACTGGATGCAGGTGGAACTCCGCGGCACGGTCTCCAACGCGGCAGGGATCGGTGCACGCGTGGTCCTCGACACTCAGGGGCACCAGCAGATTCGCGAAGTCGGCAGCCACTGCTACGGCCAGAACTCCCTGATCGCCTCCTTTGGCGTAAGTGTGCTGACCGAGATCGATACGGTTCGAGTGTACTGGCCGAGCGGCGTCGTTCAGGAGCGTGCAATGACATCGGCCAATCAGCGTCTGCTGCGCATCGAGCCCAGCACAACCGATGCGCCGGAACCCGACGCGAACCATGGCTCGCTGGTCCTGTATCCTTACCGGTCCGACTACCAGCGGGGAATCACGACGATCGGCTACGAGCTGCCCGCGGCGGCGGTCGTCGACCTGCGGATCTACGACGTCTCGGGCCGCCTCGTCAAGGATCTCCTCCGGGCGGCCGATCAGCCGCCGGGCCTTCATAGCATCGACTGGGACCATCGTGACACAGGCGGCCATCCGGTTTGCAGCGGGATCTACCTGGTGCGCATCGTAGCCGGCGGGCAGGAGCAGTCTGGGAGAGTGGCCATCTTGCGGTGATATGGAACGGCCCTGTCAAGGGTTTACGGCGGCCATCTTCCTGAGGCGGAGGGTGGCCGCCCGTATGGTGCCAAAACCCTGCCGACCATCATGCCGCCCTCCGAAAGTAGTAGTTGAGGAGACCTGTGCGTCCTGGAAACTCCATCACCTTCTTCCGACTGGAGTTGCTCCGCACTGAGAAGCTACTGGATCGCCAACCCTGCAGCGTCTTCTGCCGACTGGGCGCTCCCAGTTCACCTTTCCTCCCCTCGCCCCCCCGAGACGAGGAAGTGTGTTAGCCACCTCGGGCTTAGATGCAGAGAGCGGAGAGGATTCGGCGCGGCTGGGAGAGCAGATAGTGAATGCCTCGCGCTGCCCGGCGATACTGAACATCCACCGAAGGCCCGGCTCTGGCGCAGCCCCCCCCCGACCGGCCGTGCCCCCGCGCCAAAACTGTACTTCCACCTGTGCTATAATGCATCTTCGGACCCCGGATGGGGAGGGCCACCATGACCGGAATCATGATGAGATGCCTGATTGCTGGTTGCTTGCTTTGTGCGACACACGCTCCTGCACGCGGCGAGTCCTCCTACAGGATCTTGTGGAGTTCCATAGACGGCGGCGGGGGCACCCTACTCTCGGGCGGTGGCCTCAATCTCGCCGGAACGATCGGTCAGCCTGACGTTGGCGAGATGACGGGCGGTGCTTATACGCTTGGTGGTGGCATCCTCGGCGGCGGGAGCCCACAGCCAAGTAGGATCCCAGGTGAGACGATAGTCTCCTTGCCTTTGATACCGCATCTCTTTCCCTGCTGCCCGAATCCCACTACCCCATGGACAACGATCACCTTCCAGCTTCCAGTGTCACATCGGGTCATCCTGAGAATCTACTCCACTACAGGTCGACTCGTCAGGACTCTTCTCGACGAGAACCGTTTTCCCGGCGCCCACAGTGTGACATGGAATGGGATGAGTGAACGCGGTGTCCCTGCAGCTAGCGGCGTGTACTTCGTTCGCCTTCAGGCAGGTGAATTTTCCACTCAGCGGAAGCTTGTTTTGGTGTACTAGCAAACAGATGTATCGAGGTGTAGCCATGACCGCCACGAAGTTCTTTGCACTCGCAGCCTTGTGTACTTTTCTCATCGCTTCGCTGACGCCCTCGGGCGCAGCCCCCTTGCAGCCCGCATTCACATATCAGGGCCATCTGGAGTTCGAGGGGCAGCCGGTCAACGACATCTGTGATTTCCAGTTCTGGGTGTACGGCGAGTTGGAGGGTGGCACGGCGGCGGCAGGTCCGCTCCTGCTCAATGAAGTGCAGGTTAGCGACGGGGTCTTCGCGGTCACGCTCGATTTCAGCCCGTTTGAGTTCACGAGTTCGGTGGAACGCTACCTTGAGATTGCAGTAAGACACCCTTCCGGCGGCGGAAGTTTCTCGACACTTGCCCCGCGCGAGCGCATCGCACCGACCCCCTTTGCCCTCAAGGCGAAGCGGGCCGATTATGCGAGTTACGCCTACTCGTCTGGAACCGCAGCAGCATACGTCAGCGATGTGACCGCGGCACTGTACGGATACACTCCACCTGACGTGCCGCCTATCGAGCCGGTTGCGATCCTTGGACTGCAGCCATTGGGTGCTGGCGATGTTCTTGTGACAGCAACTGGAACCTACAGATTCGAAGTGCAATACAACTATTACGACATTTATGACTGTAATCTCACAACATCTACGGAGGCAACTGGCCATGGACTCTTCAAGCTTTTCGGTATGGATGGTGATGAGCAACTGATCAGCGAATCTCCATTGTATGAACAGACGCACAACGTCACATGGCATCCGTCTGCCATCAGCTCTCCTCGCCATGTGTTCAGCCTTACGCACGCGTTCCACGTCGATTCGGCGGATTCCATCTACATTGGCCTGTGGGCGGTCATACAGACGTGGGATGGTCGCAACTGCGTGCCGGATGATCAGGATGGATGGTCCTACTCGTATCTCTCTGGCTCGATTACAGTTGGCTCTCTGAATGCTGTGTATATCCCCGAGCCATAGACGGCCTGAGTCCCTGTGTGGGTTGCTAAGGCTACACCGCCCAGCAGCTGCCGGAGTTGCTCCACCCTGAGAGGCGGCAGGATTGCTGGCCCGTCGACGCTTCTTGCCGGGCCCTACTCCCAAGCCTTGGTCTCCTCGCCTCGCCCCCCCCAAGACGGTGAAGTACGTCAACCACTTCGGGCTTAAGAACAGAGAGCGGGGAGAGGTTGGGGCGGGTTGGCAGGTGAGCGGCTGATCGGCTGGCTGGGCAGGCCGTCGAGCGCCACGAGCAGAGAACTCGTCCGTCACCGCGCCCTCGCAAATGTCTGTCCCCGTGCGGGATATGCGCGGGGCCAGCAGTCACCGCCACAGTGCCATCCGTCAACCACCCTTGCCGCCATCAAGGCAGGCACCTCCTCTCGCCTCCCCGAGACGAGTACAAACCTGTGCCCTCCCGGTGAACAGCCCCCCGCTCTCCCGGCTGAGCCACCTTCGGCTGTAGGTCGAGGATTCGGCCAACGGGATTCAAGAATCGAGCCCAGTTAATCAACCAGCCTCCTGCGGCACCCGGCCCCCATCGCGATGCGCCAGCCAGAGGCTGCCGATCAACCCACCCCAGAGCCAGAGCGCCGCGTTCGCGCCCAGGTCACCGCTGACCTGAGCGTTGAGGAAGGCCATCGCGAAGAGCACGAAGAGCCACGCATGGCTCGGGGTGTGCCGCACGAGCGCGACCGCCCGGCGCCAGAGGAGACCGATAAAAAGCCCGAAGAAAAGCAGGCCGGGAAGTCCCTGTTCAATCAGCAGCTCGGCCTCGATATTGTGCGGATAGAGACGCAGGTCGCGCAGGAAGAGCAGCGCGGGAAAGCTCCCTGTTCCGGCGCCCCAGGGTAGCGCCTCGGTGGCGAGCCCCCAGGCTCGGCGAATGATCTCGGCGCGATAGAGCGCGGAGGGATCGCGCAGCAGGTTTGTCTCGGCAGCAGGCGCCCATGCAAGCTCTCCTGAGCCGAAGAGGGCCCCCAGCGGCGTGCGCATGAGCGCGGCCAGCCACGTCCCCCGCTCTCCTTCCGGCATCACGACCCAGAAAAGCACCATCGCCACACCGGCAGCCGGCAGGAGCGTGCGCCTGAAAGTGTGCCACAAGTGGCGCCGGAGGGATCTGCGCGGCAAGAGCAGCAGAAGCGCGAGCGGCGCCAAGACCAGCGCCACCAGCGGACCACGGGAACCGGTCCGGACGATGAGCATCATGGCCGGCACCGCGAGCAGCGCCCCCAGCGCGCTGGGCAGCTTGCCCCGGGCAACCACCCAGGTAAGCAGAACGATCCACATCCCGAGCAGGCGGGCGGTCCAGATCGGATCGAGACCCAGGTAGGCGAGCCGGCCGGGAACCGCCCCTACGGGCCCCCGGAATCCGGGCCCCAGCCCCAGGGCCGCCGAGACACCGGTGAGACTGGCGAGCCCGACGGCGACGAAGAGGCCACCGAAGATCAGCAGCGCCCCGAGCAGGCGATCGAGCCGGCCGGGACACCGCCACACCGGCCACAGCAGAATCGCGCCGAAGTAAAAGAACACGTTGCCCAACACGAACCCGGTGACCTTCTCGGCCCCATAGCCGGGCGCGAGACTGCGCCCCACACCGAGCAGGATCGCCAGCGTCAGGCCGAGGACTGCCAGCGAGACAGGGTCCCCCACGGCCCGTCGCACCGCTCCTCCTAAGCCGACACTCGCCGCCGCCCTTGCGCCGGAGGCGCGCGCCTGGAGGACCGTCGCGGCCCAGGCGAGCAGGAAGAAGAGGCGTCCACCGATGACGACGCGGGCGACGCCCTCGTGCTCCCAGCCGAAGGAAGCGATCAGCGGCATGCCGGCGAAGAGGAAGGCGAGCGGCCACTCGGCCCGTGCGATCCAGGCGAGCGCCAGCAGGACGACGGCGGCGAGGACGGCGACGAGCAGGATGCGATCGAGCAGGAGCAGCAGCGCCAGATCGATCACTGCCGCAGCCACCCAGAAGCTTCGCGCTGCCGGGCGCGGGGCGCTCTGTCGCACGGCCACCAACATCGTGCTACCCGCGGACAAGGAATCCCAGCCCCACACCGCGCAGGAGCTCTCGCAAGCGCGCGTAGCGGGGCGGGTCCTCGTCGGCAAGCCGGGCAATCTGCTCCAGCAAGGTGGCCACCGCAAGACCGCCGAGGAAGGCGAGCAGGGTCGCGACGATACAGATCACCGCGCGGTGGGGACGGGCCTTCTGCTGAGGCGCAACCGGCGGATCGAGGATCTGCACCGTGGGCGTGTCGCGAACTTCCAGGATGCGATACTGCTCGTGCATCTGAACCAGCAGTCCATGGAGCGCCTCGAGCACTCCGACCTCACGATAGCGGCGCAAGAAACGCACGTTCAGCTCGGGGAGGCGCCCGAGATCGATGAGCGCCCGGCGTTCGCTCCCGGCGGCGTGGGGAGGGGCGTCCGTCTCGGAAAGCTCCTCCGCGGTCGCAACGACCTCCTCCCCGCGCTCGAGATGCACGGCTTCCGCACCCTCGCCGGGCGAGCGTCCTTCCAGTTCCGCCTTCGCCTCGGCCAACGAACGCAGGCGCGCGACAACGCGCTGGACTTCCGGGTGCTCGTCGCCGACTTGGGCCCGGAGGGCGTCACGCTCGACCTGGGTCGCCAGGCGCTGCGCCTCGATCTCGGCGATCGCCTTGACGAGGATCCGCGCCTGCTCGTCGGGCACCAACAACCCATAGCGTTCCTGGAAGGTGCGCAGCGATTCCTCGGCGGCTGCCAGCTCGCTGCGCGTGCTCTCCACGCGCGCGGCGACGAAGGCGCGCACCGCACTCACCCCCACGCGGCGCGTCTCGTGCTGGATCTCATCGAGCACCCGGGCCATCGTCGCCGCGATCGCCGCCGCCCGTTCCGGCTGCTTGTCGGCGACGGCAACCCGCACGATCCCCTCGGCGCCCACCCGAACCTTGCTGCGGGCATCAAACTCATCGAGCGCCTGATCGATATTCTCGCTGCGGTAGACACTCTGTAGATCGTGTTCGTCGATGACCCGTTCGCGCAACCGGCGGCTACGCAAAACTCCGGCGACCAGATCGGAGGGCGCCGCCCACACCGGCATGCTCAGGCGGCCGGTGATCGAGAGCGCGCCCCCGCGCAGGGAGGCGAGCATCCCGCCGCCCGCCGTCCCCAGACCCCCGCTCAAGCCAAGCGGCTCCTCCTGGGGAGGCAGAATGCTCATCCGGGCCTCGTACCAGTTGGGCAGCAGCAGGCTGATAACCACGGCGAGCACGGCGACGATGCCGGTGTTGACCAGGATGAAGGTGCGCCAGCGCAGCAGGCGCACGAGGAACTCGAGTGTGCCACCCGGCTGAGGATTGTGCGCGTTCACCTAGCCTCCCTGCCCGTATCGACCGGCAACCCGAATGCGGTTGATCGCCCGCAGCAGGGCGGCCCGCGCGCGATCGACATCCAGACCCGGGCTGCGCGCCGCCAGTCGCCGGCGCGCCCGTTCCTGCGCCTCGCGGGCGCGCTGGAGGTCGATCTCTTCGGAGCCTTCCACTGCATCGGCGAGGATTGTCGCGAGGTTCTCGGAGATCTCCAGGAAGCCACCGCTGACCGCGAAGACCTCCTCACGGCCACCGGCGTCGCACAGTGTGAGCGGGCCCGGTCGCAGGGCGGTGATCAGGGGGGCATGGTGGGCCCACACCCCCAGAAAGCCCTCGCTCCCCGGGGCCTGCAACGAGACGATCTCGGCCTCGCGGACCGTCTCCTCGGGCGTCAGCAGCCTAACTCCGAATGTTGCCGCCATGATCGACCCTCGCACTCGACCGCTTGAACCACGCGCCGCTGCTCCGCGCGCGCTCGCCTACCTGGGCCGCGGTGGTTGTCGGCCGGTGGCTTTGCGTTCCGCTGCTCTCCGCGCGCTCGCCTACCCGGGCTCCTCGAACTCGCTCGCCCTGGTCCGTCCGAGCCTCTTGCGCATCCCGGCTACTGGACAGGTCGCCTCCCCAGGCAGCCACACGCTCTCGGCAACTTCCCGACTCTGCGATTGGATCGCCCGCGGGTCTAGGCATCATGGCCTTCGCCGGCGGTCTCGCCTTCGCCAGCGTCCTCTCCCTTGCGCCGCATCCCCTGAGCGTGCTCGACTGCCTCCTCGATGCCCCCCACCATGTAGAAGGCCTGCTCGGGCAGATCGTCGTACTTGCCGTCGCAGAGTTCCCGGAAGCTGCGAATCGTATCCTCCAGCTTGACGTAGCGGCCCTCCCGGCCGGTGAAGGTCTCGGCGACGAAGAATGGCTGCGAGAGGAATCGCTGGATGCGGCGCGCTCGGCGCACGATGAGTTGGTCCTCATCGGAGAGCTCATCCATCCCGAGAATGGCGATGATGTCCTGCAGATCCTTGTGGCGCTGTAGAATCGCCTGCACGTCGCGGGCCGTCTGATAGTGCTCCTCACCAACGACTCGTGGATCGAGGATCCGCGAGGTCGAGTCGAGCGGATCGACCGCCGGGTAGATCCCCAGCTCGGTCAGCGGCCGCGAGAGTACGGTGGTTGCATCGAGGTGCGAGAAGGCGGTCGCCGGCGCCGGATCGGTCAGGTCGTCGGCGGGAACAAAGATCGCCTGCACCGAGGTGATCGACCCCTTCTTCGTCGAGGTGATCCGCTCCTGCAACTCGGCCATCTCGGTGGAAAGCGTCGGCTGGTAGCCGACCGCCGAGGGCATCCGGCCCAGCAGCGCGGAAACCTCGGCGCCGGCCTGGGTGAAGCGGAAGATGTTGTCGATGAAGAGCAGCACGTCCTGGCCGAGTTCGTCACGGAAGTACTCAGCCACGGTGACCCCGGTCAGCCCGACCCGCAGACGCGCCCCCGGGGGTTCGTTCATCTGACCGTAGACCAAGGCGGTCTTCGCGATGACCCCCGACTCCTTCATCTCGAGCCAGAGATCGTTGCCCTCGCGCGTGCGCTCTCCAACGCCGGCGAAAACCGAGAAGCCGCCATGTTCGGTGGCGATGCTGCGGATCAACTCCATGATCACGATCGTCTTGCCGACTCCCGCGCCCCCGAAGAGACCGATCTTGCCCCCCTTGGGATAGGGCGCGAGCAGATCGACGACCTTGATGCCGGTCTCGAGAATCGAGACCTCGGTATCCTGGTCGACCAGCTTGGGCGGCTCGCGGTGGATCGGCAGCCGCTTCTCCGGCTCGGGCATCGGGGGGCCGAGATCGATCGGCTCGCCCAGCAGGTTGATCACCCGCCCGAGGCACTGCTCACCGACCGGCACGGTGATCGGCCCGCCGGTATCGACCACCGGCATCCCGCGGGTGAGGCCATCCGTGGAGGACATCGCGACACAGCGGCAGATGCCATCGCCTAAGTCGAGCGCCACCTCGACGACGACCCGGATCTCCCGCTCGGCATCCGCGATGAGGAGCGCGCTGTTGATCGCGGGAAGCTGCTCTTGGGTAAACTCCACATCAACAGTGGCGCCGATCACCCGCACCACCTTGCCGGTCGCCTCACCGCGCTCTGTGGCCGGCGGTTGCTGCGCTGCTTGCTTCTCCACGATCTCTCCTTGCTTCTAGGACGCCCCCGCCGATCCACCGACGATGTCGAGCAGTTCCTTGGTGATCACCGACTGGCGGAGCTTGTTGGCGGTCAGGGTGAGATCAGCGATCATATCGTCCGCGTTGCGGGTCGCATTGCCCATCGCCAACATGCGGGCGGAGTGCTCGGCCGCCAGGGAGTCGGCGATGATCGAGAGGATGCGCATCCTGATGCAGCGCGGCAAGAGCGCGCCGAGCACTGCTTGCGCGTCGGGTTCGAAGATGTAGGGGATCTCCTGGCGCTGCTCCTGCTCGGGGGCGACCGGGATCACTCGGCAGATCTCCACCTCACGCCGGGCGGTGGTGATGAAGCGGGTGCAGACGAATTCGACCCGATCGACCTCATGCGCCAGAAACGCGTCGGTCACCCGTCGCGAGAGCGACTGGACGAGCGTGGCGTCGATCTGATCGCCCAGGTGCTCGATCGCCTCCCACAGCGGGCGATCGCGGTAGGTGAAGTAGCGGTAGGCCCGTTGGCCGACCGGCATCACCGCCGCGCGCGCCCAGCCCACCTCGGCGACGATGTGCGTCTCCGCCCGATCGAGCAGGTGGGCATTGAAGCTCCCGCAGAGGCCCTTGTCGGAGGCGACGACGACGACCAGCACGCGCCGCTCGTCGCGCCGCTCGAACAGCGGATGGGCGCACGAGCGGGCGGCACCTGCCAGCCTACCAAGGACCGCCGCGGTCGCCGCGGCGTAGGGGCGGGCCGCCTGGGCGCGCACCTGGGCCTTGCGTAGCTTGGCCGCCGCGACCATCTCCATCGCCTTGGTGATCTGCCGGGTGCTCTGTACCGAGCGGACCCGGCGGCGGATCTGCTTGAGCGTGGCCATGCTGCGGTGCCCCGATTCCCTCTCCGAACCCCTACCCGTTACTCCGCACGCCGCGCGGGCGGCTCTTGCTCCTGCTCTTGTCCCTGCCCCGCCCCCCCCTCCTCGAGCGAGGCGCGGAACGCCTTGACGAAGCCCTTGAGCGCCCGGCGCAGTTCCTGCTCGGCCGTCTCGGAAATGTCCTTGTCCTCGGCGATCGCGCCGGGCACCGCGGCATGGTGCTCGTGCATCGTGGCGAGGAACTCCTTCTCGAACCGGGCCAGGGAATCAACCGGCAGCTCATCGAGGTAACCGTTGACCCCGGCGTAGATGATCATGACCTGGTTTTCGATGGCCATGGGAACGTACTGGTCCTGTTTGAGGATCTCGGTCATCCGCTCCCCGCGCGTCAGCTGTTGCCGAGTGGCTTCATCGAGGTCGGAACCGAACTGGGCGAAGGACTGCAACTCACGATACTGCGCCAGATCCAGGCGCAGGCGGCCGGCGACCTTGCGCATCGCCTTCGTCTGCGCCTTGCCGCCGACGCGGGAGACCGAGATGCCGACATTGATCGCCGGGCGAATGCCGGCGTAGAAGTAGTCGGACTCGAGGAAGATCTGCCCATCGGTGATCGAGATGACGTTGGTCGGAATGTAGGCGGTCACGTCCCCGGCTTGGATCTCGATGATCGGCAGCGCGGTCAGGCTCCCGCCCCCCTGCTCGTCGCTCATCTTCGCCGCTCGCTCGAGCAGGCGGCTGTGTAAGTAGAAGATGTCGCCCGGATACGCCTCGCGCCCGGGTGGACGGCGCAGGAGTAACGAGAGCTGCCGGTAGGCGACGGCGTGCTTGGAGAGATCGTCGTAGATGCAGAGGACATGCTCACCCCGGTCGCGGAAGAACTCACCCATCGAGCAGCCGGCGTAGGGAGCGATGTATTGCAGCGGCGCCGGCTCGGAGGCGCCCGCCTCGATGACCGTGGTGTACTCCATCGCTCCATGGTCCTCGAGCAGCTTGACGACCCGGGCGACGGTCGAGGATTTCTGGCCGATGGCGACGTAGACGCAGATGACGCCGGTGTCCTTCTGATTGAGAATCGTATCGATCACCAACGCCGTCTTGCCCGTCTGCCGGTCCCCGATGATCAGCTCGCGCTGTCCGCGACCGATCGGGATCATCGAGTCGACCGCCTTCAAGCCCGTGTGCATGGGCTGATTGACCGGCTGGCGTTCGACCACACTCGGCGCACGGGTCTCCAGGGCGCGATACTCGGAGAAGGCGATCTCCCCCTTGCCGTCACGCGGCTCCCCGAGCGGGCTGATCACCCGCCCGATGACCCCCCGGCCGACGGGCACGCTCACCAGACGCCCGGTGCGCCGGACGGTATCGCCCTCCTTGACGTTCTCATCGGGGCCGAAGAGCACCACGCCGACGTTGTCCTCCTCGAGGTTGAGCACCATGCCCATCACCTCGTTGGGGAACTCGAGCAACTCGCTCGCCATGGCCTCGCTGAGACCCCAGACGCGCGCGATGCCGTCACCGACTTGCAAGACCTGGCCGACGGAAGCCATCTCGAGCTTCGACTCGTACTTCTCGAGTTCCTTGCGCAGCACGTTGCTCACTTCTTCAGGCTTGAATGCCATTGCTGGTTCCTCTGCTCCGATCCGCGCCGGGCCCCGGCACCGCCGGCGTCCGTCCGCTCCGCATCCCGGCCCATCGGCGATCCCGCCCCGTGGGCCGCACGCCTTCTTGGTCCGCGCGGCTAGTCATAGACCGCCACCTCCCGCAATCGCTCGCGCACTGTCTCGAGATTGCGCCGCACACTATGCTCGATCACTCGATCGCCGATGCGCACCCGCATGCCCCCCAGCAGCGCGGGATCGACCTGCGGCTCGAGGGTAATGTGCTTGCCCGTGCGCGCGGCGAGCGCCGCGCTGAGCCGCGCGGCCAGATCCTCCGGCAGGGGAATCGCCGTGGTCACCGCCACCCGCAAGATCCCACGGCGGGCTTCATAGAGCGCGCGGAATCCGGCGTCGACATCCTCGAGTAACTCGAAGCGATGCTTCTCGATCAAGAGCAGCAACAGCTCGAGGATCAACGGATGAACCTGCCCGCCAAAGAGGCGGCGCACCAGTTCCTGGCGCTCGGCGGTGCTGAAGGGGGACGTCACCAGCAACCGGCGCGCCCCGGGACTGCGGCGCAGGAACCCGACCAGCGCCGGGAGATCGGCAATGATCTCATCGAGCAGATCGCGCGCCGCGGCGGCGCCGAAAAGCGCCCGCGCATAGCGCCGCGCCACCGGATCCCGGTTCATGCCGTCCCTCCCGAACAGCCCTCGGCGGTGCCCGCCGCCTCCAATTCGGCGATGAATCCCTCGATCAGCCGGCGGTGCTTCTCTTCATCCATGCGCTCGCCGATCGCCTTCTCCGCCGCCTGCAAGGCGAGGGCCACGGTTCGCTTGCGCAACGTCTCCTTGGCCGAGTCCTCGAGCAGGCGGATTTCCTCGGCCGCGCGTTCGAGCTTCAGGCGGCGATCTTCTTGCGCACGCTCCTTGAGACGGGCCGCCATGGCATTGCCCTCGGCCACCGCCTCCTGGATCTTGCGCCGCGCCTCCTCAGCGATGCCCTCGAGCCGCGTCTCGTAGTCGCGCCTGAGCACCGCGACCTCGCCGCGCTGCTCATCGATCGCCCCGAACTCGCCCGCGATGCGTGCCCGGCGCTCATTGAGAAAGCGCAGCACCGGACCCCAGGCGAAGCGGCGCAACAACCAGAGCACCAGCAGGAAGGCGAAGATGTGGGTGATCAGCAGTTGGAGATCAATGAGTTCCACTGCTTCTCTCCTTACCTCGGGCAGGGTTGCCCCCACCGCTGCGGCGGACCGCTCCGGACCGAGACCGGGCGGCCCGCGAGCTTCAGATCTTCGCTGAGAGCACGAAGACGCTCACGAAGGCATAGATTGTCAGCGCCTCGATGAAGGCCGCGCCGATGATCATCGCGACCTGGATCTTGTCGGCCGCCTCCGGCTGGCGACCCATCGCTTCCATCGCCGCCGAGATCGCCCGGCCCAAGCCCAGGCCCGAACCCAGCGCCGCCAGCCCCAACCCGATGGGGAGGGCGAAACCAAGGGCAGTCGCAGCTTCCATGCGTTGTTCCTCCTCTCGATCCCGGCACGGTCACCCGTGCGATCGTCCGACTCACCGTACGATGCACGCACACACCGTACGATGCATGCACACACCGTACGATTCTATTCAACGACCTCCCAGGGAGGTGTGCGAACCACTCAATGTAAGGTCGGTTCCCGCCGTGCGGGCGCCATCCACCGCGGCCGCCGCAACAGCGTCGGTCTCCCGCCCTACCTCGTCATGCGGCAGCATCTGCATGATGTAGATTGCGCTCAGCAGGGTGAAGACGAGCGCCTGAACCGTGCTCATCAGCAGCGCCAGGAGAATGAACGGCAGATGCAGCGGGACACCGACCGGCGAGTGCACGAACGCCAGCACGGCGATGCCGAGTCCGGCGAAGACCCCGATGAGGACATCCTCGCCCAGGATATTGCCGAAGAGTCGCAGCGCCAGGCTGACCGGCTTGGCCAGCTCGCTGATCACGTGCAGGGGAAGCATCAATGGCACCATACACCAGCCGACGACGTCCTGCGGATCGCCGGCGAGGTGTTTGACGTATCTGATGGGCCCCAGGTGCCGCATCCCGGTCCACTGCACGTATAGGAAGACGGAGATCGCCAGGGCGGCGGTCGTATTGAGTCCCGCCGTCGGCGACTTCATCAACGGCACCAGGCCGAAGAGATTCATGAACCAGATGTAGAGAAACAGCGTGCCGAGGAAGGGCACGTAGCGTTCTCCCCCCGGGCCAAGGATCCCGAGGATGAAGCTGTGGAAGCCCTCGATGAAGAACTCGACGACGTTCTGGACCGGTCCGGGGATCTGCTCCATGCGGCGCGTTCCCCAGCGGACGATGACGATGATGATCAGCGCGACGAGCAGAGCGTAGAAGACATCCTGGAATCGGTAGCAGAGGACGATCCAGGCCGGGGGCGCCGTGTCGGCCGCCTCACCGCCGAGCGCCTTGTAGAGGAGGTGGATCAGATTGGGCAACTCGGGCGGATGCTCGGCATGCCCAGTTTGGTCGACATGCTCAGGCTGGTCAGCATGCCCAGCTTGGTCGACATGCCCACCCGGCTCGACATGCTCAAGCTGGTCAGCACGCTGAGCCTGCCCAGCATGCCCCGCATGCTCGCCCGGCGTGGCCGCGTGTGCCAACCCGCCGGGCGAGCATACCGCGATCAGGATCGCCAGCAGCGTGACCCGCACGTCTTTCCCCGGACGCATTCCCATGCATCAACCTTGCCGCGCGCCGCCGGGCCGGGGGGCGTCGCCCGCCTGGCCCTCCCGGCCGGCCCGCGGGGCTGTCGCCGTGAAGAGACCGCTCTCGATCAGCGCGCGGCCCGCGGCCCGCAGGACGATGACCAGCAGCACGAGCGAGAAGCCCATGACCACCGCCACCAGCGGCGTTGTCTCCCAGAGCAGCAGGGCTGCCAGGCCCCCGTAAACCAGCGGGAGTTTCAGCGCCAGCAGGGCGGCGATCCGCCCGCCGCGGCGCCGCCCGAGGCGGAGCACCTCGCGCGCCAGGACCGTCAAGAAAACCAGATTGAGGACCCCGATCAGCGCTCCGCCGGCGAAGCCGAGCGCCCAGGGCCAGCCGAGATAGGCCCAGGCCGCGAGGGTCGCGATGCCCCCAAGGCACGCGGTCGCCACCAGCAGCCTGCGAATCACCCACAGGTTCCGGCCGGCGGCGGCGTCCTGCATCGTCTCGTCCCTAGAGCTCATTGATATCCTGCCGCGCACGTGCCAGAAGGCGCACCATCTCGCGCACCCCGGCGACGAAACCCAACCCCAGAAAGACCAAGCGTAGAACCTGTCCGGTGTGCAGCCAACGATCCAGCAACAGACCAAGTCCATACCCGACCAGCGGGGCCACCGCCAGCGTGAACGGGATCATCGCGAGAAGTGCGACGACCCGCGCGCTGCGATACTTGCGCGGGTCCGGCATTCTGAGCCCCCTCACGCCGCGCCCAGCGGCTCCGGGGCCGCGGCCCGCCCCAACCACCTGCGCTCTCTCCCTCTCCCGTCCGCGCGGACGCCCGCCCGCCCGGACGCCCGCAGATCGCACCGTCCGCTGGGGCGGCGGCAACCAGGATCCCCGGGCTGTTCCGGTCGGGCAACTCTAGTCGGATGGGCAGGTCGCGTCAACCGTCCCAAGCACTGGCCGTGGTGCAAGATGGCTGCGATCGCCGGTGGACAACCCGGACAGCGCCCGGTAGCGTCTCCGGCAACCAGGCCTACCTGTGAAGGGCGCGGGCCCACGCGCCCCCGGGGGGAGAGGGAACCAGGCGCCCCGCCGAGCGCCGCATCGTCGACAAGGGGAGAGTCCATGGACAGCGTGATCGATTTCTGCCGAACGACAATGGTGGCCGGCATGGCCGTCGGCCAGCTCGCCCTGGCCTTCACCTGCATCTTGGGCGGGCTCCTGGTGCGCAAGATGCTCGGCTCAGTCTTGCTGCGCAGCCTGCTCTCGCTGACCAAGCGGACGCGGACATCCCTCGACGACTTGCTCGTCGAGGCGATCCGCCGGCCGGTGGAAACCGGAGTCCTCCTGGCGGCCCTCGCGCTCGCCATCAGCGTCCTCAGGCTGCCCACCGAACCGATCAACATCCGCGGATTCGCGCACAATGCGCTCGTGCTGGCAATCGCGATCGTCGCCGCCTGGCTGCTCTTCCGCCTGATCGACGCGCTGGCGCAGTACTTCGGGAGCATTGCCATGACAACCGAGAGCCGCCTCGACGACGCCCTCGTGCCCCTCTTCCGCAAGGCGATGAAGATCTTCGTCGGAGTCGTCGCCTTCGTCGTTGTCGTGCAGAACCTGGGCTACTCGGTATCGGGGATCGTGGCCGGCCTGGGGATCGGCGGCCTCGCCATCGCCCTAGCCGCCAAGGACACGCTCGCCAATATCTTCGGCTCGGTCACCATCCTGATCGACCGGCCCTTCCGCGTCGGCGATTGGATCCGCACGAGCGAGTTCGAGGGCACCGTCGAGGACATCGGGTTCCGCAGCACGCGCGTGCGCACCTTCCCGCGCACGGTCGTCGTCGTACCGAACAACATGCTGGTCAACACGATCGTCGACAATCAGCAGGAGATGCCGCTGCGCCGGATCCTGGTGACCATCGGGGTGACCTACGATACGCGGGCCCCGCAGATGCGCCAACTGATCGCCGAAATCGAGGGCATCCTCGCCGCGACGGAGGGCATCGCCCCCGATGGCCAGCGCGTGCGCTTCCACGACTTCGGCGGCAGCTCCCTCGATCTGAAGATCCGCTGCTTCACCTACGCACTGGGATATGACGACCATTCGGCCGTGCGCCAGCAGCTCCTACTCACGGTGATGGAGAAGCTCGAGGAGCTGGGTCTCGAGATCGCGTTCCCCAGCCAGACGGTCTACTTCGGCAAGGACGAGGTACTCCCCCTGCACAGGGTTGAGCCGGCGGACGACTCAGGCCGCCCGGCGATCCCGCCGCGCGGTGGCGCCCCCACGGGCGATGTCCCACAGCAGACCGAGCAGCGCTGAGGCGAGCGTCAGGTGCGGCCCGGTCGCGAGCGCGGCTGCCGTCCGCAGTCGGGGCAGGGCGAGAAAGTCAAGCCCCTCGGGAGGCAGGGTGTCGAGCCAATAGGGCCAGATCGGGAGGGTCTGCGTTTCGGATGCGGGCGCGGCCTGATGGATGGGGGCGAGACCGGGGAGCGGCCAGGAGGCAGCCAGTCCGCCCGGTGGACCGGCCGAGAGACGCGCTCCCGGTGCGATGTGCCAGTGGGTGAGTTGTGAGAGACGTCGACCCGGCGCCGCCGTGGCGACGAGTGCCACGCGCCGGTGACCGCCGAGGACATCCGCGAGGCGGAAGCGGCGCAGCATCGCCTTGCGAAAGATCGGCGCGGGCATCGGATCCGTGGTGGAGGCGGCGAGTTCGTCGAACTGCGGACGGACGCGCTGCAGCAGGTCCCAGATCCAGATCTGATCCTCGAACGGCTCTCCCAGGAGTCCGATGACGAGGAGCCCGTTCGCTCCCTCCGACCCGCCCGCCGGCGCCATGAATCGCTCTCTTCTCCGCCGCATATCCTGGCTCCGCCATTCCCTCTGCCGCGTGCGCCTACACCCCCATGGATCGGCCGGCGGAACGGGTTCCTCCACTCGAGGGGCGGGGCCGCGTGATCAGGATCGACGGTGACCCGCAATGGGGACCTGGGGACCGGATCGGTCATGATCGCCAATGGGGACATGGGGGACCGGATCGGTCGTGACCGCCTAATGGGGACCTGGGGGGCCGGATCGGCCGTGACCGGCGGGGGGGGGCCTTAGTCCACAATCGGCAACCATGCAGGCGGAGTTCTATCGGCAGCGCGCCCCCTGGCTGTTGACCGGCGGAACGGGCCAATTCGGCAGCTATTGCGTGCGCGCGCGGCGCGCGTGGCCCGCTTCCTGCATGTCAGCTGGGTCGGCGCCGTCGGAATCCTCCGCGCCGCGGTCGCGGGCCGTCCGGGACAGCGCTACATCCTCGGAGGCGAGGATTTCTCGATCCGGCAACTGATGGTCCATCTCCAGGCCAGCTTCGGCACCAGCGCTCCGCGGGCGCGCCTGCCGCTAGCGATCGTCCGGGCCATCGCCGGCTTGGCGGAGACCTGGGGAGGCATGCGCGGGCACCGGGCGCGTTTGAATCGAATGTTCGGCTGACCTGAAGGAACGCACGACAGATGGTTGACACGTACACACATTGGTGTAAACCTACCAGATGAAGCGTCGTGATCTTGAGAAGCGGCTCCGCGATCTTGGCTGGCGTCTGGCCCGCCACGGACGGAGGCACGACGTGTGGTCCAAAGGTGAGCGTGAACTCGTTGTGCCGCGGCACGTTGAGGTCAACGAGTACACTGCCAGGGCCATCCTCCGGGAGGCCCAGGGAGGTCAATGATGCGATTTGCCGGGCGGGTCTTCAGGGTCGGGAGGTACTGGGCAGTGGAGGTACCCATCCTCGACGTAGTCAGTCAGGGCCGGACCAAGAAGGATGCCCTCGAGATGATCGCGGATGCCGTCGAGTCCCTGGCCAATAGGCCGGGATTCAAGCTTGATGTCTTCCCGGGAGCGGGTGAGTACTTGGAGGTCGGCTCCAAGGATCAGGCGGCATTGACGGCGCTGCTCCTCCGGCGGGCACGTCAACGGGCAGGTTTGACCCTAGCTCAGGTCGCCGAGCGCCTTGGCGCAACATCAATCAACGCCTACGCCCGATACGAGCACGGCCGGTCGATTCCGAGCGTCGAGAAACTCTCGCAACTGTTCTCCGCGGTCACCTCCGACCGGGACCTGGTCGTAATCGAGAGCGAAGCTTGATCGTGGGACAGCCGAACCACTGCCTGCAGCGGTCGGGTACGCGCCGCGCCCGATCGAGGCAAGCCTGGCCGATATCCGGGCCTGGTGGCTCGAGCGCCATCGTGGCGAGCAGTGAGAGGACAATGAGATCACGCGGGAGGCCAAGACGATGAAAGCCGATGAATTGTTGGCGTCACGATTCGTGTGCAGCAAGTGCAAGCGTGCCGGCGGGCGCGCGAAGCGCATCGCCGCCACCGGCACGGGATTCTCGAGACTCTTAGACATCCAGCACAATCACTTCGTGGCCATCTCGTGCAACAACTGCGGCTACACCGAGCTGTTCAATCCGGAGATCCTCGAGGGCAAGCGCAATCTCGGGGCCGTGGTCGACATTCTCTTTGGTGGCTAGACCGCATTCCTCACCAGGTCTTCCGGGGGGAGGTTCCGGAGAGGACCACGGTGGACCCCATCCGGTCCGCTCGCCCCAATGGGCTGTGCCGATCGTGTGAGATGATTCAGGGCTGAAAGAGGATCAGGCAGATGTCGCCTTCCTGCACGACGTACCCCCGCCCCTCGGTGCGGATGAGACCCAGCTTCTGGAGCGCGGCCCGGCTGCCGTGCGCCAGCACATCGGCAACCGACATGACTTCCATCCGGATGAAACCACGCTCCATGTCCGAGTGGATCCGCCCGGCGGCCTGCGGAGCGGGCGTGCCCGCCGGAATCAGCCAGGCACGCAGCTTCTCATTGGCGACCGTATAGAAGGTGATCAGACTGAGCAGTCTGCGGCCCGCCTCGACGACCCGCTCGAGACCGACCCCCTCGAGCCCGAGGTCGGCTGCGAAGGCCTCGCGTTCCTCGCTTGGAAGGGCGGCGAGTTCCGCCTCGATCTTGACCGGAGTCGCCAGCACCTCGGCGTGGGGGCCCGCCTGCGCCTGCAGCTTCTCCAGCCACCCGCCACCGGCCGGATCGCTCTCATCCACATTGGCGACGATTACGACCGGCTTGATCGAGAGCAGGCGGAACTCCTGCGCCCAGGCCCGCTGGGCCTCATCGAGTTCGAGGCGCCGCAGCGGCACCCCCTGCTTGACCGCGTCGCTGAGCGTCGTCACGCGCGCCAGATCGGCCTGAGCCGCCTTGGGATCGGCCTTGCCCTCGCGTTGGACGCGATCGGCGATCCGCTCGAGGCTCTCCAGGTCGGCCAGCAGCAGCTCGGTCTCGACGATCTCGAGGTCGGCCACCGGATCGACCCGGCCGTCGACGTGGGCGACGTTCTCATCGGCGAAACAGCGCACCACATGGACGACGGCATCGACGTCGCGGATGTGCCCGAGGAACTTATTCCCCAATCCCTCCCCCCGGCTGGCCCCCTTCACCAGGCCGGCGATATCGACGAAGTCGATCGTCGCCGGGGTGACCTCCTCAGGGTCGAGAGCGGCCGCCAGCGCCCGGAGGTTCGGATCTTCAATCGGAACCACGCCGGCGTTCTTCTCGATCGTGCAGAAGGGGTAATTGGACGCCTCGGCGTGAGCGTGGGTGAGCGCATTGAGCAGAGTCGACTTGCCCACATTGGGCATACCGATGATTCCCAGCGCGAGAGACATCTGCGCCCCCCTCTGGACTTCGAGTCCTCGACCGGTGACGGCGCCGCGGCTAGAAGAGATGTCCTAGACTGAGCAGGCCGCCTAGGATCGCCAGATTGGCGACGAAGATGAGCATTACCAAGAACAACAGCCCGATCGGCAGGACCACCGTCAGGATCGCCTTGGTCCGGTCCAGCCCATAGAGCTCCTCGAGGATCACCACCGCGATCACCAGACTCCACAGGTCGGCGATCACCCCGATCACCGGGATGATCCGCAGCCAGCCGAGAACCCGGCTCACCCCCCAGACACGCAGGAAAACGGCGATCTCGCCACGACCGCCGAAGAACAACGCCACGATGTGGATGATCGCCCCGCCGATGATCAGATAGGCCAGGGCGCACAGCGGGCCGGTGATGATCCCATGCACCGAGAAGTGAGGCGGGCAGAGCCAGATGGCGATCCCGACCAGCGCGGTGATCATCAGCGCCGGCGAGAGGGCCCGCGGTTCGAGCGCCACCCGGCGGATCGCCGCCCGGTCGAGCTTGACGATCTCGATTCCCTCGCGAACGGCTTCCGTGAATGTCATGGCCACCTCCCTATGCCCGGAACGTGCGGCTTCCTACGTTACGGATGGGTGCGCCACAGGTTGCCCCACCGATTGCGCCGCCGATCGCCCCACCAACAGCACCGATCGGTTCCCGCCCGAGGAGCATAGGCAGCCCGATCGCCGAGGGTCAAGGGCCTCCCGGGACACTGCTCATCGAACCGACCGGGCCGGTGCCCCAACACCAGATACCAAGCGGCTTTGCCCAGATCTCGCCCCCCCCTTGGGCTGTGCAGAATCGCGCGAAGTGGTTTTGACCCGGCGGGAGGGAGGAAGGCCAGGACCTAGGGACCCCTGACGGAGGATCGGGATGGGGGGCGACTGCCGGGGCACCAAAAGACGAGCGGCCCATTCCAGGGAACGGGCCGCTCGTCGATCCAGGCGTGCGAGAGCGTTGCCGGTGCTACCCTCGCCCGCGGGGCGGGTTGGTTGTCCTACTTGAACATGTTCTTCAGCTCACCCCAGCTGGCCTCGTTGGCCGGCGTCGGGCAATCGACACCACTGAGCACATCGGCGGTGCTCCGCGGGAGCAGCTGGTAGTAGTCGAAGTAGGGCGATGAGTAATCGTACTGACCGCCGAGTCCGATGCAGGTAAACGGCGTCACTGGCTCGGCGCTGCCGTCGATATCGGTTTCCTTGTCGATGCGCAGGGTGATCACGACACCCGTGTCGTCCCAGACATCGACATTGGCATTGCTGCCCTCGGCCGGCCA
>JAGMBO010000002.1 GCA_023129715.1 Candidatus Eiseniibacteriota bacterium | reverse complement strand
GCGTCGTGACGGTCCGAGAAGGGGCATCTGGCGGCGGCCAATCGCCGTCCGCGCCCCCCCCGCCTTGACGCGCCCGCGTGCGCTACCTATGCTCGGCTTTCTCCTAATCTTCCCTGGCAGTATCCGCAGTCGTCCAATCCGCGAGGTCACGCGGTGGGAGAGCTAGCGCATGAACTCACTCGATCGAACTTGCATCAACACGATCCGCATGCTGAGCGTGGACGCCGTCCAGCAGGCGCGCTCCGGCCACCCCGGCATGCCGATGGGCGCCGCGGCGATGGCCTATGTGCTCTGGACGCGCTTCCTGCGCCACAACCCCGCCGATCCCGCCTGGCCCGATCGTGATCGTTTCATTCTCTCTGCCGGGCATGGCTCGATGCTGCTCTATTCCCTGCTCCATCTCACCGGCTACGACCTGGCGCTCGATGAACTGATCGCCTTTCGCCAATGGGGCTCGGCGACGCCGGGCCACCCCGAAGCCGGACAGACCCCGGGTGTCGAGGTGACCACCGGCCCCTTGGGCCAAGGGTTCGCCAACGCAGTGGGGATGGCGATGGCGGAGCGCTATCTGGCCACCTACTTCAACCGGCCCGGCCATGCGATCGTCGATCATGACACCTACGTCATCGCCGGTGACGGAGACATGATGGAGGGCATCTCCCACGAGGCGGCCTCGCTGGCGGGACACTTGAAGCTGGGACGGCTGATCTGCCTCTACGACGACAACCGCATCACGATCGAAGGCAGCACGTCGCTCGCCATGAGTGACGCGACCACCGATCGCTTCAGCGCCTATGGCTGGCATACGCAGAGCGTCGACGGCAACGATCTGGAACAAGTGACCCGCGCCATCGAGAACGCGCGGGCGCAGCGTGATCAGCCCTCGCTGATCGTGGCCCGCACGCACATCGGCCACGGAAGTCCGGGACGCCAGGATACCGCCAAGGCCCACGGCGAGCCGCTGGGCGCAGAGGAACTAGCACGCACCAAGGAAGCCCTCGGCTGGCCGCCGGAACCCCCTTTCCACATCCCGGAGGAAGCGCGCGAGTTCTTCGCCCAGGCGCGCGCGAAGGGCGCGCGCTGGGAGCAGGAGTGGCAGGAACGCCTGGCGGCTTATGGCCGCGACTTCCCGGAGCAGCAGGCCGAGTGGAAACGTTGCCAGGCGCGCGAGCTTCCCCCGGGATGGCCCGAGACGCTGCGCGCGCTCAAGACGGCCACGACCCCGGTGGCCACCCGGAGCGCATCGGGAAGAGCGATCAACGCCCTCGCACAGAGAATCCCCAATCTCCTGGGCGGGTCTGCCGATCTCGGTCCCTCGAACAACACCGTGATCCACGACCGGGGCGCCTTCGTTCCGGGAGCGGTCAACGGCCCCAACATCCACTTCGGCGTCCGCGAGCACGCGATGGCCGCCGCGGTCAATGGGATCGCCCTGCATGGCGGCTTGCGCCCCTACTGCGCGACGTTCCTCGCCTTCTCGGACTACATGCGACCGGCACTGCGACTCGCGGCCCTGAGCCAGATCCCGGCGATCTTCGTCTTCACCCACGACAGCATCAGCCTGGGCGAGGATGGACCGACCCACCAGCCCGTCGAGCACCTTCCCGCGCTACGCGCCATCCCGGGCCTCACGGTGATCCGCCCGGCCGACGAGCGCGAGACATTCGAAGCCTGGGAGCTCGCCCTGCGCGCCTCCGGCCCAACCGCCCTGATCCTCACCCGCCAGAAGGTTCCCGCCCTCGCCCGTGATCGCATGCGCGTGGGCGCGGAAGCCACCGACACGGCCCTCGACGGAGAGGCCGATGGCGATGCTGGGGCCGTTCCCGTGGCCCGCGGCGCCTACGTTCTCTCCGCTGCCGACGCGGCTGCAGAAGAGCCGCCGCGGCTCATTCTGATCGCCAGCGGCTCGGAGGTCGCCCTCTGCATCGAGGCCCAGACACAGCTCGCGTCGGCCGGGATCTCCTGCCGGGTCGTCAGCATGCCGAGTTGGGAGCTCTTTGTCGCGCAGTCCCCCGCCTACCGCGAGTTCGTCCTGCCGGCCCGCTGCACCGCCCGTCTGGCCGTCGAGGCGGCGATTCCGCTCGGGTGGGAACGCTTCACCGGCGATCATGGGGCGATCCTCGGCATGCAGGGATTCGGCGCCTCGGCCCCCGCCGACGTGCTCTGCGAGCGTTTCGGATTCACCGTCGCGGCAGTCGTCGCCCGGGCCCGGGCCTTACTCGAGCACCAGCTCCCTGTCAACTCGGGCGCCTGAGAGGCGCGGGGCGGGAGTGCCCTGGATGAGTCACGCAACCGCATTGCACCAAGGGCCGAACCGCTCAGATCGGCAGGACCCGGGTTTCCCAGCGAACGTTCCCGGGCTCCGAGACGTCTTGATAGATGGACGCGTTGCGCGAGGATCGTGGGTCGGCGGATGAATCAAATCCTCCTCTCGCCGGTAGTACTGGGGGAAGACTTCTCGGCGCAGCGCGCGCAGGATGGAGTCGTGTCGCAACCCTGTCCGTCTCAGAGGCGTAGAGTGCAGTGGATGACGCCTGAGCACCTCCCCTCGCCTCAGGTTGCAACCGGACAACGTGCCTGCAATCATGCACTTGGTTGCAGAAGGTCCGGTCACGGCGCGCGTGCCACGGGGGGAACGCGACAACCAGCACCTCTTCGAATCCGGGTCCGCCCTGCAATGGAGTATTCGGGATTGCATGGAATGGCAGGCCATCGTCCGTCGGCGCGAAGGCTTCACCGGCGGATCGATCGCGCCACATGGCTCCGTGGCGGGCCTGGGGCGAAGACCATCATTCGCGCAGTCCTCGGACCCATGCTCCTATCCCTCCTGCTCACCATCTCAACGGCAGAGGCGGTCGAAGCCCCGCAGCGCCCGCTGGCCGAAGCCCGCCGCACGGAGGGTGAACAGGGGCGCTCCTTCCTGGCCAGCGGGTTCTCTTCGGAGGGCTTCCCACTCCCCGAGCCCCGTGATGCGGGGGACTACGCCTTCGAGGATCGCGAACGTGCCGGCCGGATCGCGCCCGTCAAGCATGGTTGGGAGCGGGTGATCGATACGCCCCTGATCCGCCGCATCCGCGAGACCGGTGAGTGGATCGGGGTCTTCCTGCGCTTTCTCTGGAGCATCCCCAAGGCATTGCTGCAAGGGGACTCCCAAGAGATGATCGAAGCGTTGGGTGAACTCCTCCACCGGGCCTCGAGCCGCGAGGCGACTGCTCCGGCCACGGCAACCGACCCCGAGGAGGGCACCCCCCTCCCGGGTGAGCCACGCCCGACGGAAGCCATTCCCACCCGCGTGACCGAGTAGCTCCCGGTCTCCAGACCACTGAGTGCCTTGGCCAAACCGACAGCGGCAGACCCTCCGTCGACAAGATCGGACGCGCCCAGTGGTCTAGAGCAACCCGAGCTGGCCGCCCTTGCCGATCAGCTCGTCGAAATCGATCCCGACGTGGGAGAGAATCGACTCCGCGATCGGACGCACTTGCTTCTCGAGGTAGTGATCGTAGTCGAGGGGGGCGTTGACGAAGCCGAGCGGTTGGGGCCCGGCCTGGGTCATGACGTAGGAAACCACCCGTCCGTGCCGTCCGCCCATCAAGCGAGCGGCCTTGACGTGCGGGGGACTGGTCTTCTCGTATGCATCCAACGGCTTGCGCAGCGCCTTGCGGTAGACCAGATCCTGATCCCGGTGTCCCTCCCTCAGCTCGCGGACGAACCCGGCAACGAAGGCCTCCACCGGTTCCTCCTCCAGAACCTTGCGCAGCAAGTGACGCTGGAAGTCCTTGGCGAGAACCGTCCAGTCGCGACGCACCGACTCGAGGCCGGTCACGACCAGCTCACGCCCCGCCGCGGTCTCGATCAAGCCGGCGTGGCGTTTCTTGCTGCCCTCCCGCCCACCCCGGTGGCTCGGAATGAAGAACTTCACGAAGTGCCGCTCGAACTCGAGGTGCAGGTGGCTGGCCACGCCATAGTGCTCCATGATCCACGCGGTGAGCATCTCGTTGAGGCGGGCGACCACCTCGCGCCCCCTGGCAGGCACGTCATCCTCCCCACCGAGGTCCGAGACGGCGAAGACCGAGTCGGTATCTCCGTAGATCACCCGATACCCCATCTCCTCGAGGTGCGTGCGGGTCCAGCGCAGCATCCGCTGCCCGAAGGTGGTGATCGCATTGGAGACCGCCGTTGAGTGGAGACGGCAGCGGGGTGTGGCCAGGACGCCGTAGAGCGAGTTCATCAGGATCTTGATGGCGGTCGCGCCGACAGCATCACCCGCTCGCTTGGCCTCCTCGCGGGCCGGCAGGAGCCGGCCGACGATCCCGGGGAGGATCCCCGCCTCGCGGGGAAAGCGCGCCCCATTGGGCGCCTCGATGAACTCGCGGTCCGGGAGAGGCTCATCCGGAGGCTTTGCCGCGACATCCGCCGGAGGCTCTGCTGTGACATCCGCGGACGCCTCAACTGATTGTTTTACAGACGCATACCCAAGCGGGTCAATGTTGAATGTCAAGATGATGCTGGGATAGAGGCTGCGGTAGTCGAAGAGCCAAACGTGCTCGTGGATCCCCGGAACCGAGTCGAGCACATAGCCCCCGATCGCGGGCGGCGACGCGCCCGCAGGCTCGCTCCGGCGATCGGGGAGCATCTCCACGCTCGGGGCCACGATCCCCCGTTCGTGCAAGGCCGTGATGTAGAGGAGATCGAACGCGGCGATACTTGCCGCCGTCCGGTCGATGGGCAGGCCGGTGAGCAGGGATCGGCGGGCGGCGAGGGCGACCAAATCGAGCTGCTCGATGATCTCGACGACCAGGCGCGCGTCGGTCAAGTTGTAGAGCAGGAAACGGGGCAGATCCTCCCGGTAGAGGCGCTCGATCTCGGAGGCGCGATTCTCGCCGGTGATCATCTTGCCCTCACCGATGATCACCTTGCCCTCACCGAGCAGCGTGCGGGCCGCCGTGTCGAGCGAGTAGTCGTCGAGGCGGACGAAGGCGCTGCGCACCAGGTCGAGCCCATCGAGGACCGCCCGTCCCGGCACGGTGGCGCGCGCTGTCATCCAGGCATCTGTTGCCGAGCGCACGCGACAGGGAAGATCGGCCCGTCCCAGGAAGAAGCGCAGCGCGTGACGCCGGAAGGCCTCTTCGAGCACGCGCAGATCGAAGCCGACTACATTCCAGCCGGTGAGCACATCGGGATCGATCTCGCGGATGCGCCGCCGCAGAGTGTGCAGCAACGCACCCTCATCGGCATGGTAGTAGCAGGGCGCCTCCTCCTGCCCGGCAACGACGTTCTCGGGGCGCTCCCGCTGCTCGGCGTGGATCACGGCGTGGACCTCAGCGACCCATCCGCCCTGGGGGTTGTGACCGTAGAGCGCGAAGCTGAAGACTCGTGTCGCCGTTGGATCGGTCTCGAGATCGAGGGAGAGAATCCGCAGCGCGGGCAGGAACTCGATCGGATCGAGAAGCGGGTCTTCATAGATCCGCCCCACCCGCCGGCCCCGCTTGGCGGTGCCCGTGATGCGCAGACTTCCTCGAATGCGGTGGTCGATCAGGTAGCGCGTGACGAAGGGAACGTCCGCCTCGTGGCAATCGATGCCCGCCTCGCGCAACGCCTCGCGCAGTTGGGGAACATCGGAGGGAATCGCGACCGCGAGTTCACTGGCCGGCCGCCCGGCGAGGGTCTGCCAACGGTCGGAGACGAATGCCGGGTATCCCCCCTGCGATCCCCCACGGAAGGTGCGCAGGACCGCCTCTGCGGCCGGCACCTGCTCGCTCTCAATGAAGAACGTTGGACGAACACGGGTATCCCGCACAGCGAAGGTCTCGCCGTCATCGCCCACCCCGAAGAGGTGGATCACGGGCCGCCCACGCTCGATCCGATAGGTTGCATCCAGGATGAAGCCACGGTCCATGGCCCGGTCTCCCCGCTCCTGCGCGAATCACGGTGGCCCGACGGATGATGATAGCGGCTGCCGACAGGGGGCGTCATCCTCGATCGGGCGCCATCCCCCCTTCCCAGGGAGACCGTCCACACAGGGAGACTGTCAACTGGCTCACCAGCACTGGGCGCGGTAGGATCGTCGGGGTGCGAATAGCTGGCCGGCTTCCCCGGTAGTAGGAATGAAGGGAGGGATCGGCACGCGATGAATCCAGCGCCGGAGCCAGCCGCCGCCGGCAGGGCCGCCATTGACGAGACCGCCCTGATCGTGCGCTGTCAGGCGGGCGATCGGGCTGCCTTCGAGCCGATCGTAACGCACCACATGCGGCGGGCGGCCGCCTTCGCCCTGGCCTGGACGGGCAACGCCGAGGATGCGCTCGATCTTTCCCAAGAGGCTTTCGTGCGGGCCTTCCGCGCCATCTCGCGCTTCGATCCGGCCCGCCCCTTCTATCCATGGTTCTACCGAATCCTGCGCAATCTCTGCTGGAACCATCTCGGCCGGGCCGCGCGCCTCCACGAAGTCCCCCTGCGGGACGACTTCGACCGCGCCGATGCCCGTCCCCGCCCCGATGCGCAGCTCGAACGCCAAGAGCTGCGCGCCAGCGTCTGGGAAGCGTTGCGCAAGTTGAAGCCGAACGACCGCGAGATTCTGATCCTGCGCGAATTCCAGGGGCTGACCTATGCCGAGATCGCGGCCGTTCTGGGCATCCCCCAAGGCACGGTAATGAGCCGGCTCCATCAGGCGCGCCGAAGGCTGCGGGAACGCTTACAGCCAGTGATCGGTGCAGCCGCCGGAAGGAGAGCCGAGTCGTGAACGAAGATCGCAGCGTCCGGATCAGCGGTTACCTCGACGATGAGCTGGCGCCGGAAGAGCGGGCAGCGTTCGAGCGGGAGCTGGCCGCCAACCCCGAGCTCGTCGAGGAACTCGCCGCCATGCAGGCGATGAAGGAGGTGACGGGTAGCATGAAGCTCCGTGAATTCCCCGATCAGGTCTGGGACCGCTACTGGCAGGGCACCTACAACCGGATGGAGCGGCGCCTGGGTTGGATTCTCTTCTCGATCGGCGCGATCATTCTGCTCGCTGGTGGACTCTATGAACTGACGCTGGCGCTGATCAGAGACAGCGGCGAACCATGGTGGATCCGCGTGGCGGTGGGGGCCCTCAGTGGGGGTCTTGCGATTCTGCTGGTCTCTATCGTGCGTGAACGTCTCTTCATGGCCAAGCGTGATCCCTACCGGGAGGTCGAGCGATGATTCTGACAAGTTGCGAGACGGTGCCGGGGCGTGAGGTTGTCGCGGTGCTCGGAGTGGTCAAGGGCAACACGGTTCGGGTCCGGCACGCGGGGAAAGACATCCTCGCGGGGCTGAGGGGCCTGGTTGGAGGCGAGGTCGTCGAATACACCAAACTGCTGGCCGAGAGCCGGGAGCAATCGCTCGACCGCATGGTCGCGGAAGCCGAGAAGCTGGGCGCCGATGCGATCGTCAACATCCGTATGGCCACTGCAGAGGTCATGAGCCAGGCGGCCGAGATCCTCTGCTACGGCACCGCGGTCCGCTTGCGCTGAGATACGGATTCCTGACCCGAAGCCCCGGGCCAGACCCGGAGCATTCCGTCAGGAGGGGCGGACGGAGTGCGGCCCCGCCGCACGGAGTCCGACCCGACGCCCGGAATGCGCAGGGTCTGGCCCGGGGCGCCTCACTCGTCGCCGAAGCGGGTGCCGACGCTGCGGGCGGCGCGCACAATCTGAGAATCGGGCGCAACGCGGCGCGGCTCACGCACCGCATCGGCCAGCGGCACCTCGGTGACCTCGGTCCCCTGCAACGAGACCATGATCTCCTTGCGCCCCTCCGCCGCGCAGTGGGCGGCATGCACGCCGTAGCGCGTGCCCAGGATGCGATCGAAGGCGGTCGGTGTGCCGCCGCGCTGCAGATGCCCGAGCACAGTGACACGGACCTCGCGCTCCAGACGTTGCTCCAACTCGGCCGCCAGCCAGTGCCCGACCCCCCCGAGCCGGATCGAGTCGGTCGAGTCGGCCACCACCTTGGAGACGACCACCTCCCCGCCCTCGGCCTTGGCTCCCTCGGCGATCACGATCAGCGTGAAGGTCCGGCCGCGGAAGGTGCGCTCCTTGATGGCGCCGACGACACTCTCGATCCGGAAGGGAATCTCGGGTACCAGGATCACGTCGCCGCCGCCCGCCACACCCGCCTCGAGCGCGATCCAGCCCGCGTAGCGCCCCATCACCTCAAGCACCATGATCCGATGATGCGACTGCGCGGTGGTGTGGAGTTTGTCGAGCGCCTCGGTGGCGGTGGTCAGCGCCGTGTCGAAACCGAAGCTGACATCGGTAGCAGCCAGGTCGTTATCGATCGTCTTCGGGATGCCGATCACCGGCATCCCCTTGCGCGCCAGCTCGAGCGCGATGCTCAGACTGCCGTCGCCCCCCACAACGACCAGGAGTTGCAACCCGTAGCGATCGAAGATGCGCATCGCCTCCTCGGAGCGGTCTTCGAACTTCCGTTCCCCCTCGACCTGGACCGGCACGCGGAACGGATTGTCCCGGTTCGAACTCCCCAGGATCGTTCCGCCGCGCTGGAGGATGCCGGAAACGGTATCGCCGTCGAGCCGCATCGTGCGGTCCTTGAGCACACCGGCAAAGCCGTCGAGGAACCCGACGACTTGGATGTCATGATCGTAGGCGGCGGTCTTGACCAGCCCGCGCAAGACGGCGTTCAGTCCGGGACAGTCTCCACCCCCCGTGAGGACTCCGATCCGTTGGATCTTCGACATGCGCCCCTCGCTGCCCCTCAATCGGTCCGGTTCACCTACCTGGCAATGGTTACCTTGCGCGTCGCCACGCGCTCCCCGGCCTGCAACCGGAGGTAGTAAGCGCCGATGTCGAGCGGCACACCCCGGGCATCGCATCCTTCCCACTCGAGGGTATGCTCACCCGGATCGAGCATCGCCCCCGCGAGCGGCCGTGCCCGCAGACGACCCTGCAGATCATAGATGGACAAGTCGGTTGGTGCACCCGCCGACCCCGCCGGCAGGAAGAAACGCAACGTCGTCGTCCGGCTGAAGGGATTGGGTCCGTTGGGCCGCAGGAGCGGCTGGGTCAGCATGAGGTCCGGCTCCGGAGGCGTGATGCCGGTGATCCCGAGAGAGACGCTGCGTCCACTACGATCGATGCCGATCAGCCGGTAGCATGCGTTGGCCGCGTCCGGCGGCAGCGGATCGTCGAAGCGGAAGCTGCCGGCGACGGCGGCATCGGCGGGGATCATCTCGGGCGTGCACCGTTCGAAGGGCCCGTCGGGTGAAGCGCCGCGTTCGATCAGGAACCCGACGAAAAGCGCTGCATCCACGACTTGCCACTCGACGGTCACCTGGCCGCCGTACCAGCGAGCACCCAGCGACCGCAGCCAGACCGGGGTCGGACGCTCGCCGAGTGTGAACCAGACCGGATAGCCGCAGTTGTATCCCCAGCACTCGTCGTTACCGGCGCCATTGAGTCCGTCGGGCGCCATGCTCACCACCCAGACACCCTCGTCATAACCCGAGCAGGGGTATTGGTAGTAGATCTGGCCATCGTCTCCGGAGAAGGTCGGCCGGCCAAGCACCGAGAAGTTGTAGGTCACCGTCCCCTGATCGCCAGTCTGCAGATTGAAGGTCCGAACGTACACATCACCATTGCCGTCCATGTGATCGAAGGCAATCAGGTCGTCCTGATTCTGAGCCAGCGTCGGGTTCCCGATATTCTCCCCCTGCGGCAGGGACTGGAAGACTCGGAAGCAGGCGCCATCGGAGAGGCGCAGCATATTGATGTCCCAGTACTCGTAAACCCCACCGCCGAAATCAGCGCTGTTCTGCGCGTCATAGAGCAGGTAGTCCCCAGCGACGGCGAACTCCATGACATCGGCAAAGATCACATTGCCCCCCCCCTCGCCGCCTGAGTCGTTCTGCGTCACCAGATCGTAGTAGGCGCCGCTCTCAGGCTCGACGAGGTCGAAGACATAGATGCGCCCCTCCTCGTAGACCGTCTTGGCGGCCAGGTAACGCCCGCCGGCGCTCAGGGCCACACTCCACCATTCCGCGTCGACACTGATCTGCACACGATCACTGCCGTCGGAGTTGGCAAGATAGATATGGTCGTCGGCTCCAACCCAGGCAACCAACGATCCATCATCGGAGAAACTCGGACGGCCGCCACCGCCCATGGCATTCTGCGAGATGTCGTCGGCGTCTACGCCCCAATCCGGGGGCACGCGATAGATGTGCCCGCCGTCCGGATCCCAGATCGCCAGGAAGTCGGATCCCTCGTTGTCCGGCAGATCGGGCGGATCCTCGGTGCCTTCCTCGCCGACAATGCCGACCGTGTCGAAGGCGTCCGCGACGGTCTGCTCCTCGATCGATTCCGCTCCATGGAGGTCGGCGGCCGCCTGGATGGCCCCGAGGCGCAGGTCGATGAACTGGGAATTGCGGTTGAGATACTGGGTTAAGGCCCGGTACCAGATCTGCTGGGTCTTGTCCCGCCCGATCGCCTCGCAGACGATGACGAAGGCGCGGCTCGGGATCGTCATGTTGATGTGCACGCCGCCATGGTCCTGGTCGGAAGTGAGATCGAAGTACTCGTCCATGTGGGTCGGGAAATGAGGTGCGGGTGGATTGTAGACGTCGGGATGATCGGGCGTCTCCATGTTGCGCAGACAGTCGCCCGACACGCCCGGGGTGGTCACATCCTCGCCCATCAGCCAGTTACCCCCGGCCCCCTCGGCATACCACTCGGTCAGCGATCCGAAGACGTCGGCGAAGTGCTCGTTGGTCGCCCCGGGTTGGAACTCGTAGATCAGGTTGGCGGTGAACTCGACGACGGCATGCCCCAATTCGTGACAGACGACATCCCGCGACCCCGCCAGGTCGCTGAAGCTCGCCCCGTCCCCATTGCCGAAGGCTGCAACGCTCCCGTTCCAGAATGCATTCGCGTAGTTGCTGCCCATGTTGACCACGGTCATGATCGTGCGCCCCGCGCCATCGATACTGCTACGGCCGAAGGTGGTCGCGATGAAGTCGTAGAAAGAACTGGCGTAGGCTGCGGCACTGACGGCGTTGGCATTGCCGGTCCAGGAGTCCGGGTTGGTCGAGGTCACATGGTAGAACTCCTCGAGCTGCGTATGATTGGCATTGATCACCCAGACCGCGCCGACCGGGTTGTTGGGCATCTCACTCGCCCCGGCATCGAACATCGCCTTGCTCGTATTGACCATCAAATAGGTCCCGCTCTCCTCCCAAAGATCGAGCGCCTGAGTCCCTCCGGCGAGATCGACCCCCTGGCCGGTGGCGGCTCCGTCGCAGACGAGGCTCACCGCATGCAGGAACTCCCCGCTCGCGGCATCGACGAAGACCTCCATCCGGTAGGCCGCCCCGGCACGGACGACCACGCGCCAGGCCAGACGCAGCTTCTCACCATGCGGGAAGTAGATCAGCTCGTTGCTCTCTTCCTCACCCACGACTCCATCCCGTCTCGCCAGGGCGGTGATCGCCGCCTCCACGGCGGCACTGCGGGGGATCTGCGGCTCGCGCGACAGCCCGGTAGGCGTGGGGCGGTACTGGCCGCTGAACCCGATCGCGCGCCCATCGGGAGAGAAACGGACGACGACATCGTGGGCCCAGATCGGCAAGCCTTGGTGCATTTGCTTGAATCGATAGGCGCGGAAGCCCTCGCGGCTCTCCTCCACGCGCCAGCGGACGAGCTCGGTATCCGGATCTGAGAGGCGCAGCAGCTCGCGGTGTTCGCGCAGGAACGCCTTGGCCTGCTGCGCGTCACTGCCCGCATAGAGGCTCCGGTCGAGGCGCAGGTCGGTGCCGGCAATGAAACGCGGCGTCCGGCGGCCCTCATGCCAGGCAAGGCGCAATGAACGCGGATTGGCCTGGTGCAGCCGTCCCAAATTCGCCGCTGCCTCCGGGGTCACGATCCACTGCCGGGCGGCTTCACGCTCGACGTTCCAACGGCGTGCTTCTTGAAGCAGCTGCAGGCGACCACGCATGCCAGCCAGGAGCTGGTCGGCCGGTGGCCCACCCGTTTGGCCGCCACTGAACGACGCATCCGGACGCTTGGCGGCCCAGCCCTGCGCAGGCGGACTCACCGGGGCCGGCTTGCCGCCAGTGAAGACCGATCCCGCCGGCATCGTCACCGGGGGCTGGAGCTCGTAGGGAGCGCGGATGGAACTGGCCGCCGTCTCCTCCCCGGGCATGCCCAGCAGCAGCATGCTGCCGGCGAGCAAAGCGATCCAGGACCGTGAGGTTAGAATACGCATCGTCAACCCCTCCCTTGTCGCGCGTCGCACCAGTCCCTGGGCATGCGGTGCCCAAAGGGTTTGGCCAGGAGCACCACGCCCCTCCCGCGAACATCGGGATCGGGCTGACTCCACTTCCATGGTTGTCGACTAGTCCCCCGTCTCCCCCGGCGTCGCGTGGGGCGATGACTTTCCCGTCGCCGTCTCGGTTAGCAGGCGGTAGAGCGATTCCCAGGATCCCCGCCCCCCGCCCGCTCTGCGCCCCGGAACCCACGCGACCTTGTGGGTTTGATCCTCGGCGGTCAAGCGAATGAAGCGGGTCAGGTCCCCCTGTTCGCCCGCCTGGCCCTCCAACAGGCCGTGCGCTTGGATCTCTGCCCAGAGTGCGGCGCGGGTGGCATCATCGAGTGTCCCCACGCGCTGAGGATCTTGCTCGGCGGCATGACCTTCCCAGCGCAGCACTGCGCCGTCGGGCTGGATTGAATAGCCTTGCCAGAGGCCGGTGATCCCACCTCCCTCACCGAAGACGATCATCAGGTCACCGGGCAGTCGGGGTTCGTTTTCGCGACGATCGCCCGAGCGCGTGCAGCCGGCGAGAATCGTAAGGCAAAACAATCCGAGGATTCCCGCGGTCAGGGCTCTCATCACACGACTCCTTTCGCTGGATGGTCGAAGTTCGGCTGCAGTCTAGCATTCCTCGGGGAATCGGTACAACGCGCGCCTCTCTTGTCGTCACCGGCCGGGAGATGTCCCGCTCAGGCGATGCAGACTACCTCGAGACCTTTCTAAGGAAACTGGATCAAAGTGTGGACCCAGATGTCCTCGCCCGTCCCTAGGTGAAGGACCAGCTCGGGCCCGTGAGATTCGTCGACGAGGGGCCGATCGTACTGCAGCGTGCCGTAGACCACCCCGTCTTTCAGCAAGCGCCCTCTCAGCGCCCAGTTGTACGGTTCGATGACCACGCTGAAGTATCCGGGGTCATCGAGAATTGACCCAGAGTGCCACTTGACGTAGACATCGTCCCACGTGTAGGTCGAGCCTCCGATTGTCGCGCTGCTGTTGCTCTGCAGGACGGTGTCCTTCACATGCAGGAATTGGGAACTATTGTGCGAGATCGATGCCCAAAACTGCTGATTCAGGGTAATCGCCGCGGCAGTGGATGTGACGGTCCCGACGAAGCTCTCGTCGTATTCGTAGTGCGCGAACGACGGTTCGATGTAACAGTCGATCTCCTCGCCAGAATGGGTAACGTCGAGGCTCAAGACGTCCTGGTCCGACACGACGGTTCCGGTCACGATCCGGACGAACTCTGCGTTCCAAGTCTTGGCCCCCGAAATTCCTGCCTTCGTGAAGTGCTTATCGCTCTGGATGCGCAGATCGGCCTGTCCTGCGATGTACATTGTGAAGTCAACGGTGTGTGCGTCGACGAAATCCTCCCAAGTGCCTTCCAAGTATCCGGTGAAGGTGCTGAAGACGAACTTGATCGTAGGCCCCCCCGCGTAAACGACCAACAGCTCGCCGGCCGGTGAGGGGGCGTAAGTCCAGATGTCCGATCCTTGCGCTTGTTGGGTCAGCGTGCCGTGCAGGGTCAGAACGCCCCCGGCGAATTCACTGGCTCCGAAGACCGCCTCGGCGGCGATCGCGACCGCCTCCAGCCCAAGCTCACCGATGTCGTAGGCGCCCGAGAACAGCTGAAGGATCGCGGCCTGCTCTTCCTGCGAGGTGCTTCCCCCCGTCAGAGTGACGATGGCAGTGTCGCTCTTGCTGGGATCTGTCACGCTGGTCGCCCGGACTGTCGCGGTGGCCGGGGCGGGCAAAGTCGCTGGCGCTGTGAACAGACCGTCTGCTGTGATGCTCCCCGCGACAGCTCCCCCGTCGACAGACCAAGTCACCGTCGTATTCGTCGTACCCGTGACCTGTGCCGAAAACTGCTGCGTTTCGCCCAAGGCCAAAGTCGCTTGCTCCGGCTGAACCGACACCGTCACAGGCGGCGGAATCTCCGGATCGCTCAACGTGACGGTCGCCGTGGCACTCCTCGCCGGGTCTGCCACGCTGGTCGCCCGGACTGTCGCGGTGGCCGGGTCGGGCAACGCTCCGGGCGCCGTGTAGAGGCCGCCGGCAGCGATCGTGCCCCAGGCCGCCCCGTTGTCCACCGCCCAGGTGACCGCCGTGTTCGCCGTCCCCGTCACCTCTGCCAGAAACTGCTGGGTCTCTCCCAAGGCAACCGATGCGGTCGCCGGCGATACCGAGACGATTACGGTGCCAGCCGCGTTGTCGACCACAACGGTCACCTGGTCCTCCGCCGATTGCTGGCCCCTAATCGCACGTACCAGCAGCACACAGTCGCCATTGGCAATCGTTCCGGTGTTCCAGACGGCTTCATAGGGATCAAGAGCGTCGAAACCAATCTCGTTCCCCTCGACGAAGAACCGGACCGTATCCGCGTCGGTCGCACTCGCCGAGATCGTCACCGCGCCGGAGACCGTTGCCCCATCAGTGGGGGCCAGAATCGAGACGGTCGGCCCGGCCGGCGTGTCCTCACCTGGGCCCGTGGGATCGTTACCCGAACATCCCTGGAATCCCACCAGGCAAATCCCAATTACGAGCGACAGCGAAACTGCCGACAGCGTCTTTGTGAGCGCGAATCGGCTCATCGATACCCCCTGACTCTCGACAATCAGCCTGGCTGATCGTTCGGCTCGAACGAGCCGCCGCTGATCGCCCTGCGAGCGGTGCGCCCGCCGCTCGTGATTGCTCCCCGGCAGTGGACAGGGCCGCATGGCGCGCCTCTGGAATCACCGCGCATGGACATCCATCCAGCAGTCTAGAGCACGATTGGGTGGGTTGCCAAGCGTCCCGTTGCCGGCATCCATTCACAGGATGAGCAGGTCGTGGGAACGGGGCGACAGAGATGGCAAGCGTCACTGTGCGGGCTTCTCCTTCCGCGACTCAGCGGGTATGCTGCCACAAGATTCTCGGCGGCAGGAGGAATCCATGCGCGTATTGTGGATCGCGATGGCGCTCGTGATCGCGACGCCCGGCGCGGGGGTCGGCGACGATCATCGCGGCTGGTTGGGCATCTACACCGAACGGGCCGACTCGTTACCGCCGATCGAGGCGCAGGCGGGCGGAACGGAAGCCCTGCGAGGGGCTCGCTGCGGACTGCGGGTGACGTCGCTATTCCCCGATTCCCCGGCCGAGCGTGGTGGTCTGCTGCTGGATGATCTGATCATCGCGATCGACGGCCGGCCCTTCACCTGTCCACCCGAGAGCGCTCAGATCATTCTTCGCGAGGAACTGAGCCGGCGCGCAGCGGGCACACCGTGTCCGCTGCGGATCATTCGCGATGCGGTCACCCGCAAGGTAGAGCTGCACCCGCCGCGGGCGGAGATCGATCTTGCCAATCGGTTCTGGCGCGACCCGGAAGCGCTGCTGGCGGCTCTGCCCGCGGGCAGCCGTCTCGAGGCGGCGGCCGCGAAGGAGCAGGTCGTCCGCGACCTGCCGATCGTGCTCGGCCTGCGACCCGAGGCGCGCTGGCCGGCTGCGCCGCCCAACGACGAGATCTACCCACCGGGGCTCTTCCCAGCCGGCACGCTGCAATCGATCGCCTGGTCCCTCGTAGAGGCTGAAGGGATCCGCACAGAAACTGAAGACCTCCTGGCCCGCCTGGCAGACACCCACGCCAACCGCGATCCCTACCGTCTGGATTGCGTGATCTACGGACACCGCGACCCCTTCCGGTTGGATCCACTCAGCCGTCATATCGGCGAGAGCTTCGCGACGGCGGCGCAAGCCCGTGACCTCGTTGCCCGCACTTACGTGTTGTTGACCCCCCAACAGGCGCTCAGCCTGCCGGTGACGCGCCGGCTGCCGGTCGGTGTGACGCGGAGTTCCGATCCGATGGCCGAGTTGGTCGCCGAGGTCCTGACGATCTTCGATGAGGCGGCTACCTGGCATGAGCGTGCCTTCGCCGCCCTTGACCCCGATGAACGCGAGTTCTTGACGGCCCAATGCCGGGAGCTCACCGAGGTCTTTTCGGAAGAGATCTACCTCCACCTCGACGAGGATCGCGAGCGCTTCCGCCGCAATCAGCGGGTCATCGAGCTCGCCGGGCAGATCGACTTCGGGGCGCTCCAGGAAGCCGCCGCTCGCCTGGCTCTGCTCTGCGACCCACGCTGGGCGGCGAGCGCCGGCCGGCGGATCCATGCCGCCCTCGGAGACTCGGTCGACGCCGAGGTGCTCCTCGACTTCCCGACTCGGCATGGACGGATCCTGATCGGCGGCACCCGCGCCCATTGGTACCGCGAGTTCGATGCCGCCTTCATCCTCGATCTGGGCGGCGACGATCTCTATACGGGCAATTGCGGCGGCAGCCAGCCATGGTCCCTGCCGCTGGCGATCTGCATCGACCTGGCCGGCGACGATGCCTATGAATCGACCGATCCGGGCTGTCAGGGTGCTGGTTGGCTCGGCATCGGCGGGCTGCTCGATCTCGCGGGCAATGACCAGTATGTCGCGCTCGAATGGTGTCAGGGCGTGGGGTATGCCGGAGTCGGTTGGCTGCACGATGCCGCGGGAGATGATGTCTACCGGGGCCGCAGCTTCTGTCAGGGTGTCGGGCTGTGGGGCGCCGGCAGCCTTCTGGATTGCCGGGGCGCCGATCGCTTCGAGGGCGATGCCCATGTTCAGGGAGTCGGCCTGCCACGCGGCGTCGGGGCGCTGGTCGATCTGGCAGGAGAAGATCAGTACTACGCCAAGGGTCGCTATCCGACGAGCTACGGCGATGCCGGGATCTTCGATGCCTGGTCGCAGGGCTGCGGCGTCGGCTTCCGCACGCTCGCCTCGGGGGGGCTGGGCGTGCTCGTCGATGGCGGAGGACGCGACCGAATGGAGGCGGGCAGCTTCTCGCAGGGTGGCGGATACTACTACGGCCTCGGAATCCTCGAGGCACGGGGATCGGAGAGCGATCGCTACATCGGATCACGCTACAATCAGGGGTTCTGTGCCCATCAGGCGGCCGGCGTATTCCGGGAGGCGGGAGGCGATGACTTCTACACGACCCGCCACGGCGTCGCCCAAGGACTCGCCTGGGACGAATCGGTGACCCTCTTCATCGATGCCGCGGGCGACGACATCTACCAGGGCGGGGGATTCTTCTCGCAGGGCGCCGCCGCCCACAACAGCGTCTGCCTCTTCCTCGACCAGGAGGGTGTCGACCAGTATCGGTATGGCCCCGGCCAGGCACGCGCCGGCCAGAACGATTATCATGGGGGCATCAGCCTGGCGCTCTTCATCGACGCCGGCGGTGATGAAGACACCTACACCGCCGAGCAGAACGCCAACAACATGACCCGCCACCACCCCGCTCACGGCTTCTTCCTCGACCTGGCGGGCCCGCTCGAATCGGCGATTGCCGAGTCGACGGGGGTCGCGCCCGAACAGCACTAGTTCGCCGCAGAGCCATTCAAGACCTCCTCAATGGGCCACGGGGCGGGCAGAGGTGGGCGGGATGTGTCCGCCGCGCGGAAAGTGCCCGGCAATCACCCTCTGCGTGACGTCGCGCGCAGCGGACCCAAGGCGCGCGCGCCTGCGAGAGGTCCGCCCCGGTGCGCGCCGGTCCCGCCGGCCTCTGCCCGCCCCGTGACCCATTGACGCACCGGTCCCCACCGGTCCCTGCAATCCCGGTGGCCCATCAGCCCAATCGAGGCGCATCCTGCAGTCAAACGTGCAGGATGCAGTGGCAGTATTCCGGGTACGTCCTTCCTCCCCGCGCTCTCGGCGCCGGTGAGCCGAGGCCGGCGCATCATCAAGCTTCATCGCCTGAACTCGTTGCGCAGGGCTGGCCCTTATCCGCCATCCCCGTCTCCCTGACGGCACTCGCCTTGCACTCATCTAGCGGGATCTCGGGGCCAAGGCATGGGCGCCGCTCGAGGAGGGAACTATGTCGCGCGCGGGGGCACCGCCATCACAAGCTAAGTCGCGCTGCAACGGCCGGGCGACCTGCGGGACTGCGTCTCTCCCGGTCAAGAATCTCCTGCTACAGATCTCGGTACTCCTCCTGCTCGCCACGGTGACGACGTGGCTGTTGCAGCGCGAAGCCCACCGCGAGGCCTGCGCGCGTGCGACCGCGCGCGCGCAGGCACAGACCGAACTCATTGCCCAGGCTGTCGGCAACGAAGCTCTCCCCGCCGACGCCCCGCGACTGATTCGTATCCTGGAATGCGCCGTGCGCGAGGGCGATCTGGCCGCGGGCGCCGTGATCGACAGCGCCGGGCGGATCATCGCGCACACCGATGTCGCCTGCGTGGGCCGCCGCCTGTCACCGGAAGCCTTGGCGCCGACCGCGGAATCCGCAGAGGTGCAGGCGGGGCTCTTCGGGCCCGATCCGGGGTCGATGATCGCACGCCCTCTGATCGGGCCCCATGGACCGCGCGGCCGGGTCGCCCTGCTGCTTCCCGCGCCGGAGGTGACGCTCTGGGGCGGACAAACGCTGCGCCTGCTCCTGCCGGCCGGTCTGCTGCTGCTCGCCTTCATCGGCATCACCCAGACAACCATCCGCTGGGCAGTGCGGCCGACGGCGGAATTCATCGAGCGGATCTGGCGCACCCTCGAGACAAGCGGAGAGACGGCCAAGGGAGATGGCGCGCAAACGCATGGACATGGCGCGGCAATGGAGCAGGCGGTCAGCTGCGTGACCGCGCTGCATCAAGCCAAGCAGGCGCTCACGGTCCAGAACAGCGTGCTCGACTACGAGAAGAAGCGGATGAGCCATCTGATCGACCGCATTCCCGACGGCATTCTCTTCACCGACGCCCTCCACCACATTCTCTTCAGCAACCGGGCGGCCGATAAGGTGATCCAACGCTCGCCCGAATCCGACGGCAGCTGGAATCTCGCCCAGCTCCCCGCCGACCTGCAAGCTGCCCTGCGTGAAGCGCACAAGACCGGGCAAGCCGCCTTGCCCGAGTCGGCGGAGAACCCTCGGCACATCCAGATCAATCGTCTGCCTCTCCCCGGGGCGATGGGCGAACCGGCGGGCGATCTCTACATCTTGCGCGATGTCACGGCCCTGCACGCTGCGCAGAGCGCCCAGGCGGAGTTTCTTTCGCAGATCTCCCACGAGCTGAAGGCTCCGCTCAACACGATCGTCACTTTCATCGAGGCCCTGGCGGACGACGATGACCTGAGCAGTGAGGAACGCCGGCAGTACTTCAACACGCTCAACGCCGAGTCGCTGCGCATGGCCCGCCTAATCGGCAATCTCATGCAGCTCTCGCGTATCCAACTCGGCAATCTCTCGGGCAAGTTCACGTATGTCAAGTCGGCGGCGCTGATTCGCCAGCAGGTCGAAGCCTTCCACAGCCAGGCCGAGAGCGCCGGCCTCACCCTCCAAGCCAAGATCCCCGAGAACCTGCCGGCGCTCTACGGTGACAAGGACCTTCTGGGGGTGGCGGTGACCAATCTCGTGAGCAATGCGATCAAGTACACCCCACGGGGTGGGCAGATCACCGTGCTGGCGCGGGTTGCCGACGAGGAACTTACAATCGAGATAGAGGATACGGGCATCGGAATCCCGCCAGAGGCCCAGGAACGGATCTTCGAGCGCTTCGCGCGCTCGGACCAGCCCGAGGTCCGGGGGTGCCCCGGAAGCGGCTTAGGCCTGACGCTAGTCAAGGAGATTGCCGAACTCCATGAGGGAGAGATCTCGGTGCACAGCGAGGTGGGGCGCGGCAGCCTCTTCCGACTCAGGCTCCCCTGCCGCCAGGTCGGCACACGCATGGACGTGGCCGCCTGAGAGGCTTTCGGGCGAAGGCGCGCTCGGGCAATGAGACGCACAGACATCGAGGAGGGGGTATGGAAGACCACCGGGTGTTGATCGTCGACGACGACTCGAGTGTCGCGCGCGTGTTGGCCCGCGCCTTTGAGCGCGCGGGGTATGTCGTCGCCACCGCCCCCGATGGGGAATGGGCGTTGACTCTGCTCGCCGACCAGCAGATCGACATCATGATCTGCGACATTCAAATGCCGCGGATGGACGGGCGCGAGCTCTGCCGGCACCTGACCCGCCAAGGCCCCTACCTGCCCGCGTGCACGCTGATCGTGACGTCGCGGTCGGAGCATGATGAGCGCGCGTGGGTCGAGGAGTTCCCCGGTGTCTGCCTGGTGGAGAAGCCGGTCGGGCCGAAGCAGTTGCTACGCCGGGTGCGCCGGCATCTGGAAAGCCTACCCGGGTTCGATGGTCGGGAATCGGGCGAGCAACGGAGGGCCGCATGACTCTTCCCATACACAGTGCCTTCTCGGCCTTCGCCTGTACGAGCTGCGGCGATCTGCTTGAGGAACTGAGCAGCGTGCTGGAAACCTCCTTCGCAATCTTCGACTCCCGTGGTCGGCCGCTCTGTGGCCGACCGACCTCCGCGGCCCCGGATGCCGGAGGCGAATCTGGCCACAACCACCGCCTGGTGGTCCCGCTCACGGTTCACGGGAAACGCCTGGGAACCCTGGTCGCGCAACCCGGCAGCAAGGAAATGGAACCCCTGGTGCTCACACTGGCGGAACAGATCAGCGAGCGTTTCCGCCTGGAGAGCGACCTCGACCGGATGACCGATCAGCTCTCCCAATCCTACGATGAGATCAACCTGCTCTACGATTTCGCCCATCTCTTGCGCCCCGAGAGGGGCTTCGGTGAGAACGCGCGCGCCCTGCTGCGCGAGACGGCCGACCTGCTCGAGCACCGCCTGCTGATCCGCTTCCAGGCCGATCCGCAGCAGATCGACTGGGCCTGCGGCCCGGCGCAATCGATGGAGAGAGGGAAGCGCTGGCTGACCGGCAGCCCGCCGACTTTGGCCCGGATCCACAGCGACGCAGTCGCCCGGGCCGCAACCTCCGGCGACCGGCGGCCCATGCGGATCCCGGCCACGCATCACGCGCCCCAAGGCGTCTTCCACTACGTGGTCGTTCCCGTGCGTACGGGGGAAGCGATCACCGGATATGTCGGCGTCTTCCGCACGGAGACCGAGAACTCGTTCGAGACCACCGAACTGCGCCTGCTCGAGTGCCTCGCCGAGGAACTCTCCAACGCGTCGACCACCCGGCAACTGAACCGGGAATTGCGCGCGATGCTCTTCAACACCGTGCGCAGCCTGGTCGCGGCGATCGACGCGAAGGATGAGTACACCCGCGGCCATTCGGAGCGCGTCTATCACACCTCGCTCGCCATCGGCGAGCGGCTGGGCCTTCCCGAAACGGAACTTCGCGATTTGAGTTGGGCCGCGCTGCTGCACGACATCGGCAAGATCGCGATCCGGGGAGACATTCTCAACAAGCCCTCCCGCTTGACCGACGGCGAGTTCCAGGCCGTACGCACCCACCCCGAGCGGGGGTGCCGCGTGCTGGAACCGATCCCCCAGCTGCGCGCCAGCTGGCCCGGGATCCGCCACCACCACGAGCGCCACGACGGCAAGGGGTATCCCGACGGCCTGCACGGCGACGAGATCCCGCTCCTCGCGCGCATCATCGCCGTCGCCGACGCCTATGATGCGATGATCTCGACGCGCGCCTATCGCCACGCCCAGTCCTCGCGAACCGCGCGCGAGCAGATCAACCGCGGCGCGGGCACGCAGTTCGACCCGCGCATCGTCGAGGTCTTCCTCGCCCTCGAGGCCGAAGGCGTTCTCCAGGAAATGCTCCCCGAGGCCTCCGCCCACCAGGCCCCCGCGCCTGCCGCGGCGGAGAATGACGAACAAGCCGCCTGAGGAATGACGATGCAGGTGCGCGTATCGAAACTGGGAGTAGCCACCTATGTGACCCCCGAGGGTCCCCTGGTCGGGGAACACCTCGCGCGGTTGGTGGAAGCGCTGCGAGAAGTGCGCGAGAGCGGAGGCGCAAAACTGGTCGTCGATCTGCGGCATACCGCCTACTGCGACAGCGCGGGACTCGAGTTCCTCCTTGATCTGGCCACCGAGCTACGTGACGAAGGAGGATCGCTGCGGCTGGTCAACCCCAATCCCCTCTGTCGCGAGGTGCTGGCGATCACCCGGCTCGACGAGACGATCCCGATCCACGAGGATCTGGAAAGCGCTGGGAGGAGCTTCCTCTGATGCGCAGGCTCGAGACCAAACGCGCCTACCTCGGCGATCTCTTCGTCGAACGGGGTCTGATCACCGCCGAGCAGCGGGAAGCGGCGCTGGCGATTCACCGCCAAACCGGACGCCGGCTCGGGGAAGTCCTCGTCGAAATGGAGCTGGTCAACGAGGCGGACGTGATCGCGATTCTTGCCGAGCGAGCCGGACTCCCCTTCGCCCGGCTGCGCAAGGGGCTCTTCGATCAACACATCGCGTCCATGATTCCGCGGGAGCGCGCCGAGCGGGACGAGGTGTTGCCGCTCTTCCGCATCCACAACCGGCTGGTGCTCGCCATCGGCGACCCCCACGAAGTCATCCTCCTCGACACCGTGCGCAAGCTGACCGGCTGCGATGTCCAGCCGGTCGTTTGCCCGCCGGAGGACATCCGCGCGATGATTCCCGAGGCCTACGCCGAGGATGAGGTCCGCATCGAAGACCTCGCCTCGGGCCTCGACGAGGCCGACGTCGAACTGGTCTCCCAGGAACCGGCAGCCGGATTCGAAGACATCTCCGCGATGGCGGGGCGCAGCCCGATCATCAATCTGGTCAATCAGATCGTGTTGAAGGCGATCAAGGAACGCGCCAGCGACATCCATATCGAGCCGGAACGCAAGTACCTGCGCATTCGCTTCCGTATCGATGGCGTGCTCTATGAAGTGATGCGCCAGCGCATCGACCTGCACGCCCCGATCATCTCGCGCCTGAAGATCATGGCCAATCTCGACATCGCCGAGCGCCGCTTGCCCCAGGATGGACGCATCCAGGTGCTCGCCCAGGGCCGCACGGTCGACCTGCGGTTCTCCTCGCTTCCGGGGATCTTCGGCGAGAAGGTCGTCCTGCGCGTGTTGGACAAGGAGACCGGACTGCTCGGGTTGGACGAACTCGGTCTGGCCTCCAAGACACTCGCCTCCTTCCGCGCTCTCCTCAGCCGCCCCCATGGTCTCGTGCTCGTCACCGGCCCGACGGGGAGCGGCAAGACGACGACCCTCTATGCGGGTTTGAAGGAACTCAATTCGGTCGAGAAGAACATCGTGACGATCGAAGATCCGGTCGAATACCAGTTCGAGATTGTCAATCAGAACCAGGTGCGCGACGAGATCGGGCTCTCCTTCGCGCGGATTCTGCGGCATGTCCTGCGGCAGGATCCCGACATTGTCATGGTCGGCGAGATCCGTGACGCCGAGACCGCCGAGATCGCCGTCCAGGCGGCCCTCACCGGACACATGGTCCTCTCGACGATGCACACCAACGATGCGACCAGTTCGGTGTCGCGCCTGCTGGAGATGGGGGTCGAGGCCTATCTGCTCGCCTCGGCATTGATCGGCGTCATCGGCCAGCGCCTGGTACGCACGATCTGCAGCAACTGTGCGACCGAGTACTACCCAAGCCCCGCCGAACTCCAGAGCCTGGAGATCGCGGATAAGAAGGACCAGCGCCTGCGCCGCGGACGCGGTTGCGACGCCTGTTTCGATTCGGGCTATCACGGCCGGATCGGGATCTACGAGCTGCTGCTGGTCGATGCCGATCTGCGCCGCCTGCTGCTCGACCGTCCGACAATTGACTCCCTTCGCCGCCACCAGGACGAACGTGATCTGCCCAGCCTGCGCTCGGAAGGCTTGCGCCTGGTTCTCGAGGGAGTCACGACCCTCGAGGAAGTTTCCCGCGCGGCCCACGTCGAGTAGCCCCCACGCCTCTCAAGAGCCCCCGGCCGGCGACCGATAGTCCTTGGGAGGGCTGTGGTTCCGGCGCCGTGATCGTCGCGGCTGAGACCTCCGCCCCAAGGAGTGATCCGGCATGGCGATCGATCTGGCGCGCGTCGCGGCAGCCCGCACGGAGCCCGAGGAGGGGCCGCCCGCGGGCGTGCCCTCGCCGCGGCCGCGCTCCGGCTGGTGGCAGCGCCTGGCCGGTCGACCCATCTTCACCCGCCAGCGGATCACCCTGGAGGATCTCGTGCTGGTGACCCAGCAACTGGTGTTGCTCCTCCAATCGGGCAACGGCCTCGTGCCCTCGGTGGGAGCGCTCGCCGAACAGATGCGCACTCCCCAGGTCAAAGAGGTTCTCGAGGACGTGCGCGCCCGGCTCGAGGAGGGGCGCCCCTTCTCGGCTTGTCTGGAGGCCTACCCGCGCGCGTTCGATCACCTCTTCGTCAGCATCGTGCGCGCCGGCGAGGCGACCGGCGAGCTGCGCGCCAGTCTGGCGCGTCTAGCGCAGATCCTCGAGATCCGGCGCCAATTGCGGGCGCGTATCCGCGAGGCAATGACCTACCCCGCACTGCTCACCGGCATCATGGTGGTCGTGATGATCTTCATGCTCACCTACATGGTGCCCCGCTTCAGCGCAATCTTTGCCGGCCTCGGCGACGAGCTCCCCTGGTCGACCCGCCTGATCCTGGGAACCGCCGAGCTGCTGCGCTCAAGATGGTGGGCGTTGCTACCGATAGCAGGAGTAGCGGGCTTTGGGGCAAGGGCCCTCTGGCGTCGGGCGTCTGTCCAGCGGACCTGGGACCGGCTCAAGCTGAGCCTGCCCTTCGTCGGGACACTGTACTCCGAGGCCTATCTGTTCCAGCTCTTCTCGAGCTTCGGGCTGTTGCTCGGCAGTCGCGTGCCGCATCTCGAGGCGATCGAGATCGCGCGCCGAACGGTGCGCAATGTCTGCTTCGCCCAGTTCTTCGAGACGCTCGCCGAGCATGCCGAGGGCGGGCGGGGGATCGCCCAGGCGTTTCGGGAGGCGCGGTTCTTGCCGGAGACGGTCAAGCTGATGGTCTCCACGGGAGAGACATCGGGAGCATTGGATACGGTCATGGGTCAGCTCAGCGAACACTACCGGGAAAACCTGGAGAGCGACGTCCGGCGTCTGAGCACCCTGATCGAGCCCGTGATGTTGGTCGGTATGGGGTTGATGGTCGGGTTCGTGGCGATCTCGTTCATCGTGCCCCTGTTCAAACTCTCAAGCGTGGTCCATTGAGGGGCGGCGCGAACTGCCCGGCGGCAAGGTTCTGCCTGGAGCGCGCCACATGAGGAGTTCAGAGGAAGGAGAGCAAACCATGAGTCGTCGTTCTTCGCCGCGGTCGGGTTTCACCCTGGTGGAGCTGCTGATCGTCGTCATCATCCTGGGCGTGCTGGCTGCGATCGCCATCCCCCAGTTCACCAGCAACACGGAAGATGCCAGGATCTCGGCTCTCGACACCAATCTGTCGGAGATGCGCAACGCGGTCGAGCTCTACTATCACCAGCATAGCGCAACCTATCCGGGAGCCAACCGCTACGACAATGGGGCGGCGGTGACGACCACTGCGCAAGCGGATACGTCGTTCCTCAAGCAGCTCACCCTGTACACCGCCGCGACCGGTGTGACCAGCACGAGCAAGGACGCCACCCACAAGTACGGTCCCTACATCAAGAAGGCGATGCCGGCGAACCCCTACAACAGCAGCAACGAGGCGACCTGCGACATTACCGAGACCGACATCACCCAGGTGGCGGCCGCCGGCACGGCGGGCTGGAAGTTTTATGTCAAGACCGGCCGGCTGATCGCCAACGACGGCACGCACACCGACCGCTAGCCGGGCATTCGGTGCGTAGACCGACTTGGTGCCCGGCATGATGATTCGACCGGTGTGCGGGCGGAGGCGCAGGCGTTCGCGAGGACCCACCGCGCATCCGCCCGGCGTCACGCTGGTGGAGTTGCTGATCGTCGTCGCCCTCTTCGCGCTGCTGGCGGGTGCGGCGATCTCGCTGCTCTCAGGGGGGCATCGTGACGTGGCTACCGAGGAGGCCGCGCGACAGGTCGCGGCCGATATCGCCTACGCCCAGGCAGACGCACTGGCCCACCGGGCGGTGCGTCTCGTGGTGTTCGACGAGGATGCCGACAGCTATGGGCTCTACAGCGGACAGGCAGCCCTGCTGACCCACCCGGTCTCGAAGCGGCCCTATCAAATCGGCCTGGCGGGGCTCTTCGCCGGTGCGGCTGTAGACCTCGGAACGGTCGGCTTTGGCGGCAGCGACACGCTGCGTTTTGACGGTGCGGGCGCGCCCGCGGCGGGGGGAACCATCGAGATCCATGCAGCAGAAAGCAGCTGGACAATCAGTGTCGCCGGCGGAAGCGGCCGGGTCACGCTGGAGGCGGACGCCGGAGAGGACGGGGGGAGTCTCCCCGAGAAGGATCCCGACCCGATCCCCGAACTCTAGGGGCGGATTCACGCTCGTCGAGGTGCTCCTCGCCGCGACGATCAGCGCGCTGCTGGCGGGCGCCTTGGTCCATCTCTTCGCCGGCGCGCTCGATCTCTCGCGCACCGCACGGCAGCAGGCCTCCGAGCGCCAGGACGCCCAACTCGCGGTCAGCCTGCTGCATCACGACATCCGCCAGGCCACCCGGGTCCTGAAAGCGGGCGACGGACTGCTGACGCTGCTCGGCGCCTCGCAGGACACCATCTTCTACGGCTGGTCGGCGGCGGGTACCGACACCTTGGCGCGCTGGACCTCTGGCGATACCCCCCAGGTCCTGGCCGGCGCTGTCGACTCGCTGCGCTTCTCGGTGCAGACGGTGACGCGGCCCTTCACGACCGAACTGCTGCTGCCCGATACGAGCGAGGCGGTGGTGATGAGCTTCTATCCGGGCGACTGGGACGAGTGGATCGGGCAGACGGTGTGCGAGTACGAATCCCGCGGCGACCGGAGGATCGAGGACAAGAAATGGTGTGCCGAGGAGTTCTGGCCGGATGAGAACTTCAACGCCTTCTCTCGGGTCACCTTCGTCGTGTGGGCCAAGGACCACTTCCCCGCCGAGGTCGATCTCATCGTCGAGGTCTACGAGGCAGACAGCGACTGGCCCTGGTACCCGGCGACGCTGCTGGCCGCCGGAGGGATCAGCCGCCTCGCGCTGACCGAGGAACCCGCCTGGCACGAGACGACACTGACCCTGGTCACCAACAAGCCGATCGTGGCGGGCGGCCACTACTGGCTGGTCCTGCGCCCCGACGGCTCAGGGGGAGGCACCTACGCCGGCCACGTCGAGCTCGAACGCGTCAAGAACTGCGATGAGGGGCAATGGCCCGGAACCGAGTACCGCTACCGCAAGAGCGACGACGGGGGCACAAAGTGGAGTGATGAAACCAACCTCAAGGACTTCTTCTTCGATATCCGGGGATGGCAAACAAGGCAGAAGTTGACGGAGGTAACCACCCAAGTTGTCGATACCTTAGGTGTGATCTATCGGCTGAAGATCGGCGCAGCGGAGGAGCCGGAACGCCGTGCGGGATTCGTGGCCTTGGAAGATCTCTAGCGACGCGCGGGGAGGCATTCTCCTCGCCGCGCTGATCGTCACCCTCTTGGCGACAACGCTCGTCCTGGGCGCCTCCTACGAGGTCGGCGTGCGCCTCGAGGCGCGCGCACGCCTGCGCCAGGCCATGCTGGCGCTCTCCTGCACGCAGGCGGGGCTGGAGAACGGCGCCCGGCTGGCCAGTGTCGAGGGCGCCCTGCAGGGGCAGCTGACCTCACCGGTCTGGATCGAGAATAAGCCGATCGGCGCAGGCCTCGTCACCGTCGAGGCCTCCGACCCGGGCGATGGCCTCCTCGGCGCCAACGGGGCCGCCGGTTCCTCGACCGCTGACACGGTCCGTTTGACCGCCCGGGCAACCGTCCGGGGAGTCTCCCGGGGATTGCAGGCCGATTTCATCCCCCTCCCCCACTGGACGCTGCGGAATGTGGCCTACTCGCGCACGACGATCTCACTGATGGGTATCGCCCTCGAGGGGCGCCTGCGGGCCAACGAAGATGTGATCGACGGCGGCGTCCTCGATGTGCATGGCGATATCACCACGGTCGCCGGTGAGCAGGTCTCGGCCAGCCTCACCGACGAGGACACCGATGTCTTCTTCGTCGCCGATACCCTCGGCCCACCGGAGGTCGATTTCACCTGGTTTCGCGAGGCGGGCGAGGAGATCAGCTTGCCGTCGATGAATCTCCTCGCCAACGTGGTGATCACCGCACAGAGCAACCCCTACGGCAGTCCCTCGCCCGCGGGCATCTACTGGATCGATGCCGGCGGCGAGGATGTCTACTTCGGCAACCTCGTCATCGAAGCGTCTCTTGCGGTGATCGACTGCGACGACCTCTTCATCGGCGGTGGGGGGGGGACAACCGATTACTACCACGCCTCCCCCGACCCGGCGCGCCTGCCCGCCATGGTCGTGCAGGGCAACGTCGAGATGTCGATCGAGGGGGGCAAGAGCTGGCCGGTGATGATCGACGGGGAGACGGAGACTGTCAGCAGCGGACTACGGGGTGTCTTCTTCTGTACCGGCAACTTCCAGGGACCCCAGATGGGTGCGAGCCAATCGATCAGGGTCACCGGCGCACTGCTGGCCGCCCGGCTCGATCTCGTCGGTCCGGGCACGCGGATCCGCCACGATCCCGACCTCAACCTGCTTCCCCTGGCCGAGATGACGCGCCCCGGGCTGCGCCTGCTCGCCGGGACGACCGAGGAGCTCTGATGGCCGCGCGATCAAGCAAACGCCCAGCCGGCCCGCTCGCCCGGCAGCAGCGGAAGGCGCGTGCCGCGGGCGGCATGACGCTGATCGAGGTCGCGGTGGCGACGCTGATCGTCGGCCTCCTGGCGAGTGCGCTGCACACCGCCGGCGAGACGATCCTGGCGGGGCTGCGCGAGGGGGATGATTCGTGGCAGGCAACCGAACTGGGCCTCGCGCTGCTCGGTGAGATCGCCAGTCTCCCCTTCGACGACCCGCAGCTCGGCGAGGGGGTGCTCGGGCCCGAGGCGGGGGAGTGGACGCCGGGCGGCAAGCGTACGCTCTTCAACGATGTCGACGACTACGCCGTCTGGACAGCCGGAATGCCGCTTCAGGAAAAGGATGGCACACCGATCGCGCTGAGCAGCTACGCGCGGGCGGTGGCGGTCGACTACGTCGACCCGGACGACTTCGGTTTGGTGTCGGCCCAGGCGACCGACTACAAGCGCATCACGGTATCGGTCTATCTGCGAGGAGAGCTGCGGAACAGCTTCACCACAGTGCGCGTTCAGGGAGGACGGGATGTCGATTTCGACGGCTAGTCCTCCACGGGAGGCGGTGGATCGCAGGGCGCGCGCCCCAGGCCACAGCGCACTTGGCGTCGAACTCGGCGACTCGCGCATCCGTCTCGCGCGCTACCGCCGACAGGGCAGCGGGGACCACTGGATCTGCCGGACGCTCGAGCTCGCCGCCGTCGAGGGCCGGTCGTCGCGGCAAGCCTCTCGTGCGCTACGCCGCAGCCTGCGGTCGGCGGGCTTGACCGGCGGGCCGGTCGTCGCGGCGCTCGCATCCCCTGCGGTGGATGTCTTTCCGGTGACGATCGATCCCCAGGCCTCCGCGCCACGGGATCTGCAGGTGGTCCGGCGGGCCGAGGAGCACTTGAACTATCCGCTCACCGAGGCGGTGCTCGACTACGCGGTGTTGCCCGAAGAGATCCGCAGGCCGGGCAAGGAGAACGCGGCGGTCCTCGTCTTCGCGGCGCCTCGCAGTCTGATCGACGAATGGCTCGGGCGCCTCTCCGCCGCCGGTCTACAGCTCGATCGACTCCTGACGCCCGCCTGTGCCATGGCATCCTATGTCGGCGACCAGACGCCCGGGCAGCGCTTCCTGCTGATTGCCGTCGCTGAGCAGGCGACTTCGGTCGCCGTGCTCCAGTCCCAGCACGTGTTACTCGAACGGATCCTGCCCTGGGGCCTCGGGCGTCTGGAGCAGCGCTTGGCTGAGGAATTGGAGTTGCCCGTCGACCAATGCCGGACACTGCTCACCGGGGCCATGCCCAGCGACGAAGAGGCCGGCGACGCCGACGAAGAGATCGATGCCACCAGGCCTCCGGTGGAAGGCGCGGTGCAGGAGATTCTCGGCCCGGCCCTGCATGAGCTGGTGCAGGAAGCGGGCAGCTGCCTCGGCTATTGCGACGCGTTCCTGCAATCGGTGCCTGCCGCCGGTCTGATCGTCACGGGCTCCATCGCCACCCTCCCTCCCCTGCAACGGATCCTCGAGGAAGGCCTTGGGCTGGATGTCCAATGCGGTCTGGCTGGAGGGAACCTCCCCCCGTTCTCCGGCAAGCTCGATGCGGCGACCTATGCGACCGCCGCCGGTTGCGCCTTCTGGCCCAAGGAGCACCGCCAATGACCGTGATCAACCTGGTCCCCCATGAGGTCCTCGTCGCGCGCGACGCGCGACGCCGGTTGCGGAGCTGGAGCGTACGCCTGGGAGTGATCTTGCTCGTCCTGCTCGCCGGCTATGCCGGGCTCGACCGGCTGGTCAGCGGCCGCAGCAGTGAGTACCGCCAGCTGACCGGTGAATGCTCGGAGATCCGCGAAGATCTGCGCGCCGCCGAGGCACTGATCCAAGAGCGGGACCGGCTGCTGGCGCGCCGCGCCACGATCGTGGCGATCCAACACAGCGCGAAGACGAGTGCGCTGCTGGCGGCGCTGGGCGATGCGCTGACCCCGGAAAGCTATCTGACCTTTCTCGCCGTCGAGCGCTGCGCGCCCAAGCCTGGCGGTGACGAAGAGGCTGCCGACTGCCGTGGCCGCCTGCATCTTCGCGGACGCGCCCCGGGACACCGGGAAGTCGGCCGCGTGATTCGTCAGCTCGAGAGCACCGGCGCCTTCGGCGAGGTCACGCTGGGTACGATCACCGATCCTGTCGGCACTGCGGGAGGTGGGGTCGAGTTCGAGCTGTTCTGCTCTCTAGGAAGACCGGGGCGATGACCGATCCGCGCAAAGTGGATGTGCTCGGGCGCTTGGCGGTGATGCTATGCGTAGCCACCTTCGTCCTGCTCGTCGTCCATCAGGGCATCCGGCCGCTGCTGCACGCGCGCCGCAACCTAGGTTCCTTCCGCCAAGCGGCGGAGATCCTCACCGATGCGCAGGGGATGCTCGATCGGCTGGCGGGGGAGATCCAGATCATCTCGGGACAGATCGCCGCCGGCGAGACGCAGTTGCCGCCGGAACCGAACCTCGAGGACTTCCTCGATCGATTGGAAACGGCCGCCCAGCAGAACGGCGTGCGCATCGAGAGGCTCACCCCCAGCGGGATCATTCCGCACGCCCTCTACCGGCAACAGAACATCGATGTGCGCATCAGTGGCGCGTTCCTGCAGCTCCACGGCCTGCTCGGAGTGCTCGAGGAGGCCGACCAGCTCTCGCGTATTGAAGAACTGCGGATCACGAGTGCCGCACCGGGCGGTCCGTGCGCCGCCGAGTTGCGCCTGGCGCTCTACTTCTCACCACGGGAGGGGTGACCAAGATGGGAATGCTACCCCGCTCGGATCGACCGCTCTGGACGCTTCTCACGGGCCGGACGATGCTGCTCGCCGGATTGGTCGGGATCGCACTGCTCGTCCTGATCAGCTTCCCCATCGTCGAGAATCCGCGGCCGCAGATCGACCCGGCCGCCGATGCAGAGGCTGCCTATCTCTCGCTGCTCGCCCAGATCAGCCCCGGTGAGGAAATCGCCACCCTGGCGCAAGCAGCAGCACGAGAGATGCGGCCCCTCCCGGAGACGACTCCCGCGGGAGATTCCCCGGCGGCCGAGCTACCCTCCCCCGGTCGGCGCGACCTCTTCGCGCCGCTCCCGGCGGCAAAACCGACCCTCGCACCGGTGCGCCGGACGCCGGCGGGCCCAACGCGTCCCCGCCTGCCCCACCTCGCCGGCATCCTGATCGACGGCGCCAGCCGCCGGGCGATGCTCGGCGGAGAACTCGTCACCATCGGAGACGAGGTCGACGGCTATCGCCTTATCGACATTGAGGAAGACTGCGTCACCTTGGAGTGGCGGCAGAAGACCTACCAGCTCGAACTAGGAGCGAAGTGATGCGAGACGGAGCGTATCGGTCACCACGGGATGCCGCGCCCCTGCTCGGAGCAGCACGCCTGCTCGGAGCAGCGCTGCTGCTCCTCGCGCTCGGGCACCCCACGCCGGGATCCGCGGACGAGACCGCACCCGCGCAACCGGTTCGCGCCGGGGTGCGGATCACCGCGGATTCGCCCGAACCGGAGCCGGTCACGATCTCGGTCAAGAACATGGAGATCAAGGATGTCTTGACGATGCTCTCGCGCTCGCGGGAACTCAATCTCGTCTGCGGGGGCGAAGTCGAGGGACGGGTCTCGATCGACTTGCACAAGGTGCCGTTCGATCAGGCGCTGCGTGCCGTGGTCGCCATGGCGGGCTTCGAGGTCACACGCAGCGGCAACATCTACTTCGTCCGCCAGGATCCAAATGGAGATCCGCGCGAGGCAATGGTGCGCGAAGTGCGCACCTACCGGCTCGACTATGCGCAACCGGCCGAGATCCTTCCGGTCCTCCAGCAGGGTCTCTCCCCGATCGGCCGGGCCACGGCATACACCCCCCTGCGCTCGATCGTCATCGAGGACCGGCCCGATGTCCTCGACCGCACGGGAGCAATCATCGCCGCGCTTGACGTCCCCCCCCGCCAAGTCCTGATCGAGGCCCGGATCATGGAGGCGCGCCTCTCACGCGACATGCGCATGGGAATCGACTGGTCGCTCTTCTTCTCGCAGGGCGAGGGCAGCGGCATGGTCAATGTCGAGGGCTTCTCTGCGCCCGCCGATGTCGGCGGCGAGGGGTTCTTCCTCACCTGGGGCCAGGGGGATTTCGCCGCCGCCCTGCAGAGCCTCGAGGGGGTCGAGGAACTCAGCACAATGGCCGCGCCGCGCCTGCTGGCCACCGACGGCTCACAGGCCGAGATCATCGTTGGCGGCCAGCTCGGCTTTTCCGTTCTGACGACCGTCGAGAATACGATCATCCAGTCGGTGGAATTCCTCGACACGGGCGCCCAGCTACGGATCACCCCAACGATCGCGGGCGACGGCTACGTGTTGATGCACATCCGTCCCGAGGTTTCCGATGGCATCATCGACGAAGGCCTGCCGTCGAAGAGCACGTCTCAAGTCACGACCGATGTGCTCATCAAAGATGGGCACACACTCTTCATCGGGGGACTGATCAAGGAGCGCGAGGAGAAGTCGCGCAAGGGGATCCCGCTGCTCATCGACATTCCCCTGCTCGGACACCTCTTCGGCCGGACGATAACTTCCACGCAGCGCACCGAGCTGATCATCGTGATCACCCCACACATCCTGGAACCGGGACAGGAGGCGGCTGTCTCCAGCATCGGCCTCGTCGAGCAGCCCCACTAGGCCGCCGCGCGCGATCCGGAAAACATTGCCGGCGAGGGGCGAGGCCGGCAGCCCGTGCACCTCGTTCGGCCTCCTCCTGGCTCACATGACTCAGGATCCGCGTGCGCGGTCTAGAGCGCGCGGGCGGCATCGAGCGCCCGGGCCACACGGCGCGCCGAGATCTCGACGACATGATGCAGAATAGCGGGACGCCCGAGCAGGAAGGGCTGGGTCCAGACGGGGGCAACCGCCGAGAAGGCCTCGTCGAAGGAGCCGGGAATGCCCGCTCGCACCGGCTCTTCATGCTCCTCTGGCACGGCCTGCACCGCTCCCGAGAGCTCGGAACCTCGACCCGCCCCGACAACCGTCGCCACTGCCGGCCGCACGGCCTCGAGAACATGGGCGACCAAATCGGCAAGGGCGACGATCTCAGTCGTCCGTGGCCTGGAAAGGCGGCGCCCGCGCTCGTCCGCAGGATGATGATGCAGCATGCCCCCTTGAATCGCCGGCGACAGCCGCCAGGCACGGCTCAGTTCATAGCCGATCACCCCATGATCGAGTCCCAGTAATGCGCGTTCGATGCGCACCCGCTCATCGGGGCGCCTGGCGCCCGGCGGGCTTCCGGCAACGAGCCGCTCGACCTCGCGGTAGACATCCGGAAACCGATGCACGAGGAAGAGCTTGCCGACATCGTGGAGCAACCCGGCACTGAAGACCGCATCGGGATGGGGGTGCCCAAGGTGGCGGGCAACCTCTTCGGCCACGCAGCCGACCTGCAGGCTGTGCTCCTGGAACGCCCGCCGGATGAACGCCTGAGTCTCGGCGGAGGTCCGCGCGCGGGTGGCCCTGGTGTCCCGCAGATGGGCAGCGAGTTCCCGCTGTCCGACCCGCTGGAGTGCAGCCGCGAGCCCGCCGATGGCCACCGATCCACCATAGGTAACCGAGTTGGCCATCCGCAGCACCGTGGCGCTCAAGGCGACATCCAGCGCGACGAGGTCCTTGGTGACCAGCTCGCCCCGCACACTCGCGAGGCGGGGGTAAAGCGCCAGTACCTCGTCGGGAAGCTCGGGCAAGCCCTCCCCGCGACGCACCGTGCGCCAGATGACGCTACTGAGCCGCCGACCCACCTGGGGACGCGGGCGTGAGGGAGGCTTCTCGGCGCCCCCCTCCTCCGCCCGACCGGCGGGCGCAGGACCCGGGGAGGCCATCCTCGCCGGCGCCGGGCCCGGAGAGGCCTTCCTCGCTGGCCGCGGGCCGGACCGGCGGGCACGGCGACCTGCAGGATCGGGGATCCCGCAGACCCGGCGAAGCGCGGTGGCCACCTCTCCGGAGGTCAGCGGTTCGGCTTGAACACGCCGGGCGCCGGCCCGTAGGAGGAGCCGGGCGGTGGGCGGATCCGGCACGGAAAGCAGTACGACCACCGGTAGCCGGGCGGTGCTCTCCCGGGCCCGCAGGCGCCGCAATACGCCCACCGGCCCCAAGCCGGGAGTGGCCGCGTGGAGCAGGAACGCATCCCACGTTGCCCCATGCAGTTCGTCGGCCGCTGCGAAGCCATCCGTGACACAGGTCACCTGGAAGTAGCCCGTGCGGGTCAGGAAGGCATCGAGGCGGCCGGCCTCCGCTGCATCGGGATGAACCACGAGAACCCGTTTCGGCGTCATGCCGGCCTCCTCCCTAGGGTATCGGCAGGAGGCCTCTTAGATCGAGGGGTGCGTCAGCGTGTGTGGATCTCGAGAATGTCGCCGTCGGCAACGATATGGTCGCGGGGAGCCGGGATGCCGTCATGCTTCCCCGAACCCCACAGGCGCACCGAGCGCAGGCCGTCGGCGAAGTCCTTGTGGATCGCCCGAGCGACATCGAGCACCGTTGATCCCTCCGGCAGGACGAAGGGTGCGTCGCGGACGAACTTCTTCCCCGGCTTCTTGGTGTAGACCCGAACCAGGCGCAGTTCGTGAAACAGCCGCTCGGGCAAGCCGGCAAGCCCCTCACCCGTCTCCGCCGAGCAGTTGAGAACCGGCAGCTCCAGATCCCCGGCCTCCGCAAGCCGCCCCGGGGCCGATGCCCCGGCGAGATCGATCTTGTTCGCCAGGATCAAAGCCTGCTTCTCGATGGTCGAGAGATTGCCGGCGGAATCGACCAGGTGGGGCACGAGGTGAATGAGGTGTTCATCGAAGAGGTCGATGCATTCCTGCACAACGACCGCGGGGTCGGGGTCGCTCATGTCGATGACGAGAAGAATGATGTCCCCAACGCGATACGTGTTGAAGAGCGCCGCCTCCGTGTAATCGCGCGAAAGCGGGGGCATGTCTACGAGTTGGATCTGCACATCTTCATAGGCAACCATCCCCGGAAGCGGCTGGTGGGTTGTGAAAGGATAGCCGGCGACCGCAGGGGTTGCGTTGGTCAGCTTGGACAGAAGAGACGATTTGCCGGCGTTGGGCGCGCCGGCGAGCAACACTTGACCGATGCCTTCACGCGGAACGTGAAAGGGATCCCGTCCACCCCGCTTCGCCCGCTGCTGGACGCCCTCCTCCATCTTGGAGATGCGCCGCTTGAGATCCGCTTGGAGCTTGTCGGTCCCCTTGTGCTTGGGAATGGCCGCGAGCATCTCGCGCAGAATGACAAGCTTCTCTTGTGGGTCCCGCACCTGGCGGAGCCGTTCATCGAGACGCAAGTACTCTGGCGATAGGTTGGCCGGCATCCCTTCCCTGGCTCGGTCTTGGAATCCCTAGTCTTCGTCCGTTCAGAACAACCCCCGCGACGATGCTATCGCCACGGGGGCGTGCGAGCTAGCAGCGTTTTGGAAGCAGGCGGCCACAAGGACCGCGTGGAGGTCTACTTCGGGACCCTCACCCAGAAACAGATCCCTCCAGAACTGCTTGTACCCCCTCACCGCTCGCTCGAAGTCAATACACGCACCATTATCACGAATTCTACACAGGATGTCAAATCCTTCCCGGCAACGGACCCCTCGCGCCAATCCCATGGCACAGCCGCAACTAGAATGCCTGTCCACTCCCGAACGAGAGCACCCAGCCATCCTCGCGATCCCCTCCGACCACCGGGTACCCCAGATCGAGCCGTGTAACTAGGACACCGCTGGTCCGGCTGGCTTCCAGACGTAGACCGACACCCGCGGCCACGCGCGGCCGGGCGGCCTCCCGCCGGCCGGCGATCCAGGTCGTCCCCACATCGGCAAACGCCGCCATGCCGACCGAGACGAGGCCGAACAAATCCTCCACGACCAGCACGCGCTCCTCCACGTTCGCCAGGATCATCCGCTCGCCGCAGAAGCGATAGGCGTCGAAGCCCCGCAGGCCGTTGTGCGCACCAAGAGTCGGAAAACGCTGGGGCGCGACGCGGACGCCGAATTCTCCCCGGATCCCCAGGGCGAGAGTCTGGCGCGTATCGATCCGGCCGTGAAACCGCGCCGAGCCCTCGATCAGCGCGTCCTCCAGGCGTCCGGCGGCCAAGAGCCCCACCCCGCGCGCCGACAGCCGCAGAAAGCTCTCTCGTCCCAGGCCGATGCCCTGGCAGCCATCGAGGGTCAGCACGATCCCATCCCGCAAGGCCCCCCATGATGCGGGCGAGTAGGCGGCACCCGCTTCGAACCGGCCGCCCAGATCGATGTCCTCGTACTGCCCGAGGGCGTCGATCCGGGTGAACCGGAAGAAGCGCTCGTCGATCCGCGAGAGGGCCAGCCCCACGCCGCGGATCTGCCGCTCCCGCAGCGGGGCATGGGCATTGGGGCCCGATGCCCCATCGTCGCTGGCGACCCATTCGCTGGAATCGTCCGGCGGCGTGTAGCGCTCGCTGACCAAGTAGGCGAAGGCCTTCAGCCGAACTGCACCGCGCTCATCACCGGAGATCCGCACGCCCCCATTCGCCACGAGCGACCAGCGCCGCGTCTCCCACTCGGGGCCGTCGAGTCCTCCCCGTCTGTCGATCAGCGTCCCCTCGTAGCGCCCGGCCTCTACATGAAAGCCCCAGGGTGTCGCCGGCCGGCCGAAGGGCCTCCAGAGGGTGACCCCCTGGGCCTCCAGATCCTCACCCGCTGCAACCGAAAGGCCAAGTTGCCAATCGCTGCCCAGTAGCTGCTGGTCCGCATACTTGCCGCTCCAGAAAAGCCTCTGATCCTCACGGCCGACCTCGACCCCAATCTCCTTGCCGAGACCGAGAAGATTCGATTCGCGCAGGCTGAACGACCATTCGAAGAGGTCTCCCGATTGACTGAGACGGGCCTCGGGCCGCGTGCTCCATGCATCGCTCGTGCGCACGGTGACGTCGACCGAATCGTGATCGCCGGCGACATCGAGATCGATCCGGGTTCTCAGAAAGGGGTAGGTGCGCAGGCGGCGCACCGAGGCGGCCAGGTCGGCGGCGGAGATCGTGTCGCCCTCGGTGAAGTAGAGGCCGCGGCGAACCACATGTTCGCGGGTCACGATGTGCAACGCGTTGGCCAGGCGCGCATAGAAACGACTCGCTTCGGGCTCATCAGGAGTGAAAATGTTGCCGCGCGAGATGGTCAGGGATCGCACGATCGCCGAGTCGGCAGCAGCGGGCCAGTCGAAATCATCGGTGGGGGCCGCGTGCCCGCGGGCGGAGGCGGCCAGCCAAAGCAGCACCGTGATCATCGCACCGACCGTCATCCCCCTGCCCCCACCGTCATCCCCCTGGCCCCCGAGGCCATGATCCCCCTCCATTCAACAGGTTGCGCGAGACGTCGGGATGACCCGACGCCCCTTGATGCCCGTGTAGGCCTGACCGTAGAATGTGGGCGCAGACTGCGGACCCCATCCGAACGGGGCGAATGGAACCCCGCCATCCCACCCTTGGCAAGGGGGAAAAGATGCAACGTGCCCGAGCGGCGATCCGCCGCCTCTACTGGATCGATGCCCATCTACAGAACGAGGCCTGCCCGAACGCGGCGCATCTCGGGCGCGACCTGGGAGTCGCACGCGGCACAATCCACCGCGACCTAGCCCGCCTGCGTGACGAGTTCAAGGCCCCGGTGATCTACGACCCATCGGCGGGCGCATTCTACTACGGACACCCCTTCCGTCCCGATCTTCCCGACCTGCCGTTCGAGGAAGCGCTCGAGCTGGGCCGCCTCCTCCAGCGCAGCGGCCGTCTCGCCGGCACGGCTCTGGCCGCGAGTCTTCTCCGGCACCATGATCGCCTGCTGCCCTTCCTGCCCGCCGCTGACGGACCCCGCGGGGCCGATGCGGACGCGGCTGCCCCGGCGGACCCCGCGGCGACAGCGCGACCTCGGGGTGGCGCCGATCCGTCGTCCGGTCAGACAAAGGGACGGAGAATCAGCCATCACCGCCTGGGCCGCTTTGTCCGCCCGGTCCACGGCAGGACGGGAGACCCGGTCGCCGTGCGCCTGCGCTTCGATGCCGCTGCCGGAGACCGGCTGCTCCGGGGCGGGTTCCTGCTGCGTGAGGATGTCCAGCTCCTCACCGACGGCGGTCTGGAAGCCTCGGTCACCACGCGTGACCCCGATGCCCTGCTACTCGAGCTGCTCCGTTGGGCTCCTCACTTCGAGATCGCCGCGCCCGCCTGGATCCGGCGGCGGTTGCCGACGCTGCTGCGCAGCCTGCTGCGTTACTGGGAGCGGGGCAAGCCGACCAGCCCGAGCGCCGCTCGTCCATCGCGCCCGGCGCGCCGCGGGCCCGGTCGGCCGGGCAAGCCGCCCACGCCCAAGAAGCGCTCTAGCCGGGCCGGACGGTAACCCGCCCCTCGCCGGAGATTTCGACGCATGGGCCCAGGAAGCGGGCAAGCGTGGCTGCATTGGTCTGCAGGTGCCGGCTGACGCGTGGGGTGAGGAAAGAGACGCAGCGTCGGGCCGCCAGCGCCGGCAGCACGATCTGATCGGCGAGGCGCGAATCGAGCGCCGCCTCGCTCGCCAGGAAACCGAGCGCCTCACCGACGGCTTCTTCCGCCACGACCTCCGCGGGTTTGCCCGGAGCGCCCAATCCGATGAATCCCCCGGCGATGTAGCCATCCTCCGCGATCGCATCTGCCGCGGTGGAGATGCGGATGAAGAGATAGGCCCCCGGGCCGCCCGGGACTTCGAGAATCCGCTCGCGCGCGCGCCAGTGCTTGGCACGCAGGCTGCGGCCCGCGGTCGCCAGCATCCGTTCCGCGATGTGACGCGGCAGGCCGGCGACGAGAGCAGTCGCATCGACGCGGATCCGCCGGCGGGCGGGCCGTTCCCAGACGATGGCCCGCGGCTCGGCGGCCGGAGCAGCCGCCGGCGCAGGTGCCGACAGCGTCACCTTGATGCGTCCACCCCCGCGCGGATAGAACCCGTAGCGGACGAGTTCGACCTCGATCGGCAGGCCCAGACGAATCACCGTCGGCGCGAAGACATCTCGCAGATGATCGACCGGCGGCGACCAGGCCACATGCGTGCCCCCACTGATCGTCAGTTCCGCCTGCAATCCGTGCGCCCAGAGCGGCGGCAGGGCAGCCTGCGCGACGAGTGTCGTGGCGCCCGCCGTGCCGACGGCGAATGCGGTGGCGCCGCCGTGCACGGCTCCCGGCCGGAAGGCGAGCGTCGTCGAGCCCGGCTCGCCGCCCTCGACGCGCGCATCACAGAGCTGCGCGATCATGGCAACGGCCGTCAAGTGCTGGGCCTTCAGCCCCGGCTGGCGGCGTCGGGCTCGGATCCCGGTGATCAGCACCGGCTGCTGCCGCCATGCCGAGAGCGAGAGCGCCGTGCGCAGGACCTGCCCACCCCCCTCTCCAGCGCTGCCGTCGATTTCGATCATCGGATGCTCCCACCCCCGGGCCCCCGGAGTTCTACCTCGCTGATTGTGGCACGACGATTCCTGACGCGCAGCATGTAGCTCTTTTCCGGGGTGGAAGTTACTCCGCCCATGAGACCGACTGCCCTACATCTGCCTCGCGCAAGCAGGGGCCCAGCGCCAACCGAAGTCTACGTATACCGATAAGCTTCTGGCCCCGTTCGCCTTGGCCCCTTGGATCAAGATTCTTCGCACCACAACCGGTCTGCTATCCTCTCTCCCCATGGTGGCTTCTCCAGGGAGGAACAACGTGGTTGCCAGGCGGCGGATCAGCGATCCCGTCCAGGTCGGCGATATCGTCGTCGGCGGTGACTATCCGATCGTCATCCAGTCGATGACGACCACCGACCCGGCCGACCTCGAGGGCAGCTGTGCACAGATCGAGGCGCTTGCCGAGGCGGGCTGCCGCCTGATCCGCCTGGCGGTTCCCTCGCGCCGTGCGGCCAAGGCCTTGGCACCGCTGCGTGAGCGACTGAACGCCCGGGCGCCCTCCGTCGCCCTGATCGCCGATGTCCACTTCGATCCCCGGATCGCCTTCGATGCCGCACCCCACGTCGCCAAGGTAAGGATCAATCCGGGCAACTTCGCCTCCAGCGAGGAGGAGGTCCGCCGCCGTCTTCCAGCCTTGCTCGATGAACTGAATCGCTACGCAACCGCCCTGCGCATCGGAGTCAATCACGGCTCCCTGGCCCCTTACGTCACCGCGCTCCACGGGCATGGCCCGACGGCCATGGCCGTCTCGGCCCTCGACTACCTCGAGATCTGTCGCGCCCACGGCTTCACGCGCGTCCTGGTCTCGCTGAAGGCGTCGAACCCGGCGATCATGGTCGCCGCCAACCGGCTGATCGCGGCGCGAATGGAAGCGACCGGCCTGCGGATGCCGATTCACCTCGGGGTCACCGAGGCAGGGGAAGGTGACGAGGGGGCTTTGCGCAGCGCGGTCGGCATCGGCACCCTGTTGCTCGATGGCATCGGCGATACGATCCGTGTCAGCCTGACCGGGCACCCGGCCGGTGAGATCCCGGTCTGCCGCGAGATCCTCGCCGCCGTCGAACGACTCGGCGGGGTCGGCAGCGCGAACGTCGGCAGCGCGAACGCCGATGGCCGCGAAGTGCGGAGCACGGGGGACGCCGCGCAGCCTAGCGGCGGCAAAACCCCGTCTCGGCCGGATCCGCCGGCGACGTCGTGGCGCGGGATTCCCTTGGGAGGAACTCATCCGCCGAGGATCGAACTGGTCAGCACCCCGCCTTCTCCTCGCGGCCCGGACGAGTGCCTCGCGGCTCTGGAGATCGGGCGGCGCCACGAGCCCCCCATCGAGTCGCTGGTCCTGCATCCTCCGGTGATCGCCGATGGGGCCGCGGGGCGCGCGCTGCACGATCGATGGCTTCGCCTGCGCGAGGGGCTGCCCGCCGCGGTACCCATCTGGCTGGCGGTCGATCAACGGCAGCCCTTCTGGCAGGAACTCTGGCAGGCACCCAATGCCGATCGGAGTCGCCTGGCGGAAGCGGAGGGATTCCTCTCCGGCGAACTGCTCGGTGCGATCGATGGCCTCGTGCTGCACGTCCCTGGGGAAGGTCGGGCCTCCCTACTCTCTCGAGACGGCTCGGCCCCTGCGAGGACCGAGACCCCGACGCCGGCGCTGAGCCCCGCGGCCCTGCCGGAGAAGGCGCTGACCCATTTCCTCGAGCTGCTCGCCTCCCGGCTCACCGGGGGCGCGGACGGTTCCTCCCCCTCTGGCCTCCTCCGCTGGCATCTGCGCGTGCCCGATGCGGCCGCACGCTCAGATGACGCCGCTCCCGGGGCGGGCGAGAGCATCGACCGCGCTCTGACCGCCTGGGCGCAGGCTGCCCGCCGGCTGCGGCAGCTGAGCCTTGCAGCCGGGTGGAAGGAGCCCGCCTTCTCGTGGGAGGGGAAAAACCTCGTCGCCGGAGGACGCGCCTTGGCCCTCGCCCTCTGGACAAGCTGCGAGCAGGATCCCGAGCAGGCACAACGGCCGCTTCTGATCGCGCGACTCCCCGCCGACCGCTGGGAAGCCGTGCTTGGCCTCGGGGCGCTCCTGCTCGATCACCTCGCCGATGCAGTGATGATCCCGCCAGCGATGTCTCGTGGGACCCCACCGTCACCGTTCAGGGAGGCCTCGCCGCCGTCGCTCACGGAGGCCTCACCGCCGTCGCCCACGGAGGCCTCGCCACCGTCGTTGACGGAGGCTCCGCCGCCGTCGTTGACGACGGAGACCGCCGCGGGATTGCAGATCACCCGCGAGATCCTGCAAGCGACGCGCCGGCGTCTCTCGCACGTCGAGTTCATCTCCTGCCCCGGGTGCGGCCGCTTGCACTTCGACCTGGAGAGCACCGTGCGCCGGCTGAAGAGCAAGCTGGGGCATCTCCCCGCGGTCAAGATCGCCGTCATGGGATGTTCGGTCAACGGTCCCGGCGAGATGGCGGATGCCGATTTCGGATACGTCGGCGCGGGGCCCCAGACCGTCGACCTCTATGTTGGACGCCGCCGCGCGCAGCGGGACTTGACGCCCGAGGCGGCCGACAGCGCATTGCTGGCTCTGTTGCGCGATCGGGGGCTGATCCCAATCAACGGTGACGATCCCGCCAGAACTCCGTAACTCAGCGCGCCTGCCGTTGAAGCCGATAGGCACGGGCGGCATCGACGAAGGTGCTGAAGATCCGTTGCATGCCGGAGTCATCGGGCAAGTCTTCCGGGTGGAATTGCACGCCGAGCAGGAATCGGCGCGCCGCGCCGCCCCCCCCCTCCGGCCGCGGCCCTGCGCTTGCACTGTCGGAGTTTCCCGCGGCGCCTGCTCCCGGCTCCAACTCCACCGCCTCGATGATCCCATCGGGAGCCCAGGCCGTCGCCACCAAGCCGGGCGCCAGACGATCGATGGCCTGATGGTGGAGGCTGTTCACGGGCCGCTGGTCGGTGTCGAAGATGCCGTGTAAGAGACATCCCGGGGAGAGACGGATCTCGTGGACGAGCGTCTCCCGCGGCCGCCCTTCGTGATGACTGTGGTCCAAGGCGTCCGGAAGCTCACGGGCGATGTCCTGGATCAACGTACCGCCCCAGGCGGCATTGAGAACCTGGATGCCACGGCAGAGGGCCAGAATGGGCAGACCGCTCCCGCGGACCCGCGCGAGCAGCTCAATCTCCATTTCGTCGCGCTCGCGATCGGGCTCCTCACAGCCCGGCTTGCGGGGCTGACCAAAGAGGCGCGGATCAAGATCCCCACCCGCGGTGAGACAGAGCCCGTCGAGGAACCCGCGCCCTTCCACCACGTCCGCTCCCCCCGGGAGATAGCGAGCCATCTCTTGAGGATCACCCGGCGCGAGCGGAACCGGGGTCCCGCCCGCGCGGCGAATCGAGGAAAAGAAGGTCTGGTTCATGCTATAGCGTGCAACATGCTCACCATGGCGGGCGAGATCGAGCATCAAGGTCAGCCCGATTGCCGGCCGGGAATCACTCACCGCCATTGGCTTCCCCCACGCACGGCGCACATCCGTAACGCTCCGAGATAGTGCTCGTTACCCTCTCCGACTGCACTCCCCGACAGCGGTCTCGCGCGCCACGGCGATCCGCGCTACTCTGGATCGACCGGCGGTCGCCCTCACCCACGGAACGTCCCCGGCCGAGCCGCTTCAAGGAGCAGGCTAGCACAGCCGATCCATACGGCAAGGGAAGGCCGCCAGCGCCCCGGTGCGTTGAGTGATTTCCCGAGCACGCGATTCTCCCGAAAGGAGGCCAAGGAATGCACGGTATCGCCCACAGAAACCCCGTCGCCGGCCGGTCGGCCGTCGGGCGGCCCCTCGCCGGCATTCTCGCCACTCTCATGGTCCTGATCATGATCGGCTCCGGATGCTCCCGAGTTGCCGTGCACACGATCGCCGATCCCGAAGCCAACTTCACCGAATACTCGACGTTCAAGTTCCTCCGCGAGGGAGGCAAGCCGCTGCGGGGCGCCACGCCGCCGCGCCACCTGCGCATCATCCGAGATCCCGCCTACCATGCCATCCTCCAGGAGGCGATCGGCGGCGCGCTGATCGAGAAGGGGTTCCAGCCCGTGCGGGGCGAGGCGAAGCCCGACCTGCTGATCGGGTACCACACAGTGGTGCAGAACCGCAGGGACGTGGTTCCGCCCATCTACGGCGTCGGCTGGCGGGGGCATGTCTATGTTGCCCGTCCGGGCCACGTGCGTCACTACAAGGAAGGCACCCTGGTCATCGATGTCGTCGATGCCGCCGGCCAGCACCTGGTCTGGCGCGGTGTAGGCGTTGGGGCAATGCGGGACATGCGGCCCGGCGAGGCGCTGCACGCCGCCGTGGGCGAGATCCTGGAAGACTTTCCGCCCGACTAGCGGTTCCCGGGCGTTGCCTGAGCATCCCGCGGCGCTCACGGACCGGTGCGGGCGTCGCGGCCGATCACGTATCGTGATGCCTTCCTGACCCGCACGGGCTGCTTCCAGGTAACCTGTGTCACGGATGGCTTCGCAGCCGGCAGGTGATCGATGGCACGCCGTTGAGATGTGGTCAACGTCCGGCCGCAGGCCGCCGCTCGCGCGCCCCAGCGGGACCCCCCGGGTCCCGTCGCTACTTGCCTCACCCGTGATAGGCTCGAATCTCCAGGTACTGCCGGTTCCCGCGGAGATCGGCCTCTGTGTGGGCGCCGGTCCCAGGCTCATCCAGGTCGATCACGAACAGCGAGGAAACCTCTTCGGCCGCAACGTAGCGGAGCTGGGCGAAGTAGACCGACGATGTCGCGACGGTGCGCACCTGCAGTGTGCCGCCGAGGCTCAGCGAGAGACGGGTGGTCTCCGGGGCCCGGTTGCGCAAACCGACGTGGAGCTCGTCGATGTAACCCGTCTCGAGCGAGTAGGCGATCTCTAGAGAATCGAGAACCCAACAGTCCTCCAGATTGGCCGTCGGCGAGCAGTAGAAAATGTAGGGCTCATCGATCGAGATCCGATCCCGCTCGAAATTCGCACTCGAGCATCGGATCGGTGAGTTGAAGACCACCGACACGTCCGCAACGCTGTCTTCCGGCTCGCTGGCGAAGTCGAGCTTGAACTGGAACTGAAGCCGATTGAAGCGATCCAGCGTCAGCCAGGCCATCAGATCGCCCAAGTTGTGGCGCTCATCCGTCGGACGGATCCACGAACGGGAAGTAACGATGTCGAACGTATCACTGGCCGTCTCGACGTGAAGCATGGAGCTTCCCGCGGCGATATTGCGCAGGTCGAACTCCCCAGCCCCATCGGTCGTCGCCGCCATCGCCGCGATGGCATGCTGGCGATTCCCAACCGAGACGAGGTCCCACAGTTTCGCACCCGTCACCGGCCCGCCCACACCGTTGACGACACGCCCGTACCCGGCGTAGACCCAGCCGGCGGACGCCGCCAGGAGCGCCAGCCGGTCATCCAGGCCTTCTCCCCGGAGGTAGGTCGTGATCTTCGCCTGGAGTTGGTTCATGTCGGCGGCACCCGCGGTAAGAATCTCGGCGGCAAGCCGAGCGTAGTCGATCCCGACAGGTGGAACGATCATCTCTGCGCCGGTCAGTCCCACCCGAGTCGAGTCCCGGCGGGTCAAGGCATCGAGGAAGAGCACGCCGAAGCCTTCTAATGAAGGCACATCGATCTCGGCCGGATCCGGCGTGCCCGACAGGAAAAAGTCCTGCGGCGCGCGGGGGTCACCGGCGCCGGTGATCGCGCCGGTGAGTAGGTACTCGTGATAGTGGGCGTAGTCCTCGATCAATCCACCGCGCCCGACCTGGAAGGCACCGATCTCCGAGTCGAAGGTGATTTCATCTTCCATGGCCGCATAGGCCTCATCCCCCGCCAGCAGATGGATCGCGTAGTGCCCTAGCTGATGGGCGACTGTTCCGGGCGTCGCACCGGGAAGCAGCCCGATCCGCGCGTGCGGAACCATGCGGCCCGTGGGGCAGATGCGCATGAACCCCGTGTAGTAGTTGCCGTCGGGGTAGAAGATGGGCGGCAGCTCGTCCGCCACGCGCGCCTCGACCGCCGCCCGTGTCGTCGCATCCAGCGAATCGAGCCAGGCCGCGACGAACGCGCGCGCCGTAGCCTGCACGGCGGCCAGGGAATCGGCGAAACCGGTGCCGGAGGGGAAAGAGAAGAGCCAGTGAGCACTGCTCCCCTCGCAATCGCTCTTGATGTCCGCGTTCGGCAGTCCGAGCCAGATGCGCAGCGAGTCCCCGCCGGGTGCGCGAATCGTGTCGGCGACCGGCAGGGCAAACCAGCGCTGCCAGGCGCGCTGGCTCCACGAGCCAAAAGGACGCTCATAGGCGAGCAGGACCGTTGCGCCGCCTTCCTCGAAGGGGACTTGAAGCTGGACCTCGTCGTCCCCCCGATAGGAGAAGTAGAGGCCGCGTCCGCCCGGCCAGGTGCGCGCGGGCGCCTCGACCAGCTCGCCGCGGGTCAGAGTTCCCGCGGCCCCGTTGGGGAAGACGAAGGTCAAGTCGGCCAGGGAATCGTAATAGGCCGCGCCCGCGCCCAGCTCGAGCGCCACCGAGGATGTATCGGCAATCGTGAAGGGTCCCGGATCGCTGCCATTGGAACGGGTCGGGGAGTCATCCTCCGAGCAACCCGCCGCCACCAGGGTGGCAACCATGGCCAGGGCAAGTGACCGCCCGCGCCATGCCTGAAGCTTTCCGGCCGTTTGGGACTCACGCCGGAATTCGCGTGGGGTCGACATTGCGCGTGCTTACTCCTTCCGCTGTCCATACCGCCGCAGATGGACGACATGGTCCATCAGCTGCAGGCTCGTCCCGGCACTGACGAAGAGAACCCGCTCTCCGTGATCGTCCGCCGGCAGGAGGCCCTCCCAGGCAAGGCCGTCCAACTCATCCAGGAAAACGGCGACACTCGCCGAATCGCCGCACGCCCGCAGATCCACATGGAACGGCGGAAAGCAGGGGCCGGTCGTGTGACGCAGCCCGCTACGCATTGCCAGGTGCACGCCGTCCGCCGCGAGCTTCTCGCCGATCCGGCCGGCAACCGAGGCCCAGAGCCGATCGTCCAACGAATCGACCGCGCCGACTTGCACGAAGAGGGGGGTGGTCACGCCCAGAGCCCGGCAGAGGGGCCGCTCACGCTCAGGGGCCCCGGGGGCAAGCAATTCCTGGGTCGCGGCGTGGGCCACGGAGTCGGTCAGGGCGGGAAGCCCGTAGGCCCGCTCGACGGTGCGGCATCCCCCGACGCGCGGCACGCCCCCCTTCGCCGTCGAGGTCGCCAGCGTCCCGAGAGCAATCGACACGCAGGCAATCAGGAGCAAGACCACCGGGCATTGGACCAAGGTCCTCGACGGGGGGGCACTGCTCTTCTCGCTGGCCGAACGCACGAATCCCGACTCCTTAGGTCCCGGATCTCTCGCGACTGTGCCCTCCAGTATACGTCGGCATGCACCTAGTGAACCAGGAGGGAGTTAGCAGCAAAGTTGCGCGCTACCGCGACGGCGTTCCCGCGGCAGCGCTCCACGGGGCACCCCGCGGCGGCGCCCGCCGGAGCAGCCTCGATCAGCGCCGCACCAGGCACATGGGAAAGCAGTTGCGATCTCGAAGGGCGACCTGCTACGGTTCGTAATTCCTGATTGCATCGCCGTTTGCTCACAGAGCTGGGCTTCCCGGAAAAGGACCCGCTCCACCGGAGTAAAGGGCTCACAGTAGAGGGCCCGCCAGGTTAGGAGGAGAAGCACGATGTCCGAGTCCGTTGCCGCTTTCATGGAGCAGATTATCGCCAGGAATCCGGCGGAGAGAGAATTCCATCAGGCTGTGGAGGAAGTTGTCGAGTCGCTCTGGCCGGTGTTGGAGAAGCGGCCCGAGTACCGCAAGGCCAAGATCCTGGAGCGCATCTGCGAGCCGGAGCGGGTGATCATGTTCCGCGTCCCCTGGCTGGACGACCGCGGTGAGGTGCAGGTCAATCGCGCCTTCCGTATCGAGATGAACAGCGCGATCGGCCCCTACAAGGGCGGACTGCGCTTCCACCCGAGCGTCAACCTCGGGATCTTGAAGTTCCTCGCCTTCGAGCAGGTCTTCAAGAACAGCCTGACGACGCTGCCGATGGGCGGCGGCAAGGGCGGCTCCGACTTCGACCCCAAGGGCAAGAGCGACAACGAGGTCATGCACTTCTGCCAGAGCTTGATGAGCGAGCTCTTCCGCCACATCGGCCCGAACACCGATGTGCCGGCCGGTGACATCGGCGTCGGCGGGCGTGAGATCGGTTTCCTCTTCGGCCAGTACAAGCGGCTGCGCAACGAGTTCACCGGTGTCCTGACCGGCAAGGGCCTCAATTGGGGCGGCAGCCTGATCCGTCCCGAGGCGACCGGCTACGGCGCAGTCTACTTCGCCGCCGAGATGCTCGGGACGCGCAATGAGACGCTCCAAGGCAAGGCCGCGCTCGTTTCGGGGAGCGGCAACGTCGCCCAGTACGCCTGCGAGAAGCTCCTCGATCTGGGCGCCAAGCCCATGACCATCTCCGATTCGAGTGGCTACATCTACGACGAGGCGGGCATCGACCGCGAGAAGATCGCCTATGTGATGGAGCTCAAGAACATCCGCCGCGGCCGGATCAAGGAGTACGCGGAGAAGTTCAAGGGCGCCGTTTATACACCCGTCGATCCGAAGCTCGACTACAACCCGCTCTGGAACCACAAGGCCGACTGCGCCTTCCCGAGCGCCACGCAGAACGAGATCAACGCCAAGGATGCCCAGAACCTGATGAACAACGGCGTCTACCTCGTCTCCGAGGGCGCCAACATGCCGACCACGCCCGAGGGCGTCGAGCTCTTCCTCAAGAAGGGCATCCTCTATGGCCCGGGCAAGGCGGCCAATGCGGGTGGCGTCGCCACCTCCGGCCTCGAGATGAGCCAGAACAGCCTGCGCCTCTCCTGGACGCGCGAGGAAGTCGACTCCCGCCTGCAGGGGATCATGAAGGCGATCCACGCCGCCGCCGCCGGGGCCGCCGAGGAGTTCGGCACGCCGGGCAACTACGTCAATGGCGCCAATATCGCCGGCTTCCTCAAGGTCGCCGACGCGATGCTGGATCATGGCGTGGTGTAACGTCTCACGGATCTCGGTCACGCCGGACATCTCTTGCGGCGCGGCTGATGAATCGCTCTCGAACGACGCGGGCGGTCCTTGCGACCGCCCGCGTCTTATTGATAGAGACACGCGACGCTCGGCTCGCCATACTCCCCCACGTCACCATCCCGTACGACCGTCCGAGGCAGCACTTGGTGGAGGTCGAGATGACCTCACGCGAGCGAATCCTCACTGCCCTCGGCGGCGCTCCCCCCGACCGGGTCGCCTGCGCGCTGGGATTCTACCGGGTGGATCTCGATGAACTCGCCCCGCGGGACGCCAGCGTCGGCCAGCTCGCCGGCTGCGTCGACATCCGCTTCGTGCGTTTCTCTCCATCCCCGGAAGAGGATGCCTTCATCCGGCGGAGCCTGCCCTATGATGGCGATTCGCGGATCGGCTCTCCTACGCAAGTTGCCACCTATGCCCGCTGGGACTATCGCCCAGCCGACGATCAGCAGCGCAATCCCCTGGCCGACGCCCGCACGCTCGATGATCTGCGCCGCTTCCCCTTCCCCGACGCATCCACTCCGCGCGACACGCAGGAAGTGCGCCGCCAGGTTGGGGCGCTGCACGCCCGCGGGCTCGCCGCCGGGGGCAATCTCCCGCACTTGGGTGGGGAACTCTTCGAGACCGCCTGGCGATTGCGGGGACTGGAGAACTTCCTGATCGACCTGGCCCGGCGCCCGGCTTGGGCCCATTTCCTACTTGACCGTCTGACCGATCTGGCGTGCCGCAACGCCGAGACGCTCGCTCGAGCGGGCATCGATGTCCTCGCCCTCGACGACGACGTCGGCATGCCGGGAACAATGATGATCAGTCCGCGGACCTGGCAGGAGTTTCTGCAACCCCGGCTGGCAGCGATCATCGCGGCAGCCCGGGCCGTCCGCCCGGAGCTTCGCGTGCTCTATCACAGCGACGGCTACTTCGAGCCGATCATCGCGGGCCTGATCGAGATCGGCGTGGATGCCATCAATCCGATCCAGCCGGAGTACATGGATGCACTGCAGATCCGCGAGCAGTACGGATCGCGGGTCGCCCTGTGGGGCACCGTCGGGCGCCAGACGACCTTCAGCTTCGCAACTCCGGATGAGATCCGCGCGGAAGTCGAGGAACGGATCGCGACCCTCGGACGGTCCGGGCTGATCCTGGCGCCCGCCTACGACATCGATGAGCCGGACATCCCGTGGAAGAATGTCGCGGCGTTTCTCGAGGCGGTCAGGGATTACGGATGAACCAGTTCGCGCACCGGTGCAGAGATGTCCCCGGCGGCCAGCCTTTGGCGACCGGCGACTGCCACGAGGCATCCGGCGCCCAAGCACCAGCTCACCGGCAAGCGCCTCGTCCGGGCAGCACCTACTGCGCCTCCTCCGCCAGCATCCGCAGGCACTCGGCAACGCCCGCCTCGATCTGCGCATCTCGCCCGCGGAGCGCCTCCTCGGGCACGTCGGGCACGCGCACGTGGGGCTCGACGGGGTCGTTCTCGAGGTTACGCCCATCCAGCCGGTACCAGCCGGTGCCGGGGATGCGGAAACCGGTGCCGTCGATCAGCTCGACATCATTGGTCCCGATCACCGCCCCAAAGGTCGGCATCCCGACCACGCGCCCCAGGCCCAGCGCCTTGAAACCCCAGGGGAAGATCTCGCCGTCGCTGTAGCTGCGCTCGTTGGTCAGGAGCACGATCGGCCCATCCCAACGCCAGAGGGCATCGTAGGTCGTGTCCCGATCCGCACGACTGCGTGAGTAGATGTAAGGCCTTCGGCTCAAGAAGGTCAGCACGCGGTCGTGGATCGAACCGCCGTTGTTGTTGCGGATGTCCAGGATCAGCCCCTCACGATCCTTCGCGCGGCTGAAGAGGTCCTCGACGAACTGGTCCCAGTTGTGGTTGCCCATCGCCGCCATGTGGACATAGCCGAGACGCCTGTCGGAGAGCTCGGCGACCATCTGCCGGTTCTCATCCATCCACTGCTCATAGAGCAGATTCCAGACGCGCCCCCTACTCATCGGCTCGACGGTGATCACGCGTCGATGCTTGCCGCGCCCATTCTCGGCGACGGTCAGATCGACTTCCTTGTCCACCTTGTGATTGAGTAGTGGGTAGTAGTTCTCGCCGGCAGCGATCTCGATCCCGTCGATCGCGAGGATCACCTCGCCCGATTCCACTCGGCGGCCTTCGCGATCGAGCGGGCCGCGCCGCAGGACTTCGGCGACCCGCACGCCGGGGCCGGTGTAGCTGTCGTCGGGGACGAACCCGAGCATCCCGGTCTCGTCGTTGCCGCGCCAAGGATGCGGTCCCCGATAGACGCTCAGGTGGCTGGCATTGAGCTCCCCGATCATCTCGCGGACGACATCGTTCCAGTCCTCGGTCATCACTGCCCGGGCGGCAAGCGGCGCGTACTTCTCCCGCACCGCCTCCCAATCGGTGCCGTGGAAGTCGGCGTCGTAGAACCCATCGCGCAACAGCCTCCACGCCTCGTGGAACTTCTGCATCCGGCGCGCGGCGGCATCGACGGTCAGTTCGACCGAGAAGCCCAGGCGGGTCGGATCGGCGCCCTCTTCATCGACGATCGCCATGATCTGCCCATCGCTGATGTAGCGGATGGTCTGATCGTCCTCGCCCCAGCGCATGTGACGCGGATCGGCGCCTCCGCGGGTCATCCGGCGCAGCGTCTCGCCTTCCCAGTCGACGGTCCAGAGCTCCATCTCGTCGAACACCTCGGTGCGCAGAGCATAGTGCTTGCCGTCGGGGCTCTGATCGTAATCCCAGTAGTAGCCACGCACCGTGGTCACCGTGCGGATGCGATCGACAAAGCCATCCCAGTCGATATCTACTTCCGGGACTTCTTCGTCGTCTCCGTCGCCTTTCCCATCACCGTCTGCATCGTCCGACTTCTCTTCCCGCTCCTCTTCTTCCTCCTCCTCGCGCTCGCGCTGAGCCTCGCTCTTATCCGCCTCTTCCCAGGTCAACCAGGCGTAGCGGAGGTGATAGAGGCCCTCCTCGGTGCGGCTCGCCCAACTGAGACGCCGGCCGTCTCCCGTCCAGAGGGGGTGGAAATCGTCATTCGGGTGATTGGAAACATTGACGACCTCGCCGGACGCGAGATCGAGAACAAAGATGTCTTCCGCGTAGCCGAGGGTCGTGTAGCTGTAGGCAAGGTAGCGCGAATCGGGCGACCAGGAATTGTGCAGGATCCCCGGCTCGTCGAGCAGGAGACGCTGATGGCTTCCATCGGGCTTCATCGTCCAGAGAAACCGCGTGTCGCGGGTATAGAGGATCGTCTCGCGATCGGGACTCACCTGGGGCCGGCGCTCGGTCTCGGGCGAGTCGGTCAGACGCACCGCCTCGCGGTAGCGGCTCTTGCTCAGACGGGGCTCATCTTGATCGGTGCTGCGGACGAGGAAGATATCGTCGTTGCCGTGGCGATCGCTGACGAGAAGCAGCGTGTGTTCATCCAGCCAGGCGAGATCCTGCTCGCGCGCATCGGTGGTGGTGATGCGCATCGGATCGCCGAGTTCGTCCTCCTTGACCGAGGCGACGTAGACCTCGCCCTCGACGACGAAGGCGACCTCTTCTTCCCCCGGCGAGAAGGCATACTCGGTCGCGCCGGAATCGCGCACCTCGTGGGTGACCTGGTTCTCCTTCTGATCGGCCGGACAGTCGATCGCCACCTCCCGCGGCTCGCCGCCGGCAGCCGGCGCGACGTAGATGCCTCCCCGCCACTCGAAGACCGCCCAGCGACCATCACGGCTGGTCTGCAAGTACCGAATGCCATCAGCGATCATGCGTGTCAGTTGCACCGGTGGTCCCGTGGGCCCGACGGTGGGTTCACGCGCATCTGCGCTTCCCGGAGCGCTCTCGGATTCGAAGAAGCGCAAGTCCTGCCGGTAGAAATTCTTCGTCCCATCGTCGCGCTCGCTCTGGAAGAAGAGCGCGCGGCTGTCCTCGCTCCACATCGGCTGATCGTCGTCACCCGGCCAGTCGGTGATCTGACGGCTCGTGCCGCCGGCAAGCGCGCGCACCCAGAGATCGCGACTGGCCGGGCCGCGGTAGCCCTTGCGCCACCAGTTCGTGTACCCCCGGACGTAGGCGATCCACTTCCCGTCGGGGCTTACCCGGGCGTTCATGGCGCGGTCGGCGAGCACGCGCACGGGGCGGCCGCCGGCGCGGGGAACGGCGTAGATCAGGGGTTGGCGCGACTCGCGCCAGGAACCGAAGTAGATCGTCTGCCCGTCCGGACTCCAGTCGTAGGCCCGATCCCAGTCGCTGTGATGCGTCAGCCGATCGACCCGGCCGTCGGCGAGAGTCAAGACGAAGACATCTTGGTTGCCATACCGGTCGCTGGTAAAGGCGATCTCCGTTCCATCGAACGACCACCGGGGATGGGCATCGTGGGCAATGTGGGTGGTCAGGCTGACCGCGCGGCCACCCTCCCGGGGCACGACCCACAGGTCGCCATGCCAGTCGAAGGCGATCTTGCTGCCGTCGGGGCTCAAGTCGGGATGCCGGGCGCCGACGGCCGGCACGGCCTGCGCCACCGACGCGCCGAGGACCAGGAAACAGAGGCCCCATCCGATCAAGGCCGACAGGCATCGGTCGAGACTGCGCATCGTTTGCTCCTCTTTCGGAGAATGCTGTGGAGGGGCGGCACCCCCGGCCTGCAGCCGCGGCACCTCTTGCTGAGGGGATCGGAAGCGTAGCACGGCTTGTCGTCGGGGGGCAGCACTGTTTCGGGGCGCCGTCGGGGGGAGGCCAGAAACATACCAGCGGCGAGGGCACAAAGACACGCTGCCGCGAATGGAAGCAGCGGCCACATTTCCTGCCGGAAAGATGGCTGCCCCCAAGTCCGCTCCCAGCACACGAGCTGTCGGCCTCGCTCATCCGGCAGCATCGTCCGGCACTGACCGCCCCGGGGATGAGGCGGCATTCGGGGATCGGTTCCTGCCCATGCGTCCGGCCTCCCGGAGGCTGCGGCGCAGAACGAACTCGATCTGTCCATTGAGGCTGCGCAGATCGTCGTCCGCCCAGCGGCGCATCGCCTTCAGTACGGCCGGATCGATGCGCAAGAGGAATGGCTTGCGTTCAGCCATGAGACTCCCAGGCTCGCGGCCATCCCTGGCCGGTGAGACACTTTGAGCGGCCGGTGGCCGCGCCGACTGGGATTCCTGCGAGCCCGCTTGAACCTGCAGGATGGCGCGGCCACCGGCCACCGGCCCCCATCCGCCTAGTGATAGATCGTGCCCGTGTTGACCACCGGTTGCGTGTGGCGGTCGCTGCAGAGCACGACCAGTAGATTGCTGACCATCGCGGCGCGGCGCTCGTCGTCGAGGGTCACGACTTCCTTGGCGGAGAGTTCAGCGAGAGCCATCTCGACCATTCCGACGGCACCCTCGACGATCTTCTGGCGCGCGGCGATGATGGCCGAGGCCTGCTGGCGCTGCAGCATGGCGCTGGCGATCTCCGGCGCATAGGCGAGATGGCTGATGCGCGCCTCGATCACCTCGACCCCCGCCTTGGCCAGGCGGTCCTGAACCTCGCGCTTGAGCTCCTCGGCGATCTCGTTGACATGGCTGCGCAGGGCGATGACGTTCTCCTCGTGCGTGTCGTACGGGTAGCTGGTCGCCAGATTGCGCAGCGCCGCCTCGCTCTGCACCTGCACGAAGTTCTGGTAGTCATCGACCTCGAAAACCGCCTCGGCCGTATCGACGACCTTCCAGACAACCACCGCCGCGATCTCGATCGGGTTTCCATCCAGCTCATTGACCTTGAGCATCCCGCTCTCGAAGTTGCGCACCCGTAGCGAGACCCGCCGGCAAGTGCAGAAGGGGTTGACCCAGCGCAGCCCGGTGGTCTTGCACGTTCCGGCGTAGTTGCCGAAGAACTGGACCACACGTGCCTCATTGGGATGCACAGCGAAGAGACCAAAGAGGGCGAGGAAATCGACGATGATGAGCAGCGTGCAGAGAACAATCCCCCAGGGGAGCGCCTCGCGGATCGTACCGATCAGAGCAATGACAAGTACGGCCATGACCAACAAGAGCAGTACGAGCATAAGGAAACCATTCGCCGTTCGCGCTGGACGTTCCTGGATCATGGGCCCCTCCTTCGACGAGATGTGCGGACCAGGTCAATCTGATAGCTTTATGATATCATCTAGATATCAAATCGTCAAGTCTGATTCGTTTCTGAAGGGGAATGGACGGCCGGGTGGCTCGTGCGGCCTGCCAGGCGATCGCATCGTCCCGGATCGTCAAACAGCTATTGGACTTGCCCATTCTGGCGGGACCTGCGGTCGAGGGGCCGGAGCTCACGGATGAGGCTTTTGGCGCGCCAGCCAGCTCGCCAATCGTTGGCACACGGTCGCCAATCCCTGCAGGGACGCCACCGGACCATCGAGCGCATCGAGGCCATGGGTGGTCAGATCGAGACTGACCTCTTCGACATCCATGAAGGCCGAACGAACATTCGACCAGGCTGCATCGTCGCGGGCATCGTCCGCCCCACAGCGCACGGCAAAGACGGACCAAGGCTCGGCGAGATCCGCCGACCCATCCCCCTCCCGCCGGACTGCGAGCATCGCCGCCAGCCGATTCTCGATGGGAGTCAGCAGAACCAATTCCGTAGGCACCCCCCTCCGGTACCGCAACGCAATGTCGAGCGCCAGCATGCTTCCCAATGACTTGCCCGCAATGATCGTCCGGGGCGCGCGGGCGTTGGCGGACAGGTAGTGATAGGCGGCTTCGGCCTCCCCCAGCGCGTCCCGCCGGCTCGCCTCGGAGAATGGCTCCCCTGCGAGGAAGTAGCCGTAGTCGACCGTGAGCACATCGCAGCCGGCCCGGTAGAGCACCTCGCGCGTGTAATAGAGCCCGGGAGCCTGTGAGCAGTAGTAGGCACCAGGAAGCACCAGTGCGCTGCCCTGCGCATCGTCAGCCTCCTGGAACACGTTGCGCACCGGGCGATCTTGAGACTGAATCGGTAGCGTTCTCATCTCTCCCCCATCGCCCCGTGGAGGCGCGGGATCCAACGGGTGGTCTCCGCTTCCACGACGGCCGGTTTGTCGCTAGAATGCCCGTCGTCGTAGATCTAGGTGCCGACGGCCACGCAATCCATGCTGTTCTACCGGGTGCGACATGAGTTCATCCAGCTTCCCTCCGCAGCTTCCGGAAGCGCGGGCCTGTGACGTGGTTGGGTTGGGCGCCAACGCCGCCGATCATCTGGTCACGATTGCCCGCCACCCCCAGCCCGGGGAGAAGATCCGCTTCCGTGACTACACCTATCAAGGCGGCGGACAAACCGCAACGGCACTCGTCACCATCGCCCGCTTCGGCTACCGCACGCGCTACCTGGGGGGAGTGGGAGACGATGGCGATGGACGGGCGAATCTCGCCGGTCTGGAAGCCGAGGGCGTCGATGTCTCCGGCACCCTCACGCGTCCCGGGGGACTCACCCAACGCGCCTTCATCCTGGTTGATGAAACCAGCGGCGAGCGCACGATCATCTGGGGGCGCAGCGAGGGCATGGTCATCGCCCCCGGCGAGATCGACGCCGGCGGGATCGCAGAGGCGCGCATCCTCCACACCGACGCACAGGATCCCCGCGCGGCGGCGCACGCGGGGCGCATCGCTCATCGGGCCGGCATGCCGGTCATCGCCGATCTGGAACTCGTGCGCCCTGGACTCGAGCAGTTCTTGCCCGAGATCGATTTCCTGATCGCCGCGGCCGGCTTCCCCAAAGAGGCGACCGGCGCGGGCGACCTGGATGCTGCCACGCGGATGCTGGAGGAACGCTCTGCGGGAGCACTCGTGATCGTCACCCTGGGAGCTCGAGGCGCGGTCGCGCGGATCGAGGGCGCGCTCGAGTCTTTCCCCGCCTACGCCGTCGAGGCCGTCGACACCACCGGCGCCGGCGATGTCTTCCACGGCGCCTTCGCGGTGGCCTGTCTCGAGGGAATGGCGCTGCGAGAGGCGCTCGACTTCTCCAACGCGGTCGCGGCGATAAAGTGCCGCCAGGCTGGTGGGCGCACGGGGATTCCGCGGAGTCTGGAAGAGGTCGAGCGATTCCGCCGGGACACAGGTCATCGCACCCGCGGAAGGCGCTGATCGACCGAGGAGGTTCTCATGAAACCATCCCCTGGGTTACGTGCGGCACTGCCCGCTCTCTTGCTGATCGTCCTGCCCCAGGTCGGCACCGCCGCGGTTGAGACCGTCACGATCGACGGCATCCCCCACATCCGGAACAGCGCGGAGCCGAGCCTGGGCACCCGCAGAATCGAGCTCGAAGAACTCTGGCGCGCCGGGGGTGACGACGAAGAGGTTTTCTTCGGCGTGATTGCCGATGCGCTCGCCGACTCCCTCGGAAACCTCTATCTCCTCGACCGCCAGCTCTGTCAGATCTTCGTCTACTCACCCTCGGGTGAGTTCGTGCGCGTCCTCGGCCGCGAGGGCGAGGGCCCCGGCGAATTCCGCAGCCCCACCGACCTGGTGTGGATGCCCGCCGGTCACCTGGGGATCATCCATCGCGCGCCAGGGGTCGTCACCCTGGTCGACACTCTCGGCACCCCGCAGGGCAGTCTGCGCCTGCACACGCCAGATGGTGCCGCCAGCTCCGCCCGGCTGCGCGCAATGCTCTACCGCGGCGGCACCCTGGCCGCCTCCGGCCAGGAGCGCACAGTTGTGAATGAGCGTCTCGAACGGCGGCGCTTCCTGGCCCTGTATGCACCGGATGGCACCGAGCACCTGAGATTGATGGAAGCGGGAACGGGATTCGACTTCGAGAACCACCGCTACCTGGAACGCGACGACTACTTCATCGATCGGGGCGGATGGACACTGGGAACCGACGGACTCGTCTACCTGGCGCCGGAGCGCGACCACTATCGGATCGACGTCTTCCGGCCCGACGGGCAGTGCCTGCGCGTCATCGAGCGCGACTACGAGCCCCACCGGCGCACGGCTGAGGAGAAGGCCGCGGCCGCCAATGTGTCGATGTCGATCCACGGCCGGCGAGTCGATGTGGAGGCGATCATCGAGGAGACCGACCCTTGCATCGCGCGCCTCTTCTGCCACCCGTCGGGGCATCTCGGGGTCATCCACAGCCATAGCAACCAGGATCTGCCCGAGGGTGTCTTCATCCGTTACGACATCTTCGATCCCGCCGGGGAATACCTCGAATGCGTCGAGGTCGCCTCTCCCGGAGATGTCCAGCGCGACCGCCTGATCCCGCTCGCGGATGGCCGCTACGTCCTGCTGCGCGGCATTCACGACGCCATCGATGCGATGTTCGGCGCCGGGGATCCCGCGGCTGCTGCGGATGAAGCACCGGCGCCACTCGAGGTGATCTGTCTCGCGCCCGCCTCGTGAGGCCAGGCCCCGGCTCACGGCGTGCAGCAGTCTAGCGGCAGGAGGACCAACAGCACCTGGCGGCGTGGGATTGAGACAGCACCCAACGATAGGAGATCTACAAGCCGGGATTCAGGATCCCCCGGGCAGCCGCGCACCCGGTTTCATGATCACCCCGATGCCGCTGCGCCCATCGACCGCGATCGTCAGGGGTTCCGCGAAGCGCACGTGCCGCAGGTGCTCGCTCTCCCACACCGCCTCCTGAGCGTCCAGCCAGGCGTGATCGAGGTGCGCGCGGGGGTCCTGGGCATTGAGCGTGAAGTAACCGATGCCAAAGGAAGTGATGTTCTGGAAGAAGTGGGTCCCCTGGGAGGGGTCGACCTTGATGTCGCGCAGTTCGTCTTCGACGATGCAACGCACGCCCGAGATCTGCGCCCAGGTAACCGGGATCCCGAGCCAGGGATCGGCGCTGCCCCACCGCCCGGGCCCGATCAGGACATAGGGCCGCTCGACTTCGCGGAGCCGTCCATTCACCGTGCCGACCTGATCGGCGATCTCGCGCGTGCGGCCGCGGTCGAACGTCTCGGCGCGCACGTAAAGGATGTCGCGGATCTCCTCGAAGTGACCATGGCCGAGCGCGCCCCCGGAGAGGCAGATCGTATCCTCCGCCGCGAGGGCCTCGAGGACGAGGTCTTCTCCGGCGGTTCCCAGCACCAGCGGGCGAATCTGCAGGAAGGCGAACTCGTGCGGCCCATCGCCGGCGGTGCGCAGATTGACGGCGAACTCGATTTCCACGTTGCAGGAGAAGCCCGCCTTACCCACTTCCATGAGGAAACTCAGGACATCGGGCAGCGGGAAGTGCGTGCCTGTCAGCATGCCCGCCATCGTGATCAGCTTCACCCCCGGCCGGTGGATGCCTTCATAGACCACATCATTCTCCGGAGAGTAGACCGATCCGACCGGAGCGAGCGTGTCGTGCTCCCGGGCCGCATCCAGATCGAGCAGAACGAGGTTTGAATCAGGAGACTCGCCGTCGTTCCCGCCCGGAGCGGGGCGGGAGAGATCGAGGGCGTAGAACTCACGCTGCGCGTTCTCGAGATAGTCCTTGGTCGAGGAAAACTGATAGAGCCGTTGCGGCACTGCCGGCGAGAAGCGCACACAGCAGCCGCCGTCGACAACCGTGCGTCCCAGTCCCAAGGCTACCGAGGCGATCCCCTCCTCGGACTGCATTTCCTTGATCGGGTAGTAATTGTACGAACGAGCCACCCCAGCGGCATCCGGGTAGACGTAGTCGCCGTGACGGCGCCCGACGACCTGCTGGATCACCACCGCCATCTTTTCCTCTTCCAGACGATTGGGCGTCGACTCGATGTAGCTCTTCGAGTCGGCATAGTAGGTCGAGGCATAGACCAAGCGAATCGCCCGGCCGAGTTCTTCCAAGCGCACCTCAAGATCGGGATTGCTGTTGGGCAGCATGTAGGTCTGGTAGATCCCGGCGAAGGGTTGATGGGAAGAATCCTCCAGCAGACTCGATGAACGCACCGCCAGCGGGTAGGTCACCCGTTCGAGGAAGGCGCGCAGCGCCCGGCGCGTGTCGGGCGGCAAGTGAGCCGCCAAGAAGGCCCGCCGGATCGCGGCATCGTCGGGTTCGCGCAGCGCGAGGGAGGTCAGGCCCGAGGTCTCCATGAAGTGATCGAAGACACCAGTGGCCAAGACGGCAGTCGGGGGAACGTAGATCTGCACGCCGGGCACATGGTCGCCGATCTCGTAGGTGTTGAGCAGGGAATTGACGAAGGCCAGCCCGCGCCCCTTTCCACCCAGGGAGCCCTCACCGATCCTGGTGAAGAGACTCGCCGCATCGAAGGTCTCCTGCGAGAACTCGGTCACCAGGCCCGCCTGCTGCTCGTCGCGATAGGTCTCCAGAGCGGCCAGCAGGTACCGGCGCAGATCCTCGGGCGAATCGAACTCCTCGGCCTTGCGCGGACGCAGGGCCTTGGCGAGATCGAATTCGGTGCGCGCCATCAACCAGGTCGAAAAGTCGTTGCGGGAGGCGTGATGTAGAACCGATTCCTCGGGAACCTTGCGTAGGCGGGCGACGAGTCCGCGCAGGTCACGGGCGGTGGTGATCAGGGAACCGTCGGGCCGGCGGAAGATGAAATCACCGAATCCGAGATGGGCACGCAGGAACTCGCGCACCTCGTGCAAGAGCGTCTCGGAGTTCTTGTCGATGAAGGCCGCGCCCACCTCCCGAGCGATCGACTCGTTGGCCGCCTCGGAAGATTGCATCAGGACCGGGATCGTGGGATCGGCCGCTTTGACCAGGCGCGCGAACTCGCCGCCCGCCTGCGGATCGGTGCGCCCCCCACGGGGAAAGCGGGCATCGACGATCACCCCGAGGACATGCTCCCGATACTCGTCGAGCAACCCGGCCCCTTCCTCGTAAGTCGATGCCAGCAGGATCTTCGGGCGCGCGCGCATGCGGATGAGTTTTTGCATGCGGTTGACGCCCTCCGCCATCAAGGCTTGAGTCTGCTTGACGAGCTCGGTGTAGAGCATCGGCAGGTAGGCGGAGTAGAAGCGCACCGAGTCCTCGACCAGGATGATGCTCTTGACCCCCGCGACATCGGCGTCGTGGCGGGCGTTCATCCGATCCTCGATGTGTTTGATGACCGCCAGAAAGAGGCGCGCATCGCCCTGCCAGACGAAGATGCGCTCGACACTGGCCCGATCTGCCCGGGCCTTCAGGAGCACGAGTTCGCGCGTGTCGTAGGCCAACAGAACGAGGGGCAGCTCGGGGGCGATCGCCTTGACCGCCTGGCTGAACTCGATGACGTCCATGCCGCCGACCCGGGACATCGAGATCAGGAGGTCGGGGGGATCGTCGCGCACGCGGCGGATCGCCTCCGGCGCGGTGGAGACCCGGTCGATCGCGGGCGCGTAGCCCAGATTGAGCTCGAGATACTCCGAGACGAGCATTTCGGTCAGGTTGCCATCTTCCTGGAAGGTGAAGGAGTCGTAGAGGCTCGAGACCACCAGGATGCTGCGCACCCGCCAGGCCATCAAGGCGGAGAGGGGCACTCGGCGCTGGATCAGCCGACCGACAACATCTTCCAGAGCAGTAAATTGCACGATTCGGCCCCTCACACGATCGGTCTCCGCTCCGGGCTCGAGAGGCCGCGCAGGGGTACGGGCCCACCTCCCGCCGGCAAGCGACTCCTCACCCGGGAGCCGCCCCCACCGCAGCGCCGTATCCCCCGAGCATCGCCGCCGGCGCCGCCGTGTCACCGCCAATCTAGCATCGACGCCGTCGAGCCGCCACGGCGATCCCACTGGGCCCGCAACCTCACCTCGGCCTGTCCCGTTGCATGGCACCAGGCCGATTCGATTGTGCCCGCAACCTCACCTCGGCCTGTCCCGTAGCATAGGACGAGAGGGAAGGGTCTATCCAGCCGGGAGTGCCTGGCCGGCGTACTCCCAGGGAGGAACGAACGATGACGCCGACGAACCTGGTCTACAGGGCCACCTTGACCGGCCTCCTGGCGATCGCCGCCGGGATTCTCGTCCCGGGAGCCGATGCGGAATTCCAGCGGGGATTCAGCCTCGATGCCGAGGAGTTGAAGCTGGTCAACTTCATCGGGGAGATCCGCATCGAACGCGCCGATGGCGCGCGCTTCGAGGTCCTCGTCGATGTCCGGGGCGAGGACGCCGCCGAGGATCTCATCGAGATCCAGACGACCGAGGGGCGCCACGCGCGCGTCTTGATCCTCTTCCCGGTCGATGAGCAACAGCACTACGTCTATCCCCGCCTGCCGCGCGGCTCGAATACCACCTTCAACGCCCGCTCGCTGGTCGAGCGCGGCGGAAGCCTGTGGGACCTGCTGCGGAGCATCGGCGGCGAGAAGATCCGGGTACGCCGCGGGGGCTCCGGAATGGAGCTGTGGGCGGATGTGACCATCAAGGTTCCGCGCGGTAAGCGCCTCGAGCTGCGCCACGGGGTCGGCGAGGTCATCGCCGAGGGCACTGAGGGCGAATTGGAGCTCGATACGATCAGCGGCGGCGTCACCGCCCGCGACATCTCCGGCGATCTGCTGGTCGACACCGGCAGTGGCTCGGTGGAGATCGCGGGGATCTCCGGCAACGTTCTCGTCGACACCGGCAGTGGTTCGGTGAAGATCAGTGACTGCCGGGGCGAGCAGATCACGGTCGATACGGGCAGCGGCGGCGTCCACGCGGACGGGATCGTGTGCGAGGAACTCTCCATCGACACCGGCAGTGGCAGGGTGCGCGCCTACCGCATCGAAGCCGATGAGACCGAGATCGACACCGGCAGCGGATCGGTGCGGCTGGAGTTGGACCGGATGGGGAGCGGCGATTTCATCGTCGATACGGGCAGCGGATCGATCGAGATCGAGTTGCCGGAGGATGCCTCGGCGCAGGTGACCGCCGATACGGGTTCGGGGTCGATCCGGGTGGATGTCCCCGGCGTGCGCATGCACCGGCGCCACGCCGACCACATCTCCTTCCGGATCGGAGACGGGAACAGCCGCGTCCGGCTCGACGCCGGCAGCGGCTCGATCCAGATCCGCCAGTCATAGTGCGCGCGACGGGGCTTCCGTGCGCGACACTCCGGGACCCCTGAGGTCGACACAACGAAATGGGCATGGTCGCCGGGACAGCGGCCCGCCGGCAGAGAATGCCACGGTTGCGGAGGAATCGGTCCCCTATCCTCGCAACCGTCCCCCTGCGGCCGTCTGTCCCGGCACCGACTCTACTCGGGCGTCGCCCCCCGTTGGGCGCAGGCAAGGGCATAGGTCCGCAGCACCAGCGGGTCGTACTCGTCTTCCATACTCAGACGCACAAAGGCCGACGTTTCGGCATCGCCGAGTTCCATCAGCGCGCGCACGGCCGCCGCCCGGGCGGCGGGCCGACTCTCGGCATCCAGGCGTTCCAGCACGTTCATCAAGACCCGGCGGGCCATGCCCCGGGCGACGAGATCCCCGCGCGCCGTGCTGTCACGCAGCGCCACCGCGATCTTCCCCAATGTGCGCAGACCGATCGCGGGATGAGTGGGCCCCGCTTCCAGCAGGCCGCAGAGCGGCGCCACCGCGGGCGTCGGCAACACCGTCAACGCGGCCGATGCGGCGGCACGTACGGTCAGCAGAGGATCATCGAGGCGGGCGACGATCGCCGGTAGCGCCGTCGTATCGGCAAGGCTCGCCAGAGCCGCCAGGCTGTAGATCCGCCGCCGCTCCCCCTCGTCCTCGAGGAAGGGGCGAATGGCCGGCGCCGCGGCGTGATCCCCGATCCGGCCGAGGGCATGGATGATGCGCGTCCAATGGCGCCGGGAGGCCTTCGACCGCAGCATCGCGACCAGCGGTTCACGCGCCGGCTCCCACGGCAAGTCTCCCAATAGACCGATCACATTGCGCTGGACCTCGTAGTCGGCATCGTCGAGCAAGGGAATGATCCGGGCGGCGAAGGTATCGGGATGGGCGCGGGCCAGCTCGCGCAGGGCGCGATACTCGAGGCCTTCGCGCGTGCCGAGCTTCTCGCCCACGGCGTAGTCGACCGCCGCGCTGCCGCGTGCGATCAGCGCCTGGCGGGCGCGGCGGACCTTCTCACGCGCGCTGCCGACTTCCCAGAGCGAGGCGGTTTCGAAGAGCTCGGGCACGGCGCGCGCCGAATCTTGCGCGGTCAGTTCGATCTCGGGCAACACCTCGTCGGGCAGCTGCAGGTCGCGATCGAGATCGATGCCCAGCGTGTTGACGTCGAGCTGCCAAACGGCGCCATCGCTCCCGGCGGCATCGCGCGTGTAGGTGTCGGCGCCCTCGAGGTCGAGGAAGAGCGCCGCGCCGCAGAATCCGCGCGCCCAGGTGACCTTGCCCTGCCCGCCGCGGGGTGTGGCGTAGAAGTCATCGCCTTGGACATCGATGAAGATCGCGGCCGAGTTGGTGATGCTCATCCCCTGCCCGTCACTGACCAGGTAGTAGTCATCGCCCCCCTCGTCGAGCAGCCAGCCGACGGAGAGATCGTGGGCGGTTCCCTGGGTGACACCGAACTGCGAGATGTACTGATCATCCCCACCGCGGTCCCACAGGGACCCGACGGCCAGATGGACGCCGGCGCCCTGCGCATACTGAGTCGCGACGTAGCTGTCATTGCCCCCGCCGTCGAAGAGCAAGCCGAGCGAATACCAATAGCTGACGCCCTGGGCACAGACCTCGGCGTCATAGAAGTCGTTGCCTTCCTCATCGATCAGGATACCGATCCCACCCGCGGCCCGCGGACGGAAGCCGATCGCGAAGCCCTGCGCCAGGGACTGGAAGTCATCGGGCAACAACGGCGCGTGACGATAGCGCCCGCCGGCGCTGTAGGTGTCCCCCCCGGCCTGGTCGTAGAGCAACCCGACGCCGAAGGTCGAGCCGAACCCCTGCGCTTGGCGGGCGCAGCGATAGCTGTCGTTCTCGTCGTAGCGCACCGGCAGCGCACCGGTGCCCGGTGTCTTGGCCAATCCGGCGGCGACCGCGCGTGCGGCCTCGACCTCCCGGCCGGGAGGGGCTGCGGGATGGGCCATCGAGACAAGCGCGCCGAACCCGCAGGCGCCGGCGCCCTGACAGAAATTGCCGCCCGTGAAGAGATCGTTGCCGCCCTGATCGTAGAGCAGACCGGCGCCGAAGAAGCCGGCCCCCAGCGAGCCGTCGGCGCCTCGATAGGTGTCGTCTCCGCCATGGTCCTGCAGAACCGCGATGCCCAGCAGCGCCCCACCCAGCGCATAGTCGTAGCCCCGGGCGTCGTAGAGGTCGTCGCCACCGAGATCGGTGAGCGCCCCGAGGGGACGGAGCAGATCTCCGACGGCCGAGGCGGCCCGGCCCCGGTAGAGGTCGTCTCCACCCAGATCGATCAGAAAGGCGATCTCGGCAAGCACCTCGGGCGGGTAGTGATTCGTCCCGGGACCACCGACGACCAGATGCCCCCAGGGTGTGCTGCACTGCGCCAGAATCCGGCCGCCAGCGCTCGCCATCAACGCAGGCTCAGCGGCCGCCTCCCCGGCGGCTCCGCGATCCGGCGGCATGGCCGCTTCTCGATCCCGGCCCGGCGGCATGGCCGCCTCTCGATCCTGGCCCGGCGGCGGCGCCTGCGGATCGAGGTAGTGTTCGGCATCGGCACACAACGCCTCCCAGGCCCACAGGAAGGTGTGCGCGGCGCGCGTCAACGCCGGCCGGTCCAATCGTGCCGCCAAATCGAGTATCGGATCGGATGAGAACTCGAGCGTCGTGTCGACGGCGATGCCCTGCTCGAAGTGCAGGCGCCCCTTCTTGGCGCGGTCGTGCGGATGATCCTCTTCTCCCCAGAAGGCAGGAGCCAGAGTGATCAGACGCGTGCGCTCCTCCGCGGAGAACTCGGCGAAGGCATCTTCGAGCAGGATCTCGGCCTCGCGCGCAGAAGCGAGGAATCGGTCGATGGCCCCACCGAAGCGACCGCGGGCAGCGGGTGATGCCTCACCGAAGACAGGCCTGTTCGATGACGTGACCGTGACCCCCGTCACCGACTTCCCGGCAGGCCCGATGGGAGCCTCGGCGAGCTCTCCCAGCAGTACGGGTAGCCCAGCGGGACTGTCGCGCAGCTCCTCGCGAATGCGCCCCACCGTCCTCGCCTGCCAGCCGGGGACCGCCAACGGATCCCCCAGCAGCCGCTCGACGATGCCTAGGCGGAAGGTATCGTCCTCCGCGTAGAGCTTGTCGAATCCGAGCTCCGCCGGCTCCGCCTCGAGATACTCCAAGGCCCGGCCCAGAGTCGCGCCGCTGAGGGAATCGAGTCCGGCAACAAAGAGTGGGCGCTGCGCAGCAGGCTGGTCATGCCCCGCCCCCATTCCCGCGCCCGAGAACAGCACCAAACCGGCGAGCAGCAATGCCGCGGCACGCCACCCCCAAGGGGCAGGAACCAAGCAGGCAGAGGAGCGGGGCGTTGTTCCGCAGGGACGCACTCGATCTTCCATGGGCGATCTCCCGGCGCTTCGCGCATCGGAGCGTTTCGCATCGCGGTCCCTCCCCACCCGCGCGGCCAGAACATGGGCACGCACCGGGCGCGGAGACTCGCCGATGCAACAAACGACCGCCATCATAGTGTCCATGGGCCTTTCTGACCAAATCACTTTGCGCGGTTCGGCGGAGTCCGAGTTGGCGAGCGGACCGGATGGAATCGGCACCTTCGAAATCCGTGCAGCGCCGTTCTGATCAGCAGGCAAGAACGCAACGCCGCAGCGTCGGACGCGCATCCGCGCCCAGGCGAAGGGGGAATCCTGACCCGCCATGTGGGACGGAGAGGGCGGCAGAGACCCCGGTATGGGAACTGCCCACCTATAGTGTAGATTGTGACCGGCCAGCTCCCCGGACCCGGAAAGGGGCGCCGCGGGGGCGCCGGATTGAACCAGAACCAGCTCCGTCTCGGGGGAGATCTCATGAATCGAGAGGGCCGTTGCCGATCAATCCCACGACCTTCCCACCTGTGCTTCCCATCCCGATCACTGGGAAGCAGTTTCTTCCTCATCTGCACGGCGATCTTTCTGCTTCCTGCATTCTGTGCCGCGCACGCCCTCGCGCCCGAGGGGGACCTGCGCGTGCAGACGATCCGCGCGGGCCGGCTCCAACTGACCCACGATTCGGAGTGGCAGCAATCCGTCGCGCTGGAACCGGGAGAGACGATGCTCTGGTGCCTGCCGGCGGGTGAGTACCAGGCGATCTTCTTCCCGGGCGCCCCGGGGGCGGAGGCGACTGCCGGCCGATCCGCAACGCAGCCGGGGACCCGCTTCACCCTCGCGGAGGGAGCAATCGTCTCCGTGACCTTCGCCGGCGATCCGCCGCGCTTGAGCGCAGCCGAGGCGGGCGCAGAAGCACTCGGCACCCAGTTGCAGCTCGCGCGGAAAGCGCTGGAGGCCCTGCCGGGTGATGCCGGGGTGATCCTGGGGGCGCTCGATACCCGCGTGCGCTGGCGGCCGGGCGCAACGTTGGATGGGCAGCCGATGGCCGTCCCCGCCGAACGGCGTCAGCTCCTGATCAACGGCGATGCGGCGGCGGCCGCTCGACTCTCGCTCTCCCCGCACCAGCTCGACGGAGAGCCCTGGAGTCTGACGACGGGGGCCGGCGATGTGCGCCCACGGGAGCGCAGCTTCACCTTCTCGGGAGGAGATTCCCCAGCGCTGCACGTGACCGCCGGCTACCAAACGAGCTTGCACGATGAGGAGATCGCCACCGGGCACGCCCGCCTCGACCCGCGGCCGCTCCTGGGGCTCAACGCCCGCGGACACCTCTGGATCCGTCACTGCCGCCAGCCCGACGCCAGTCCGCGCGCGCGCGCCGAGCGGATTCTGCCGGGCAACGACGCCCGCCGCCTCGACCTGATCGCGCGACTCACCTTCGGCTCCCCGGCGGCGGCACTGCTCGCCGAGAATGGGCGAGTCCTCTCCAGCCTCTCCATGGGAGAGCCGGAGCAGGATCGGCAACGCTGGGGACTCGCCTTGGGCCTGACGGCCAGGGGATGGCGGCGCAATCACTTCCTCGAAAGCTATCGCCGCAACCTCGATCACATGCCTCACGAAGAGACGACCTGGCTGCAGGGCGAGGCGACGGCAACACTGCGACTCAGCCACCGCCGTTCCCTTCAGCTCTCGCTCGGCCTCGACACCTACGAATCATCCTATAGCGACGGCGTGCATCGCGAGACCCTGGCCCACTACCTCCAGCCGGGCGGAAATCCGGGAGCCGGAGAAGACGGTCTCTACTGGCAGGGCAACGACGGCAGCGAGTTCGGCGACGCGCACGTCTACGATTACTATCAGTGGAAACACACGCGCGAATGGCGGATGCGCTTGCGGTTCAGCGAAGTCCGCGGAGCGTCGACGCGGCTGGCGGCGATCGCGAGCGGGCGCTTCCTCACCTACCGGCGCTTCGATCACTATGCCCCCACCCTGCTCACCAGCGGGGGCACCAATCTGAGCCGGGCGCTGCTGATCGGGCACGATCCGACCACCGGCAAGCCGGGCGACGACCCCTTCCCGCCGGGGACTCCGTTTGCCGGGGATCTGGCGGTCACGCTCGATCGGACGATCAGCGACGGCGGACACCTGCACCTCGCGGCCGGCGGCTTGCTCTTCTCCGCGCGCGACTCGGTGCTGGCCGATGCCCGACATCCCCTGGGCGAGAACGTGCTCCTCGACGGGGCCGACTTCTCCGCCCCCCAATGGCACCTGCGCCCGCAGGTCCACCTGACCTATGCCCGCCGGCCGAGCCCACGCCTCACCTACTGGGCGAGCGTCCATCAGCGGGCGCTTCTCCCTCCGCTCGAGGCGCTCTATTCGCCCCGCGCCTACCTCGTCCAGAACGTGGATCCCGAGGGAGTCATGGGCAACCCCGCCCTCGAGCCCGAACTCGAGCGCGCGGCGGAGATCGGCTTGGCGGTGCCTTGGCCCGCCGGCATCTTGACCGGGCGTCTGGCCCTGGCCGGCTATGCCGCGCGTCTCGACGATGCGATCACGATGAGCGCCGCTCATCTGGGTGAATTCCGCGGATTGCTTCAGGATGGGGACTGGGTCCCGATCTATGAGAACGGCGGTACCCTGCGGCAGTGGGGACTCCACTTCGAAGCCGTCGCCGGCCGGCGGGAGGGGGCTCTCTGGGCCCGGCTCGCCTATGACTGGAGCCGCCTCGAGAGCGACCGGTTCGAACCGCCCCTGCTCGATGCGCGCTGGATCTACCCCGACCGGCCGCCCGGCGAGTATGAGAGCGAGGGCTACGCGGGGCCCTTGGGCAGTCTGGTCGAGGAATTCGGGTCGGACGGCAGCGTGCGCGAGGCAACCCGGCCCGGCAACCTCGACCGGCCCCACTGCCTTAGCCTAGCACTCATCGGCCGTCTGCCGGCCTCGGCGCGCGGTGCCCACTGGACCGCAGTTCTGGCGGGGGGCTGGACGCTCGGGATCATCGGCCGCCTCGAGAGCGGGCGTCCCTTCACCCAGGCCTATGTTTACCCGTCGGTGATCCCTCCCGGAACGGCAGCGCCCGAGCGCGGTCCCGACGATCCCGCCTGGGAGACGGTCCCCACCGGCGAGGATCCCAACGGAGAGCGCCTGCCGATCACCTTCGATCTCGATCTCGCGCTCCAACGGCGCTTCGCCCTGGGATCGCGATTTGCCACCCTGACCATCGAGGCACTCAATGTGATCGACCGGGAAAACGTGATTGCGATCTATCGCGCAACCGGCCAGCCTGACGAGGATGGCTGCCTGGGCCGGCCCGGCTGTCCCGGAAGCACCGAGGAGTCGGGTGAGATCGATCCGGGCGACTACCACGAGCGGCTGATCGATCCCCGCCACTATGGACATCCCTTCATGCTGCGCGGATCGGTGAGCGTCGAGCTCTTCTAGGGCGCCTAGGGCGTGGAGATACAAGGAAACTCGATGGGACCCCCCTCCCTTTCGCCGGAACAGATCGCGACATGGATCGATGCCCAGCTTCCGCTGGTTGAGAAACCGGCGCGCTATCTCGGCTCCGAGATCGGCGCCCTGCACCGCCCCTGGCAAGCGGAACAGGTGCATTGGCTGTTGATCCTGCCAGAGGTCTACGAAATCGGGATGAGCCACCAGGGCTTGCGGATCCTCTACGACCTGATCAACCGGCGCGATGATGCCCATGCCGAGCGGGCCTTCGCCCCCTGGATCGATCTTGAAGCGCGCCTGCGCCACGACAACGTGCCGCTTTTCTCGCTGGAGAGCCGCCGGCCGGCGCGTGACTTCGAGATTGTCGGCTTCTCGCTGCAGTACGAGCTGCTGGCCAGCAATGTCCTCAACCTGCTCGACCTCGCCGGGATCCCCTTGCACGCAAGCGACCGCGGGGAAGACGACCCGCTGATCGCCGGCGGCGGACCCTGCACCGCCAATCCCGAGCCGCTCGCTGAGTTCTTCGACTTCATCCTCATTGGTGACGGAGAGGAGGCGGTCGGCGCGATCTCGCAACGCTTGTCCGCCCTGCGCGGCCGCCCGCGGATTGAACGACTGCGCGCGCTGGCCGAGTTGCCCGGCATCTACGTGCCGCGCTTCTACCGGCCGGTCTTCGCGCAGGGCCGTCAGGTCGCGATGGAGGCGATCGATGACGCCCCCCTTCCCATCCGGCGCACCTACATCCCGACGTTGAACGCCACCGTACGCCGCCAGGCGCCGATCGTCCCATTGGTCGAGGCGGTCCAGGACCGGTTGACGCTCGAGATCCAGCGCGGCTGCACCCAAGGGTGCCGCTTCTGCCAGGCGGGCATCTTCTATCGTCCGGTTCGCGAGCGGGCGGCGGCGGAGTTGGTCGAGACGGTGTGCACCGGCCTGGCAGCCTCGGGCTGGAACGAGATCAGTCTCTCTTCACTCTCCACCGCCGACTACTCACAGATCGAGCCACTGGCGCGCATGCTCAGTGACGGGCTGCGCGATGCGCGGATCGGACTGAGCCTCTCCTCGCTGCGGGTCGATACCTTCAGCGTGGAACTCGCTGATCTCGTCTCGCGCGTGCGCAAGACGGGACTCACCTTTGCGCCCGAGGCGGGTACCGCCCGCCTCAGACAGGTGATCAACAAGCGGATCAGCGACGAGGATCTTTTCGCCTCCGTTGAGGCGGCCTACGCGCGCGGGTGGCGACGGATCAAGCTCTACTTCATGATCGGCCTGCCGACCGAGACGAGTGATGATATCGCCGCGATCGGGGCATTGGTGCGCCGGATCCGCGAGATCGGGCGCCGTCACGGCCCGGGGCGCAGTGTGACGGTCAGCGTCGGCGCCTTCGTGCCCAAAGCCCAGACGCCCTTCCAGTGGGAGGCGTTCACCGACAGGGCCACCCTGCGTGAACGCATCGGCGAGTTGCGCAGGGTGTGCGATCATCGGGGATCGCCACTGAAGGTGCACGATGTCGAGATCTCCTACGTCGAGGCGATGCTCGCCCGTGCCGACCGGCGCGCCGGGCGGGTGATCGAGCATATCTGGCGCAACGGCGCGCGCTTCGAGGGTTGGCGGGAGCACTTCGTCTACGATCGTTGGCCGGCGGCCATCGAGAGCGCGGGGCTAGATACGCGCCTCTGGACCGACGCGGTCGATCCCGACCTGCCGCTGCCCTGGGATCACATCGATCTGGGTGTCGAACGCCGCTGGCTGCGTCGTGAGCGGGAACGGGCGCTGACCGGCGAAACGACCGCCGACTGCCGCACCGGACCCTGCACCGGGTGTGGCCTCGGGGGACCGGCCGACCGCGTGTTTGCACCGGGGGTCGACGAGAAGACGCGCGCAGCGCTCACCTCCCGGCTCGCCAATGCGTTTCCTGGGGAGGCTGCTCCGCCGCAGAGTGAAACGGCCGACCCACAGGGCGAATCTGCCGGCCAGCACAGTGAGACTGCCGGCCCACAGGACGAGTCTGCCGGCCAGCACAGTGAGACTGCCGGCCAGCCCGCTGCCCCCCGGCGCTTCCGCGCCACCTATCGCAAGAACGGGGCGCTGCGCTTCATCTCACACCTCGAGACGGGGCGTTTGATCGAACGTCTGCTGCGCATGGCGGGATGGCCGCTCGCCTTCACCCGCGGGCATCATCCCCATCCGCGCGTCGGCTACGGTCCACCGTTGCCTTTGGGGATTGCCGGGGAGCGCGAGCTGATCGACATCTTCCTGACCACTGCACCCTCGGCAAAGCAACGGGAACGCCTGGAAGAACTTGCACCGCCCGGCTTTACCCTGACGTCACTACGCGAGATCGCCGGCGGCGAGCCGAGTCTGGCGGCGGCGGCGGTCTTTGCCCTCTACCAGGTCACACTCCCCGCCGACCTCTATGCCCAGGCACGCCGCGAGGGCCGCCGCTCGGCGTTCATCGCCGCGCCCACCATGGCAGTGACGAAGGCACGCAAAGGACGCACGAAGAGTGTCGATCTCAAACGCTGCGTGGTGGAGATCACCTGGCAGGATGCGGATGAGGCAACTCCGGAGACTGTCCTTGAGGTTCCCGCTGCGTCTGATCCAGACTCCGCGGGGGACAACCGCCAGCCGACTCTGCGCCTTCTGCTACGCCAGCAGGAACCAGCCGGTCACGTACTTGGTCCCCTGCCCGCCCTGCGCGAGATCTTCGCCTGGTCGCGGGAGGATCTCGCCCGCTGTCTGGTAACGCGCGTGGAGATCCGGGACGAGGGCGGAGGGCAGCTTGGGTGAGGCATCCTGGGCCGCCTCGGAAAGCGGAACAGGACATTCCAGGAACCTCGCGCCGGGCTATTCTGCACACTCTGGTCGGTCGCCAGCGAACCTCACGGACGACGGCCTCTGGGCCGGGCTTGTGATGTTCTAAAGATAACCCAGGGCTCTCAATCTATCCTCACGGTCCGGGTCAATGTCCACATTGATCAAGGGCGCCTTGAATTCAGGATGAGCATCTATCCACTGCCTGAGCACGGAATCCAGCAATCTCGCCTTTCCCGGCATTTCACGGAACAGGTTCCGTCTCTCATCCGGGTCGGCCTGCAGGTCAAACAGAGACAATTCCTTCTCTTCCCGTCCGCTGACGATGTATTTCCAGTTCTCAGAGCGAATCCCTTTGCCCCACCCCTGCCAGTCAAGTTCAAGAAACACCTCCTCGGCAGTTTCCTCCGAAGAGCCTGATATCAGCGGCATGAGACTGATACCTGGTATCTTCCGGTCTGCGCCCAGCCCGGTGATGCCCATAATAGTGGCGAAAATATCCCGGTTGGATACCGGACGATCGATGGTTCTTGCAGCGCTACGATTGGCGGGCAATCTAATGATCAGCGGAACCAGGACTTCTTCTTCGAAAAGCGTGTCGCCGTGCAGCAATTGTCCATGTTCCATGAAGGCTTCACCGTGGTCCGCAGTGATTATGACGAGGGTGTTGGGGTCTGAGGGTAAGAGTTCAAACAGCTCCTTGATGTGCTGATCGCAGTAGTTGATTTCACTGTCGTAGCGGTCCTTCAGTGTGTGAAGGGCCTGAGGGGCATTCCTTATATCCTCGATATACTCTTTGGGATTGGCCATGACTTCCCGTGTCCATTTACTGTAAGAACCGCTCCGGAGCGTGTAGTTCTTGACCCAGGGCATCCGTGGGGCATAGGGGTTATGGGGATCGAAATAATGAATCCACAGGAAATATCTCGACGCTTCGCGAATGTGTTCTCGCCATTCTCTTATCGAACTATTCGGTGCCGGGGATTTCATGAACCAGTGCGTGGCGAAATAGTCAAACCCCTGACTGAATCCAGTGTCGCGAGAGATGTGACCGTTGGATGAAACTCCGAACGTGGTATAGCCGGCTGTACTGAGGACTTCTGCAATAGTGAGAAAATCATTGACCAGCAATTCCTGCCCGGTAATGGCTGCTTTGGGACCGCGGGCAACACCGTGAAGCACGCCGTGACTGCGAGGATAATGGCCTGTGAAGATCGATGCCATGGATGGTGCCGTCCAGGAACTGGTGGAATAGGCATTGGTAAAGACCGCCGATTCACTGGCAATACCGTCGATGAAGGGCGAGGTCTCCCGGTGGTATCCGTAGCAGGACATGTGGTCCGCTCTCAGGGCATCGATGGTGATAAGAACAATGTTGGGACCGGAAGGAACCGCAGCCTTCTTACCACATGCGCAGAGAATCAGTACTATTGCCAAAGCAATTGCTGACGAGAGCAATGGTCTTGTGTTTCTGAGAATCATAAGGCCACTCTAGATGAAGTGTTTTTGTTGCGCAACTAGGGTGGCCGGAGCCGGGCCAGTAGAGCACTTGGGGCTTGGTGCCCATCAACGACGTGGATACACAGGGACAGGTAGTTACTCCCGCACCAGCTCCACGCGCCGGTTCTGGGCGCGGCCCAATTCCGTGCCATTGTCGGCCAAGGGTTTTGATTCCCCGAATCCGACGGTCTTCAGCCGACTCTCGTTTACGCCACCGGAAACCAGGTTGGCTTTGACGGCATCGGCCCTCTGCTGGGACAAAGTCAGGTTGTGTTCGTTGGAGCCCACGGCATCGGTGTGCCCTTCGATGGTCAGTTTCCAATCCGGTTCGGCGCGCAACAGATCCAGGACCTGATCCAGCACGGGTTGGGATTCCGATCTAATGACCGAGGAGTTGGTATCGAAGAGTATTCCGTACAGCCTGGCCCGCTTTTCCGCGAGGAGCTGCTTTTTCAATTCACCTCCCACCGACCCGGACCAGTGGGGGCACCCCCCCACCTCGGTGGAGATCTTTTTCCCCTCCCATATGCCGTTGGGAGCGCCCCTTTCCCTACCTAGGTACCACCAGAAGCCCCGGAAGGTTTTGCCATCGGGGGCGAAGACCATGACCGCCGGGCCGCGGTCGTCCGGGCCGCCGGATTCCCGCCAGGTGATCTTCATGACCCGGCCTTCAATCGTCCCCTCCAGCAACCCGTCATCGTACTCATAACATCCGGTCAGGGCCGTGCCCTGCTGCAGGACGTGAAAGCTGGAATAGCTTGTTTCATAAGTACCGGAGATGTTGCCCGGGGTGGTCATGGCCGGCTTTTCACCAAAGCCCCGAAAGGAGAAGAGTTCAGTCCATTTCGCGCTACCCCGGTTGGTGCGGATGGTCAAGCGCACCCAGCGGGCGGGAGTCTTGGCTGCGGCCGGAAAACTCTGCTGGTCGGTCAGATCGACCAGGACGGTCTCCAGAACAGGCGCATAGCCGGCCTGGGCCGAACTGGTGGACACTTCCACCAGGATGTCCTTGGCACCGGCGCCCTCGGCGTCCACGGAGGCGTTGTCGAATTCAAAACGCTCCAGGGTGGCGGTTTCCACGAGCTCGAAGACGAAAACATTATTGCTGATGTTGGCCTCTTCGCAGGCCCAGCCGGAGTTCGGACTGTCGTCCAGCAGCAAATGGGCGTGCCAGCCGCCATAGGTGGCAGGAACCACCACGGGCAGGGCACCTTCCTGCAAGGAGAGCATGTTGACGGGTTCACCCGCAGCCGGGGCCGGGGTGAAGGATATGCCAATGATCAGGAACAAACTGAAGCAAACCATCGAATACTGTTTCATGATATGGAGCATAGTGGTTCGAATCTCCCTCTCCGGCGTACGAAACCCCGTTCTCGCACCTCAGAAAACCTCCGGCCAGCGTCGGGAACCGCCGCCCCGCCGATTGGGGCAACGATTCCCCGCCTCGCAGTGCGGCCACCAGGGCGGACACTCTGCCCCCCATGCTAGAAGAGAGCGACGTCGCGACGGGGCGACACCGACGGCGCAGGCAGCCCCGCAGGACCGGTACGTTCAGCAGCCCTAACGGGTCACGACCAACCGCACCGTCTCGACCGACGCCTGCCGCGGATCCAGCGTGCTCCGCGCTTCCAGGCGGCAGAAGTAGACCCCGCTAGCCAGACCGGCCGCACCGAACGCCAAGTGCTGCTCGCCGGCCGCCTGGGTTTCCTCAAGGACGCGGTGCACCTCGCGGCCTTGCAGATCGAACAGACGCAGCTCGACTTCCGCGGCGGCCGGCAGCCGGTAGCGCACGCTGAAGCCGATCTGCGCCGGGTTGGGGCCCACGGCCAGATGCAAGCCCGAGCGCTGCGGCTGCGCGGCGACGTCCCAGACGAGCGCGGGTTCCATGTTCCCGTAGATCAGGCTGACCGGAAGGAGCCACTCCATCAGCGTCACCGCGCCGCTCGCATCGGTCATCTTGATCTGCAGTCCGTCGATCAGGGCATCCACATTGCATCCGATGAAACAGGAAGCGCTACCGGAGCCGGTCGCCAGGAGCCCGGTGCCGACATAGAACCCGCCGGGCGTACTGGATCCGCCAGAGAAGGGTCGTGCGGTGATCCGCACCCCGCTCACCTCCGACGTGTAATAGTCGAGATCGAGCGTGTCGCGATGTCCGGTGGTGAAGTAGGCTCGCGAAGGCACCCGGAGCTGCGGATCCCGGACAACATGGCGGCCAAAGTAGTAGTTGATCGGCACAAAGTACTCGCTCAGGACATCGCTGCTATAGGCCCCAGTCGTCCAGCAGTAGAGTTGATCGACGACTGCATCCCCATTGGCGATCACAAAGATGTTCTGGCCGGTCCCGGATCCGGTGTAGATCGGGGAGGAGGAGATCGAGAAGTTGGGGGTCGGGGATCCGTCCGTGTAGGGCATCATGTAGATGCGCACGCCACCCGGCTCATACACCTGGTACTCGAAGTTGATCACGACCTGCTCCCCGTTGCGCCGTCCATTGGGCGACGCCGGTATGAATTGCAGATCATGCGTGGCAGCCACATCGATCTGGTAGTCGGCCGGGATCGAGAGGGAGACCATCTCATCCATGGTGTCCGCCTTCTCCATGACCAGTCGGATCTCATCGACGTGCCTGTCGCTCGCCTCGACCGCCATCGAGGCTGATCCGGTGCCGGTCCCCATCGGCAGGAGAGCGGACGTCGATCCGGAGGTCGGTGTCACCGCTTGCCCGTTGTCATAGAGGTGGAGGCGGACACGCACGCCCGCGGCATAGGAAGTCCGGTAGCTGAAGCTCGCCTCGATCGCCTCGCCCCGCCGCATCCAGGACGGCGTGGCCGGGGAGAGCGCAACGTCGTAGATTGCATGCTCGCCGTAGAGGGCAGCGTTTTGGCCGAACTCGTAGGCGGCCGCGACGTGGATCTCCAGCAGCAGCTCCGTCTGGTCGTAGTCGTAGACATGGATGCGCACGTCGTCGACGGTGACCTCGCCAGAGGTAATCGTGAACCACCCACTTCCGCTCCCGGAGCCGCCGGGCAGGAGCGTGGCCGGGTGGGCGCCGTAGTGGGGGGCCAGCGCCCCGTTCGCGTATGGGCGTACGTAAACCCTCAGGCCTCCGGACAACTCGGTTTGGTAGTCGAAGGCGACCGTAACACGCTGGCCGTGCTCGAGCAGCGCGGGACCGGCCGGCGAGCAGTGCACGTTGTAGAGGGCCGTGGCCAGGGCCGGCACCGGCAGGAGGAGGCAGACCACAAACGCTGTCCAGACGCAGATGTGCTTCATCAGGAGACCTCCCTTCAGGCAATAGGCTTTCAGGCAATAGGCTGAGATTGGATCAGGGCTGTACCGCCACGAGCAGAGATCGGAAACGTGGGATCTCGGGGAAGGGATCCCGCAGGCCCAAGTTACACAGACCCCGGCGCGCGCGAGTGCCCACGGGGGCAGAAACCGGGCTGGGCGCGTCCTCTCTCTCTTGGCATCAACCACCGGGCCGCCCGCGGGCCGGCCCGGCGCGAAGTACTATAACGCGTCGCTGCCGGCGATTCCAGGGGCAAGATCCCGCGCAGTGATCACCCTGACGACCTTCGTTTCCATCCGGCGCCTCGGGCAGGTAGCCGGTCGACCTCGACGATCTCCCACAACTCTCCGAGGCAGGGTCCAGGACTCCGCCATCTCAGGGGACGATGGCGTAGCAGATCACCTCCAGCGGCAGAGCACAGTGATTTCAATCCCCCTCTCCGGCGTACGAAACCCCCTTCTCGCGACTCGGGCAACTTCCGGCCCCCGTCGGGAACCGCCGCCGTGGAGTTGACCCGGTTTCGTGGATACCTTCCCACTTGGGAGAGAGGAGGGATCCGCGATGCCCAAGAGCCACTCCCCGTATCCGCCGGAACTGCGCCGGCGGTTGGTTGAGCTGGTTGGCTCCGGTCGGAGTCCGGAGCAACTGGCCAAGAAATTCGAGCCTTCTGCCCAAGCCATCCGCAATTGGGTTCGGCAGGCTG
>JAGMBO010000019.1 GCA_023129715.1 Candidatus Eiseniibacteriota bacterium | reverse complement strand
AATCATGAATTATCCGGGCTAGGCGCCCGGACTGCGGATCAGCGCACCCATGCTAAGCGTCCGGATTGCGGAACACCGCCGCCATGCCCTGGCCACCGCCGATACACATGCTGCTGACGCCATACTTAACGTTTCTCCGCTTCATTTGCAGGAGCAGCGACAGCGTCAGTCGCGCTCCAGTGGCGCCGAGGGGATGACCGAGGGCGATCGAGCCGCCCTGCAGGTTCACGCGTTCCTGGTCGATGCCCAGCTCCTTGAGCGCGGCAAGCACCTGGCAGGCGAAGGCCTCGTTGATCTCGAAGACGCCGATATCATCCAGGGTGAGCTGGACCCGCCTCAAAGCCTCCTGGATGGCCGGTGCGGGACCAATGCCCATGATCTCGGGCGGCACCCCCACGGCAGCCCAGCCGAGCAGCTCTCCCAATGGCTCGATCCCATCACGCTCCGTCGCCGCGGCCGAGCCGATGACGACCGCCGCGGCCCCATCTGCCAATCCGCACGCGTTTCCCGCAGTGACCTGGCCATCCTTGATGAAAGCGGGGCGCAGTTGGGCGAGCTTTTCAGGGCTCGTTTCCCGAGGGATCTCGTCGACCTCCAGGACGGCCTTCTCCTTGCGCGAAACAGTGTACTCGACCGGCACGATCTCCTCGGCCAGAGCGCCACTGCTCCGGGCCTCCGCCGTCAGCTGCTGACTGCGCCAGGCGTACGCATCCGATTCCTCGCGGCGGAAGCCGTACTGCGCGGCGAGCTTCTCGGCCGTGGCGCCCATGCCGAGGCCGCAGTGGGTGTCCACCAGGCCGTCCCACAGGGTATCGTGCATGCGGCCCTGGCCCAGGCCGAGCCCCCTGCGCAAGTTCCAGATCGAGTGCGGGCAATTGCTGAGGCTCTCGGTGCCCCCCGTCAGCACGTACTCGGCCTCGGCCATATGGATCATGTAGGCCCCGCTGACCGTCGCCTGCAGTGAGCCGCCGCACAGCCGGTTGAGCATGAGACCGCCCGCCGCGATCGGCAGTCCGACCTTCAGCCCCACATGGCGTCCCAGGTGATGCGCATCGAGGCTGCTCGTGGCACGCGTGACCGCCATCACAGTGTGTCCGAACTTCTCGGTCGGCACGCCGCTGCGCGCGATCGCCTCCCGGGAGGCAAGGACCGCCAGATCGGTTGCGCTGAACTCCGACAGGCTCCCGGTGAACTTTCCCCAGGGCGTCCGTGCTCCCGCAAGGATCATGATCGGTGGGTCGAGCGGGAATGCCATCTTGCTCCTCCCTCGGTTCCCAGCAGGTGGAACTCCGGGCCCCAAACGTGCCCCCTGCCTGGATGCGTCTCTGGTCAACGTCTGTCGTACGCGGGATGGTCCTTTGACTTGGTCAAGATCTTGGTCGCGCCCTTGATGAAGTCAGCCGTCATCAGGTTCTCGACCGTCTCAGCACCCGTGGAACCAAGCACCTCGCGGAATGCGGGGAAGAGCACGCGGTTCAGCGTGCGGCGCGTCGACTCGATGGCCAGCGGAGCATTCGCCGCGACCTTCCCGGCCCACTTCAACGCGCGGTCAAACAACTCCTCCTTGGGATAGAGAGCCTGCACAACACCCATCGCGAGCGCATCCGCCGCGCCGATCATGCGCCCGCTGCAGAGCAGGTCCTTCGCGAATCCAGCTCCAATCCGCCGGGTCAGGACCTCCGGCCCCATCCACCCGGCCATCACGCCGATCGTCGGCTCGGGGAAGCCATAGACCAGCCCACCTTCTTCCTTGCCGCCGGATGCACCGTAGAGAACATCGCAGAGCGTGTAGAACTCGGCGCCCCCCCCAAGACAGAAGCTATGCATGATGCCGATGGTGGGAACGCGCAGATCGAACAGCTTCTGCGCCGCAGCGCGGCCGTCAGCAACGTGCTTCTGGGCGTCGCTGCGTGACATGTTTGCATAGCCGTCCGGGGCCTTGACCACCAGCTCATTCAGATCGGCGCCGAAGCTGGCGTGCTTGCCGGCCGATCTCATGATCATGACTCGGAATGTAGTATCGGCCTCCACCTCGTCGAATCGGTCCGCCATGGCCTCCAGCATCGGCGTGTTGAGCGCGTTGCCCGCCTCCGGCCGGTTCAGGGTCAAGACGGCGATGTGCCGGTTATCGGCGGCGCTCTCAAGCAGAACGACTTCCTCAGCCATATGCGTCCCCTCCGCTAGATGTACTGACCGCCATCGACGGAAATGACTTGACCCGTGATGTGTCCCGCTAGGTCGGAGGCCAGGAAAACGACCAGGTGGGCCACATCTTCCAGTTCGCCCAGCTTGCCGAGGACGGTTTCCTCACGGGCAGCATCGAGCCACTTCTGATCCAGCTTTCGGGCCATGTCGGTCAGAATCATTCCTGGGGCGATCGCGTTGGCGGTGACCCCGGAGCGTCCCAGTTCACGGGCCACGGTCTTGGTGAGGCCGATAATGCCGGCCTTTGACGCGGCGTAGTTGGCCTGGCCGAACTTCCCGCGCAGGCCATTGATCGACGTAATGTTGATGATGCACCCACGTTTCTGCTCGCGGAAGTGGGGCGCCGCGGCATGGATGTAGTTGAAGTACCCCTTGAGGTTGGTGGTGATCACCTGATCCCACTGTTCCTCCGTCATCTTCCAGATCACGGCGTCGCGGTTGATCCCGGCGTTGCACACGAGGATGTCCAGCGAGCCGAACTCCGCCACGACTTCCGCGACCATGCGCGCGGCTGCATCCGCCGAGCCGACATCGGCCTGGACCGCGAGCCCCTTGCGGCCCAGCTTTTCGACCTCGGCGATCACGGCCTGGGCCTCATCCGCGTGACGCCGGTAGTTGAGGGCCACGTTGGCCCCCGCCCTGGCGAGATGCAGGACGATCGACGTCCCGATCCCAATGCTGCCCCCGGTCACGATGGCATTCTTGCCTTCCAGGTTCATGGCGAAACTCCCTCTGGCCCATAGTGGGCAGGCCGGACCGTCCCCTTCTCCCGGCCGGCCGCCGCGACGGACGGCAGCCCGGCTCAATGTGGAATCCGCACTACCGCACGCCCGACGATCTTGCCCGCCTCGAGGTCCGCGAAGGCCTGTTCGACATCGGCCAGCGAGTAGAACCGGCTCACCAGGACATCGAAGTCGATTCTCCCGCCCTCGAGGAGGCGGACAACCTCAGGGAAGAGGCGCGTCGGGCAACCCCAGGAACCGCCGATGCGTTTCTGGAGCCCCATGAAGGTACCGGCGCTGAGCGTCACTTTCTCAAGCGTGAATCCGATCACCGCGACCTCGCCCCCCTTGCAGACGGTCCCAAACGCCTCGGCGATCGTCGCCCCCAGGCCGACACAGTCGAGGGCGACGCGAATGCCGTCGTTGGAGAGCGACTTGAGCTCCTTGAAGACCTTCTCCTTGCCCTCGGCATTGATCACCTCGGCGCCCAGCCTGCGCGCCGCGGCAAGGCTGTCCTCCCGAACATCGACGGCATAGAGTTTGGCGGCCCCGAGTTCCCGGGCGACATTCAACGCCGCCAGGCCGAGTCCCCCGGCGCCAAACACGACGACCGCATCTCCCGCCTTGATCTGCACGCGCTCCTTCAGTGCGTAGTAGACGGTAGCGACCGCGTCGGCCGCGACACAGGCCCGTTCGAGCTCGACCGTGGGGTTCATCTTGAAGGCGTACCTGGCCGGCAACGCAACGTATTGGGCGTAGGCGCCCTGGCGCGTGCCCCCGAGCATGTTCGATCGCCGGCAAAGATTGTCGAGGCCGGCCCGGCATTGATCACACTCGCCGCAGCCGTAGACGGGCGGCAACAGGACGCTGTCGCCCTCTGCCAGCCCGGCCGCCCCCTCACCCAGTGCAACCACGCGCCCCGCGGCCTCATGCCCCAGCACGAGCGGGTAGATGCGCATCTTCTCGGGGATCTGGGCGGCATAGTAGGTCACATCCGTGTGACAGAGGCCATTGGCCGCGACCTCGACGAGGACTTCTCCGGGCCCCGGCCGCGGGCACTCGATCTCCTCGATCTTGAGCTCCTTCGGCCCATGGAGGACCGCAGCAGTCATCTTCTCGGGAATCACCACTTCTTCCTCCCCCGGTTAGCTGCCCGACGCGTCGATCTTGGCGGCACAGGCGCCGCAGTACTCGAATTCCAACGGCAGTCCCTCGAGTCCGCAGGCCGGGCACTTGTTCGTGTACGGTCCGAAGAGGCTCTCGCCATCGGCTCCCGCGGCCATCGCCCGCCGGATGGAATCATAGTCAACCGGACGCTTGCCGGTGAAACCGACCATCCCCAGGTAGGATTCGATTCCACCCATGTTGCGCGTCAGTGTGTCCTTGGCAAATCCCATGGTCGCACCCCAGACGAAATTGCCCAGGAAGTTGAGCTGCTCCCTCGTGGAGCGGATCGAGCCCGGAAAATGATTGAGGGCATCATGCGCCCACTTGCTGACGACGTCGTCGAGTTCGTCGTAGGGGACGACTTCGTTCACCAAGCCCCACTCCTTGCACTGCTGCGGGAGCATGGGGCGATTGAAGAGCAGGATTTCCTTGGCGCGCCGCAGCCCGACCACCAGCGGGAGATACTGGGTCGCACCGCCGGCGGCAACGCTCCCGACCGTTGCCCCGACCTGCTTGATATAGCGGGTGGGGATCTTGCGACCCTTCTTTTCGATGAAGTCCGTATCGGCCATGATCGCGACATCACAGCTCAGGTTCCACTCGTTGCCCCCGCCGACGACGATTCCATTCAGGGCGGCAATGGTGGTCTTGCCGCAGTTGCGCAGGGCGTCGTGAGCACGGACGAAGTAGTTCATCCAGCCCCACATGTCCTGCGATTTGCCCTGAACGATGCTCTCGGCATACTCCTTGACGTCTCCCCCGGTGCAGAAGGCCTTGTCACCCTCACCGCGCAGAATGACGACCCCGATGCGGTCGTCCACGGCGACGTCGTCGAAGGCCTCGGTCATCTCCTTGAGTGTCTGCAGGTTGTAGGAGTTGTAGACCTCCGGCCGGTTGATCGTGACCCGCGCAATGCCCTCCTCCTTGGCGTACTTGATGAACTTGAACCCGAACTCGGCCGGGTCCCGCCTCTGAAAGAGGGTGGGGACCGCGTGCTTTGGCATGGGGCACTGCATGGTCTTTCTGTCTGGCGTCATTTCCATCTCCTCCTACGAAGTTGCCTCGTCGATCGTGGCTGTCCGTCCGGGCGGGCGGCCGGCCGGGGTGACTACCGGTTCCTCTTGAAAGGCCGCGCCCCATCCGCCGTCCGGCCAGCAGTCTGGATGTAGCTGGGGAACTCGCCCGGCCCGCGCGTGCCGTTCCTGAGTTCCAGTGCCATCAACAGCGATACCAGGACGCGGTTGACCTCCAACCGCAGGTCGCCGAACCTGCTGCCGATCTCCAGCAGCTTGCCATTGATGAATTCGATCTCCGTCGGTTGCCGGTTGCGGATGTCAATGGACATCGAGGGGTGGTGGCTGCCGCCTTTGTCGAGATACCCCATACACTCCTCCCAGATGCCCTCTCCGTATTCGTAGCCCAACCGCCTGCCCACCGCCAGGCCCTCGCTGACGACGTCCCCCGCCAACCTCCGCGTCGCTTGGCAGGTCATCGCCTCCTTCATGGTGAGCTCCATCACCGCGCACATTGGCATCAGTGCGGCGGTGAGCACCGTCTTGAGAAAGACCTTCTTCTTGATCGTGACCGGATCCACAAGCTCCGACGTCAAGCCGGTCGCGTTGAACAGCTCCACCAGGCGTTCGATCGGGCCACGTCTGCCGTCCGCCAGTAGTCCAAATGCGTTGGGCGGATTGAACCAGATGATGTGGGCCGCGCCCTCCGCGTTGCACCCTGCCGCCAGATTGATGACCATCCGCCCCACGTTCTCCTCCGGAACGTGACGTGCCAGCTCGGCCTCTGTGTCAATGCCGTTCTCCGCGCTGATCACGAGACAGCGCGCCCCCGCCGCCGCCGCGACCGCGGGGGCGATTTTCGGCAGGATATAGGCCTTGGTCGCGACCAGGATGCACTCTGGATCAATCGCGCCGAGCTCGCCAATCGAGTCGACCGCCGCGACTCGGTAGCAGAGATCTTGATTCTGCCAGTGCACGCGTAGCCCGTCCTGCTTGACCTGCGCAATGCGAGGCGGGAGATCTGTTACAACGACATTCGCACCCGCTTTGCTCAGACAGGCCGCCAGCACCGTGCCGATCGCCCCAACGCCGACCACGCCCACAGTGAGTTTCTCTTCAGGCATCGCAACCTCCATCGCCACGGCGCATCTCGCTGTCACCTGCGAAGCAGATCTGCTTCCTCTGCCTTACTCAGTAATGCCAGGAGCAGGTATACCCCTTCCGCCTTACTCGATCATGCCAGAAGCAGGCATGATCCTTCCACCTTACTCGGCAATGCCAGCGGTATCCTCCGCTTCGGCCATCTGAATCGCGCCCGTCGAACAGGCCGCCACGCACGCGGCTTGCTCTCGTTCGAAGCACTGATCGCAGATGATCGCCTTCCCCAGTCTCTCGCTGGCGACTACGGCCCCGTACGGACACACCATAACGCACATCCAGCAGCCGATACACCGATCTCGATCGACGATGATGCGGCCCGTCTCCGGATCGCGTGCCAAAGCCGCCGCCATGCAGGCCGCCACGCACTCCGGGTCTTCGCACATCCGGCAAACGGTCTGATACTCATAGCGCTGTAGGGGATCTCTGACGACTTGGATCGCCCCAAGGGCGTCGTCGGCAATGCCGAAGTGCACCAGGGCGCAGGCCACGCTGCACGCACGGCATCCGGAACAGAGGGCAGGATTTGTGTATACTTTTCTCATCATGCTCCTGACCCGTCGTCCCAGGCTGCCAGCAGCTCCCGGACCCTCTCTTGCGGAACGACGCCGTCCGCATCCCAACGCCTAAGGCGGTAGTACCGACTCAGCATCTCCTGAAACTTGGCCCGATCGATCCGGTGGCCCTTGGCGACCCCGTTGGGCAGCGGCTCCTCGAAATAGCGCCATGGCAGGGTGTCATCCGGTCTACGGATCCCTTCGCGATTGAGGAATGCCCGTTCGAGATCGATGATGCGGTGCGCGACAGCCTGGAGATCAGCCACGCTGAAGCTCGCCCGGAAAGCCCGCTCCAGGAGTTGGGAGAAGTGCTCATACTTGAGGAGCTTGGGGCTGTTGAATCCGTGGCAGATGAACTTGCAGATGCCTACGGAGTCGATGACCGCATAGATGCTCTCATGGGTGGCGACCACAATCTCCTTGGTATTGTAGGAGGTCGGGTCATCATCGATGTCCGTGCCGTAGATCTCCCGCAGCAAGTCCTTGGGCAGATTGAAGACCTCCAGGGTGGGCCGGCTGCGCAGGTGGTCCGCACCGCGGGAGGCGGTGGCGATCCCCAGCGCGAACGCCTTGATGTAGCGGCAGTCGTGGGGGTCAGACTGCGGCAGGCCCTTGATCGCGATCAAGTACTTCCGCTCCGGGTCATTCAGCCGTGCCGCAGCGTGGGAGCTCTCTGCCAAGACGTCTCCGAAACCCTCCCGCCGGGCAACCGAGTGGATCAGACGCACGACAAGTTCATAGTCGCCGAATTGGAGCGGCTCACCCGTGAGGGATGCATCGATGATGCCCCGCTGGTAGAGTTCCATGGCCCAGGAGAGGATCCCCCCCGTCGACGAGACATCGAGACCCAGTCGATTGACGAGATCATTGAGTCGGATGACCTCTTCCGTGTCGCCGATCCCAAGATTGGCCCCCAGCAGGCCGATCGTGGTGTACTCCGGCCCCTCACCCTGGTGGATGTTGCGATGCCGACAGTGCACTACGCATGAGTGACAGGAAATCATCTTCGTCACGTGTTCGTGAATCACCTCGGCATCAAGGGTGCTGACGAAGGAGCTGTCCTGGCTGTTGCGCGTGCGAATCGTTCCCAGGTGGTTGCTGACCTCGTAGAGCAGCGGGGTCCCCACGCGCCCGAGAACCTTGACGATCGATGAGTCGAGCAGGTAGTCCTTGATCTGCTCGTTGAGGGCGAGCAGTCCGTCGGGGTCCGCGATCTCGAGCCCCACGCCACCCGTGGCCACAATCGCCTTGACCCGCTTGCTGCCCATCACCGCGCCCATGCCGCCCCGGGCGGCGGCGTTCTTGACCCCGGTCATCACGCAGGCGAACCGGACGAGGACTTCCCCGGCGGGGCCGATACAGATGCTCTCGCAGGTGGGGCCGAAGTCACGCCGCATGGCCGCCTGCGTATCGTTCACATCGAGGCCCCAGTAGGCCCGCGCGTCGAGGATCTCGACGCGGCCATCCCCTAGCCGCAGCAGGACCGGCTGCCGGGCACGGCCGCGGATGATCAGCCGATCGATACCCGAATAGCGCAGTTTCGGTCCAAAGAACCCCCCGCAGTTGGCGTCGCCAAGGATGTTGGACTCTGGGGACTTGGTCGTGATGTTGAATCGGCTAGAGTTCGGACAGCCCGTACCGGTGAGTGCCCCGGCCCCAATGATCAGCACGTTCTCCGGCGAAAGCGCATCGACGCCGGCGGGCAGCAGGCGATGCAGATAGGCGACATTCAGCCCCCGCCCGCCCAGGAACTCCCTGACGACCGCCGGCGGCGTGTCCTCATAGTGGACCGTCCCCGCGGTGAGATCGATCTCCGCCAGGCGGGACCGCATGTTACCGATGGCATCTTGCATGGTCGTCACTTCTCAGGCTCGTTGTGCCCCCAGCGTGTGTGCCGGTGGTTCTTGCGGTACTCGCTGATCAAGTCCATCGACGGCGCCCACTCCAGATCGCCCCGGACTACCTGCCGGTGGAGTTCGTCGAGAAACTCGAATGCCTTTCGTCCTCGGTTGACAAGCTCTTCGGCAACTTCTCCGATGTTGATCCTGTTCTGCATCAGATACTGAAAGACACCGGCCTCCCCCACGTCGTTGACGAACGTCGCGCCGATTAGGCGGCCGTCCCTCACGAGCAAGCGCCTGTACGCCGGCCGTGCCGGCGCAGCCGCAACAAAGGCCTCCGCCCCCTCCAGCGCGTCGCGTCGGCTGGCGCCCATCGTGATGATGGGCAGGTCGAACACCCGCAGCGAATTGAGGAAGACCGGCTCACAGGGTGGTGGGTCGCCGCCGGCCATGTGCCGCCCGGCAATGCGTCCCTGGCGATAGGCATTGACCCAGTGAGCGTGGACCTCCTCGCCGCCCTCGATCCAATCCGGGTACTCCGTTACGTCACCCGCGGCATAGATGTCAGGTATGCTCGTCTGCATTGTGGGAGAGACCCGGATTCCACGCCCGCGGGCGATCCCGGCACGGTCAGCGAGGATCAGGTTCGGCTGCATCCCCACGGCCATGACCAGGAAGTCGAAATCGAGCACCTCGCCCGTGGAGGTCAGCGCCTGGTAGGGCCGCCTGCCGCCGGCAACGGGTCTGAGTTCCTGGACGGATGTGCCGACGCGGACATCGATTCCGTGCTGCTCGAGCCTGCGCTGCGCATAGCCTGCGGCCTCTGCGTCCAGGATCATCGGAAGCACCTTGGGGGCCACCTCGACGGCAACGACGCTGACCCCCCGCCGTCGCAGTGCCGTTAGGGCCTGCAGGCCGATCAGGCCGATCCCCACGACCAGGGCCTGCGCGCCGGGCTTGCAGAGCGGCTTCAAGCGGGCGGCATCTGCCTGAGTGAAAAGAGTGAAGCAGGGAACCTGCTCGAGGCCGGCAATCCGCACGCCGGCCGGCTGGGAACCGACCGCAACAAGCAGCTTCTCCCATGCGACCACCTGCCCCGTTGCGAGCAGAAGCTGCTTGGTGGGAGCACGCAACTCCGCCACCGGATCCCCGGTCACGATGGTGATCTTCCGCTCCGAGAACCACTGCGCCTCGCGCAGGCAGATCTCCTCCGGGGTCTTCTCATCCGTCAGGACCTCGACCGTCAGCGGCCGGCAGTAGGGCGCCACACCCTCACCATTGACGACCAGCAGCGGGCCTGAACGATCGAGTTCGCGGATGGCCTCCGCCGCCGCGATGCCGGCGATCCCGGCGCCGACTATCGTATAGCGTGTCTTGATCGGTCCAGCCATCGGTCTCCGCCGTGCTTCGCCCAACGAAGTTCTCTCAGCGTCTACGTATCGTCCGCCAGCCTGACCCTCACATCTACGGCCCGCGATCCTTCTCCGGGAGGAAAGCTGAAGACCGGATTCAGGTCCAGCTCGACAATGCGGGGAAAATCCACCGCCAGGCGTGAGACCCTGAGGAGGATGTCGATCAGGCTGTCGATGTCGGCCCCCGCCGCGCCGCGCACGCCTTCCAGGATGGTATGCGCCTTGATCGAGCGGATCATCTCTTGCGCATCCTGGCGGGAGAGGGGCGCGAGACGGAACTGAACATCCTTGATCGCCTCTACCAGAACGCCTCCCAGACCAAACATGAGGATGGGACCCACCGCCTCCGTGTTATTGACTCCGACAATCGTCTCGACAGCATCACCGAGCTGCTCCTGAAGAATGAAGGCCGCCGCGTGCTCCCGAAAGCTTGCCTCCATCTCGGCAAAGGCCCTGATCAACTCGGCTTCGCTCCCGATACCCAGCACCACGCCACCCGCCTCGGTCTTGTGCACTGCGGCTGGCGTGTCCACCTTGAGGACCATTGGGAAGCGCAGCTCGGCAGCGGCTGTCTTGAGCTGCTCGGCGTCCCCGACGCGCCTGGTCTCGGCCGCCCGAATGCCATAAGCCCTCAAGACCGCGAAGGCCTCCGCCTGGGAAAGATGCCCCCCGGGGCATGCGGCAAGGATCCGCTCCACCGCGGTCCGGTCCGGGTCCAGCTCCGGATAGGTGGACTCGGGCCTGTACTTCACCCTTCCGTAGCGCGTCATGTTGACGAGCGCGCGGGCGCCGGTCTCGGGATACTCATACACTGGTACACCACCGCCACGGATCGCCGTGACCAGGTGTTCCCACTTGGCAATCGTCATCAGAACACAGACCAGAGGCTTGACCGCCTTGCGGCCCCAGGCGGCCACCTTGGCCGCGATGCCCTCCAGGTCTACGAACTGCGCGGTAATGAAGCTGATTAGGATCGAATCCACGTTGGGATCCTTCATCAAGGCCTCGATGGCCACGTCGTAGTGCTCGGGTGTGGCCGTCGCCAGGACGTCCACTGGATTCCTCACCGCCGCCTCCGGGTAGAGCCTCTCCCGCAGCAGGCTGCTCGTCTTGGGCTCCAGGTCCGTCACTTCCAGGCCGGCCAGCACCGCATGGTCGACCGCCAGGATCGCCGGCCCCCCCGTATTGGTGATCAGCGCCACTCGATTGCCACGCGGCACCGGCTGCGTCGACAGCGCGATCGCGCTCTGGAGCATCTCCTCCTGCGTGTCGAAGCGAATGATCCCCGCCTTCTTGAAGATGACGTCCGTCGTGATATCCCTCTCCATCAGGGCGCCCGTATGCGAGGAGACCGCTTTCAGACCTGCCTTCGTCCTGCCCGACTTGACCGCCAGGATCGGCTTGGCTCGCGTGATTCTTCGCGCGACCTCCAGGAAGGAGTTCGGATCCCGCAGGGTTTCGACGTGGAGCAGGATGACTCTGGTCCCCTCATCCTGACCGAAGTGCTCGAGGATCTCGTTCATCGAGACATCACACTCGTTGCCGTAGCTCGCGTACATGTGGAAGCCGGCGCCGAGCTTGCCTAGCTGGAGCTGCAGCACTTCTCCGACCCCGCCACTCTGGGCGAGAATCGAGATGTTGCCCGGCGTGAACGGCGTGAAGGTGAAGTTGGCGTAAAGGCGGACGCCCTCCGCGGAGTTCTCGACCCCTTGGGAGTTGGGGCCATACAGACGCAGGCCGTAGCGTTGCGCGATACTGACGATCTGGTTCTCCAGGGCGGCACCCTGCACGCCGGTCTCCTTGAAACCCGCCGTGTGGATGATCGCGTACTTGACGCCCTTCTGGCCGCACTCCTCCAGCGCCATCGGCACAAAGGTGTTCTTGATCGAGATGTTCACCAGGTCGACTTCGCCGGGGATCTCCAGTACCGATTTGTAGGCCTTGAGCGAGAGCACTTCCGGAGACTTAGGGTTCACCGGGTAGACGGGGCCCGTGTAGCCTTGCTCAAGGAGGTTCTTCAAGACGATGTGCCCAATGCTCAGCGGATTATTGGAGGCCCCAATGACCGCCACCGCTCTGGGATTGAAGAGCCGATCAAGCATGCCAGGATCCTTCCCCCCCGGGCTGATTCTGCAGCCCGGGCATGCCGCCGATCACGCCTCCTGCTCGTCCTCGCTCTGGGCCACCAGCGCCGCGCCAAGCGCGCCGGTGAACTGAGGCTCTGGCGGAACCTTGACTGGCCTAGCCAGCCGACGTTCGAAGATGCTTACAATGACGGGGTTGTGCGCCACCACCCCACCCGTGAGCAGGATCTCTCCCTCCAGTGGATCCATCTCGGTGATCCGACGCACGACCGACTCGAACGCTCCCGCAGCGATATCCGGGATCCGATCACCACGCCTGAAGTTGGTCAGGATCTCGGTCTTGGTGAACACGGTGCAGAAGCTGCCCAGGACAACCGGGGCCACGGCCTGCTGTGCCACGCCGTTCATCTCCTCCAGCGGCACCTCGAGCAGCGTCGCAATCTCCTCAAGGAAGGCGCCGGTACCGGCGGCGCACTTGCGATTGAGCTTGAAGCCGACTCGCTTTCCGTGCTCGTCCAACCGGATGATCTTGTTGTCCTGCCCACCAATGTCGACGACCGTCAGCGGACCGGAGAAGAAGTGCAGGCAACCCCGGCTGTGACAGGAGATCTCGGTGCGCGAACAGTCGGCGAAGGCCACATCCCGGCGGGCGTATCCCGTGGCGCAGGTGCGCGATATGTCGGCAAGCTCGAGATCCAGCTCGGTGAGAATCTCATCCCGGTAGCGCTGAGCGATCCGCGCTGGCCCCGCGCCAGTGCGACCGACTCTTCGGGCGCGGATCTCGCCCGCCCGATCAATGACGATCACCTTCGTCGCCGCCGCGCCTACATCGATTCCGCAGTACAGAGCCGCTCGCCCCATCTTCCTCCCAGCCTCTGACGTCCGACGCCCGGCCTCCCGACTCCATTCCGCGACACCCAGCTGCCCGCCGCCGGCATCCGGCTTGCCTCAACCGGCGTGCGGCCTCCTGCGCCCGGTGTTGGGCTTCCCGCATCCGGCATCCGGGATCCGCCGTCCGCAGCGGCTGTCCCGGTCACCAATCAGGCCTCCGCCAACTGCTCGATGAAGGCCTCTATGTTGGTGCGCGCCTGCTCCTCGGAAAAGCACCGCAGGTCGTTGAGATCCCCGGGGATGACGATATAGGGAACACCCGTCCTGCGCTCCAGGCGGTCCGGCAATCCGTAGCGATTATTGGAGTTGCTTGGGCAGGTCTTTGCATCATGGTAGATCAGCCCATCGATCCCGAAGAGATCGATCATCCGCTGCATGTAGCCTTCCTTCCATGCATCGGAACGCACGATGAACAGCTCAGTGTAGGCCCGGGCCAGGCTGCGGAAAGGATCCTCTGCATCAAAGGCGTCGAAGATCCAGCTATTGCAGTATGTCGACGCAACCACACAGGCTTTCAGCGAAGCCAGCAGCGTCGAGTGATCCCGCAGCTTGCCCCAGATCGGCATGCCGTCCCAATAGAGCCGGAAGCGTTCCTCCGGCAGGCTGCCGACATGCTGCGCGATGCACTCGTTGAGTTCATTCAGGAGGGCGTCGTAGTACTCGATCGCTCGCGGATCGCCCCGCATAACGACCGCCGGCCCCATGTGGATCGTCCCGTCGAAGAAGTTGAGCGGCGACGGACGCGCCGCACCGCACTGCAATACCGCCTTCCACCTGTCAGTCAGCGTCTTCGAAAGCCCGACAACCTCCGCAAACCTGTCGTAGTCGAACTTCTCCCCCGTGATGCCAGTCAGGGGAGCAACCAGCTCCTCCATCTGCTTGGCAACCGCCTCAATGTGCACATCGGTCACTTCGCCCAGGCCCTGCGGCGTATTGATCCCAAGCAGCGGGACGTCGAACTCTCTCTGGTAGTAGGCCAGCCAATCCTGCACCTCCCGGCACTGGTTGGTGTTATAGACCAGCACATCCGGCTTGGGAAACTCGTAGTCCGGCATCTTCGCCATCGGGGACTCGCCCTTCAGATGCGAGCCGATGTCGCTGGTCAAGTACGAGCAGATCTCCGGCGAATAGCCGATGGCATTGGCGTGCGGGATCAAGCCGGTTGCCGTGCGAGTGACGCCCAGCATCGCGCCATGGTTCTCTGGGAAGTAGACGCGGAATCCGCAGGCCACGAGGATTTCCGCGGGACCCACGCTCGTACACCAGGCGAGCTTCGGGGACCCTGTCCGGGCCGCCTCGAAGAGTTCGCTGAAGTATTCCCCCATGATGCGACGCATGAGCTTGGAGGATTCGATCTTCCTGACGGGCGTCTCGTGCCCGGCCGGCTTCCCGGATGCGCCTGCCTGGGCTTGCGGGGTTGTCGCGCACATGGCGGGTCCTCACACTTGTAGGGTTACTACGTCTGCCTGTCGTTCGGGATCCTGCACGGGGCAGTAGATCCGCTCCCACCATTCTCTGTACTTGGCCACCACATGGTGGCGGATGACCTTCATCGAAGGGGTGATCTCGCCGTCTTCGATCGAGAGTTCCTTGGGGATGATCGTGAAGGCCTTGACCCGCATGTACTTCGGCTGGAAGTCACTCATGCTGCCGCTCATCTCAGTGGCCACCAGTTCTTGAACCGCGCGGTCCCGGGAAAGTGCGCGGCCCTCGGGCAGCCGGCAACCGTTGCTCTGCGCCCACCGCTCCAAGTTGGGAAAGTTGGGAAAGACCAGGGCGCCGACGAAGTCCTCCCCCGCGCCGACGGCCAGCGCGAACTGGATCCATTGGGACGAAATGGTCACCGCGTTCTCGACCAGCATGCAGGAGACCTTCTCGCCATTGCTCAGCTTGAAGAGTCCATCCTTGCGACAGGTCATTCGAAGGCCGGCATCGCACAGCTCACCGAGATCTCCGGTATGAAGCCAGCCAAGCTCATCGATCACCTGCGCCGTTCGCTCCGGATCGCGGAAGTAGCCCTTCATCAGATTGGGCCCGCGGACGAGGATCTCATCGTCCGGGTCGATGAGAATCTCGCAACCCGCGATCGGCTCACCCACGCAGCCCGGCACCCGCGGTCCCCCAAAGGACGTGAACGTCACCAGCGGGGATGTTTCGGTCAGACCCCAGCCCTCGACGACCGGTATGTCCTGGGCGCGGAAGTACTCCGCGCAGTCCTGTGGCAGCGGCGCGGCGGCAGTGAAGACGAACTTGAGCTCGGGATGGAAGATCGTCTTGTGGATCTCGGGGTCCGCCCGGGCCTCGCTCACCAGGGCGACATAGACCTTGGGCACGCTGAAGAACTGCGTCGGCCGGGCCACCCCCCAGTTCTCGATCAGGCGGCGGATGTCCTTGCCGAAGGAATCCTCCATGAAAATGGTGGCTCCGTGATAGAGCGCAGCGAACCTCTCGAAGAGCCCCCCGAAGGAGTGATGCCAGGGAAGATAAGAGAGGAATCGGGATCCGGGATGAATCTCCCACACCTGTGACATGCCTTTGCGCTGGGACATGATGTTGCGGTGCGTGAGCATGACGCCCTTGGGTGCGCCGGTTGTGCCGGAGGTGTACTGCAGGAAGCAGACATCGCTGGCCCGAACGCCCTTGACCAACTCGCCAAATAGCTCTCGCGATCCGCCCCGGAGGCAATCGTCGAAAGGCGCGTAGTCGGATGGCTGACGAGTTGCGATGATGGAAATGGACCCAAAGGCAGCCGACGATCTGGCCTTGGCGAGCCGTTCGTCGCCATCGATGTAGATCGCCTTCGGCTCGGCGTGCCCGAGGATACTGTCCACGTTGCGGGCGTCGTAGCCGGCGAAGATCGGAACCGAGATGGCCCCCATCGAGGTGACCGCCATCTCCCACAGAAGCATCGGATAGCTGTTGGGGCTGAACACAGCCGCCCGGTCACCCTTGCGGATCCCCTGCGCGTGCAGGAAGGTCGCGAGCGCGGCCACATCGTCGAGAAAGGCGCGCCAGGAAACCGGAGCGTAGGTGCCCTGAGCGTCGCGGAAGGCGATGACCGGATGATCGGGCCAGCGTTGCGCCCTCTGGGTAAGCAGCGCTCCGATGCTGGAGACGAGCCTACCCAGGCGTCTGGGCGAGTTTCCATACCGGCCTAGAATCACGTCATGCCTTCTCTGCCCAATGCGACTCCGAGGACCCGCCGGAGGATCCCCGCCGCAGGCGGCGCGCTCCGCGGCGCGGGACCGGCCGTCCGAGGGCGCCCTGGGGCCCACCCGGCCAGTCCAGGCTCGTCCCAGCAACGGCTGCCTGCGGTGACAGTTGTGGCAGAGCACCCGGCGAAGGACTGCCGCCTTCGGGAACATAGAGGGAGGCTGGCTATCGCGAGCCGGCCTGCGGAGTTCGTGTCCCGGGATGTGTTTGGGTGTCGGGCAATGGCGCGGGTGGCCGCTTGACATTCCGGGACATCATCCACGTCAACGTAGCAGGCCGAAGGGTCGACGTCAAGGTTGATTGAGACCCTGTCGGTCGGCCCAAGTGGATACTGAGAAGTCGCTTACGGCAGGTGCACCCCTCGCTCGAGGCGCACTCGGGAGCCGTGCCGAGGGCTCCATTCCCGGCGGATCCGGGGGGGCATTCCGGCGCCTCGCATCCTCAGGGGAGCATCCTCAGATGAGCATCGTCTTGCTGTATTCGCTGCCGATCCGGCCCTTCCGGCAGGGCTCCGAGAGCATGAAGTCGGCCGACTGCTTCGCCTGCCGGTCCAGCGCCTCGGCCAGGGTCACCCCGCAGGAGCCGCGGATGTTCTCCATGATCGCCCGGCGGGCAGCCTCCGCGGCCGGGTTGTCCGGTGCCGGCAGGCCGCTCACCTCGCTGGGAAGTCCCTCGAGCGGCCGCGCGATGACCTTGCGCTCCGTCAAGCTGTGCGCACCTCCGCTGGCGACCGCCCAGACCAGCGGGATCGCCTCGTCAAGCGGCGCGGTAGCATCGACCAGCCAACCTATCGTCTCACGCGCCTTGAGCGACGCGCCCCCCAGCAGCAAGTGGAGCAGCTTCGGCCAGTGCTGCGCGGGCGCCTTCCGGAACGGCCAATGACAACCCTCCATCCCGGGCACAACCGGCAGGGTGACCTCCGGCATGCCGAGATCGGCGCTCTCAACGGCGATCAAATAGCGGCAGTGCAGGAGGAGTTCCAGGAAGCCCCCCAGGCAGCGCTTGCCATTGACGAACCCGACCGACACTTCGAACTCTGTCGCCAGCCGCCGCGCCGTCTGCGACCAAGTCCGAGACACACGCAGGCCCTCTTCCGCACGCTCCAGGGCAGCATAGAACTCAGTTGTGTCGGCGCCGATCATCTGGGTGGACAGATGAAAGTCCCCGGTCACAATCACCCGCTCGATGCTCTCTTTTTTCAACCAGTCGATGGCGCGATTGAGCTCTGCATCCACATCGCTGTTATAGCTCTCGCGGCCAAGTGTAATCACGCCCACCGTTCCGTCGTGCTCGGCATTGACGTAGAGCTGTTGCCACTCGGGGTGGTCCATTCCATCGAAGACCGCCGGATACCATGCCGAGCGCGCCGCCGCAGGATGCCGGGCGTGATAAGCCAAGACCTGCCGGCGCACTGCATCCGGTCCCATGTCGCGCGCCACGGCCAGGATCCCGCTACGGAACTGAGCGCACAGCTCTCCGACGGCATTCATGTGCGGTAGGGTGGCGCGGCCCTCTTGGAGCATCAGGCTCGTCATCTGGAACAGAGGCCCGAGGATCCGACAGCGCAGGTCTTCCTCTTCCTCACTGTCCAGCTTCCAGTCGACGACCGGACGGAAGTGATTCGGTGGGTACCAGTCGGTGCCGGCGTCCTTGTGCGCCACCAGCTCGCAGGTCGGGGTGAACAACTCGCCGTACGCTTGTCCCAGGTGATGCAGGCAGGACCAGGTCAGGAAGTTCGCCCCCTTGGCTCCAATCACATCATGCGCCCGGAAAGGATTCGGCCCGAGGATGCGGCGCACCCACTTGTCGATCTTCCAGTAGGGCATGTTGCTCGTCTCGTGGTAACTCACCCCGGCGTGCAATAGACCGCAGAAGAGGACATCGAGCACAAAGGACCAGTGGTCACCCACCGGGATCGGGATCAAACCCAGCGCCCACAGAAGGTGCGTGATCGCCGAAGGCTCCGGCTCGACGATCTCCCAGACCTTGTTGATCTGGTGCGGAAACGCGGGGTGAGCGATGCCAACACCCAATTCGGAACTGGGGAAGCCGGAGGTGACCGAACGGATCTCGATCTTCGGAAAGGCGTCGCGGAAGATCTGGTAATGGCTCCGTTTGACTTCGAGGATCTCAGGGATTGCCTCGAGCAGGAATGCCGGATTCAGCTCCCTCAGCTCGGCCGGCAAGTGCGCGCCGTCGTAAGTGAGACGGATGATGTTGGCCATGACTTGATCCGCGGTCTTGCGGCCGAAGGTGCCGACCAAGCCCGGATACTGCTGGCCGATTCCATCGGGAGCGCCCGGGAAATCGAGGGCGACCACCCGCACCCCGAAGGGCAGGAGTCGCGAGCCGAACTGCATCGCCTTACCCGCCCCGACCATGCCGTTCGCGCCCGAGATCACCAGCGAACGCCGCGCGGCGTCCTTGCCGAAGATCCGATCGATCAGCTCCTCGGACTTGATCGGCAACCGCCCCCGCGAAAAAACATCCAGCACGCTGCCCAGCCCGAGCGTCCGCAAACCCGGCTCCCGCATCGCCTTCGTCATGTCCGCCAAGCCTCCCTACGAAACCCTGAATAGCGCGCTGGTCCCTATATCCCCAGCTGCGCAGCCGAAAACCAACACATAGCCACCGCCCAGCGAGACGGCCTCCTCGAAGGCCTCGATCATCGTTCGGGTCAGCGTCGGTCCCTGGGGGTGGCCCCAGACCAGGGAGCAACCGGTCTTGTTCATCTGCCGCCAGTCATAGTTCAGGATCTTGCCGAAGATGACATCATTGACCGCAAAGGGATTGTGGTTCTTGACCACCGCGACATCCTTCATCGTCAGACCGCAGCGCTCCAGCAACTTCTGCACCGCCAGCGCCGGAGCCTCGGGCATCATGCCGGGATCGGTTCGCAGCTCGCACTTGGCGACGAAACGGATATCGATCTCGGGTCGCGTGCTGATCTCCTTGGCTTTCTCTCGGCTGGTCACCAGAAGCGTTGCCATTCCATCAGAGGCGTGCGTCTGCGTCCCCCCGGTTATACAGGTGTCCAACTCGCGCATCGCGCGCACCTCACTGAGACTGAGCCGGCCCACACCGAGGTCATCATCGATGCGGCCGAGGGGGCGCCCTTGGACGCTCAGGAGGTCAAGGGGCACAAGCACCTTGTCCAGGATCCCGGAAGCACGGGCTTCGAAGTACTGCTGATTGCGATAGCAGGCCAGTTCGTCGACTTCACGACGATCGGCCTTGTACTTGCGGGCGGCCCTGCCGGCGGTGGCAATCATGGCCCCGCTCGTGGCCGGGTCGAAACCGAAGTTGTCCCACACATCCGCGAGGGGCACGGTTCTCTGGTAGGCACGGCGTTCCGGGAAGACGCCCACCGGCGAATCGCTGGTGCGGTCAAAGGTCAGCACGCCAACGACTTCGGCGGCCCGCGCCTCGACTTCCGCTGCGGCTGCCAGCGTCGCCTGCAGTCCCGTCGCGCACGCACACTCCACGTGGAATCCGGGAAGCCGCCGCCCCAGACAGCTAGACACGAGCGGTGCGTTCCAGAACTTCCAGTGCCAGGGCACGGTCGATCCGATCACAAGGTAGTCCAGCCGATTCTTGGGCACGTTGCGTTTGGCCAGAATCCGGCCCATCGCTTCTCCGGCGAACTGCCCGATGTTCACTTCGGCCAGCGCGGACATCTGCCAGGCGGGGAAGTAGCTGCTCCCCCACGTGCCATAGGGGATGCGGGCTCCAGGGAACATGAATTCGGCTTCCTTCATCAGCCGGCCCCTCCATGCCTGAGGTCTTCGGGGAAGTCCTGAATTGGTTCGCTCGGGAGCCATCCCCACGGTGGCGGTACCGGGAGGCCCTGGCCGAACCGATCTGCGAGGCATCATCGCTCACGCAACCGCGGCCATACTGCCATACGCCCAGGGCGTGGGGATACCCCAAATCCCAAATGCGCGCCCCGCGCCCTGCACTTCGGCCGGGCACCACATCAGCCGGGCGCTGGTCAGCCCACCCCGGTGGTCAGCCGGAATGGGGAATGTGATGTTAGGAAACCTAGCCTGATCGATGGAGGGCAATAGCGCCCACCGCCTCTGCTCGATCGCGGCCGATGTGCACCTACCGCCCCTGCTCTAGGCAACCTCAGCGCCCTCGGGCACGCGCTCATCGCCGACTGCCGGAGTGGTCCTCTGCATCGCGGAACTGGGGCTCGGCGCCGACCCAATGGTCTCCGCCGATCCGCGGTGGTATGTCCTCGGGTTCTTGGATGAAGAGCTGGTGTCTCGTGTGGGCATCCTGGTGCGCACGATCACCGTGGACAAGGAGTCTCTTCAGATCGGCGGTGTCTGCACCGTCGTAGCCGAGCCCGCGCACCGAGGACTCGGCGCGGCTGCGGCGGATTGACCTTCCCTGGTGAGCCGACGAGGGCCTCGGCGCCGGCGTCGCTGTGCAAGATCGGAACCGGCGGAATCAGACTCCTATGGAACCCCCATATCCCCGTGCGGTACACTGGAGTGCGACGGCCTCGAAGGCCTGAGAGACGGACCATCCCCCCTGTGACCGAGCAGAGTGCTCCATTCGGGAGGTGATTCATGGTTGCCCACTTCTCCGCCATTCGGTCCTCCATTCGGTGCGCGATCCGGCCCTCGATCCGGTCCTCCGTCCGGTGCGCGATCCGGCCCACCATCCGGCCCTCCGTCCGGTGCGCGATCCGGCCCACCATCCGGTCCTCCAGCCGGCGCTTCCCATCCCCGACAACCCTTGTGGCTCTCGTGGCGCTTCTCGCTCTCGGCTTAGGCCTGGGAAGCTGCTCGGACTCGACGCAGCCCGAACCCACCGCCACCGATGCCGCCGGGCAGTTCGAGGGCAACATCGATCCCGTCGAGAACAGCTTCGTCCTGCGTTCGCTCGAGACGCCCGTGCCGGGCGAGGAGCCGCTGCGGGTCGAGCTGATCGGCCGCCTGCTGACGATCGAGCCCTCATCGGAAGAGATCTCGCTCGAAGTCGCGATCAGGAATGTCGACCGCAGGCCGCTCTATGGACCGGCCGAGGTCGTGATCTTCGATCTCGAGCCTCCGGTCGTCACCGCGGTCAACGCCGACTGGACCGACTGCGGGGATAGCACGAACCGCGCCGGGCGGCCGGGCGAGTGCGCCTACGGATTCGATTACTCAGACGCACTGGGAGGGGATGCGGCACTGCTCTCCGGTGAGACCTCCGAGTTCCGGCTGTGGGTGTTCCACGCGCCTGATCTGGGCGGGTTTTCCTTTGGGGCGCACGTGCACTTCTCGTTTGTCGCGGAGCGGCCCCGCATCGCCGGACTCTTCTTCGACGATCGCAACGAGAACGGCTACCACGACCGCGGCGAGGGGCCCTTCCCCGGCGGCTGGGTCGAGGTGACCGGCCCCGGCGTGCACGAACTGCGGGTCCGCGTCGGACCCGATGGACGTTACGCCTTCCCGACCCACGAGACGGGCCTCTACACCTTGACCGGCCATCCCCCGCCGACGGCGAGCATCGCGCCGGTGCGATTCACCACACCCAATCCACTCGAAGTCGTGATTCTCCCTGGGCCGGGCGGCTTGCCCCAGAGCTACTTGGAGGCGGACTTCGGGCTGGTCACCGACCTGCCTCCTGGAGATTTCCCCCCAGTGATCCTGATCGACGAGCCGTCCGACTCGCTGTGCTCGGCTCCCTACAACCTCGCGAGGCTCTCTCTCGAGGGCAACCTGCTGTGCCTGCATGTAGGCTACAGCGGTTGTCAGCCCGAACATCCCTTCCAGCTCTTCATGGTCGGGGGATTCATGGAATCGACCCCCGTCCAGGCCCGGCTGATCCTCGTGCACAACGACCTGGGCGAGATGTGTGACGCCTACTTCGAGAGGACGCTGATCTACGATCTCCTGCCGATCCAGGAAGCCTACGCGGAAGCGTATGGCGAGCCCGGGATCGTGATCCTGCAGTTCGTCGACTGGCATGGAGAGACTCACCCGGTAGAGTACGCGCCGTAGAGCGGCGCGAGGTGGAAGGAAGACGAAGCCCGAGGGGCATCGCCGTCCTAGCGATGCGTCCCGAAAGTCACCCGGATTCCCTGGGCTCCGTTGCCGTCGACCTCGTCGAAGTCCTCGAAGACGTAGTGGTAGCGCACATCGAGAAAGATCTGGAAGTCATAGGTCCGAAAGAGTAGCGCCCCGCCGCCGAGGTCGGCGGTTAGGGTCGTGGCCGTCTGGCTACGCTCCATCGCATAGGGCCGCTCCTCTGTGGGAGGCAGCTCCGTGCGATCGTGGACCGAATGAATGCCGACCCCACCCCCGAGATAAACCGCCATGTCTCCCACACCGAAGATCCGGGCCCCGTAGAGATCGAAGATTGTCCAATCCACCACCTCGTCATTGAAGGCGAGACCGAGCACGGTGGTCGTCTCGACCAGATAGTTCCGGCTCTCGTACTTGTAAGGGAGACTCAAGCTCGTCAGCCGGTCGGTCCCCCCGTAGCTGTCACCGGTCGGGAAGAGAAATCCTGCCCGGACACCGATGCCTCTCCGGCTCGCCCGCAGACGCACCGGACGCTCCTCGGGCTCGATTACCGATTCGATCGTCGCCTGACCGGAGTTCGGCCGGCCGGCCGCGATCGCCTCCGCAACCCGGATCATGACGCGCTCGAGGTCTCCCTCCGACGTCCCGGGAAACTGGTCACGATAGAAGGGCTCGTTCTCCGCAAGCCGCAGCACTCCTATTCGCGTGATGATCCTCTCTCCGAGACGACTGAGCGAGCCATAGACGACTTGCTCAGCGCCGAGCTGCGCCCCCCAATGCCGCGCGCAGCCGGGTTCGTCGCACCCCGCAGATCCTGAAGGGAGCTCGCCCTGCCGGTCACGCGTTCTGATGATCGGCACGCCGCGGATCTCCAGCGCCCCCTCGAGCAAATTGCCGGCAACGCTCACCGTGGTGTCGCTCACCCCCAGCGAGCGCAGCGGCAGCACGACCGTGGGCGTGGAGTCGGAGGCAGAGCATGGCGGTGCACCGGCAAGGAAGAGCAGGAACAGGAAAAAGGCGCCTCCCACGAGGATTCCGGATCTCTTAGCAAAGGCACGACTGCCGTCCATCACCGACCTCCTTGTTCCACCTGCCTCGACGTCCCAGACAGGTCGGTCGCGCACACACTACTTCAGCAACATGAGTTTCGTCGTCACCGAACCCCGGCCCGCATTCAGCCGGCAGAGATAGACGCCTTGCGGGAGGCCCAGCCCCACGTCGTCGGTTCCATCCCATTCATATGAACCCCGATCCGGGAGAAGTTCTCCCGCGAGCAGCGTCAGGACGCGCCGGCCGGAAACATCGAGGAGGCCGAGAGCTACGGCTGCCCTCTTGGGGAGTTGCGGATGGAGGGTCATGCCCCGACGATCTCGTTGAATCCCTCGGTGACTTGCGCGAGTTCCTCCGGGGTCGCCCGCCCCAGGCGCTTGCCGATCCGCTCGCTGGAGAGCGTCCGGACCTGGCTGATCTTGACCCAGGAGCGCTTCGGAAGTCGGCGGGTCGTGAGTTCGAGCGTCAAAGGAAAGCCGGCATGTGGCGGTTGACTGGTCAAGGCCATTGCGACGACGGTACCCGATCGTTCATTGAAGACATCGTGGCTCAAGATGAGAACCGGGCGGAGTCCAGCTCGCTCGTGTCCTCGCACGGGGCTGAGGTCCGCCCAGCGGATATCGCCTCTCAGTATTCGGGCCATTCCGAGAGATTCTCCGACATGCCCTCTTCTGCGCAGCCAAGATTGGGTCAGATCACCGCAGCGCTCGCCAAGTAGACTTCCCGATTCCGTTCTGCGCCTCAATTCGGAATCGCACTGTCCAGAATGCCGGCTGGTCCCGCACTCGCTACGCATGAGCTTGGATCCGCCGCTCGCTCCCCTGGGCGAAGCTCTGCCGACCCATTGATCAACTGATACCTCTCGGGGTAACATTTCTTGGGAAAGATCCGATACAAGGGATACGTCTTCCTATCCTGGAAGGGAGACCGTGCGCCCCGGCACGTACATGTCTTTCGCGAAGGTCGCCTCGTCGTGAAATGGAATCTGGAGGCCGGAAAGCCGATGAAGGGACATGCCTCCAGGAAGGTCCGCAGGCTAATCGGGGAACTTGACTCAAGAGGACGCCTATGAAGATCCGTTCGGTTAAGAGCAACAACCACCGCAAGGCCTTCGAGGTCCGGACCTCGGCCCGGGTTCTTGCGTTCCCCTTTGCCAAGGCCTCGCCGCAGCCCTCTGTCAAGGACGCCCTCATCCGCGTATGGGTCGATCCGGAGCTCGGCAGGGAGGGATTCACCTACGTCCTGCAATCCGGGCGCGAGGGAACGATCCACATCGACCAGGTCCTGGAGTACAACCAGGATCCCCGCTACATGCGCGATCTGCTTCTGCACAAGTTGACCATCGAGGCGATCCGGCGAGTGGAGAAAACGTGGCTCTCGAAGCGGGAGATCATCCGTCGCCTGGGCACATCAGCAACCCAGTTCTACCGGCTGCTGGATCCAACCAACTACCGCAAGTCGATCGATCAGATGCTTCGCTTGCTCAGCGTGCTCGATTGCGAGGTCGAGCTGGTCGTCCGAGAGAGGAGCGGGTAGGCAGGAGAGTCACTCCCCCGCTGACCGTCCGGCGATTCGTCTGCGCGTACTGCGCGGCACCCGCGGCTCGCCTGGCGCGCGCCCTGACGAGCGCCCCGCGCGATCAAGCGTCAAGCCAGCGGCCCGGAGTCAATTCGCGCAGGAATTCTCCGCACGGCAGACAGAGAACACCTCCATTGAGAAGGCGATCCTTGCCCCTGTAGAGGAGATAGGCCTGACTCTCGGGGTAATCCTGCATGAAGGCCCGCAGCGGCCCTAGGTCACGTGGGTGAATCTGCGCTGAGTTCTTGACCTCGATGGCCAGGATTCGATCGGGACCGCAAAGAACGAAGTCGACCTCCACTCCGGCCCGCGTGCGCCAGTAGTGCAGAGACCATTCCTCGGGCGAGTAGGCGATCCACGCACGGAGATGTTGCCCCACGAGTCCCTCAAGCGCATGGCCACCGATCTCCTCTGGGCGGTCGAGCGGACCTTGCGGGCGCAGCGACCGGAAGACGCCCGCATCGAAGAAATAGAACTTGGGATGGGAGATGAGAGCCCGCTGAGCACGCCTGCTGAAGACATCCAGCCGGTAGGCCAGCAGAAGATCTTCCAGAATGCCGATATAGGCATCCACCGTCTTGCGCTTCACCTGGCACTCACGAGCCACATTGCTGACGTTGAGAACGGAGGCGTGTGAGAAACTGATCGCCTCGAGAAACCGGGAGAAGTTGCCAATCTTGCGTACCAGCCCCTCGAACTGGACCTCCTCTCGGAGGTAGAGCGCAGCGTAGCTTCGCAGCACCCGCGTCGGGTCGGGGGAGTCGAGCACGATCGGGAGCATGCCTATCCGGAGGGCATCGTCGAGATCGAACCGATTCCCCAATTCCGCTGCCATGAACGGATGCAGGGTGCAGAGGAGAGCCCGGCCAGCGAGGAGATCAATCCCGGCGCGCTTGAGTTTCCGGGAGCTCGAACCGGTGAGCACGAATCTCCACCCGCGCCGCTCCTCGATGAGACTGTGGACTAGATCGAGCAACTGGGGCAGCTTCTGGATCTCATCGATCACGACGGTTGTCGTCTCTGGACTGCCCAGGAGGACCTGCCGAAGGCGCTCCGGGGCTGCGGAGAACCCCCGATAGGTCTCAGGCTCAAGGAGATCCAGGTAGAGGGCGCGCGGGAACTGCTGCCTGACCAGCGTGGACTTCCCCGTACCACGCGGTCCGAAGAGGAAGAAGCTGCTATCCGGGGGATTGAAAAATCTACTCACTAATTCCATTTTGCGCCTCAATATGGAATCGGAATGGCCAAAACACCTTACACTCACCCATTATCGCCCGTCAATGCCTTACCTTTCGCAGTATGGGTCGCGACCAGAAGGCAGGAGGGCGAATGCCATTACTTATTGCTAGATAATCGGTTACAACTCTAGCTGCGATTACGCCTCCAGTCATTCGATCAGCGGGTTATCGCGTCAGACACCCTGGGGCCCACCACTCTAAGCTGCTGCCATGATTCAGACTACGCCTTGCAGAAAGAGGAGTTGTTCCCTAACGCGCCATGCGTCAATATTGACGCATGAGCCGTCAAACTCGCGGACGCCTATTCGCCCCACTCGACGAGCGGATCTTGAGCCTGATGCTCTTCCGACCCGAGAGGGAATGGTACCGCAGCGAGCTTGCCCGCCAGCTCGGAATCCCCCCATCCAGTCTTCAGCGCCCGCTTTCGCGACTGAGAGAAGCCGATGTGCTTGCCGATCGCCGCTCCGGAAACCGGATCTACTACCGCGCAAACACTCGGAGTCCCGTCTTCCAGGACCTCCGCGCGGTGCTCGCCAAGACTTCGGGACTTGCATGGGTCATGAAGGAAGCGCTCGACGAACTCGCCGCCCGGATCACCGTGGCCTTCGTCTATGGCTCTATTGCTGCGGGCGAGGAGACATCCGCGAGCGACGTGGACCTCTTCGTCTTGGGGGAGGCGGGGCTCTCCGACCTAGCCCCCCGCCTTCGGCAAGCGGCCATGCGGCTCGGCCGGGAGGTGAACCCCACGACATACAGCCTAGTCGAGTTCACCAAGAGGTTTCGTTCGAAAGACCGCTTCTTGCACTCGGTCTTGGAGAAGCCGAAGCTCTTCGTGATCGGTACAGACGATGACCTTCGCAGAGCTTCTCGCCCAGAGGAGAGTGGCCGCCGAGCCAACCGATCGCGATGAGATCCAAGCACTCAGTGACCTTGCACGCCGGTTCATCGCTGACTCGGCCATTGAAGAGCTTTCCGTTGATGGCAGTCGATGAGTTGACCTCGATGCCAACCAGTCCGCCGGTGGTTGCACCTACCGGCGCCTCAACCCCCCAGCACCCGCCCGACGAATCCTCCGACCGAGCAGTCGTGCGCGACCAGTTCGCGAATGCGGGTGCGGATCTCCGCTTCCCGGCCGAGGGCCTGGGCCGCCTTGATGGCGGAATCGTGCGCCTGAAGCACATCGACGCTAGTGATCTCATACCCATAGCCGGCAACGAGCCAATGGAGCGAGGCTAAGGCAACTTCCAGAGCGAAGTCGGGATCTCGCTCCAGGTGGTCGCGCGCGGCGCGATTGAGTGTGTGTGGGTCGCAGGGCGAGGCCTGGGCGAGCTGAACGGCCAGATCGTAGAGCCCGAGTTCCTTCGCCGTCGCGAACCACTTGCCCTCGTCACCCGGCGTCGAGCGGATCAGATCGGCCAGGATCGCCGCTCTTTCCTTGTGCGGATACTTCCTCGCGATCGCACGGAAGGTCGCCAACCGCGTCGTCTTCTGATTGGCGGCGATCGCGTGGCGCTCGTAGGCTTCGTCAGCCCGCCCGGCATCGAGGAGGATCGTCTCGCACAGACCGGAGATCGCAAAGGGTCGGAGCTCGTCGATCGAGGTCTCCTCGGCGTAGGCCAGGGCCTCGTCCGCTCGACCCATCGCGGCCAGTGCTTGCACGCCGAACTTCCGATCATGCCACCAGCGATGCGGTGCCTTCTCGATCAGCTCGAGCAACTCCTCATGCCGGCCGGCAGCCAGCAGCGCCGAGAGGCACGCCGAGGTTCCATGGAAGAAATCCCCGGGCCTATGCAGCGGTCCCCAGATGCGCTCGACAATCGACTTGGTCTGATCGGCCCACTGGGAGGCGAGTTCGGGTGAGGTGCACAACTCGCCCCAGTAGTCGCCGAGCGTCTCGATGTAGGGGATTTTGTCGTCTTGGTGGGCCTGCCAGAGGCGTTCGAGCCAACGCGCGCGCGTTTTCCGATCCACCGGGGCGGCGGCAATGATGGGGACAAACGCCTCGATCGCACGATTGACGGCGGTCCCGATGGCGCCTGAGGAACTGTCGACCTGCTCGAGGGCGGGTGAGACCTTCTCGAGGAAGCGAATCGCGCCCTCGGCACCGAGAACGGGATCCTTGCGAGCGACCTTCTTGATCTCGGCGACCGCTTCCTTGACGCGCTGGACGGCCGGCTGGGAGCGCCAGCCGAAGGAACGGGCCCGGAAGCGCGGGGCGAAGATCCAGCGGTGTTTGGGGGGTGCGGGCATCAGAGCCTCCAGACTTCCTCCTGCACATAGCTCTGGATCTCGCTGTGCGCCCCCGGCGGCAGCGCGGGCGCCTCGAAAGCCCGCGGCTCCACATGCGTCAGGGATGCCCCCACCGCGAGCAGTGCGGCGAGGGCGAAGTAGGCCACCGCCACCCGGCTACGCTGGCCCGGCGTGATCGCGAAGTACCCGGGCGGCTCCTTGCTGCGGCTCAACAGGCTCACCACCCCCAGGATCAGCACAATCAGGAGAATCGGAGAGCGGGTGGCCAGAAAGACCGGCACGCCGATCGCCAGCCCGATCAACCACATCCAGCGGCTGATCGCGGCGGTGATCCGCCCGCCATCGAGCGGGTTGACCGGCAGCAGGTTGAAGAGGTTGATCAGGAAACCGCTGAAAGCGAGCGACTGCCAGAAGCGCGAGCCGACGGCCAAGCCGACGCCCAAGCAAGCCAGTGCGGCCAGTGATCCCAGCACGGGCCCGCCAAAGGCGACCATCGCCTCCACCCAGACATTGCGCGGCCGTCCCTTCATCACGATTACGGCACCGACAAAGGGAATGAACGTCGGCGCACCCGCGGGGATCCCATACCAGCGCATGACGATCAGATGACCCAGCTCGTGGATCAGGATCAGGAAGACGAAGCCAGCCGCGAAAGGCCAGCCCCAGAAGAGGGAGTAGGCGTAGACGCTGACGAACATCGTCAGCACGGTCCCGAATTTCAGGAACTTGAGACCAATCAACAGGAACTTCAGCTTGTTGAGCAGGGCGAAGAGCAGCAGTCCCAGGCCGCCCCAGCGGGCCCAGCGCGCGGCCCGGTGTTTCTGCCGGCGCGGGTGGGTCTCCTCCCCCGGCCTCACTGTCGGACCGCTGGGCGCGGGTGGGCCCATCCCTGGTAGTGAGCGGGCAACCTCGCGCAAGTTCTCGAGTGTGCGTTCCCGTTCATCCATGGGCAACTCGCGCGGTCATGTCATTCATGGCCGGCTCGGCCGGTCATCTCATCCATACCTGGCCCGCGTGATTAGCAGATCCATGAGTTGTTCGCCCGGTCATCGGGGCCCCAGACGAACCGGCATCGGGATCTTCCAGCTCTGCCAGACGGCGATGCCGAGGAAGACAGCATCGAAGATGCCAAGATCAAGAGTCACGATGTCGATGAGCAACCGCACGTCCGGAATGAACGGCAGGGTGCCCTCGATCCCCTGCCCAGCGGCCGCCTGCAGGATGAACGTCCGATTCACCCAGTAGGTCGCCATGATGAAGCTTGCGATCGCGATGACAACCGAGATCGCCTGCAGCGAGCGGGCGTGCTTGCCCCCGGAGAGCATCACGACACCCTTGCCCACGCCGATGCCGATGACGATGGCCACCAACCCGAAGGAGACGTGGGTGAGCACCGTGAAGCCCCACCAGATGAGGGCGCCCAGCAGACCGCCCAAGAGCCCGCCGACCACGGCGCCGCCGTAGTTGATGTCTTGCGACTGCTGGGCTACGACCGCCTCCACCGTGGCGCGCAGTCGGGCGTAGCAGGAGGAGCAGAAGGTCTTGCTCTCGGTGCGGACCCATTCCCCGGGCGGGATCAGGCGGCCGCACTGTGCGCAGGTGACCTCGGTGGAGGGGGAATCCGCGGTCCCCTCGCCTGTCGGTGCGACCGGTCCCCCCGCAGATCCACTCTCGCCCACAGCCTCCGGTCGTTCGGTTCGGTCGATCCGGTCGGTCCGGTCGGTCATTGACTTGCCCTCCGTCGCTCACGATCGCATCGGCTTGGCTTCGGATCCAGGCTCAACGATAGCGCCGACGAGGTGAGCATGGCAAGGCCTTGGCCGTCATTCCCTTCGCTCGATGCTGTCCCAATCCTCTAATGTCCGAGCTGCTCGCCTGGCTAGCACCGGAACGCATGAACCAGCGCGACATGTTCACGAGAAGTCGCTGTCCAGATCCCTCAGCGCATCTTCGTCGTACTCGAGCACGTAGTCGTCTTCCACCGGCTCCGGGGCAACGTAATCGCTCACCGCATAGCCCATGGCCCGGTAGCCTCTCATCCGCTTCGCGAACATCCTGGCGAGCATGGGAACCCTGCGGTCCACATAGTCCATGATCCGGACCTCGGTCTTGGCGTGGTGCTTGCGGTGCAAACGCCCCGCGTACTGCACCAACGTGCCCTTCCAAGAAACCGGCAGCGCGAGAAAGAGCGTGTCGAGGCGGGCGTCGTCGAAGCCCTCGCCGATGAACCTGCCCGTCGCTAGAATGAGGCGCTCCTCGGACTCCGGAATGCTCGCGAGCCGTTCGATCGCCGCGCGACGTTCCTTGGACTTCATGCCACCCAGGAGAATGATCAGGTTTCGGGTCAGGCCACGGAGACGCTCCGCGAAGTACTCCAGGTGATCCCGCCGTTCTGTGAGCAGGATGGGCGAGCGCCGCTCCTCCAGCGCCTGGATGACGTCATCGAGGATGATCCCATTCCGACGCTCGTCGCAGGCGAGCTGGCGGTAGATCTCCTGGATTCCGGCATCCGTCGTGTCACCCGCCGGCCGGAAGTCAGTATCCCGCACGATCAGCTTGTGCGCGAAGGACCGCACGGCTGCCTGGTGCCTGGCATCGATCGTGAACCGCACGGGCCCGAGTTGCAGCCGCAGGATCGGGTGGTGACCGTCGCGCCGGAGCGGGGTCGCGGTCAGGCCCGCGATGTGCCGGGCTCTCACCTCGCGCATGACCCGCTCGAACGAGACCGCGGGCACGTGATGGCACTCGTCCACGATCACGTGGCCGTAGTTGGCCACGATGTCATCCACCTGGCCCTTGCGAACAAGGCTCTGGATCATGGCCACGTCGAGGTGGCCGTTCGGCTTGCGGCTGCCGGCCCCGATCCTGCCGATCTCCTTGGGGGCGAGGTCCAGGAAGGTCGCGAGCTGGGTGATCCACTGCTCAAGCAGCTGGGTTCGATGGACGAGCACGAGTGCGCTGCGACCGCGACGCGCAACCAGGTTCGCGCCCACGACGGTCTTGCCGAACCCCGGCGGGGCCACGAACACCCCGATGTCGTGCTCGAGAAGGGCCTGGGCGGCCTGTTCCTGGATTGGCGTCAGTTCCCCATGGAAGCGGACATCCAGAGCCTCCCCGTCCGTGCGCTTGTCATCGACGGCGAGATCGACGCCGAGCTCGCCGAGCAACTTACCAAGTTCAGCAACGCATCCGCGCGGAAGCCCGACGTGCTGTGCGTGATCATGGGCACAGCTGATCACACGAGGGGTGAGCGCGGTGGACAGGCGCATCGCCTGCCTCTTGTAGAACTCGGGGTTCTGGAAGGCCGCCAGCCGCTTGATCTGGTTGATGAGCGGCGACGGCAGGCCCGCCTTCTCCACGAACAGGAGCTGGGACAGGACACACTGGATGCGAGCCGGGAAAGGCCCGGTGATGGCGGGCCTGGGTTTCCTCCGCGACGGCGGGCGCATCCACGGAGCGGTGCTTTCCTCGTCGTCTGCGGGGTCACCCATCCGCACGCCGATGACCTGTCCCTCCTCCGCGGCCGCGCCCGCGAGCGCCGCAACTTCGCCGGGCGACAGGCGGTGCACCGCGGCCAGAAAGGCCCACTGGTCCGGGTACGGTGTCCAGGCCTCGTCGACGAACACCGAGTTGCCCTGCCGGCGAGGACCGTCTTGAAACGGGAGCGCGATCAGGTTGCCGAACCCCCCGCGCGGCATGGTGTCCTGGTTGGGAAAGAGGCGGTCGTAGGAGGACATGGGCAGCTCGTGCCGTCCGGCCATTGTCTCGGTGATGAGAAAGCAGCCCATCTTGCGTGCAGTGCTCGCCGGTACCGGAGACTGGAAGAAAAACCAGACGTGAGCGCCGTCCCCGGAACGAGAACGTTCGACTGCGGCCGGTATGTCCCTGCACCGACAGGTTTCGACGAAGGCGGCCACGTCATCGCGCCAGTGGCCCCCATCGAAGTCCGCGGCAAGGAACCAGCAGGTCTCGTCCTTCAGCATCGGGTAGACGCCCATGACGTGGCGCCCGCAGAGATGATCGTAGATGGTCTTCCTGGTGACCGGGAGAAACGCCTGGTTCGGGCAGTCGCCGCATTTGACGCGCGGCTTGTCGCACACGCCACGTACCCACTCATTGGCGCAGGCAGGTGAGTAGCCCTTCGTGCCCTTCTTGGTGTTGACCCAGCGCTTCGGGTAGACGTCGGTGCGGCCTCGGAACAGCTCCATGAACAGGGCGACCTTCTGCTCCGACGTTGAGCGGACTGACCTTGCCGACACGGTGGCCCGCTGTACTGGCTGCTGCGTCCGTTCAGCATGCTGAATGGCGGCCAGCCGGGCCTTCAGCTCGGAGATGTGTTGTACGACCTGCTCACGCTCGCCGTCGATTACGGCCAGCTGCTCTTCAGCGCGGGCAAGCTCCGCTCGTAGGGCTTTCGCGTCGCGGCAGGCCATCGTCGTCATCCGGTGAGCTTGGCCTTGCGGAACCTCTCCGCAGGGGTGGGCTTGAACCTGTGCTCTGCGTTGGAGCTCAACCCTGACTCTCCTCGGCGCGGGATCCACTCGTCGCGCCCGGAACCAGGCTTCCCGATTCCTATGTCAGGAACCACGCGAGGATGGTGCGGCGGTCTACGGCGCGGGAGTCAGGAGTATCTGGAACATGCTTGCAATATGGGGATTAGGCCTTGCCATGTCAATTCCAAGATCAGATTTTGGAGTTGAGCGCTCATCTCCATGCTGGCGCCTGGGGCCCGGGCGCCTCCTTGACCCAGTGCTTCGGGCAGTTGTGCCTATCGTGTAGAGACCCCCGTTTCAGACATCCTGGGACAAGGCCAGCTGTCTAGGCAAACCCTCTGGTTTGGCCAGACACCCAAGTTTGCCTCTGAAGATGCCGAGCGCGAGTTCTGGGCAAGAACGGACGCGACTGACTTCATTGACTGGAGCCAGGCACGGACCCCGCCAATGCCACAGCTCAAGCCGACGCTCAAGACAATCTCCCTGCGCCTTCCAGAACCGATGCTCAGAGAGCTGAAGCTACTTGCCAACAAGCGGGATGTTCCGTATCAATCCCTGCTAAGGATGTTCTTGGCCGAGCGAATAGAGCATGAACTGCGGAAGGCAAGTGCCCGGAAGCGCAGGCATAGCTAAGCGTTGCAGCAGCCGGGGTCGGCCGGCACGCATCTGGCTTGCGCCAAGCGCGCGCCGTGGCCGGGCTTCGCTCGGCCTGCCCCGGTTGCTGAACATCACGTTGGACGATATCAAGGATGGCCGTGCACGATTTCTGAGGAACCCGGGCTTGACTTATGACGTTATTCGTTATAGGATGAGCTTATGATCCGATCTTTTCGGTCACGGGACGCTGGAGCGCTCTTCAATCGGCAGCCTATTCGACGAATGCCGCCAGAGATCCAACGCGGTGCCCTGAGAAAGCTCCGGATGCTCAATAGGGCCGAGACATTACAGGACTTACGCGTGCCTCCGGCAAATCGCCTGGAGGCTCTGAAGGGCGACCGCCAAGGTCAGCACAGTATCCGGATCAACAACCAATGGCGCATCTGTTTCCGGTGGGAACGAGGTGACGCCCACGACGTAGAGATCGTCGACTATCATAAGGGGTGATTTAGGTGGCAATGAGAAAGCTAGATCCCGTCCATCCTGGCGAGATCCTCCTTGAGGAGTTCCTCAAGCCGATGGAGCTGAGTCAGAATCAGCTGGCACGCGATGTTGGCGTCTCCCCTCGTCGCGTCAACGAGATTGTACTCGGCAAGCGTGCCCTCACCGCGGATACGGCCCTTCGTTTGGCTCGTTACTTCAGGATGTCTCCCCAGTTCTGGCTTGGGCTCCAAATGGACTATGAACTGGATGTCGAAACGGACCGTTTGGGTGACCGTCTCAAGAAGGAAGTTGGGCAGTATCGCAAGGCGGGCTAGTCCTGATTACCTGGAGGGGAATCGTCCAGCCAGGGCATGCACCAGACGGGCGGCCCTGTCACGTCCGCCCTGGCTGCGGAGCTCGGATGTCCCCCGTACGGTCCTGCCGGGCCAGGGCCGCGTCATGACCCCCCGCTGGTAATGCTCGTTAGCACGCATACCGAAGGCTCGAGCCTCTTACGGCAAGCGGATTCGGATTATCAGCGCTCGCCCTGCAACCAGGCGAGAGAAGAAGCGCTATGAAGAAGGTGAATGACGACGAGATGCGTGCGGAGTACGACTTCTCCAAGGGAGTCCGAGGCAAGTATGCTAAGGCCTACGCCAAGGGCACCAACCTCGTCCTATTGGATCCGGATGTCGCACAGCTGTATAAGGACTCCGAGTCCGTCAACAATGCCCTGCGACTTCTGGCCGAGCTCGCCCGCAAGCAATCTCGCCGCACCAAAGACTGACCGCCCGTGCCAGAATCGTGCTAAGGGCATTGACCTGACGGGCGGTCCGTCACGCCCCTGGCTACTGATGCTCGGGCGCCTCCGGCACCGCCCTGCCGGGCCAGGGCCGCGCCGGCCACGCCCACAGGTCATGCCTGTCGATATCGATGCGGCCCCAGAACAGCTTCATGAACAAGGTGACCTTCCGGCCTGCCGTCGGTTGTGCCGACCCTCCCACTGAGACGTGCGACCGTGCTGGCTGCATGGCCCGTTGGTTCCGGCTGCGGAATGCGCTCAGGTTGGCGCTCTGCCGGGCGCAAGCGAGGGAAGTTGCGCATTGCGTGGCATCAATCGGCCGCATTACTCTGACGCATTACCCCAACGCATTACCGGCTTGAATCGGAGGCACAATGGCAACCGCTACCCCACAGTTCATCCCGGATGGCACTCATTTCGACGAGCACGATCTCTTCGACCTGGCCAGCGAGCGGATTGTCCGCCGCGGTCTGGTCTATGCTCGCGCGGGCCGGGTGACCGATCTCGTCGAGACAGATGGCCGGCTCGAGGCGCGCGTCGAGGGAACCCGCCGCGAACCGTACCTGGTCAATCTGGAGTACGACGGCGACGAGATCCTCCCCTCCTGCACCTGCCCCTTCGACTGGGAGCCCTTCTGCAAGCACGCCATTGCCACGTTGGCGGTGCACTTGGGGTGGGTCGACCCGGTTGCCGGGCGGCCGGGCTCACGTGTTGAGCGATCCGACTTCGCCGCAGACCGGCCCGACTCCCCTGCGCAACGGAAGGGCCGCCTGGCGTCCCTGGAGCAGGAGGAGGTCGAGGTTCGGCGGAGGCGCGGCGCCAAGGGAGGTTTCAAGGTCATCCGGCGCGACGCTCACGACTTCTTCGGGACCTTCGAGGTCCGCTCCCCGTCCGAGAAGGCCTACGAGGTCGAGATCCGATCGCTTTCCACGCCGGTGAACCAGTGTACCTGCCTCGACTTCGCCACTTGTACGCTCGGGACCTGCAAACACGTCGAAGCCGTCCTGACCGCGCTGCGGAGACGGAGCAGGCGGAAGTTCGCGAAGGCCGCTGCGCAACCTCCCGCAGTTGGACAGATCCTCGTCGATCGAAGGGATGTCCCCCGCATTCGATTGAGGCTACCCCCGCGACCGACCCCGGCTCTCGCCAAGCTGGCCCACGAGCATTTCGACTCGGAAGGGTACTTCCGCGGTGATCCGGTCGAGGACCTGCCGGAGCTGCTGGCCAGCGCGCGACGCTTGAGGAAGGCGGTCATCTACCGCGACGTCGTGGAGTTCTCCGGTCGCGTAGCGGCAGAGCGCAGGGCAGCGCGCCGCAAGGAGGAGGTCAGTCGCCAGCTGCTGACCGCCGGAGGGAGCATCCCCGGCATGCAGGTCGACCTCTACCCGTTCCAAGTGGAAGGTACCGCCTTTCTCGCCGCCAGCGGTCGCGCCCTCCTGGGCGACGACATGGGACTCGGCAAAACCGTGCAGGCGATCGCCGCCGCACGAGTGCTCTGGGACCGCGGTGAGATCCACCGGGCACTGGTGGTCTGCCCGGCGTCGCTCAAGGCGCAGTGGGCCTCCGAGATCAAGCGCTTCACGGGAATCGATTGTCAGATCGTCGGCGGCGGAGTTGCCCACCGGCTCGCCCAATACCGGCGTCAGGCGCCCTTCACGATCGCCAACTACGAGCTGGTCTTGAGGGACCGGAAGGGCATTCGCGACCTCGCGCCAGACCTGCTCATCCTCGACGAGGCCCAACGAATCCGCAACTGGCGGACGAAGACCGCCGAGGCGATCAAGAGCATCGAGATTCCCTACGCGTTCGTGTTGACCGGAACCCCTCTGCAAAATCGACTCGATGACCTCTACAGCGTGATGCAGATCGTCGACCGGAGGATCATGGGGCCCTTGTGGGCGTACAACGAGAGTTTCGTCGTCCGGGATGAGGGAAAGAGTCGGATCCGGGGCTACAAGAACCTCGATGAGCTGCGGCGGCGGATCGCGCCGACCCTCCTCCGCCGAACCAAGGAGGAGGTCAGGCTCCAGCTTCCGGACCGGATCGACTCGCGGATCAGCGTGGAGCTGACAGCAAAACAGATGGACCTCATGCAGGAGGCGGTCGCGACCGCGGCGCGCTATGCGGCCCTCGCGGAGAAACGGCCGCTGTCGCCGGTGGAGGAGAAGCGGCTCTTCATGGCCATGCAGAACGCACGGATGGCCTGCAACGCGGCTGGGTTGGTCGACAAGGAGACGGTCGGGTCTCCCAAGCTCGACGAGTTTGAGCAACTCATCCGTGACCTGTGTCTCGATCGCGGGCGCAAGGTCATCGTCTTCAGCGAGTGGGAGAAGTTCTGCCGCCTCGCGGCTCAGAGGGCCGAACGACTGGGAATCCCCTTCGTGCGGCTCCATGGCGGTGTGCCTTCGGCGAAGCGCGGGGCTTTGATCGAGCGCTTCCGGGACGACCCGGAGTGCAAGATCTTCTTCTCCACCGACGCGGGCGGCCTGGGACTCAACCTCCAGTTCGTGAGTACGATGATCATTCTCGAGCTCCCCTGGAACCCCGCTGTCTTGGATCAACGCATCGGACGGATCCACCGACATGGCCAGACCGAGCCGGTCAATGTCCTGTTGCTGGTTTCGGAGGATTCTTTCGAGAGCGGACTGGAAGCGACCCTCCAGTCGAAGCGCGCCCTCTTCAGCGCGGCGCTCGATCAGTCCGCGCGGGAGAGCGCCGTGGAGGCACCTTCGAGCTGTCTCGCGATCGTGCGGGCCGCGCTGCTCGCGCTCGAGTCCGAGGAGGAGCCGGGCGAAGAACCGATCATAGTCGATGCCGGTGTTGCGGGGGCCGTCCCCGGCAAGCCCCCGATCGAGGAGAGGGACCCGCAGACCGCCGGCAAGGCGGCGACCGCGACCGAGGGAGGCGACTCCGCGCCGGCGTCCGGGCCGGCAGACACACCGGTAGAGGGAACAGACCCGGTCCGCAAGATCGGCGATCTTCTAGGGCCTCGACTGAGACGGGTGGTGGCGCTCTCTTCGGGACGGACGGTGGCGCTCGTGGATCGTGTGGATCGTACAACCCGCGAGGCGGCCGCCGGCCTCGGGATTGTGGTGGTCGAGGCCCAGGCCGTAGAGAGCCTGGCCTTGCTCGGCGAGGAGTCTCCCTTTGCCTCGGCGCGCGTGCTCCTGGACCGACCCGCGGGCCGACCGGATCTGCAAGCCGAGCGGCGGCGGCGGTTGGCCGTGGCAGCACGCAAGCTCGAAGCAGCGCGGACGCTCGCAGCAGCCGGCCTCGGCGCCGAAGCGATTGCGCAGGGGCATGCCTGCATGACCGCGGCCCTGCAGGCGATGACGGCAGACGCTACGGAAACGGAGGATCTTCCCTCGGCCCGACTCCTGTATGAGAGGCTGGTTCCCCAAGGTCTGCTGAGCCTCGAGCAGGCGGCGCTGGTGTCGCGGGCGGACGGTTTGGCTCGGGCGTACAGCGAGGCCACACAACCGGTGCCCCCGGGAACCGTCGAGGCGGTGCTCGAAGACGCCAGAGGGCTACTCGAACACGCCGCAGGCCTCAGGGGTGCGCGGCCCTCGGCGGAAGGAAGCGCACGGGACCGCGCGGCCCTGGCCGGAGTGCCGTCATGAGTGCCTATTCTGCGAGTTGGGCCAGGATGCGCTCGCGCGCGTGCAGTCAACCCTGCAGATCCTGAGAGGAGACGCATCGCTTGATGGGATTTCTCCGCAACGTGGGGACTGTAGTGCTCGCGGGAGTCTTGCTCCTGGGAACCGACGCGCACTCGCAGCATCCGCGCAGCATCCACGACTACCCCTGGCTTGCGGACGAGATGACCGGGACAGTCGCGGAACGCTTCCAACCACCCGACGGATACCACCGGACAGACGAGGGCCCCGAGAGTTTCAGTCGCTGGCTGCGCGGTCTCCCGCTCAAGCCCGGACGCGGCACGGTCCATCTCTACGACGGCTCCGCGGCGCGTGACCAGGAAAACCACGTCGCCGTCCTTGCCGTCGACATCGGGTCGCGCGACTTACAGCAGTGTGCCGATGCGATCATCAGGCTCCGAGCCGAATACTTGAGGGAGGTCGGGCGGGAGGACGAGATCGCCTTCCGCTTCACCAGCGGCGACTTAGCATCCTGGACCGACTGGCGGGCGGGGATGCGTCCGGGGGTCTCGGAGAACCGGGTCACCTGGACTCGATCGGCGGAGCCGGACAGCACCTACGCGGCGTTTCGCGACTACCTCGATACGGTCTTCATCTACGCGGGCACAGCCTCGCTGATCCGCGAACTCGAGCCCGTCGAGGATGCCACCGCAGTCGTGCCAGGGGATGTCTTCATTATCGGAGGATTCCCGGGGCATGCCTTGATCGTAATCGACGTGGCCGACAGCAATGACGGCGATCGCGTCTTCATGCTGGCCCAGAGCCTGCTGCCAGCCCGGGAGATCCACATCGTGCGCGGCGGTGGCCCTCTGCGCCAGAGCCCCTGGTTCGAGGCACGCCGGGAGGGAATGATCCATCCGGCTGGGTGGCGGTTCGAGTTCTCCGACCTGCGGCGGTTTCCTGCCACTCCCTGACCGCGACATGTCTGAGTGCGATGTGACGAACCCCGCGATTGCTACGCGCTGACGAGTTCCATCGCCTTTCCCCCCTCACGCACCCCTTCGAGCACCAGCAGCCCGGCGCCCTCTTCGATTGCCCAGCGCAGGCGGGGGTTGCGAACGTCCCGGGCGACGGAGGTAATGGCGTTCAGCAACCCGTACTGGGACTGGTCTTCATCGACCTCGAAGCGCCGGAAGATCCAGCCGATCACCTGCGTGCGCTGAGCCTCCGGAACCGCGTGAAGCAGAGAGGTCAGTCTGATTGCGCGATTTGCCTTTCTATGAATTGCTGTGCGAAAGGCCTCGACCGGGAGACTGAAGACGTCACGACGGCAGCAGCAGCGCGCGACCGCAGAACGCACTTCCGCATGGAGCTGATCAGGCGTGAGCATCTCGGTCAAGACCACGATGTCAGCATCGCAGACAATCGGAAGGACGGCGCCGTTCTTACAGGTCAGGCGGAACAGGTACGGATGGACGTGCACGCTGCCCCGGCTAGCCGTAATGGCGACCCCGCCCTGCAGGCGGTCGCCGGTGTGGATCTCCTCGACAATCGGGAGGACAGACCGGCCGAAGAACCGGCCGCCGTCCTCGACGCACTCGCGGACTTCACCTCCCTGAGCCTTGATCTCCGTGGTGAAGCCGTCCCTGATGGTTTCGATCGGCATGCCACTGATGACAGTCATGGAGTACCTCCCTGTTGATGTTGGCGCCTGCCGCAGTCTAGCATAGCAAGCAAGGGGCATTCGGGTAACAGCAGTACTGACAAGGCAATAGAGTCTTCGTGGCGGGCCAGAGGGTTTTCCACTCATGCGCATCAGAGCGAATCGACGGGACCCGGTGCGGAGTTGGGAGCGCCGGGCGATCCACTTCTATCTGTCGTCGGCCCCGGCGTCGAGCAGCTCGGCAACAGCCTCCTGCCCGCGCTTGCGAGCCAGAGAGGCGGGCGTCTGCCCCATCGCCTCAATGTCCGGGTGTGCACCTCGTTTCAGCAGGACCTCGACGACCTCGGCTCTTCCAAGCTCAGGGGCCTTGTGCAGAGCAGTGAATCCATTGTCATCCGGGGCATTCACATCCGCTCCGTGGTCGAGCAGGAAGCCGGCAGTCCCGGCATTGCCCTGTCACTGATCACCGTGCCGCAGCAGATCGCTCACGAGCGGGCCACTCATGGCAGGTGAGGCTCGAGTTGCGACAATGACCCGCCAGCTGCGATAATCGATGCGTGATAGCGGTCTTACCCGACTGATCCATTGCCAGGGATGAGGAGCTGCGGCAGTCGTATTCTCGGAGTTCCAGGGAGAACATAGAGAAGGCAGCTAGCCGGCAGCACCCGGACCAGCCAAGTGGAGGGGTTTTCGATGTCCATCAACTGGGATGACGTTCGCTACCGTGGAGACAAGGCCGATGTCGATGAGCTCTTCGAGGTCTACCGCATCGGCGACTACCTCGATGCCACGGAGGAAGAGAGACGGCACCGCGACCAGGGGATGCGGGATACGCTGCTGAAGGAGGGCATTCGCCTCTCCGAGCGGATATCACCGCGGATTTACCACCTGTTCCACGAAGTCTCTGAGACCTTGGGCCTCGACTCCGCGGCCGAGGTCTTCTGCGTGCCCAACTACAACGTCAATGCATTCGCGATGCTCGACATCCAGGAATCGGGCACCTACTCACTGATCGGTATCTCTTCGGGAGCCCTCGAGCGGCTCGAGGATGCCGAGCTGAAGTCGATTCTCGGGCACGAGGTGGGCCATTTCCTCTTCCGCAACAACCGCATGAATGCCCTGATCTCGACCGATAGGAACAACCCCGCGGCTACGGTGCTGCCTCCGTTCGGGGAGAGCCTTTTCCTTCGCTGGCGCAAGAAGGCGGAGATCAGCGCCGACCGGGTGGGCCTCCTCGCCAGCCAGAGTCTACATGCCTCGGCCCGTTCCCTGATGAAGGCCACCTTCGGGCTCAGCGAGAAGAATCTGAATCTCGACATCGAGGCCCTGATCTCCCAGGTCGACGAGATCAAGGGGCGGCCGGAGCTGATGGAACAGACCTTCGCCTCGCACCCCCTGCTCCCCGTGCGTCTCAAGGCCCTGGATCTCTTCTCTCAGTCGGAGAGGGCCAAACGAAACGGCTTCGCGCAATCCACCGGGAAGCTAGCGGACGATGATCTCGAGGGCGCCATTGACGACCTCGTCCAGCTAAGTCGCCGCTATCCCTTCAAGCGCTCGGCCGAGGCCGTCATGCGGACGATCGCGCTCTCCGGGGCACTACTCCTGGGAGCCGACAAGGATATCAACGACGATGAGGTCAAGATCCTGATCCAGATCCTCCAGAAATGGTTCACCGACGAGCCAGAGCGTGAGATCGTCACCAGCAAGAAGGAAATACTGGAGCGGCTGCCCGCCGAGATTGCCACGGTCAAGCAGGATGGGACCAATCAGAACAAGATCTTCATTCTCTCGCGACTGGCCGATATCGCTCTCGCCGATGGCGCCCTGCTCGATCCCGAAGGGGGCACGATTCTGCAGGTCGCCGAGTGGCTGGACGTCCCGCAGAAGACGGCCTATGCTACTATGATCGGGGCAGCGCAGACGGTGGGTTTCCGGACGGATGCGAAGCTCAATCGGGTGGCCGAGGAGTTGCGGGAGTCGTTGCGGATTGGGTTTGGGAAGTGATGCGTTCTCCATCCTGGCCGCACTGGCCCCGTGTGACCCGGCTCCTGCCCCGACTCACAGAATCGAGATGATGAGAGCTACGATCGCAATCAGCACGGCCATGACCATGCCTGCCAGAAACAGATTCCCGAGGGCCCTCCACGCCGAAAAGCCCTGGACTTCACCCAAGCACTTCAGCAGCACCACGGTGTACCACACAGAGATCCCGACCTCCAGGAGCCCGAATCCTAGTAGTCCTAAGGTCAGCGGCAGACTGGAATCTATCCTCGGTGTGGAGGAGGTGAACAGCTCCCGGCCATAGATCAGCAGCTGAGGAATCCACAGCGCCAAGATCCAAACTGTAAGCACGTTAGACCACGCGATTGCAGACCGGATATCATGAGAATCGGCCTTCCCCCCAAGCCACTTCCCTGTCCAGTGCAGGAGTGCTGCCCCCACGTATAGAGAAACGAATCCCCCAATCGCCCAAAAGGACGGACATGGCGAGGATCACACCCACCGACATGTAGTCACCCGTCGACTTCAGAACCGCGCGGTCGAGCGCCCGAGCCACCCCCATAATCACGATGAGCAAAGTGATGTCACGATCAGCGTCATGGCTCAGGATCCATCGCATTGTCTCCCGCGGATGGATCCACATGCTGAACCATGGGTTCGTCATCGGACGCATGGCACCCAAGACAACTCCCCCTTCCTGCACCCATGTAGCGTCATGTCTCAGCGATCAACGCGAGTAGCATGTGCGAGACATCCAGCAGCACGATAGAGGCCACATCCTACCCGTCTCGTCAGCGCCGTGGTATTCGAGCGCTCTGTGCCATGAATAATATCTCGCGCCGTTCGCTGCTCATTATCAACAGTAGTACGCCTTCCGCGCACTTACACACACGCTTCCCCGACCAACGTCATCTCTCCCGCATCTTGAGCACAATCCGCTGGCGGTCGCATCCGTCTATGAGGTGGCTCCATTGGACGACGTCATCATAGCGCGCCACCGGAATCCGCCTCTTCCTGATCTCCTCCCGTGCACTGCGATGCACTCCGTTCTGTGTTTTCCGGTAACTCAAGGAGAAGACCAGATCGTCACTTGAGAAGACGGTATCCTGCGGGATCTCCACCACTTCCCACTCCTCCGGCCAGGTGACGAGCACATCGGTCACAACAACTCGCGCATAGGGAAACACGACATCGTTGAGGCGCTCGCCAGGCGGCAGCGGCGGCAGAGGCTCCCGAGGATGTGGGGAGACAGGAATGAAGGCCTCCTCGCCAATGCGTGTTCCCACTTGTCGGTATCGCACAGCATAAGCCACTCTCAGGCTCTCGCAGGCGGCATCGCTGTAATCGATCGTGAATTCGGAGAGTTGCGCCCGCGGAGCGGAGAGCGCAAGTCGCCTTTGGATAGTCTCGCGAAAGGCCGCAGTCCCCTCACCGGAGACCCGCGAGCGCGTGAAGTAGGCAGGATGGCCGGTCATCACTTCCTGACACTCGGCCACGCCCCCCATATCCTTATCCAAGTGCAGATTCACCACGATCCGATGCTGATTGGATTCAGAACAGCTTTCGGGTAGTCGCTGGAGCCTGATTGCGTTCTCCTCAAGGGGCAACGACCACCTCCCCTCAAGCTGCGCCGCCAGCCTCCCGAGAGGAACGTGTTTGCACGTCGGATCGAAGAAGAGACAGCCGCTCGGCCCTCCTAGTGATGACACACCTACGATGCAATGATTGAAGCTCGGAATCGGGCACTCGGGGTGGACGGGATCGAATGGCCCGGCGCTCGTCAACACGGGATAGGCATCGAGCCCCGCTTCGCGCAGTAGGACCACCATCAGGTAGCTCATGTCCTTGCAGTCTCCGTAGCGAGACGCATAGACCTCAGCGGGTCGATGGGGCCTCCAAGCTCCGTCCTCGCGATAGACTTGGACATAGTGGATCTGTTGCTGCACTAGATCGGCCACGTGTTTCGCTCGACATGCCAGCGACTCACACTCGGTCACGAATCCCCCGGCCAACTCCGCGATGCCTTCAGTTGCCACAAGAGCGTCTTCACCGAAGTCAAGATACCATCCACCAACATGATTCCAATCCGCGCGAGAATCATCCTGTCGCTGCGGATCGAACCAGCGCACATGGATGACAGGAGTGGATGCCTGCGGCGGAGGGGCCCAACTCTCCTCGTGCGCTGGCGCAACCACATCCCGCGCGGTCCACACGTACTCCCGATCGGAAACCACCGTGGAAGGTGCGAAGTCCTCTAGCTTTTCGCCACACGTCAGCTGAGATTCCACGGACCAACCCGACGGCACTTTGAGATGATACTCCCACTGCACCAGTGGGACCGCCCCGCACAGGGATGCACGATCCGCATTGAGACCCGAGATCTTTTCCTCATAGCGGAGTTCGAAGGCGAACACCGTCCCGGGGCCGTCCGGGACCCTCTGGATGTATTGCATGTGATCGCTGAAGAGCTCTCCACCCATGATCTGGGTCTTCATCCGGTCTTTCGTCTTCTCGAAACCCCCGCCACATGTTCCGCGCCATGCAACCATCTTCGCGAGCCGCCGCCCGAATCCCTCGTGGAAGACCTGAACATCATGCGGGGAGCCATCCCCTGACCGTACGAAGAGAACGCGTCGTTGCGTGACGCGCCGTTTGCCTGACCGCTCTACTTCAACACTCTCACAGCGGTAGGCTTCGATCACCGCCTGGTCGGGGAACAGACCCTCGTCTCCCATGTCGCAGACTTCGCGTAGCCAGTCAGGAGGGCCGGCCCGTGCCACTCCGGATGCGCATATGCTCAGTCCAAGACAGAGGGCAGCTATAGTCCTCACAAGTCGCATTTTCTCTCCGCTACAGCTCCCGCAGTCGTCTATTGACCGGGCTCTAGTGTCTCGAGGACGATCGGACGTGCATCAGCCTCGTTGACCCTCGCGAAGAATGCCCGAAGGACTCCCGATGCGCTCTTCTGGAACAGGTTGTAGTCGAGGCTCAGCTTACGAGACCAGCAGAGGCTGTCTCCATGGAGGCTGCATTGAGACCAGTAGCTTCCAACTGCTTCTTTGAAAGAGCGATACGGCGCCAGGGAGGCGGCCTGGTACCCTGTCGGCATGCAGATAGAGAGTCTGACAAAGTCCGCTCGCTGATAGGGCAGCCAGATCTCAGTCTCTCGCTCCGCAGGGGGCAGATGGAGATCATCGCCGTGCAGAGTCCCCACGCTCAGTAGCAGGCGCTCCCCGGCATGCTCTGTCATGCCGCTCAAGCTGAGACTGCACGCGTACAGAAACGTGGTTCCCTCGACCGAGCAACTCTCAGCCCAAGACCGCAAGGGTAGGCGCGCTGGGAGCGCGATCTCGCGCAGCGCGGAAGCGACCTCTTTGTCAGTCTTCGCCAGAAGCTCTTGAGCCAGGATCGGATCGTTCGGCCACGACATCCGACTCCGAATCGCACCGACCGCAGCTCCGGTCGAATCAAGGCTCAGCGTAGCGTGCAGCGAACAGGAATTGGCAGCTGAACCCCGCATGGGAATGACAGAGAAGATCTCGAAAGGATTAGAATGGTCCTCTCCGGACCAATCCTCAAGAAGCGCAGTGCATCCGCGTATCTGCCAGGGAAGCTCGCTCGTTCCGGCCGTGTGAACCGAAGGATACCACCACCGCAACGAATCCGCGTCCCGAACGGCCACGCCTACCATGTTGAACTGACTTGTGGACTGCCAATGATCGACGAAGAGCGTCTTAGAACGATCGCATGTCCAGAACAACGTGGTTTCATAGCCAAGCTCGCGCAGCATGCCTGCTGCGAGCCTGCTGATCATCAGGGCGTCCCCAAAGCGCTTCTTGAGCAGATCCCTGACTCCACTGATCTTCTTGAGCTCTTCGGCCCGCTCCATTGCGGCAATGCCGGAGAGGCATTCGATCGACCTCTGGAGTTGCTGCATGCAAGCTTGAAGATCTCTCTCCAGATCTCTGGGGCAATTGCGCAAGAGCAACATCCAGTCGCGAAGATGCTCGTCGTCCTTCAAGAACTGCCGGCTCAGCCCTCCCAGGAATCCCGCAGCCTGCTCCCAGAATTCCGCTCTGCTATCTAGTCCCGGCTGTGAGTAGTATCGGATGAAGCGAGCAGCAACCGCCATTTCGGGTGGCATGTACGGCTCAGCTGGAACTGGCGGAATGTCGGCGTAGCTAACCCAGAGACGCTCCGCCCTGCTTGCAGACGGCTGCTGCTCAACCACACCCTGCAAGCTCCCAGTGTTCGTGATGACCCACGCGGGCTTGGGAAGCGGGATGCCTGCTCGAGCGGCAGCGCGTTCGTCGACCCTGTTGAGGCGCCAGAAGTGCCACAGCAAAGTCGTCCGCCGAGTGTAGTATCGATGTTGGAGTTGGATCATGGGGGCCGCGCCGAAGGGCACTTCCCAGGCACAGAAATACTCGACGATATCTCCTGCCTCTAGCCCCTCGTAGGCAAAAACTCGCAGGTATGCGGCTTCTCGACCAACCTCAAAAACAGTCTTGTCGTAGAAGGACTTCTTGCCGATCTCAATGATCCGCCCATCCGGCTTGATCGTGCGTGCCCCGATCTTCTTGATGCGGACGTCCTTATGAAAGGGAAGCTCTACCGTTCCGAACTCCTCGATACCCTCGGCATCGAGGCACCGGACGCTGAAGTAGCGACTCACCTCACATTTCTGGAAGTTCCGGTCGCGATCGTCAATCATGTAGTCGTTGCGAAGAATCACGGCGTGGCATGTACCGTCATCTACTCCGGCGGGGATGATCCAGGCATCATCTGGCAAGGGACGCCACTTGCCATAGTGGTCCGCGATGGCCACGCCCATGTAGCCTGACTGGAGCAGCATTGCCGCGAGCAAGACGGCTTTGAGAATGACCGCTGGGGACGTCATGGAACGACCAGACGCTAGTCTCGTCTCAGGGGAGACTGTAGCGTCACGCACGTCTCGACCTCCTTCCGACAGAACTAGCGATCGTGCGCGCGATGCGGTGTCGACATGATACCTATCCCACATCCTCCCCCGTCAACACATACTCGAACCGGTCGCACTCCTTGGCCACCGTCTCGACGTAGAAGCTCAGCTCCTCGGGCGCCAGCGTCGCAAGGGGCTGCTCGATCAGCCCAATAAGCCGATCCCCGCGATCGAAGGCGAAAGCCACCAGGTCCTTCTCCGCATTCTTGCGCCACACGCGATAGGCCAACCGTCGCCAATGGGCATGATTGCGGGTCACGAACTTCGGTCTCACGACGACCGACCGGAGGATGCAGATCTCCCCTCGCCGGGCGATCTCGACATCCTGCCAACGGTCGATCGGGGTCGACCCCGTCGGTTGGAACCGCTTGAAGCGCCCGATCTGCGCACGGATCACGCGTCCCTTCCGCTCCCATTGAACGGCACCAAGGGCGATCAGATCGTCAGCCATCTTCTGGACCAGTCCGACCTCGGATGATTCCCGCGCCCACGCATGTTTCACCGCAGAGAGGCGCCGGCCGGATGGCTCCACATCGAACTCGAGCCCCACGCGCAGGGCCGCGGCCGCATAGGCCACTCGGGAGACGAGCGTCTCCAACTCCTCCGGATCCGTCGTCTTGGGATCGAAGAGAATGTCCCCCTCGACGCTGATCATGTCCTCGCGATCGCGCTCGCTCCGATTGGCGCAGACCTTCACCTGCCCCAGATCACGCTGAAGGTCATAGAGACAATCGAGGGTCTTGTCGTCGCGCAAGTTCACCTTGCCGACATGACTCTTGCATCGCAGAAGCGCGGCAGCTCCGGCAGCCTGAGAGCGCAAGAAGATCCGGAATCGCTTCCAATGCTGTCGATCCTCCTCGGATGCCACCGCACCCGGGGGCAACTCCTCCCGCCTTGCGATCCCGGAATCAGCCAGATACGCGAGACCCGTATGAGAATAGGGCCGAGCATCCCGCTGCCCCTCGACGGCATACCGCTTCGCCAACCCTTCCCACAGCCGCTCGAGGTGGCTCTCCAGAACTGGCTCGCTCGATTGGGGCACATCACCAGCCCCGAGCCTCCCACGAAGCCACGCCCCTCCCACCGGGAACGCCGACTCCAGCGGCTCTTTCACGGGCGCCACGGCTTCAAGCTCATCGAGGAACTCCCGGGTGACGTCGATTCGGCTGTCTCGATCCTCATCCTGCCCGACGGTCTTGGTGATCAGCCGCAGGAAGCGGTTCAGCCGTCGCAGAACTCGCCGGACCTGCAGGACCTCTACTGTGTCGCGGAGATGCGGGTAGAACACCTGGAGCCACTCGTCCGGATCAGGGATGATTGGACTGCCATCCAGCCTGCGCTGCACAAGACTGCCGATCCGATCGACGCGCCCCGTGCGCTGCTCCATGGCCGAGGGCGTCCAGCTGATCCCATAGTGCACGACCCGCCGGCAGAACGTGTGGAGATCCTCCCCTTCCTGCAGCACATCCGTCGTGATCAGCGCCAAGGGAAACCCGGGCATCCTGAACTGCCGCACGAGACGCTTGTTGACCCCACCCGACATGTGACCCACCGGGGATTGTCGCTGCAGGGTGGCCCCGTAGATCGCGGCGAGCTCATGGAGTCGTGCGTGCGGCACCTCGGGGAAGTTGACTCCGATCAGGAGGTTGAAGTTGGCGGCCGCCTCGGACAGCTCCCGGAACGTGTGGAAACCCGGAGTGTCCTGCTGCTTCTCCAGCAGATCGGCGAACCGTTGGGCTAGGTCTGTGTCTGATCGCGCCGTCTCCGTCTGACTGCGCAGCCCAAACGATTCCAGCGGACTCATCGCCGTGCAGTAGAGATCGACATACGCCGAGCCCAGCCGCGCCATTCCGCTCAGTAACTCCCGGCGCTGCTCCCGGCACCTGAAGCGCGCGCGGAAGTCGGGATCGTTCCCCGCAGGCCACAGGGCTTCGCGAAGTCGCGGGCGCCGGGCGAGCTCCGTGATGAACGTGGTGATCCCGATCGCCTCCTGCGGCCCGGGGAATCCCGCCGGGAGCTCGGATCGATCGCGGGGCACGGAAAGGCCCGGATGGCGCTCTTCCAGAACAATCCGGGCCTTCTCGCCCAGGTCGTCGTGCCGCGCGGCCAGCATCTCGAGCGCCGCGACCTGATAGCACTGGAAGACAAAGAGCCGCGGATAGCGTTCCCGCTGCTGACTCCGTGCTTGGAAGTGCCGGAAAGCCCGCTCACGCAGGGCGGGAAGGAACCGCTTGGGACGCTCGCCACCCGCAGCGCATAGCGCCGCCAACGGATCCGCCGGCCTGCCCAGGAGCCAGGAGACGTGATCGTCCTCGAACAGAGTCGAATACAGCGACCCGACGCTCGAGAGGCGGTTCTTCTGGAAGGCTGCCCCAGAGAGGACATCCTCAGGCCCCGTACCGCGGAAGAACCAGGCAAAGAAAGTCTCCGCGCTCCCCGCATCCTCTTCCTCGACGAAGTGCCGTTCATCCTGGAGATCGTGCGGATCCCGCTCTCGTGTGTCGAGGCTGAGACGTTCGAAGCGTTCCTCCGGACGGGCCCGCCGCTCACCCTCGTAGGCAACGAATAGCTTGGCCAGCTCCGGATGCAGCCTCTCAGGCAAGGATCGCTCCATGTGGCGCAGGAGCCAAGTATCGAACTCCGCATCGAGCTTTGCGGCTAACTCACGGACAGTCGCGACGCGCCGAACGAAAACGAGCGTCTTCTCGCCTGAATCGAACACACTCGCCAGGGCATGCGCGGTGGCGTCGAGCTTCGGATGCGGAAGGCTCGCGCCGAACTGCCGGCGATAGGATTCGACAACACTGGCGATCGCGGCGGTGTCGATGCCTTTCCGCTCGCGGGCACTGGCCTTCTGCCGGCCATCGAAGACTCGTCTGGCACCTTCTTCCTCAGCATCCCCCGCCCCATTACCACTGCTCTCCATCTCGCTGATGGGAACCTCACCGGCGGCTCCGGCCGCCTTCTCCTGCTCCTTCTTCTCTTGCTCCTTCCTTGCCTTGCTCTTCCTCGCCGTCTCGACGCTCTCGAGGAAGCTCTCGAAGGAGGAGAGCATGCCGATCTGGAAGTGGTTGTTGAACTTCTCGCTCTGCAGGATCTCGGCGACCTTCTTCTGCATGAGCGCCACAATCAGCCGCTGCTTGGGATCATCGAGCCGCATGGGGTCGTCGTGGACCTGGTACCCGCCCATCCGCCACTCGCGGCGATACATGTTCTTGGTCCACAGCTTCCCTGCGATCCGCAAGCCCGAGACGCGCCGCACCATGAGCCGCCCGACGATCTCGCGTTTGGCATGATCGCTCAGCTCGCGATCCTCGAGGTCACTCAGGCGGACGGTGGCGCCTCCCTTGGCATCGTGCAGGGGAACATTCCCGAACCCGAAAACGGAGAACTGCCGGTGGATGGCCGCGTACTCTTCCTCGAACGGGGTCGCCGAGAGCAGGAGCAGCCGCTTGACCCTCGATCCATACCAAGGACGCTCGGGAGAAGCCCCCGCTGGATGACCAAACGCAAAACCCATGATGCGGTTGCGAATGCTGCCCTTCTCGCGGAAGCCGTGCTTCAGGTTGTGTCCCTCATCCACGACGACCAGATCCGCCTCGGGAATCGCGGCATTGAGCGCACAGCCAAAGGCATCGCGGAACCCCTCGGGCGTCTTCGGTGAGACCGTATGCCGGCTCAGCCAGGGAATCAGCCGCCGCAACTCCCTGCGTAGCCGCCGGCGGTTCTCGACTCGCTTCAGGGCGAGACTGAAGCTCGTCATGCGCAGGAAGAAATCCCGGTCGTCGTTCAGGATCGCCTGGTGGGCGAAGTCGAGCAGCGAGCGACAGAGAACCGGCTCCCAGACAGGACCGCCTTGGAGGGACTTGACCCGGCTCCCGACCAGCGTCCAGTTCAAGCGGACGAAGTTGCTGAGCTCCTTGACCCACTTGCGCTGGATGTTCTCGCGCGGCGCAATGACGACGATGCGCGCATCGGGTTTGAAGTAGCGGACGAGGCTCATGACCGCGAGGGCGACATAGGTCTTGCCCATGCCCACCTCGTCCGCCAGATAGGCACACCGGTTGCGGGCCAGCATGTTGAAGAGCGCGACCGTACCCTCGAGTTGATTCTCGGCGAATCCTAGGCGCTTCGTCTCCTCCGTGGGGGCAAAGTCGATCAGGCCGCGTACGAAGTCGGACATGATGAAAGGCATCCCGTCCAGGCTCTCGTTCGATCGCCTCTGGATGGGCTTCTCCATCTGACCTGGCGAGAGCACGCTGCCCATCGAGTCCGATCTCACGCGTCTGTCTCCTCCGGCACCGCCTGTCTCAGGAATGCCCGCTCGTACCAGACGATGAAATCCTGGCCGCCCTCGATGCAGTCATGAGGAAGGCGACCTCGGACCTCAGGCAGTTTCCTCAGCAGACTCTCCAGGCGGTGAACCTGCTTTCTGTGCCGACGCATGAACTCACGGTGCTCGGTTGCAACCAGCTTCCAGGTTTGCTTCGCACACAGGAAGGTCACGTAGCGGATGATCGGGTCTTCCTTCTTTCGCGCCAGGGACTTCTCGAGCAGGGAGGGCAGCGAGTCGTACTTGGCCCCGAGCAGTCGCGCCTCCGCATCCCGCTCCCGACCCTCATCGATCGCCGTGCAGACGTGCCGGTGGAGGCAGTTGAAGGCGTGGTAGATCCCGCCGAAGCGGTCGAAGATGGTGTTGCGTTTGGCGCCGATGTCGGGCGGCTCGGGACCAATGACTGGATCAACGATCCCGACGCCGTCATCACGCCCGTGCTCCTCGAAAAAGACTGCCCGCTGATCCGGCGTCAGCAACGACCAGTACTCGAGGATCTCCTCGGGAGTGAGCAGCGTGAGCAGAGACGGCCGATAGGCCATGTTCTCTTCGCGGATCAGCACCCGCCACTGGCCCTTGGGGTGCTGGATGAGGACGAAACTCGTTCCGACCAGGAGCTTCCGCACCTTCTCCGCCGCCTCTTTGGGACAGGGGGTCCACCGCCCTGACCGGGGATCGGAAATCTCAAAGAGCAGGCCCCCGGTTGTATCTCGCACCTGGAAGCCGCGACTCCCCTTCTCCATCAGGCGATAGCTAAGTTCTCCCGCAGCCCAATCGAACCGCAGGCCCAAGTTCAGAACGGCTTGCTGGAGCCCATCCTCCTCGGAACGCTCTTCCTTCAGGAACTCACTCGGCCGCTCCTCACGCCGCTCGAGCCACCAGCGCCGCGGGATGCCCGCCTCACTCACATCGACCAGGAAGGCCGCCTCGAGGTTGCCCGCATGCGCGGCACTGTGGGCACTCTCGGTCAAGTTGACCGAACCGACCAGGAGCAGATCGCCCCCATCCCGATGCCAGAGCCGGTAGACCTTCGCGTGGACGCCTCGGGGAGCCAGCTTCTTCGAGGACTGATCCCGGCCGCGGGCGATGAGCTCCGGCTGCAGTTCACCCCAGGAAACATTGGCAAGCTCAGCGATCGCATCATAGGTTTGCGGCGTCACCAGCGCGGACCCATCGGCATCTCGGGGGAGATAGACACGGATCTCCTTCGGTTCCAGGACATCCTTGAGGTCAACCAAGGGACCCGCACCGGTGCTGCTGAAGAAGGGCGAGATCACCTCGAGGTTCCAGCCCTGATACAGCCGTAGATTGCCGAGCCACTGGGCCAGCGGGGCCCTGCCGCCGCCGCCGAAGATCCGCGTGTGGAACACACCGCTAGAGCTCGAGTGCCTGAACTGCCGCCGGATGGTGCGACGGCGCAGGAAGTCGCGGATGCGCTCGATCGCGGACTCATCCTCTCCGGGGTCGACCGTTGCAGAGACGCGCCTGAGCAGATGCAGCAGATCGCGCCGGAAGGGACACCGCCGAGGCCGCGAGCGCTCGCCGAGACGCACATCCCGCCAGTCTCGATCCTTGACCTCCTCGAAGTGGGCGCATTCGACGCTCTCCCACCATCCCGCACGCGTCAGATTGGCTGAGAGGATCCCGACGATGAGACTCGGGTAACTTGTCGGGAAATCATCGCCCTCCTCGGCCCCGGTCGGATCGTCAACGAGCAGGAGAACGAGCTTGGGGTGAAAGCAGCCGGTTGCCCGACGGACATCGATCCGCCGGTAGTCGAGCTGCGCGGGTTCGCCATCCTGGGACAGGGCGCTTCGATCGTAGTAGACGGCGATCTGATCGACTGCCCGCATCGCATCCTCGAGCTGGATGCGGCGGACCTTGTCGATCTGACTGAAGCTCTGATCGAAGAGCGTGGGCAGAACGTGCAGCTCGAAGAAGGCGGGATCGAAGGTAAAGGTCGTGAACGCCGCCACGCGCACCCGGCGGCCGGCGATCGCCTCGCTCAGCCTCTGGGAGAGAACCGCGACCGGGACCCGGCCCTGTGAACTCACGGCGCGGTCCTCCTCAGTTGCTTCGTGATGCTCTTGATCGCGTCGATGAAGTAGGAGTTCCGCCAGAGCGTGGGAAGCTCTTCTTTCTCGGGCAGAAACTGATCCATGCCGCGATAGCGCACATCGGTGCGTCCTGCGTCGGTCAGGACGATCCAGGGACCTCCCTTGCGACCCTCTTGGACTCCCTTGTTCCACTCGAGGATCGCTCGCACGGCCTCCTCGTAGTCTCCGCTGGCCAGCGCCCGGTGAGTTCGGTGCATGACCGTCGCGATGCCCTGATTGGAGACCTCGGCAATCTCGGCGAGGAGATCCTGGAAGGCTACCCCGTCCAGATTGGGGACCGCCTCGCCCCAGCGCTTCCGCATCTCGCCGGCGATCTCGCTCGGTGTCTGCCCATTGCGGGTGGAGACGAAGTCGAAGAGGGCTGTGGCCGGCGCTAGAAGAGCTTCCAAGTGCGCGATGCGCCACAGGGCGTGTGAGAGGCCCTCGTCGGTCAGCCGGGCCGCCTTGGCCAGCGCCAGGATCTCATCGCGGTTCACGGGTTGATCGAGGTCGGTGTGCTCTTCCAAGAGGGGGCGGAAGCGGGCCTGACGTCCGTGCTTGCCCTCGGTGCCCTCGCTCAGTGTCCCGTCGTGGTTACCGAGGCTGTCGCGCAGATAGCCGCCATAGAACGCGACTTCTGCCGGCGAGAAGGTCTCAGGGAGGATGCGGACGACTCCCTTGAAAACCGCGTCACCCCCCTTGCGCGTGTCCAGCACGCCCCCACGAGCGAGGAGCCGCATCAGCGGGGCGACCGCGGCATCCAGCGGGGCAATGTAGTGCTTCTCGATGAACTCCCGGGCGGGGCTGAGCACGCCGAGGGGCAGGTCGGGAAGCCATCCGGAGCGCCGGGCGGCGACAGTATAGAGACCCCAGAGCCCGTAGACCTTCTGATCGGCCAGGATGAAACCCCGCGGATCCGATTGGATGTGGACCTTGCCCTTGCCATCATCCAGGAAGCGTTTGACCCGTTCGATCCCCCGGATGTCTCGCTCAGCGCGATGGCCGACGTAGCGGGCATAGGCACCGGCCTGCTCCATCCGAAGGACGATATTCAGTGCCTCCTCGCGCGGGACGATCCTCTCCTCGATCAGCCGGCCGGAGAAGTAGCGTCCCAGAAGCAGGACCGTGAAGCCCCGAACCGAGGTGCTGACCGAGATCACATTGGTGACGACATGCCGGCCGAAGGCCGACCAGATCGGTACGATGCCGAGGGGGTCTCGGGAGCCCTTGATCTTGGCATTGGGATCTTCGAGGGTGAGGAAGGGGATGGAGATGGTGGATTGGGCCATAGTGCGCGAACCTCGGACGTGCTCATCGCTCGACGGACTGGAAGGAAGAACCTCAAGCAGTCAGATATGGCGACGTTTGTCTTATCGAATTGTATCGAATCGACCGGAAGATGCAAGTGGATCGTGGGTTGACGGTGTTTCTGTTCGGAGGCTTGCCTGGCGCTCGCACCACTCTTTGACCCATCGCTACTTGGACTGTGAGGTGGGCTTCGGTCCCAACCAAAGGAACAGTCCAGAAGTCGAGAGCGATTCACAAAGGAACATATGGCTCTGGCGCTCCGACAGCAGGGCAGAGATCCTCACCGTCGAGGCTTGATCGGCCCCTACCGTGCCTTCTCATCGCCTCCGAACAGCCTCCCCACCAATCCCTCTGCCGCAGTTCGCGCGTACTCCTCATAGGGCTTGTCGTAGCTCAGCTCCCCGCCGACCGACTCGGCTGCGGCAGACCCCTCCCAGACAACATCACCGGTCGCGCAGTCCCAGACCTGGCAGAAGGCGTTGACGGCGGCCTTGCGCTGGCTCTGGATTCCGGTGAAGACGCTGTAGGAGGTGGATGTCCGGGTGTGGAACTCCTCCAGGCTCACGAAGAGCAGGTACCTGACGCGCAGCGCCTCGCCCAACTGGCTGACCATCTCCTCTCGCAGGATGGCGGTCTCCCTGTAGGTGCCGATCAGGGACTCGTAGTCATCGGCGAGATCCTGCTCGTTGAGGGCATCCATCGTCTCACGCCAGTCGAGGAATCGGCCGTCGGCCATCGCCCGGCGAACGCCGGCTGAAAGGCATTCGGCGATGGGACGCCGGTATCCCTCCTGCCCCTGACCAGCGACAACGGGCAGCATCGCCAGACCGAAGGTCTTCAGATGGTCCTCACTGAAGCCCGGATCGACATAGTGGACAACGGACTTATCCTTGATGGCGGTCGCGCAACCGCCGATCGCGATCATCGCGGTGAGTATTGTCATCACCGCGAGCATCATGACCAAGTTGGTGCGATGGCCTTGCATTTCCACCCTCCTCGACGGCCGTCCGAGCCCAGAGCAGGCGGTCGACCTGGCAATGAGCGCGTGGCCCCCCTCCATCGAAGTCCCCGGCCGGGATGGGCCGGTATCCACGATTCCGCGTCGTTTCCCCAAGCACCGGATCTTCCGGGGCGAGAGCGTCGCAGGCAGTCGGGTCAGGGTCATCGGAACGGCTGAGACCGGGAACGGTCGCGGGTCACGGTCACACGGAGCACTCTCGCCGCGTCAGCACCTCAGGCGGAAAGACGCATCAGCAAGCAACATTGATATGCATAGGCAGAGGGCATGCCAAGCGGCGGGGAGAGAGGCAACGGGCTAGTCTGCAATCAATTAGGATCTCGGGACGGCTTGCAGGACTCTCGCCGGATTCAACCTCGGTTGATCCAACCCATGGAATGGTTGTAGCGGAGAAGAACTCGGCGACCGCGGTCATCACCCACAGGGCTGACAACCCGGGAAGAACTCTGATCAGTCGGCTCCCTCAGCTTCCGAGGTCTTCAGGAACTTGTGAACCGCCTGTGGGCTGACCCCCAACAGTCGCGCTGCCGCACTCTGATTCCCGTCGGTCTGGTCGAGCGCCTCCAGCAACAGATGCTTGCGGGCTTGCCGGAGGAAGTCCTCCAAGGAAAACCCCTCATACGGCGCCGGGAGCCCGGAGAGAGGATCCTCTCGCGACACCGGATCGTCGATCAGGAGATCATCGGCATCGAGAACGGCCTTCCGGCAGAGCCTCGCCGAGCGTTCCAACACATTCTCCAACGCCCGCACATTGCCTGGCCAGCTGTGGGTCTGCAGTCGCTGGAGGGCCTCGACCGAGAGGCGCTTGGGATACCGCAGCGTTCCATTGATCCGATCGAGAACGTGCAGGGCAAGCTTGGGGATGTCGCTGGGTCGCTCCCGCAAGGCGGGCAGCTCGATCACCCCGACCGCCAGGCGGTAGTAGAGATCCTCACGGAAATCGCCGGCGGGGATCGCCACCCCCAGATCCCGGTTCGTCGCCGCCACCACCCGAACATCCACCTGCTGGCTCTGTGCGGCGCCGATCGGCTCCACCTGACCATCCTGCAGGACGCGCAGCAGCTTCGCCTGTGTGGAGGCCGGCAGCTCTCCGATGTCGTCCAGGAACAGCGTGCCGCCATCAGCCTGGATGAACTTGCCGACCTGATCCTGGTGAGCGCCGGTAAAGGCGCCCTTCTTGTGACCGAAGAGCAGGCTCTCGGCCAACTCCTTCGGGATCGCCCCGCAATTGACCGGCAGGAACCGCTCGTGAGGACGCCCGCTGAGGAGATGAACGAGACGCGCGATGAGCTCCTTGCCGGTTCCCGTCTGTCCGAGGATCAGGACCGGTGCACCCGAGGGCGCCAGGGCGGACGCAATCTCAAGCGCCCGGCGCATGCGGGGATGATCGCCGACGATCTTGAGCTTGCGGATAGCCTCGACCGGATCGATCAGTTCATCAACTGCTGAGCCTGGCTCGCCGTGTGGTCCCCCCTCCATCACATCCTCGGCCAGCCATCCGGCCCCGGCCCGCACTTGGGGGAACTCCGGACGCCCGACATCAACTTCGGTCACGAGCGGACGCTCCTGGGTGACATAGCGCGGTGGGCGGACATTGACGATCCGGGCAGGGATCTCTCCCGCAGCCGCCAGCAGGAACCAGCAGGCATGCATCTGAGGCGTCCCGGAGGTGACCGAGATGGTGCAGTCGGGCTGGGGGTCCTCGCTGCACAAACCACGGAGATGGGTTCTCAAGTTACCCAGGATAGCAAGATAGTCGATGGGGTCTTCCAAGGGGATGTCCCGAACCTCGACATGGAGATCTGGAAACCGGGCCCCGATGGCCTCGTGTGTCGCGGCGGTCTGCGATCCCGTCTGAGGCGTGTCGAAGAGGATCACGCGGTCAAAGGCCCGTTCCCCGAGCAGCGAGAGGATCGGACCGGGCTGTTCTTCTCCCTCCACAAGTCCGATGGAGTATGGGTCATGGAACCCGACGAAGGTCAGCAATGTCTTCTTCGGTTTCATCGTTCCATCCCTGCGAACCAGCTCATGGCGCTTCTCGGTAGATCACAATCTCACGGGGAGCCTTCCCCAAGCAGGTTATCATGCAGCCCACGGCCCGGTTCATCAAGGGCAACCGTCGTTGAGAACGTGCCAACTCGGGTTGGACTCGCGGGCATTCCTACTCTTGTGCGTTGCCGCGGAACACTCGCTCCGGCGAAGACTTGGCACCCCGCCTGGATTGGCTCGGTTCTTGCCTCTCACTCCAAGGGCCACTGGTTTTCTTCGCTGTGATGGGACCATTGATCTGTGGCTCCGGACAGGAGGATTCCGATGAACCCAAGACCTCTACACTTGACGATCTGCCTGCTCACTCTGGTGGTCGCGGGCACAACCGCCGGTGCCCAGCAACAGCAGATCCACCCCAAGGGCTACCTGCATCTCTCGCTCGGCTATGCCACCCAGGCCTTGGGGGAGGTCAATGACGCGATCGAGGACGATGAGCAGATCTTCCGGAGTCTGGGTGTCCCCTTGAGCTGGGACACGTTCGGCGGCGCTCTCGAATTCGGCGGTGGACTCGAGTTCATGGTCTCCGAGACCGTCTCGCTGGGAGCAAGCGTCGGGATCCAGAAGAGCAGCGTCAACAACGTCTATTCGGACTACTCCGGTTCATTCTCCGACAAGGCCGACCTGCGAGTGATCGACGTCAGCGGAACCCTGACTCTCTGGCCGCCGACTTCTCGTGGATTGTTCCTTGGAGCATCAATGGGCGTGGCCTTCGGGAAGGCGAACTCCGAAACGCGCTTCCGCGTCTACTCCGATTCTGACTACGACCTGGACGTGGAAGGAGAATTCACTGGCAAGGGACTCTCCTTGGGAGTCTTCAGCGGGTACCAAGGCCGGATAGGTAGAACCGGCCTGCTTTTCGTCAAGGCCGGCTATCGACACCGAAACCTCGGCGAGTTCGATGGCGAGTTCTGCAGCCCCCAGGTCGGTTGCTGGGACACGGAAGCCCAGAACAATGCGGGGCAGGCGCTGGACTTCGATTTCAGTGGGTTCTACTTGGCTGGGGGGGTCGGGTTCGCGCTGGGCCGATGAGCGTTTCTGCCAATGATGTCATGCGGGCAAGCCGCTGACAGGACGGGGATTGCGTTCGTTCTGTCCAGTATGACTCGCCTCAGGACGCTCACTCCAGCCCGCCGCCCAACCGCAGTTTCCCCGAGTAGCACCTCCGGATCTGCCCGGGGACTCGAGACGTGTGAGCATCGTGGCTTCCATCACTTGTGTACGTTGCGGGATCGGCGGGCACCACTGTCACGACCGGATCGCGGGCCGTCCGTTCACCTCTTCCTCATCCCAGCCGTTCCTATGGCTTGGGCAGTTGATTGATTTCAACCTCCGGCTGTTGAATAGACTCCATCAGGTCGCTGAACGCCGGGACGTCACCGTAGATCATGAAGCGCATTTCGGCATAGTCGCTCTCCAGGGCTCGTCTCACATACTCCGGAGGAACGAGTCTCATGCTGCCCGGCACGGCCAGGTCATACTGGGCCCAGCCCCGGTGATAGAACTTGTCCTTGAACGCAACGACATTCCTCAGCAACTCAAGATCAAGGAATGCAGCCCCCTTCACAGGCGACTGGCTCATGCGGCAGACATCGTAGTAGTGCCTCGAATACCCCTTGGGCTGTAACCTCCCCTGGGGCCGGTGGGCCTCATGATGCAGGATCGTGACCTTCTCCCAGAAGGTCCGCTCGGCCTTGATCGCTCTCACGCGGACAGCCGACCGCTCGAAGGCCTGAGGAAGCGCCTCGGCGGCATAGGGTGTGATCTCATATTCCTCGTTCGGGACCCAGGAGGCCAGGCACCCGACTTCCAACTGGATCTCCGGCCTGAGGTAGTCGCTGGAGAAGGCGGCGGGATATCCGATCTTCACAACCTCGGGGTTCTCCTCGATCGCAGCCCGGCACGTACCGCCGATCAGGACTTCCACCTCGGGGAGGAATATTCTCCCAAGATAGTCGTGCGTATCGCAGAGCAGCTTCTTGTTGAACGCGTCCTGCTTGGAGACGGATCTGGCCGCCATGGGGTCCTCTGTCGAGACCTCATCCCAATCCAGGATCAGGTCGATGTCCTCGGAGAATCGTTCGATCAGCCCGAAGACCTTGGAAAGGGATGTCCCACCCTTGAAGAGGATCTTCCTGCCCATCGGATCCGAGCCGAACAGCTTATCGAGCACCCAGCAGACCCAGAAATCCTTCTCTACGACCGCCGGCGCCATGTTCTTGACTGCCGCCGTCTCGCGTACCAGATCGGCGCGGTCGGTATCGGACCAGGAGGCGATCCGGTCCATCACCGCACCTCCCGGCAGATCGCCAGAATCGTGTCGTGCACCCATCCCCTGGCGGTTCGCGTGTCTTTCAGGACCTTGGTGCACAGGTCCGGCCCGAGGAAGTCGCGAAGCTTCGAGATCGTACTCTCGTCGATGCGCTCCTCCCCGAGAGACCGGAGCGCCTGCACGACCAGGGAGCTCTCCCGCAACTTGAAGCCGGACTCCTTGAGCGCCGTGTGCTGGAACTCGATCGTTCGCTTCCCGATCGCGTAGACCCGATCCGGGCCGTCGGAGAGGTAGGCGTAGCGCCCCATCACCTGCGTGGAGAGGCCCAGGAGGTTCAGCGCCGCCGGTCCCGTGGGTTGGATTCGCCAGCCGGATTTCCGTGCCAGGGCCCGTGCCACTTGGTCGATGTCGGGACTGAGTTGCCGGCCGAGTTTCTCGCTCACCTGGGGATAGTCGTAGATGCCCCGCAGGACGCGCCGGATCGTCCCCTTCTCATGAAGCCGGTGCAGGGAAACGTCGATTGCCGAGCGGGTCCCCAGGCCACTGAAATCCTTTTGGGAAAACGCCCAACCCCTACCGTTCCCATAGATCCGGCTAACTAATTTATTTATAGCTGGTTGAGGCATCTGCGACCTCTTATTGCTGTAAGAAATAATAGGTGTAATTTCTTACAACATCAACCCAAGAAATGAGCCCCCCCACACTTCGACGCCGCCCCTCCTGCAGAGACCCTGGTTGGCAGAGGTCGCAGCGCATTCGGCATCGCCACTCCCGCAGACACAATCCTCAATGAGAAAGCAGATAGTGGGCAGCGCCCGTGAAGTCCATGCCTGCATTGCGATCTCTCCGGGCAGGAGAAGCTCTGGTTCCTCCTTCCACACGCCGGTGGAACCAATCCGGGAGATTGTCAATGAATGATCCGACCGGGCTCGCCGCGAGTTGCACAGCGAGCGCACCCGCGCGAGCGAGAACCTTCTATGGAGGTGTGGCGTCCGCCTGATCAGTCCATCTCGAACCCATGGCTCTCGAACTTGAGCGCCATGCTGTTTTCCGTGACTGTCCGCTCAACGTGCTCGGGAACGCCGTCAGGGATCTCCGCTTGGATCTCCAGGGTCACTCGCACCTTCGACCCCACAAGGCCAACCAGATGCGCGACAACTTCCTCGGCGATCTTGCCCGCATCGCGGCCAGTCCGCTCAGGATCTAATGTCACTGTGCCGTAGTAGCGCCTAGGCCTTCGTTTCTCGACAGGCGGAACAACAGGGGGAACAGGTGGTGTTCGCTCGTCCTCCCTGCCCTTCTCTCCTCCCGCGTCTACCGGAGGCGGCGCCTCCGCCTCGAGCTGCCGGATTGCAACCTCCGGACGCACAAGCAGCCCCCCATCATCCTCGCCAACCGTGAAGCTCTCCTTGGCCCGAAGCCCCCGATAGCGATCCGCCTCCCCGTCGTGGGCCTCTGCATACGCGAACGAGTCCTGTTCCCAGGTCAGCAGACCGAAACCATCCTGGATGGCGCCAAGCAGAACCGACGGATCTCTCAACCTCGGCAGGTACAGATACTTCGCGAAATCCTCCACGAGCTGTCGGATCGCCACATGGTTCTCGCGCCATAACGGCACTCGATCCAGCTCCATCCGCAGACGCGAAGGAGCGAATCGCGTCACCAACAACTCTTCGCTCTTCAGCCGCTTGCTTGCCCGCGCGGCAAGTCCATCTTGCCCAGATAGCCGAATCGCTTGCCACCCGACCGTCGCTTGTGGATTCGCTTGCGTCGGGATGAGGAGCCACTGATACGCCTCGGGCACCCGGGCCATCACCACACTGTCGGCGGCCGTCTTCTGCGTCTCAGCCTGTTTCACCTGGTGGGGCGAGAGATCCAGCACTTCCTTCTCGGCAGTGATCGATTCCCACGCCAGGTACTTACGAACCGCCTCATCCAGGTCCTGGAGACGCGTCCTGTCGACCGCCAGGAAAACGAGCGTGTTTCGGTAGAGCCGCGGGGCATTCCCTCGCGTCTCGAGAATCAACTTGGCCGTGGCCTCAGCGGCACTGTCCGGCTCCTTGCTGTATGCGTGCTCAATACCCAAGACAACGAGACGCGCATCAAGATCGTCCGGCACATCGGCGCTGGAACTGGGCAGCGGGTGTATTCTGGCAAAGTCCCCAGCCTGTCGCAGATCGGCACGCAATCGCCGACCGATCTCCTGGGCCACCTTGTCGGGATCTCGGCTCAGCTGCTCCGCCCGGTCCTCTGCGAGCTTGGTCACCGTTGGTTGCGTCGAGTACCAATAGCGGGGGCCATCCTGATAGAGATAGGTCGCCGTCGACGCCAATCGACGGAGGGCATCACCGAAGACCGCCGGCGACTCGCCCGGCATGACACACCCAAGCTTGACGCGCCGGTCCTCAAGGCCGCGATGTGCAGCGGCCCCGGTCGGGGCAGATCCCAGATAGATCGTGCGCGCCACACGTCGGCAGGCAGCAAACTTGCCCAGGCTCGGCACCTCCCCGTCCAGGCGCAGGGGAAGCGAGTTCGGGCCATCGATGTCCTTCTCGAGGATCGGCAGCCAGTTGTCCGACAGATACCGCGTCAACTCGAACTGCACGCGCTGATCGTCGATCGGGATGTTCGCGGGCAAGATGAGGGGATTCCTGTCCCCCTTCTCCCACAGACTGTGGATCACCGAGGCCATCAGGCGCAGGACCCCGCGAGTGCGCTGGAACTTCACCAGCGTCGACCAGTCTGAGTACAGCCGATCGAAGACCTCTGGATGGATCGGATAGGCGGCCTTGATTCGCTTCTCGTAGTCTCCCGTGCGGCACTCGGGCGGAAACTCCTGATGCTGAGTGCGATAGAGATCGCCGAAGGCCTTCGCCACGACGTCCCGCTCGGTGAATTGCTGCTGGCCGGCCAACGGCTCAAACAGCCGCCGCCGCACAATCTCGAAGCCCTCCTCCGCTGTGGCCGGCCGCCACGATGCCTCCAGGCGCCCGACGACATTGCGCAGCCGGCTGAGAGCCTCGCGCCCGCGTTCTCCACCGACCTCCACGTCGTCTGCTTGCGTATGCGGCGAGCCCGAAGTATCCGAAGCCGGGAGACTGATCACTAGGAGACACTTCTTCGCGGCCCGGGCCGATTCAGTGAGTGCCTGGGCAAAGGTGAACTGCGTCCCAAAACTGCCCGCGGGCAAGTCACTCTGCTCGTGGAGCTGGCGGGCATAGGCCACCCATTCGTCAATCAGGACAAGGCAGGGACCGTAGTCATTGAGCAGCTCACGGAGGGCATCTCCTGGAGACGTAGCGTTCTCGTCATCGGCCTGAAGGCGCTCGAAGGCCTTCTTGCCACCAAGCTGGTACGCGAGTTCGCCCCAGAGGGTCCGGACGACAGTGCCATCCGGCTTCTTGACAGGATTCCCAGGAGAAATCTTGTTGCCCACCAAGACCACACGCCTGGCGGTCGAGAGCTTCTCCGCTCCAGCTTCGGCCAACACCCCGTCGATCCCCGGCAGTTCGGTTGGCGCCGTGCCCGAGAAGAGGTGATAGAGCGCGAGCATGGAGTGTGTCTTGCCACCCCCGAAGTTCGTCTGAAGCTGGACGACCGGGTCACCCCCCTGGCCGGAGATCCGATTGACCGCTCCGACCAAAAGGCGTCTCAGGCTCTCAGTAAGAAATGTCCGGCCAAAGAACTCCACGGGATCACGATACTCGTCGGTTCCCTCTCCCAGATGAACTTGCCAGAGATCGGCAGCAAACTCCGCCTGTTGGTACTTGCCGCTGGCAACATCCTTGTGCGGTGTCACGACTTCGCGCCAGGGCTTGAGATTGCCCACGGCGGCGCTCTCGATCGTCCCGCCCGCGCTCTTTCGCCTCTCGGTACGAACTTGTTCGTCAAAAATCAGACGGCGGAGTTCGGTCTTCATCTTGCGGACTTCATCAGCCTGCGGGGCGGAAACAGCTGTGAGAAGTCTCTCCGTTGAATCCAGTGCCCGGTCGGTATCATCGCTTGAGAAGGTCTGCTGATGCGCCCATTTGTTCCGATGATCACGCAGTTCGCTCACCAGCGTTCGCTCTGATTGGCCCAAGGTGTTTCGGAACACGTCATTCCAGGAATTCCACATGAGCTTCAGGAGCGCCATTGCATCCCACTGCGTGATGAGCTTGCCCTGGAGGAGGCGATCTTCGCCCATGTAGTGCAGCGCTTCTGCCTGTCCCTGGCCCTTGAAGTGGCTGTTGAATTCCCGCTCAACGAACGGCCCTAGGCCGGTCTTGAGAAGCTCCAGCGCCTTGCCGACACGTTCGTGATTGGTGATGGCCATGCCTTACTCCTTCTCCTCCTCGAAGAGCGCCGCTTGAACCTGCTTCGCCCCAACACCCTCACGGGCCAAGCGGACAATCTCGGGCCAACTCTGGACTAGCGCGTTGTAGGCAAGTGCCTCCTGAGCACGCTTCTTGCGTTCGCACAGACCATAGAGGCGGTAGGCCAACTCGCGGGCGGCCTCAGCCTTGGTGCCGAGCTTGGCAACGAACTCGGCCGCAGCGCTTTCTCCGCCCGCTTCGAGCGCGCGTATCAGGTGATGTACGATCTCCCAAGCGGTGAGGCGTGTATCGGTAACCGGGTCCCAGTTAGCGGAAAGCTCCCTGGGACGGAGCAGGCGCACCTTCCCGCGCTTCGACTCGAGGAATCCGGCTTCTACCATGCCCGCCACGCTCGTATTCTTCGCCTTGGAGAGCGTTTCGGCCACCCCGAACTCCCCCTCGGCGAAACCGTGCTGCTCGAACCACGCCAGCGCCCAGCGGCTGTCGGCGTCAGAGTCGCCCTCCTGCTCGGCCAGTGCCTCGTCAAGGGTCTGGTTGATGAGCGCCAGCGCCTCACGAACCGAGAGCGGCTTACCTTCCGCGTCGAGCACCTTCGCGTAGCGGGTGTAGACCGCCATGCCCGGGCCGATGGCCGCCTGGGCGAGGTCCACCGGCGCGATGTTGCCGCGCTGGAGATGAGTAAGCGCCACGGGCAATTCCGTCTTCAGCGTGGTAACGAACTCACGGCGGGTGGCAGTTGGCGCGGCGGCCGGGCGTTTGCGGCATACTAGCCCGGACTATTCATGAAGCGA
>JAGMBO010000186.1 GCA_023129715.1 Candidatus Eiseniibacteriota bacterium | reverse complement strand
GCCCCCCCACGACGACCCGCTCCCCAAGGAAGCCTCCGCCGCGGACAGGAAGCGCGCCTCTGCCCGCCGGCGTCGCATGAACAAGAAGCACGCGGATTTGGTGGTCGGCGCCTACATGCTGACCCCCGACGGTCCCGACCCCGCGGTTCGGGCGGCGTGGGACGAAGCGTGCCGCCAGCGCCCGCGTAAGACGGATGATATCGCGGACGCGCTGCTGCTCGGGGTGGGGGCCGCCATCCAGCAGCGCGCTGCCACCCGAACAAAGCGGACAATCACCGCCACCACTCGAACAAAACGGACCGCCACCGCCGCCCGGTCTGCCGCCCCGCCGGCGAAAAGGCGGCACTGGGAACCGGCAAAGGGGAAGGAAAAGGAATGAGGGAATAAATGAACGACGGACCGCTGCGTGTCCGGCCAAGTCGGTGACGTCAGCCTGCACCACACGAACAAAACCGGCTCGGGCTGACGTAGATTGGCCAAGACCGGGACCAACCAAGTATCGGACAAACCAAGACCAAGACCAGACAGTTCGCTCAATGGCCGCGCACGATTCGCGCCTCGTACTCCCTTTTGGTTTCGCGGATGTTCCCCCGAAACTCACAGCCGAAAGAGACACGCTCGACACGCCCGTCGTGTGGTCGCCCGATCTCATGATGGCGGCGTGCCCCCCAATGGTGTACTACGGCATGTCCGCCTGGCAAGTGGCGCGCGAGGTGGCGATTGCGCTGCTGCGCCAGTTGCACTTGCTGCTATTCGGCAAGGACGGCGTGGGGCGCGTGGGGATTCTGCGGCACATCGCGGGCGACCCCGATTTCGACAGCCACGTGTACACCCTGGATATGTACTGCCGGGAAGTACCGGGGGAAAAGGCGCGGAGGCAGCGCAAAGCGGTGTACATTATTCGCGACGACGCAGGGAGGTACAGGCGCACCATGGCATCGGCTGCCGTGGGTCCGCCGCCGTGCCATTACCACGTCGCGCTCCGCCCCAGCCAGTCGGTTAC
>JAGMBO010000185.1 GCA_023129715.1 Candidatus Eiseniibacteriota bacterium | reverse complement strand
GTCTATACCTCCTCGACTCAATCAATGCCCCCACAAAGACCAATACTGCAATGACCGCTGGTATCATAATTATTATGACTGGGTCAACCATCATTTACCTACCCTCCTCACCCAGAAATCGTGCTCCTTGTATGGTAGATCAAAGACGAACTTTATGCCCATGTAAGTATGATACTCGTCCAGATGCTGTTCCCAATAAACCATCCCACGATAGATCTCCGGATACACTTCCCTTAATGCCTTCCTCCTAGTATCCCAGAAAGACTTCCTCAGTCCCTCCCAAGCTTCCTGTTGTGTTAATTCATTCGCTTTTCGTTGTATCGCTGCTTCTGTCTCTAGGTAACGGTAGGAATATGATTCTATCCCATCTATAATTCTCATCCCCACCCCTCGTTTGGTGGTTTGTACTGGCTTGTTGATACCACCCCTTATCCCATGCTTTTCTATCATACTGTCCACCGACATACTGATATGTGATGGCATCTTTTCCCTTACTCTGAGGTGACGGGACAGGGGACCCTCTCCAGCTCCGTCCTTTCTTTTAACAACCCCATACAATAGATACAGCACTAGTGTTGATACAACCATCAAGACCGATATGATGACTAACTGCTCACCAATCACTTAGTAACCTCCCCGAAATACACAATCTCACATCCATTACCGATCACCTCGAAGACCATATCATCTTGCGGTTCTATTAGGTAGATTTTTGAACCGATCCATGTTTTACAAATCGCGTGTCCACCACCCAGACCATAACTAAATGTGGTTATTATTGTGACACCATCTTTTATCCTGACATATTCAAGAGATTCCACATATCGTATGAAGTCACCTAACTCCGAACCAAACATGCTTTCTTTGAGGGTGATTAGTTTCTCACTCGGTATCATTTACCTCACCTGTACACGCCCCGGGCTTGTGACCAGTACACTTACAACAGTACATCTCATCCTGATATGGGTGGAAGTATTCAACACCTGGATACACAGTACCACAATGCTGACATTGTACTGGTGCTGTATATCCCTTCCGACCCGGCCTGTACGAGTAACAATGTCCCCTATTGTATGGTAACTCGGGATGATTGAGCGCTCTATACTCAGCACACTTATCTGGTGCCATGAGGCAGTCCTGGCAATCGG
>JAGMBO010000184.1 GCA_023129715.1 Candidatus Eiseniibacteriota bacterium | reverse complement strand
CAAGTCAACGTTACAGGCCACTAGCCGGCGCGTCAGAACGACATACCAGCCTGTGAGCCCAGCTAGGACAGCCGTGACCAGTACCGTGACCATTGCAGCAAGCGCGCTAGCTTCGCCCGCGTCCATTCCCCACCCCGCTTGAGCAGTTCCTCGCCCATTGCCTGCATCAATGATCCACGGTGTCCAGATCGCTGCTAAGCTGAAAAGACTGGCCACAATGATCAGGGCTCTCGCAAGGAACGCGAGGCAAGTGCGCGAAGGTGGAGTCGGGGTCGCTTCCGCTTCCCGTAGAATGAACGTCGGCAGTATCTTGCCGAAATCTGGATGCCACATTGGCTCAATGTTCCACTCGTCATCTGAAGGAAGCTTATCCTCTCGCAGTTTGAGCAACTTCATCCAAAGGCAAGCGCACGCACCGTTGACCCTGGCAGCAGCTGTAGTCAGACTCTGTTGCCTACCCACATAGACAAACACGAGGGCGCCTACCACCACCAAAGCAGCGCTGGGCAATACCGCTGCACCGATCATGGGTACACCAGGCCGAATCCTTTGGAGGATGGGGGAGAGAAGAAGGCCGGCGAAGGCCAGGTAGAAAAGAACGCCGCCCCAGGCGAGGGTCTCCTTCCAGTTGTGGTACGTCCAGTATCGATCCCAAACGGTCTTCACCAATTCCAGAGCTTCAGCTTTGGTCATCGATCCCCTCCTGTCCCCCTTGCGACCGTCGTCGATCAGCTGGCCCCGCGACCAACGCATTGTGCTGGAACCTCTTATCGATGTCCATCCAGAGGTGGAAGGTACCGCCAGCGGAACTGCCCGACAATCCACATAGCAGCCTGTCCCCATCCGAGAGTCTCACCCCCCCTTTGTCCTTCGGAGGCGGTACGCCCTGGCCCGAGGCCGCGCTGGGATCGTTGCCGCGCCCGATAGAAGGGAAAGACGATGTTCCGACAAGATGCTCTCGCCAGGGGAGGCCACCCAAGGGTCACCTCCCGCTGGCAGACCGACTTCGGCCGATGGGTAAGCGACTACGGTGTCTCGTGCATCGCGGACGCCCTAGATGCTATGTAGCGGGCGAC
>JAGMBO010000183.1 GCA_023129715.1 Candidatus Eiseniibacteriota bacterium | reverse complement strand
TTAAAAATTTTTATAATTTCCAACATTTTCTTGTAGCATCCCACCAAGAGAGATTTCCATTTTTAAAGGCCTGACAAAAAAATCTAGTAGAACGTTCTACATCAAACGCGCACTCATCGCTGACTTCCGGGTGCCACCGATCATTAATTTGAAATAGGCCCCGATCCCGAGATCCCCGGGGATTTATATTTATAGCGCCAGGATCCAGGCCTGATTCGCACTTAGCCACCCGGACTGCTAAATTAGGGTCTACTCCTTCATCGTTCGCAATTCTTTTTATAGCTTCTTCAACGGTTTCAGATTTCGCTTCAGGCAGGTGTTTTTCTCTAATTTTATCTACAACTTCTTTTTTACCAAAATAAAAAAGCACAATTGTAGTTAGAATTGTACCAACCAAGCCATCAATGCCAAAAAATTTTAAAACCAAACCGCCAACAATAGTGACAACAGCAATGAAATCTATGGGCTCAAATTTTTTTAAGAAATTTGTCATGTAATAATAATCTATTAATATTAAGATTAATTATAATTAGTGCTGTGGATAAGTCAAGTTTTACTCGGAAATACTCTGGGGATAAACTGTGGATAAGGTGTGAATAAGTTGTGGAGAAAAAAAAGCCGAATTAAATTACTCACTTGTTTTCCACAAGTTATCCACAGGTTATCCACAGCTAACATTCCGTTTCAACGAACACCAAAAACTTGACAAAAAGCCGAAAAAATGCCGAAAAAAAGCCGAAAAAAACCCGAAAAAACTGAAAAATTAATCCAGAAATTTGAATGAGGAGCAATTTTTTAAACCTATAAGAAAAAATTTTTTTTAATTAGGGGCTATAAAGACCTAAAAATTTTCGGCGGCAATTTTTGGCTTGTCGAGTACACCGGATTGCCAAAAATCTGCCGTAGAGTAACCCGCTTTGAGTGGGTTGCGATTAGAAAATTTTTAGGCGACCCAGTGAAGCTGGGTTGATAGCCCCTTTCCGCTTTTAGCGGAATTAAAAAAATTAAAAAAAATTGCGACGATGGTCGGCTTCAAATTTCTGGATTAATTTTTCA
>JAGMBO010000182.1 GCA_023129715.1 Candidatus Eiseniibacteriota bacterium | reverse complement strand
AGTGACCCCCTCACCCCGTCATGGATCGAGGATAAGCCATGAAAAAGTTCCGCGCTGGTGACAAGCTCGCAATCCCCGCGCCCGACTACAACACGATGGTCGATGCGGCCCAGGAGTACCTGGGGCGGCAGCGTGACCAGGGGTGTACGCCGGGCGGGCGCTTCCTCGACGCCGGGATCATCGAGATCAAGAACGGCTCGGGGGCCGACCGGGAGCGGTTCGACGTCCTGGAGATCGACGAGCCGATCTTCGACCTGGACACGGCCGCCGGCGCCGAGCAGCCCCGGGCCGTGGGCGTCAAGCCCGGCGGCCCCTCCGGCAAGATCGCCGTCCTGCTGGAACCCGTCGCCGACGGCGAGGTGGCCCGGGCCTGCGTCTCCGGCATGACGATCGCGCGGATCGACCTGGTCGATGCGTCGCACAAGTGGGCGGAACTAAAAGAGAATGAGTGCGGGCACCTTCAAACCCGGCGCGAGACGGGTGCCGGCTTTATCCTCTGGTCCAGCGATGAGACGGGCACGCAGCTCGTCTTGCTGAGGCTGTCCAACCCGCCCAGCGAGACGTACATCCGCTGCACCTGCCTGATGAAAGGCACGGGCGGGAGCGGCTCCAAAGGCGACTGCACCGCCGACAATGTGAAGATCATCATGGGTACATCACCACTGGACGACCCGGATGACGCGGCCGAGGAGCTGACCGTTTTGAACAAGCACGGTTACGATTTCGACGACAACGGCGCGGCCGACATCGAGTGGAACGCGACGCGAGTCTGTTGGGAAATCTACCAGATAGATTGCCCGGAGTGAGGTGACGGATGATCTGGACACCCCGCAAGTCGCTCTTGCGAACGCCGTGGCTGTGGCTGCCCAAGCCGCTCGCGTTTGCTGCGCCGGGCGGGTATCCGTGTTGTTGCGAAAAACCAGTTTGCGCCGAACCCCAGGGTGGCTGCATTGACAACGAGTCATCCTGGCGATTCCAGTTGGACATCGCCGGGATCGTACAGGGAACGTGCCTTGAACAATACGGAGATTGCACGGAGCTAAATGGATCATTCGTCCTCGAATGCTTCACCTGCGATTATTTGGGTTGG
>JAGMBO010000181.1 GCA_023129715.1 Candidatus Eiseniibacteriota bacterium | reverse complement strand
GGTAGGCGAACTCGGCCACCTGCTCCGACACCAGCCGAATGTTCTTGAACTCCCGGGCCCGCACGATCTGCTCTTTGACGTTCACCGGCCGTTCACGCGGCACGGTCTTGACCGCGTACTTGGCCGGGCGTTGCAGCCGTTTCCACGCGGTTTTCGGCAGATTCTCCGCCTGAGCGACCAGGTTCGCCATGGCGTCGATCCCGAAGATGAAACGCACCCCGTCGGCGTCCCAGCGATCAAGCTCGGCGGTCTGCGTGAAGTCCGTGTCACCCCGCAAGAGAATACGCTTGAACCCCGCCCGCTGACACAACCCGATCGCCTGGTCGAAACGCACCGCCGCCCCTTCGTGCGACGGGCGAGACCCGCGACGGTTCACCAGATAGAGCGGCTCGCCGGTGTTGGCCAGCGAGACCAGCAGCGGGTGATACCCCCACTGCCCCTTGTAGTTGATGTCCATGCCCTCTTTGCACTGGCCGGTGGTCGGGGTCATCGTGCCGTCGGCCTCGAGGATCGCTTCTTCGAAGAACTCCGCCGGCTGTTGGCGCCAGACGTTAACCCGCACGTCGTTGATGGTGCTCATCAGGATTTCGACATCGATTTCGTCGAAGCGCCGGCAAAAGTCGCCGGCGGTGGTGGGATCGGGGATCCGCTGGGCCCCGAGCGCGTCGAGATAGACTTCGTCGTTTCGCCACAGCTCGAGGTCTTCCAGGCAGGTCCCGCCGGCCAGGATGTTGTAGGCGACGTTGAGCACGTGGTCCGACTCGTGGTAAGGCAGATGAACCTTGAGCAGGTGCAGCCGGCGATCGATGGCGTCGATCAGGCCAACCTGGCGGGCCAGCAGGTGCAGGCCGCCGATGCCGCCGGGCCCCAGGCCGCGGGTTCGGTCGGCCAGTTGGTAGTGGATGTTGCCGGCGGCGAACATCGGTTTGGGCTGATCGCTCCAGTAGCGATCGCGGAGCCGACATTGAATTCTGCGTTTGCGGTTGACGAGTTTTCGGGTTCTACTGGCGTTCACTCGAAATGCCTCCGTGCGTTGTTGGCGAAGCGTGACTGACTCCGCCTCTTATACGCGAAAACGCCGGCATTTCGAGTGCTTTTTGCGCCGCACCGGCGACAAAACGCAAAAATCACGCTTGTTCAAGGACTAGACGCCCGGGCACGAACCCGGCACGGTCGCGCCCCGGGGGTTGCTCGCGCGTGCAAAGCTGAGGAGATGCCCGTTTGCCGCTGCGGAACCGACTCGAAGCGCAACCCGAGACGATCCAGGAGCTTGAACTGGCGGCGAGCCAGCGCTACTACGAGGCGCTCGAGCT
>JAGMBO010000180.1 GCA_023129715.1 Candidatus Eiseniibacteriota bacterium | reverse complement strand
GATAGGATACTATCTACAAGCGTAAAGTGTATCAAAACTAACACCCCATTCATCATCGTCAGTCCTTAATGTATAGGAATATTCAATATCTTCTGTCGCTGTTTCCGGTGGATCCGTGGTTGTAAAGGTAGGCGGATTATTCTCTACTATCAGTATAACATCCATGGTTTTAACACTATTACTCTCACCATTTCCATCTGAATACTTAACTGTAATCGTAGTATCTCCAACATCGCTGTCATTAGGTGTACCTGATAACTCGCCTGTACCTGGATTTATAGAAAGCCAATCTGGTCGCTGAAGAAGAACATATCCACTATCACCCTCTGTCCCTGCAAATCCTTCGTCATCAGTTTGAAAATTTACTCCAGTTATTGAATCATCCTCTATAATAGTAATTGTATCAATAACAGTAAAAACAGGTTGTCTGTTTTCTACATCAAAGAAAAAATGTTTTGTATCAGTACCGCCCTCATGTCCGTCATCTACCTTGATTGTAACATCCATGCTTTGACCTACATGCGAATTATTAGGCGTTCCATTCAATATGCCTGTTGAATCTATAATCAGCCATGCCGATGCACTGCCACCTGTTATACTAAATGTGTAATCTCCTTGACTGTATGGATATACTTTAACGGTATCTGTATATGCTGAATCCTCTATTGCAGTAATTAATGTGGATGTCTGTATCGAAGGCGCCTCATTTCTAACTTCAAAATAACGTGTTATCTGTATGGATTCACCATTTCCATCGTCAAATGTAACCTTCAAACTATCTGTGCCTATATCATCATTACCAGGAGTACCTCTAAGTTGACAACTATCTTGATCAATAAAACTAAGCCAGGCCGGCATAGCGTTTTTAACGTAAGCTGTATTTGTTCCCTGTCCCTCATCATCTACATCAATATCTATGCTGTATGTTTGGGCTTCCTTGATATATATAGTTTCCCCTCGTATTGAATCAGGTGAAGGACTTATAAATATCGTATCAAGTACCGGCGCTGCATTAGCAATCTCTAAATCAAATTCCAATGTGTCTCTACCACCATGACTGTCTGTAGCAACAATCTCAACGGTATGGATCTGATCTGATGCAGCATTTGTGGGATAACCAGATAGGATACTATCTACAAG
>JAGMBO010000018.1 GCA_023129715.1 Candidatus Eiseniibacteriota bacterium | reverse complement strand
CACGCCCATGCCGGGCGTACACAACAGCATTCAACGGTCGGCGCTTCGCGCCGCCGCTGATGCTGAGCGTTGGGCCGGTTTCAACGAGCTCTCGCTCATGCCACCTGCAGTGCACGGTAGGAGGAGCTGCATGACGATCGAGGAGCTCTGGCGCACAAAGACCGACGAGGAACTTCTGGCTGCTTCCCAACGCCTTAGTGAATTCACCGAGGACAGTCAGCGAGTCATCATCGCCGAAGTCCAGCGTCGCGAAGACCGGACCATCGCAGCAGAACGCCAGGATGCGGCGCAGCAACTCTCGGGCGGGAAGACGGACAGCGGGCAGCCAGCCTTGCCCGTTGAGACGCCCGCCAAGTCGCGAAGCGGCACCTCGCCCCGCATAGCAGGTGGGGCACTAGTCTTGCCTGGCCATCAGGTTGAATTGGCTCAGATCCAGAGGGCCACAGAATGTCACTTCGTTCGTTGGTCCCGTATTGCTCTCGGCATTGCACTGTTTCCAGCGTGGGTCTTATTGGTTGATCCTCTCCTAAGGAAATTGCTGGACATCGCTTATCCCACCCGTCAGGCATCCAGCTTGTTGCAGTTCACCACAGGCGAGAATATCGTTGTCGGCATCATGGCAGTCGGCGGACTTCTCGCGCTGATCGCGGCACCCATCCTCGTTGTCTGGGGTCTGCTCGGTAGTAAGGGTATCAAGCTTCATCTCAAGAATCGCAGGGCCTTGCGGATAAGATTGCCGAACATGGAAGACAGGCGCTGGATCATCCAGATTCTTCGTCGTCAATCGCAGGATCACTGATGGTAGTTGAGGAAACCTGGCATCTACGGCAGCTTGGGCTGCCCGGTGCTGGCCTAACGCCATTCACCGGACGGCTGGTCCTGGCACATTCAGCTCCAGCCACATCGCCCTCTGCTTCCGCCAGCCGGGCACAGCCGCGATGGACCGAACCATCTTCTCCTGAACTGGATCCCGCCCGCCCTTGGACCTCGGCAGCTTGAGAAGCTCCTCCTGAATGTCCGGCGCCAGGTGCAGAAGACTCATGATCTGCGTCACGCGAGGGCAGGTCACGTGCGTGAGGCGGGCGAGCTCGGCGTAGTCAGCGACCTCCCCTTGGCGGATCAGCTCCTCCATATGGATTGCCAAGGCCATGAGACGAGAGACGCGGGGAACTCTGCCCAGATCCGGCGCCTTCGAGGCGGCGCCATCCTCAATCACCTTTCGTCCGCGCCTGGCCGAGCGGAAGCTCACCTGCTTCGTGATGGTCAAAGCTCTCGTCATGGCATCTCCTCGTGCGACAGCATCTTGATCCCCGCCGGGTGGAAGGTCACCGACACCGTCCCCTGCCCCCCGTCGTAACCCACGCGCTGGACCAGGAGGTGGATAACCTTCGCCTGCTCGCGCGGTGCGAGCATCTCCCAGGCCGGGTCGAAGACGGCCAGCGCCCGGACGACCTCCTTCTCATCCAGAAGCTCCCGCCCGAGCGCGATCAGCTCCTCACGAACCTGCGTGCTGCGCTGCTCGGCGGCCCGGATCCGATCCTGCAGATCGGCCACGCGGTCCGTGGCGGTCCCGTTCGTGGCCAGGCGGCCAGCCAGCTTGCGCAGCTCGGCGTTGTGGCGGCTCAAGTCCCGCTTGAGACTCTTCCTCTCGGCCTCAAGGTCCTTGATGCGCTTCTGGGCCTGGGCGCGGGTCTCCTCCAGCGTCTCGGCCAGGAGTGCCGGGTCCTTCCCGATGCAGCGGATCTGATCGACGACGAACTTCTCGATCTCCCGCGCCGGGATCGACTTCGAGGGGCATGTGTGCCAGCCGCGCTTCTGCGCTCCCGTGCAGACGTAGTAGCGGTAGCGCCGCTTGCCGTTCTTGCGGGTATGGGAATGGGTCATCGCGCGGCCGCAGGGGACACAATGGAGCAGGCCCTTCAAGAGCGCGCCGAAGCGGTTCCTCACGTCCTTCCCTCCGGTCGCGCCGTTGCGCTTCAGCAACTCCCCTGCCCGGTGGAACACCTCCTCGTCCACGATGGCGGGGTGCTCACCATCGTAGACCTCGGCCTTGTAGGTGATCTTGCCCCGGTAGAGGACATTACTGAGCAGGCTGTGGAGGCTGTGCTTGTTGAATGGCTGCCCGCCCGCCACGTGTCCCTTCCGGGTGGTCCAGCGTTTGTTGGTCCAGCCCCGCTCGTCCAAGACCCGGATCGTCGAGATGAGCGACTCGTGCTCGAGGTATAGCTCGAAGATCCATCGCACACGGGCGGCCTCATCCTCGTTCACCATCAGCCGGCAGCCGCGGGGATCGATGTCGTAGCCCAGGACCGGCCTGCCACCGGACCACAGGCCCTTCCGACGGGTGGCAGCAATCTTATCGCGCGTCCGCTCGGAGATGATCTCCCGCTCGAACTGGGCGAAGGAGAGAAGGATGTTGAGCGTCAGGCGCCCCATAGAGCTGGTCGTGTTGAACTGCTGGGTGACGGAGACGAAGGAGATCCCACTCTTCTCCAGCGCCCCCATGATGCGGGCGAAGTCGAGCAGGCTCCTCGACATCCGGTCGACCTTGTAGACCACGACACAGTCGACCTGGCCGGCCGCGATGTCGGCCATGAGGCGCTTCAGCGCCGGCCGCTCCATGTTCCCACCCGAATAACCTCCATCGTCGTAGCGGTCCGGTAGGCAGGTCCAGCCCTCGCCTCGCTGGCTCGCGATGAATGCCTCCCCCGCTTCCCGCTGGGCGTCCAGGCTGTTGAACTCCTGCTCGAGCCCCTCGTCGGTGGACTTGCGAGTGTAGATCGCACAGCGGATCCTCGGAGCCTCAGCCCTCTTGGCGGGCATCCCCCTGTCCTCCCTTGCCGAGGCGGAAAAAGTGGTAACCATTCCAATGGGTGCCCGTGATCTTCCGGGCCACGGCGCTCAGGCTCCGGTAGATCTCGCCTTCGTGCTCGAAACCGTTGGGCAGCACCCGCACCTCGATGTCCTGACCCTTGTACAGGCGCGTGATGACGGCGCCGGGCATGGGAAGGCGGCAGTCCTGCGAGATCTGGATGGCGGCGATCTTCGTCGGCCCGCGGGAGGACGCTGGCTTTGACCTCGGCGCCGTCAACCGCACGTCCGAATTGGCCGCCAGCTCCTTGGCCCTTTGACGGGCCCGCTCCGAGAGGCCGCCTTCCTCATTCGCCTGAAGCCGCCAAATGATCCGGCGGATCAGGAACTCCTTGTGCCTCGAGGTCGTGCTCTCGCCGAACGCCTCGGTATACTTCTTCCGAAGATCGGGCACGGTCATCCGTTTCAGCGCCGCGATCTCCTTCCCCAAGTTGAGCGCCATGCTTTTCCTCCTTTCATGATCTCGGCTGCGCTAACCGCGGGGCACATGAGGGCGGGACAGGTCGGACACCTCAAGGTCTTTCTGGGGCGGGGATGGCGCAGGTTTGGGCGCCTCCGGCTCGGCCGGAAGCACGCTGCACAGGCGAAGCACGCCCCGAGCGAGAATGCTTGCGATCTCGCGACGGCGCTGCTCCGGGGTCAGGTCGCGATCGTCGGGAAGGTATGGCATGGGGGCCTCCGGTCGGGTGGCATTCTCTCTTTGTGTTTACTTACCCGGCCGGAGTTCGAAACGTCGGATTGGGGTGCAGTCGTGACAGTGGCGTTAAATCCGAGGGGGTTGTTAATCGGAGATTTTGAGAGTTTTGGTGCGGTTCTTCGGGGTCCGGTCGTAACCGTGGGGGTTACGTTCAGACCCCAAAGGTACGCTCTCGAAACAGAGAATTCCTGGGCGGACGGCGTGGGGGCCGAATCTCTTTGCCCGTGGCGGATTACGAGAGAACCCCGAAAGCTCTCGCTCTCAGGGTTCTCCGCTAACTACTTAGGCGCAGAAATGCGCTCCGCTTACGTCGGCTCCCCGGGTAGGACTCGAACCTACAACCCTGCGGTTAACAGCCGCATGCTCTACCAATTGAGCTACCGAGGAATGCAAACTCACGCGACCCGGAACCCACCCGGCCGGTGCGGGCATCCTCACTACCGCCCCGCTGCCCCGCCGTCCTGACGCCCCATCCGTGGGGACGGACCCGAATCGCCGACCAAGAATACTCACCTACCCAGGTTGTCATTGTCAACGGCCTTCTGGAGTGCATCTCGCGTCTCGCCAAGCCCTTGCGAGGAAGCCCAGATAGGGGTATAAGCCGATTGGGAGTCGCCGGATGGGGACACGGGCAGGCCATCGGAGAGTCAGGTCCTCCGAGAGCCGGGGGTGAGCCTCATTTGGCCGCGGGGACGCTCCGGATGCGAGCCCAGACCCCGGCGCCTCAGGAGAGGACGTGTCGGCCATGCGCAAGATCCTCCACATCGCCGATCTGCACTTGGGCTTCGCCCATCGCTATCTCGACGAACACGCCGCGAGCCGGGCGGAAGAGGCGGTCCAGACCCTCGAACGCGTCGTCGAGTGGGCCATCGATAGCGACCACGAGGTCGGGGCGGTCCTGATCGCGGGCGACCTCTTCGAGACCCACGAGCCCGACTCCCAGCTTCTGGGGCGGGTGATGGCGACCCTGAAACGCATCCCCACCAGCGGCCGCACTCTCGTCACCGTTCCAGGCAACCATGACGAGTACAGCTACCCCGAGTCGGTCTACCGCCAGCAGACCCGCAATTGGCCCGGGGTCCTCGTCACCTCCCCCACGTTCGCCCCGGTGGCCACCTTCGAGCTGGGCGGTCACCCGTGCACCGTCTACTCCCTGGCCTTCACCGCGGGCCTGAGCGGCAAGGTGCTCACGCTGGCCGAGGAGGCGTCCAGCCCAAAGGATGGCTCCGCCACGCGGCCCGGGGCGGCGGCTTCCCCGCCCGGCATCCGCATCGCCCTCCTGCACGGCACCCTCGATGCCGACCCCACCGACCGCACCTATCGCATCGACAGCGCCACGCTCGCCAAGGGGAGCTTCTCCTATGCCGCCCTTGGCCACATCCACAAGCCCGCGGAATCCCGCTTCGGTGACGGCATCGCGCTCTATCCGGGCACGCTCAACGGCAAGGGCTTCGACGACCCGGGTACCCCCGAGCTGGTGCTCGTCTCCTTCCCGGGCGGCCGCCCCAGGATCGAGCGCGTCCCCTTCCCGACCCGGGAGATTCGCACGCAGAAGGTCGATCTCGGACGCTATGAGACCCAGGAGGACCTGGTCACCGCCCTCGAGCGCGATCCCGCGCCCCAGGCGATCGTCCGCCTCGCGCTGGAGGGATTCCGGCCGGAGGATTTCGACGCCGGCGAACTGCTCGGGCGCCTGGCGGGATCGTTCCATCACCTCGAGATCAGCGATCGTAGCCTCGAGATCCCGGCTGAGGAGATCGAGCGGCTCGAGCAGCAGCCGACGGTCAAGGGGCTCTTCGTCCAACTCATGCGCCGGCGCATCGCCGATGCCCAGGCCGTCGGCGACCAGAAAGCGGTGGCAACCGCCCAGCTTGCCCTCGAGCATGGGCTGGCGGCCTTCGAGTCGGTACGTCGCGGCCACTGAGGAGTGTCATGAACCGCGTGCTCTTCCGACATCTCGAACTGCGCGGCTTCGGCCTCTTCGGTCGCCCGACCCGGTTCGAGTTCGAGCCGGGGCTCAATGTCTTCGTCGCGCCCAACGAGTCGGGCAAGTCGACCTTCCTCTCGGGAATGCTGGCGGTTCTCTTCGGGCTGCCCGAGAAGAGCGACCCCCAACTCTGGGGCACGACGCGCTTCCAGAGCTGGGAGCTGCCGCTGCCGTTCAAGGGTGAGGTGCTGCTGCTTAGCCAGGGCGTCTGGCACCGGATTCAGCGCGACTTCGCCACCCATCGCCTGGCCTGGACGATCACGGGAGACAGCTCCGGCCATGCGGCCACGGCGGCAGCAGAAGGCGGACACGGGGACGCGGGTCGCCCTGATCGGGGAGACGCTGGTCACCGTGATCGGGGGGACGCGGGTCGTCGCGATCGGGGGGAAACTGGTCGCCGTGATCGGGGGGAGGCGAATCGCCGCGATCGTGGCGGACCAAGGGAATCGGATCGTCAGCGTGGGGCGGCCGCTGGATTCCCCATCCAGCCTCCGTCTCTCGCCACCGACGCCTGGCGCAGTCACTTCGAGGATGAACATCGCCCCGGCGGCCGCGGAGAACCGCGCCGCCGCTACGAGCGCCACCTGCGCACCCTGCTCGGTCTCGATGACGTCGATCTCTTCCGCCTCACCTTCTGCCTGACCCAGGATCCCGAGGAGCGCTCGGAGGATGAGACGATCTACCGCGCGCGCCAGGTGCCGCAGGGAGTTCAGAACCTGATCAGCGGCAGTGGGGGCCGGGTGCACGATGTGCTGAGCCGGATCTTCGATGCCCTCGCCGAGGTGACCCAGGCAACGGGTGACCTCGGACTCATCCGTCCGGGCGGCAAACGCCCCGCCAACCAACGCACCCCCGGGCGCCTGGAGGAAGTCGAGGAGCGTCTGGAGGCGCTTCGCGGGCAGCTTCGCGGTGCCGGCCAGGCGCTCGACCGCCTGCAGGAAACCCAGGCGCGGCTCGAGGCCCTACGCCAGACCAACGCCGCCGAGGGCCACAAGCTGGCCGACGACCGTCGCCTGCTCCAGGAATGGAGCCGCTGGTCGCAGCACCGCAGTGACCTGCGCGCCGGGCGCAAACGGATCGTCGAGATCGAAAAAGCCGTCCATCAGCTCGAGCGTGAAGAGGTCTCTCGCCAGAAAAGCGAAGAGTCGCTCGCCGCATCGTTCCCCGAGTACCACGATGCGGAATTCCCCTTTGCCGAGCGGGCGGAGCAGTTCGACGCGTTGGCCGCCGCCGAGCAGGAACGGGCACGCCTCGAGGAAGATCTGCGCGCCGCCCGGGAGCGGCACCAGCGTCTCGCCGATGAGATCGAGCGCCTGACGGTCTCCATTCAAGAACGTTTCGCTCACTTCACCGGCCGTCCCCACTTGCTGCGCGATCTCGATGAGTGGTCGCGGGTGCGCGCGGAGCTCGACCGGCGCCGCGCCGAGCTCGATGAGCTGCAGGCGGAGGCGGCCCGCTGCGAGGCCGTGATCGCGGAAACCGGGCACTGGGCGGCGCTCGACCCGGCCGCCGAGCAGCAGCCGGCCGATGCTCAACCACGGCGCTGCCTGCAGGAGTTACGTGAGCGGTTGCCGCAGTTCCTCGCCCGGGCTCATGAGGTCGAACACCTGGGCGAAGAACTGCGTGCCGGTGAGGGGCAGCTTGCCGGGCCGCTGCGGGCTGCCGACCAGGCCCCGGAGGCTCTGCGGCAGGAAGCTCAGGCCTACAAGGAGCGGCATTCCCTGCTGCAGCTCGAGGAGCAGAACGCGGCTCGGCGGTGGCAAGAGGCCGAGGCGGGTGCCCGGCGGCTCGAGGAGCACTCGCGTGGTCTGGAAACCTCGGCGCGCACGATCACGAAACGGCTGGGAGGGGGCGACCAGGAGACGGTCGAGGGCCTGCCCAAGAACTGGACAGAACACCGCGAGCGGCTGGCCAAGAAGCTCGAATGCGTCCGGGAGGAGGGGCGGCTGCTCTACCGGATCGCCGGCGCCCAGCGCCGCATCCGCGCCGGACTGCTCCGCGATGTCGTCCTGCCGGCCATCGGAGGCCTCCTGGCCGTCGGGGCGGCGGTCTATGTCGCTACCCACATGCCAGTTCCATCGCTCAGCCTGCCCTTCCTCGCCACACCCCTCGCTGGGCTCCTTGCCGCAATCCTCATCGTGCTCCTCACCTACCAGCGCAGCCGGGGGAGCTCACTGCGCGACCTACGGAGTGCCGAGGGACGCCTCTTGGCGGTCCAGCGGACGATGAAGCAGGCCGATGAGCATCTGGGGCCCCTGGGCGAAGTGGAAGCGCCGGAGTTGGAGACCTTGTTGGAGGAACTGAAGCGCTATCGCGAACTGAGCACCGCGGTGGAGGCCGCCCGGGCCGAGGCTCGCCCCGCAGAGGAGCACGCCGCCCGCCGCACGGCGGTCGGCGAGGCCGAAGCGGCCCTGACCGCCTTCACCGAGCGCATGGCCCCCCTTGGTGAAGATCCGGCCGCCCTGGTCGCCACCTGGCGCGAGACACGCCGGCGGGTCGACGCGCTGCGGGCGCGCCTGGAGGAGCTCGAGCCGGAGATCGGGCCCCCCGACTGGCGCAGGCGGGCACTGGAGGCGCTGCCGCCCCTGTGGGAGCGCATGCGGCGTCTGGCGGTGGTGCTGGACGCCCAGGTCGAGCAGGAAGGTGAAGCCATCATCGAGCGCCTCGAGCAGGTCTCCCCCGCAGACTGGCAAGCTGGGGAGCAAGCGGCGGCCGCCTTCGAAGAGGCCCACGCCCGGCTCGCCGACATCGCTGCTCGCCGCGGCGCCCTCGAGGAACGCTCCCCGGAAGGCAAGACCCGCATCGAGGCCCTGCGCCGCCGCGACCGAGACCTGGCCGAGGCCTGCGCCCCCTTCGATCCGGCCACCCCGCGCGAGGAGATCGCCGCAGCCGCGGAGACCTACGGCAAGCTCGAGGAGCAGCGGCAGACCGCTCAGGCCCGCCGCGACCCGCTCGCCGATGAGATCACGAATCTCGAGGGACGGCTCGCCGAGGCGTCCGCCGGGGTCGAGGAGCTCCGCGATCCGCTGGCCGAACTGCTCGCCCCCGCCGCGGGGGTGACCACCCAGGCCCGAGAGCGCCTCGAGAAGGCCCGCGCCTTGCGCACGCGGCTCGATCAGGCCGCCGAGACGCGCACGCGGATCATCCAATCCCATGGCGTGGATTCGGCCGATGACCTGCAGCTTGCCCTGGTCGGATTGCGCGAGGAGAACCGCCGGGCGGGGGATGAGGCGGGCCGGCTCGAGGAGCGCTTCGTGCTATTCCGTGAACTCGCCGACGCCGAACCGGAGATCCTGCAGCAGAAACAGACCGAGTTGGATAAGCGGATCGCGGCGGCGGAAAAGAGCAAGGATCAACGTGAGCGTCAACTTCACGACATTCAGCAACAGGCCGCCGAGGCCCACTCCGCAGGGCGGCAGGCCGGCAACGTGGCCGTGCTCGAGATCGAGGTCGGGGCTCTAGGCGAGGAGCGTGGTCACCTGCTGCGCGAGCGCGATGCCTACCGGATCGCCTTCGAGACGTTGCGCCAAGCCGATGAGCGGTTCAGCGCCACCCACCGCCAGCGCCTCCAGGAACGCGCCAGCGAGATCTTCCGCCAGATCAGCCTGCGACAGGATCGCTCCGTGAACCTTGAAGAGGATTTCGGGATCGAGATCCTCGACGGCCGGGGCCACTCGTGCGCGATCCGCCAGCTCAGCCAGGGTGCCCGCGATCAGCTTGCCCTCTCCCTGCGTCTCGCCGTAGCCGAGCTGCTCGCCGAGGACATCCGCCTGCCGATCCTGCTCGACGATCCTTTCCTCTCCTTCGATCCCGAGCGCCTCGCGGCGATGCGCGTGACCCTCGAGCAACTCGCCGCGGAACGCCAGGTGATCCTGCTCTCCCACCGCGCCGAGTTCTCCGATTGGGGCGCATCGGTAAGGGTCAGTTGCTGACGCGTCTAAGGAGCGGACGGATTCCGGCGGGCCTTCATCCATCCCAGCCCTTGACATTGCCTCCCCGGCAGGTATGATCTCCTCTCTCGGTCGGCATCCTTGCTCACCAGGCAAGAGCCGGGTGGTTCTTCGGGAATCATCTGGGCGGCAGGAAGCCCGATCACCCGATCAGGGACGGATTAGGGAGAACTTCCGAGTCCCACCCGCTTAGGCCGGCGCTCGCATCCGCGGGCGCCGGCCGTTTTTGTAACCCAAGTCGTCTTGCGAGATTCTCGAACACTCAGCGGTAAGCGGTCACCCTACGGAGACTCAAAGCGCGCCGGGGGCGATTGCACCTAAACGGGATCGGCCCTCGACATCCTGTCGAGGGCCAGCTCCCGGGTCTCACCTGAGGAGGGTTGCGCATCCCGCAGGTTGGTGCGGGATGACTCTGTTGTCGTACCAGCACCTCTCATAACCCCGCGCCGACATCCCGGTTCCCCGCTCTCGCCGGAGCCGGGCGGCAGGTGGGGCGCACCCGTAATCCGCAGAAAGAAAGAGACATGAGGCGGACAGCAAATCGGCCGGCCCTCAGGCGGCCGGCCCGTCGTCATCGATGAAACTGGCGGAGGCGCCGGATTCTTGCCCTTGGTCTGCCTCCTGCCCTCTGTCCGCGGCTGCCCCTCGGCCAGCGCCCCCCCTTGGCGAGCGCCCGGCCGTGGCTACCGCTTCTTCTTCGCCTTCGCCTTCGCCTCCTTCTCCGCTGCCTTCTCGGCTTCCTCGATCCGCTTGCGCTCGGCCGCCTTCTGCTCCGCCGTCTTGACCAGCTCGATCATCGCCATCTCGCCCGCATCGCCCTGGCGGGCCCGCGTGCGCAGAATGCGAGTATAGCCGCCCGGCCGCGACTCGTACCAAGGAGCGATGGTATCGAAGAGCTTGCGCACGATGAGCCGATCCTGGACGACTCGCGCCACCAAGCGGCGCGAGTTCAAGTCCCCCCGCTTGGCGTAGGTGATCATCCGTTCGGCCACCCGGCGCGTCTCCTTCGCCTTCGCCAGCGTCGTCTCGATCCGCTCGTGTTCGAAGAGCGCGGTCGTCAGATTCCGCAGCAACGCCCTGCGGTGCGATGCCGTCCGGCTGAGCTTGCGCCCGTCCTTCTGGTGTCTCATCTCCTCACCCTTTCCGAATGCCCATCGCGGCACCCAACCAAACGATCCGGCGGGCCGCTGCAAGAAGTCCGGCGCCGGAGCTCGCGCTAGATCTCCTCCGCCGTCGTCACCTCTGCTTCACCACCGAACTCGCCCGCCTCGACGCCCTCGTCCTCTCCGGCATCCGCATCCGCGTCCGCGCGGACGCCAAGGTACTTGGTCACGTCCATGCCGAAGTAGAGCCCCATCCCCTGGATGAGGTCCTGGATCTCCTTGAGCGACTTCTTGCCGAAGTTGCGATAGTGCAGCATGTCCTGCTCGGTCTTCTGCACCAGGTCGCCCAACGCGCGAATGCGGGCGGCGCGCAGGCAGTTGGCCGAACGCACGGAGAGTTCCAACTCGTCGACGCTCTTCTCGAGGAGGGCCTTGATGCGCGTGAATTCCTCGTCGACCTTCTCTTCCTCTTCCTCCTCGAACTCCTCCTCGAACTTGACGAAGATGCCGAAGTGATCGCGGAGGATCTTGCCGGCCATCGCGAGCCCGTCCTGGGGCAGAATCGAGGCGTCGGTGCTGATCTCCATGATCAGCTTATCGTAGTCGATCCGCTGCCCGATCCGCGCGCTTTCAACCGCATACTTCACGTGCGTGATCGGACTGAAGTTCGTATCCAGCACGATCGTTCCCAGCGGGCGCTGCCCCGCCTTCTGGTGCTCCTCGGCCATCACGTACCCACGGCCGGTCGCCACCTCGACCTCGAACTCGATATCGGCATCCTTGTTGACCGTGCAGATGTGCTGGTCGGGATTGAGGATCTCGATATCGGACGAGATCTGCATATCGCGGGCATGGACTTCCGCCTCACCGGTCGCACGGAAGATCCCCGTGCGGGGTCCGTCCCCGTTGTGCCGGAAACGGATCTGCTTGAGATTGAGGACGATGTCGGTCACATCCTCGAGGACGCCAGGCACGGGCGTGAACTCGTGCAACACGCCCGAAACATTGAACTTACAGGCCACCACCGCGGCCCCCTGCAGGGAAGAGAGCAGCACCCGGCGCAGCGTGTTGCCCAGCGTGTAGCCAAGACCACGCTCGAGAGGCTCGATCACGAACCGCCCGTAACGGTCGTTGGAGACCGCCTCGTCCCTCACAAAGGTCTCCGGCATCTGGAGGACTTTCCACTTCATGTCTCGAAACCTCCTTGCCTAAGCGGAAGCGCGCGCCACCACGCGCGGCTCTTACTTCGAGTAGAGCTCGACGATCAGCTGCTCCTGGACCGGCGCCGGGATCTGCTCCCGCGTCGGCACCTGGAGGACCTTCCCGGTCATCTCCTTCTCATCGATATCCAGCCAGGGCTGATCCTCCGTGCGGCGCCGGTTCTCGAAGGTCTCGCGAATCGCGGCGACCTTCTGGCTCCCCGCCACCACCGAGATCACATCCCCGGGACGCAGCTGGCAGGATGGAATGTCGACCACCCGCCCGTTGATATGGAAGTGGCGGTGCGAGACGAGCTGCCGGGCGGCCGCGCGCGAGGCGGCCATCCCGAGGCGGAAGATCACATTGTCGAAACGCGTCTCGAGTAGCTGCAGCAGGATCTCGCCGGTGACTCCCTGCCGGCGCGAGGCCTTCTGGTAGTAGTTGTGGAACTGGCGCTCGAGCACGCCATAGATCCGGCGCGTCTTCTGCTTCTCGCGGAGCTGGACGCCATAGGGCGTCTCCCTGCGGCGCCGGCTCTGGCCATGCTCACCGGGCGGATAGCCGCGCGTCTCCATCGCACACTTCTGCGTATAGCAGCGCTCGCCTTTCAAGTAGAGTCGCACGCCCTCCCGGCGACAGAGCTTGCATTTCGGTCCATGATAAACGGCCATGCGTTCTCCTCCGGCTCCTTCTTCCCGCGCGCTGCCCGGCTGGCGTTCCCTCAGGAACAGCGGCGGGGGCGTCCACGCCTGTCGGCGTGGGTTAGACCCTTCGACGCTTCGGGGGACGGCACCCATTGTGGGGGATCGGGGTGACGTCCCGAATCGCGGTGACCTCGATCCCGGCGGCGGCGAGGCTGCGGATCGAGGCCTCACGCCCCGGCCCGGGCCCCTTGACCCAGACCTCGACACGGCGCATGCCCAGGCCCATCGCACCCCGCGCGGCCTTGTCGGCCGCCATCTGGGCGGCAAAGGGCGTGCTCTTGCGCGATCCCTTGAACCCGACCGTCCCGGCACTCGCCCAGGAGATGACCCCCCCGCTCGTGTCGGTGATCGAGATGATCGTGTTGTTGAAGGTCGTATGGATGTGGGCGACCCCATTCGGGGGCACCTTGCGATCCTTCTTCTTGCGCTTTTCTTTGGCCACCGTCTCCTACCTCCGCAAACGGTTCCTCACCCGGCACTTCAAGCGGTCGACCCAGCGGACACCGACGGGTTCATCGCCCGTCGCCCCAGTCTTACTTCTTGCCCGGGGCCGGCTTCTTCTTCACCGTCCCCGAAGACTTCTTCGGGCCCTTGCGCGTGCGGGCATTGGTGTGGGTTCGCTGGCCCCGCACCGGAAGACCGCGGCGATGGCGCATGCCCCGGTAGCAGCCGATATCCATCAGCCGCTTGATGTTCATCCCGATCTCGGTGTGCAGGGCACCCTCGACCCGGTAGTTCTTCTCGATCTCATTGCGGAGACGCGCTGCCTCTTCCTCGCTGAGGTCTTTGACCCTGCGGGTCGGATCCACTCCGGTCGCCGTCAAGATGCGGCGCGAGCTGGAAAACCCGATGCCGAAGATGTAGGTCAGCGCGGCTTCGACCCGCTTCTCATTCGGCAGATCGATTCCGGCGATACGAGCCAAGGTTCTTCCTCCTTATCCGCCTGCTTCACCCGGATGCCCTTACCCGGCGGCACGGCGGCCGCCCAAGGTCGCAAGCCCGGGTTCCTATCCCTGGCGTTGCTTGTGCCGGGGATTGCGCTTGCAGATCACCCGCACGACACCATTGCGCCGGATGATCTTGCAGTGCTCACAGATCCGTTTGACCGAAGATCTGACTTTCATCGTGCTACCCTCTCTCCCCCGCGGACCGCGCCCCGTGAGGCGAGACTCCGGCGGCGCCGACAGCCCCATTGGCAAGCGTCAGCACTTGCGGCCCCTCCGCGGTAATCGCGACGGTGTGCTCGAAATGAGCGGAGCGGGAATGATCGCGCGTCAGCACCGTCCACTCATCCTTGGCCGTATAGACATCCAACCCGCCGGCATTGACCATCGGCTCGATCGCCAACACCATCCCCGCCGCCAGAATCGGCCCCTGCCGGCGGCTGCCGAAATTCGGCACCTGCGGCTCCTCGTGGAGTTGGCTGCCGATTCCATGGCCGACCAGCATGCGCACCACCGAGTATCCGTGGTCTTCCACATGGCTCTGAACGGCGTGAGAGATTTCTCCCAGCCGCTGTCCGGGGCGCGCCTGGGCGATCCCCACCTCGAGCGCCTCGCGGGTCACCTGCATCAACCGCTGCGAGTCGGTCGAGATCGCCCCCACCGGAAAGGTCCAGGCGCCGTCGCCATGGTAGCCGTCCAGGTAGGCGCCGACATCGATACTGACGATATCCCCTTCTTCCAGCATCCGATCGGAGGGGATGCCATGCACGACGACGTCGTTGACCGAGATACAGGCGCTCGCCGGGAAGCCGTGATACCCCTTGAAGGAGGGACGTGCTCCCCGCGCGATGATCAGCCGCTCGATCTCGGCATTGATCTCCTGCGTCGAGACACCCGGGCGGACCATCCCACCGGCGAGCTCTAAGGCCTCGCCCACGATGCGCGCACTGCGCCCGATCTTCGCGATCTCATCTGGTCGGCGAATCGCGATCATCGCTTCGCCTCGCGCCCCAGCGCTGTCTCGATCTCCGCCCGCGTATGCGCATAGCCCTGATTCCCGTCGATGACGGCCACCAGCCCGCGGGCGATGTAGTAGTCGATCAACGGCGCGGTCTGCCTTTCGTAGACCTCCAGCCGCTGGGCAACAGTCGCCTCCCGATCGTCGTCGCGCTGCACGACAGAAGCGCCGCAGGCATCACAGATATCACCCTGCTTCGGCGGCTTGAAGTCGAGATTGTACACTGCCTTGCAGTTAGGACACACACGCCGGCTGGTGAGCCGGTGGATCAGCTCGTCACGGGCGACGTTGATCTGGAGCACACGATCCAGCTTCATGCCGGCATCGCCCAGTGCGCCGTTGAGCCCCTCGGCCTGCGGAATCGTCCGCGGAAAGCCGTCGAGGATGAACCCGCGCGCCGCATCGGGCTGGGCCATCCGCCCGCGCATCAGTCCGAGGATGACGGAATCGGGCACCAGCTCGCCGCTGTCCATGTACGATCTCGCTTGGCGGCCGAGCTCGCTGCCCTCCTTGACGGCATCGCGCAGGATATCGCCGGTCGAGATCTGGGGGATCCCCAGCTCCTCGACCATCCACGCGCTGTGGGTGCCCTTTCCACATCCCGGCGCACCCAAGAGAATCAACCGCATGCTCCCTACTCTCCCAAGGACGATCAGCAACCGGACGGACGCCGCGCTGCCGGATCCCTCCGACCCGCGCCGCGCACGCCGGGAACCTACATCCTGCGCCCGCCGCGCAGGCGTGTCTTCTTCAAGAACCCGTCGTAGTGGCGGGCCAACAAGTGTCCCTCGATCTGCTGCAGCGTGTCGAGCGCGACCCCGACGACAATCAGCAAGCTGGTGCCGCCGAAGTAGAAGGGCATGCCCGCCTGGTAGATCAAGATATCGGGCAAGATCGCAATTGCCGCAAGATAGAGCGAACCAGTGAATGTGATCCGCGTCAGAATCCGGTCGAGATAGTTGGCCGTCGGTCTGCCCTGGCGGATACCGGGGACAAAACCGCCGTACTTCTTCATATTCTCGGCGACGTCAACCGGGTTGAGCACAATCGCCGTGTAGAAGTAGCAGAAGAAGACGATCATCAAGCCGTACAAGATGACGTAGACCGGCTGGCCCGGGCGGAAGAGCTCGTTCAAGAAATCGATAGCCGGGCTATCCTGGAAGAAGCTCCCCAGCGTGCTCGGGAAGACGATGATCGACTGCGCGAAGATGATCGGGATCACGCCGGCGGTGTTCGGCCGCAGGGGAATGTGCGTACTGACTCCACCGACCATCTTGCGTCCGACGACCCGCTTCGGATACTGCACCGGGATCTTCCGCTGCGCCTGGGTCATCATCACGACGATCGCCGTGACCCCGAACATCCCGACGAGCAGGATGATCATGAAGAGCATATTGATGTCGCCCGCACGCACGAGGCGCCAGGTCTGGAAGAGCTGCGTCGGAAAGCGCGCGATGATGCCGATGAAGATGATCAGTGAGATCCCGTTGCCGATGCCCCGCTCGGTGATCTGCTCGCCGAGCCACATGACGAACACCGTGCCAGAGGTCAGGGTCAACATCGTCAGCAGTTGAAAGGCAAAGGGATTCATCGAGATCAGTCCCGGGATCGTCCCGCCCATGCTGAGCAGGAAGATGCTGATTCCGTAGGACTGGATCACCGCCAGCAGGACCGTTCCGTAGCGTGTGAACTGGGTGATCTTCTTGCGCCCCGCCTCGCCTTCCTTGCGCAGACGCTCGAAGTAGGGAATCACCGCACCGAAGAGCTGCAGGATGATCGAGGCGCTGATGTAGGGCATGATCCCCAGCGCGAAGACGGTCGCTCGGCTGAAGTTACCACCCGCGAAGAGATCGTAGAGCCCAAAGAGCCCACCGGCCTGGTTCTGCCCGAACCAGTCGGAGAGCGCGCTGCCGTCGATTCCCGGGGTCGTGATGTGTCCGCCGAGCCGGTAGATCGCCAGGATCATCACCGTGAAGAGGATCCGGCGCTTCAGCTCGGGAATGCGGAACATCGAGTCCAGCTTACTGAACATTACAGCTCCTCAGGTCACGCCTTGGAGAGGATCTCCACCTTCCCACCACTCTGCTCAATCTTCTCCACCGCCGCCTTGCTGGCCGCATGGACGTGGATCGTTAGAGCGTGGTCGATCGTGCCGGTGCCCAGGATCTTGACCGGACGGTCTGTCCGGCGCACCAGCCGCGCATCGCACAACTCGGCCAGCCCCACTTCGGACCCGGCCGCGAAACGGCCCAAGTCGCCGACATTGACGACCTCGTACTCGATGCGGGCAAAGTTGTGGAAGCCCCGCTTCGGGACGCGCCGCTGCAACGGCATCTGGCCGCCCTCGAACCAAGGGGGGACCCCACCGCCGCTGCGCGACTGCTGCCCCTTGTGGCCCTGCGTCGAGGTGCCGCCATGGCCCGAGCCGGTGCCGCAGCCGAGTCGCTTGCGCCGTTTGACCGCTCCGCGCGCCGGCTTGATTTCGTTTAGCTTCATCGTCCCGCTCCTAATCAGGTCGCCAGGACCTCGGGGGAGGACCTAGTCGACCTCCTCGACTTTGACCAGATGTGCCACTGTGCGGATCATCCCCCGGATCTGAGGGGTGTCCTCGTGGGTGACCGAGTGCTGCATGCGCAGGATCCCGAGCGCCCGGATGGTGCGCTTCTGCCGCTCTAGGCGGTTGATCGCGCTACGCACCTGCGTGATCTTCAGCTTGCCCATCGTTCCCCCCCAGGGAGTATCCCAAGACTTCATGGAGCCGCTTGCCGCGGCGACGGGCGACTTCCTTCGCACTGCGCAGCCGCTTGAGGCCCTCGACCGTCGCCCGCACCAGGTTGTAGGGATTGCTGGTGCCCAGGCTCTTGCCCAAGACATCCTGCACCCCGGCGACCTCGAGCACGGCACGCACCGCGCTGCCCGCAATCACCCCGGTACCGGGGGAGGCGGGGCGCAGGAGCACCCGCGCGGCGCCAAAGCGACAGAGGATCTCGTGCGGCAGGGTGCCCCGGATCAACGGAACCTCGAAGACCTCCTTGCGCGCCGTCTCGTTCGCCTTGCGGATCGCCTCGGCGACCTCATTGGCCTTGCCGAGGCCGACGCCGACCAAGCCCGCCTTGTTGCCGACGGCAACCAAGGCATTGAAGCTGAAGCGGCGCCCCCCCTTGACCACCTTGGCGACACGGTTGATGTGCACGAGCCGGTCGATCAATTCCGGTTCCATGCCGCGCTCCATCCGATCCGTCTTATCTCGTCGGTCCCGATTCAATCGCCACCTCCCGGCTGCTTCCTCACCGCTCCCCCGGCCCACGTGGAACGCCGCCTTGCCCGGCGCCGCGCGCGGCTTCAGACCGCGCGGCGGGGCGCTAGAACTCCAGGCCGCCTTCGCGAGCCCCCTCGGCAAACGCTCGCACGCGGCCATGATAGAGATAGCCGCCGCGATCGAAGCACACCTGCTGAATTCCCTTGGCCTTCGCGCGCTCGGCGATCAACTTGCCCACTTCGCGGCTCGCATCCACCTTGGGCAGCTTGCTCAGCTTGCCGGCCACATCGGGGCTCAGGCTCGAGGCCCCCAGCAGCGTACGGCCGCCGATGTCGTCGACGATCTGGCCGTAGATGTGAACATGGCTCCGGTAGACGCACAGCCGAGGCCGCTCGGTCGAACCGGTGACCCGCCTGCGAATTCTTCCATGCCGGCGGATTCGGCTGTCGCGCCGCTGCTTGGCAATCGATTTCATCGTCCCCGTCCTCCGCTAGGCACCGGCCTTGCCCGCCTTCTTGCGAACCTGCTCGCCCTCGTAGCGAATGCCCTTGCCATGGTAGGGCTCGGGCCGCTTGAGCGCCCGGATCTCGGCGGCAACTTGCCCGACCCGTTGGCGGTCGATGCCCTTGACCGTGATCTTCGGCGGCCGGTCGCTGACCGTCACCTCGACATCGGCCGCGACGGCATACTCGACCGGATGATCGAAGCCGATCTCAAAGGTCAGGGTCTTGCCCTTGAGCGCCACCCGGTACCCGGTGCCCACGAGCTCGAGAACGCGGGTGAATCCCTGGTGAACGCCGGTGACCAGATTGTCAAGCACCGTGCGGGTTGTGCCCCACAGGCTGTTGGTGCGCTTGTTCGGATTGGGATTGCGCACATGCAGCGCACCCTCCTCGAGGAGAACCTCGAGCTCCGGCACCACCGTCCAGTGCAGCTCGTTTTCCTTCTCCTTGACGGAGACTTTCTGCCCATCGATCCTGATTTCCACGCCATCCGGAATCGGGATGGGTCGCTTGCCGATCCGCGACATCGCCTACCTTCCTTAGCGCTGCGCGCCCGGGGAGTCGCCTTGCAGCCCCCCCCGACTGCGCCGCCTACCAGACCCTTGCCAGCACTTCCCCACCGATCCCAGCGCGGCGGGCTTCCTGATCGGTCAGAACCCCCTGGGGGGTCGAGATGATCGCCGTGCCAATCCCGCCCCGCACCCGGGGAACATCCGCCTTGCCGACATAGACGCGGCGTCCAGGCGTGCTCACCCGCTGCAGTCCCTCGATGATCGAGGTGCCGTCCCGGCGGTCGTACTTTAGGTGAATGCGCAGGACCCCCTGGCGGGCATCGGCGATGCGCTTGTAGCTGATGACATAGCCCTCGCGAACGAGCAGCTTGGTAATCTCCTCGCGCGTGTTGGAGGCTGGGGTTTCCACCCGTTCGTGCCGCACACGCACCGCGTTCCTGATCCGTGTCAGGAAGTCCGCGATCGGGTCGCTGATACTCATGCTCGCGGTCTCCTCTCTCCGCTTATTCCTTGCGCATCCGGCCGCCCGGACATCTGCTGATCCGCTGCCCGGGCATGCCCCCCCCGGGGCCGCACCCGCTACCAGCTCGCCTTGACCATACCCGGAAGCTCGCCGTTCAGGGCGAGTTCCCGCACGCAGATGCGGCACATGCCGAAGCGCCGCAAATAGGCGCGCGACCGGCCGCAGCGACGGCAACGGTTGTACTTGCGCACCTTGAACTTCGGAGTGCGCTTCCACTTCTCGACGAGAGCCTTCTTCGCCACGCCTAGCAGTCCTCCTCTTAGCGCTCCCGGAACGGCATACGCATCGCCTTGAGCAATGCGAAGCCTTCTTCATCGTTCTCGGCAGACGTCACCATGGTCACGTCCATGCCGCGGATCTTCTCGACCTTGTCGTACTTGATCTCGGGAAAGATGATCTGCTCTTTGATCCCGAAGCTGTAATTGCCGCGGCCATCGAAGCCTTTCGGCGAGAGGCCGCGGAAGTCACGGATCCGGGGCACCGCCACGCTGATCAGGCGCTCGAGAAACTCGTACATCCGCGTGCCCCGTAGCGTGACCATCGTGCCGATCGGCGAGCCCTCGCGCAGCTTGAAGTTGGCGATCGACTTGCGCGCCCGGCGGATGGCCGGACGCTGGCCGGCGATCGCCGAGAGATCGTCCGCCGCCGCATCCAGAAAGCGCGGATTCTGCAACGCGTCCCCCACGCCCATGTTCAGCACGATCTTCTTCATCCGGGGCACCTGATGGACATTCCGGTAGCCGAAACGCTTGCGCAACTGACCGAGGACCTCGGTGTCGTAGTGACGCCTCAGGTTAGGAATCGGAACCGGCTCGCGCGGCGCAGCCTTGGCGCCCCGTTCCGGTTTGCCCTTCCCGCCCTGCTTGCCCTTGGCGGCCTGGGCCGCCTTGTCCGCCTTGGGGGTCTTGCTCGCCTTGGGGGTTTTGCCCGCCTTGGTGGCCTTGCTCGCCTTGGACTTGCCCCGTTGCTTGTCCTTGGGTTGGGCTTCCTTCTTGGCCATCGCTCTTCGCTCTCCCATTCCTACCCGGCCATCTGGCTAGGCACGCTTCTCGGCAGGCTTCTCGATCACCTCACCCGTCTTCGCCGACAGACGGTCCTTGACCTTCACCTGGCGATCCCCGTCTTTTTCGTAGCGCACGCGGTAGCGCACGCGAGTTGCTCCCTTGGACTTCGGATCGTAGAGCGCGACGTTCGAGATGTGCAGCGGCGCTTCTTTCTCGATAATGCCCCCCTGCGTCTGGGTCTGTGAACGCGGCCGCGTGTGCCGCTTGATCATGTTGATCTTCTCAATCAGCACGCGTTCCTGATCCAGGAAGACCGCCAACACGCGGCCGGTCTTGCCCTTCTCGTCGCCGCTGATCACGATGACCGTATCGCCCGTGCGAATGTGCACCTTGCCACCTCCCGTAACGCCTGGATCGCCGGCCTAGAGAACTTCCGGCGCCAGCGAGACGATCTTCATGAACTCCTTATCGCGCAGTTCGCGGGCCACCGGCCCGAAGATGCGCGTGCCGCGGGGCTCCTTGTTCGCATCGATGATCACAGCAGCATTCTCGTCAAAGCGGATGTAGGTCCCATCCTTGCGGCGCACCTCCTTCTTGGTGCGCACGACCACCGCACGGGCCACCGTGCCCTTCTTGATCGCTCCGTTGGGGAGCGCATCCTTGATCGCGACCACCACGATGTCGCCCACACTCGCGTAGCGCCGCCGAGTCCCTCCCAGGACTTTGATGCACATCGCTCTGCGCGCACCGGAGTTATCGGCGATCGTCAACATCGTTTGCTGCTGAATCATCGTTCAACCTCCGCCCCGCAACCGCGGAGCCCGGCCGCAACCCCTCACCGTGCAATGCGACCATGCGGGGTCCGTCCGCTCCTACTCCGCTCGTTGAAGGATCTCGGTGACCCGCCAGCGCTTCAGCTTGCTCAGGGGACGGGTCTCGATGATGCGCACGAGGTCGCCCACATGACAGGCGTTCTCCTCGTCGTGCGCATAGAACTTCTTGTTGCGCATGATGTACTTGCCGTAGGTGGCGTGCTTAACGCGCCGCTTCATCATGATGACCGCCGTCTTGTTCATCGCCGCGCTGACGACGACGCCCTCGCGGACCTTCCGGCTTCCTCGTTGCTCCATCGTGGCGAACCTCGCAGTCCTCTCCCCGTCCCACCCACGCCTTCCCCGGTTGAACCATGCCAGGGGAATGCCGGCGGGCCGTCCTTACACCTAGGGCGTACTCTTCTGTTGACTTGACGCAAGCGTGCGCACCCCCCGCTCATCCTCGTGCAGGAGCGTCTTGGTCCGCGCGATGTCGCGCCGCAGCTCACGGATCCTCAGGGGGTTGCCTTCCTGCTTGAGCGATGCACGGAAGCGCAGGGTCTGCAGCTCTTCCTGCAAATCCGACAGCCGCAGCTCCACTTCCTCACGCGTCAGCTCGCGTAGCTTGTCCGGCTTGTTCTCTCTCACCTCGTTTTCCTCCTGCAGCCAGGCACCGGTCGGCGGCGGGCCGTTCGGTCCCCGGTGGCCGTCCTAGAGACGGGAAGCAAACGCCTCGCGTCCGACGACCCTCGTCTTGCATGGCAGCTTGGCCGCGCCCAGGGCAAGTGCCTCGCGGGCCAGCTGATCGGGAATACCCTCGAGCTCGAAGAGAATGCGCCCCGGCTTGACGACCGCAACCCAGCCCTCGGGCGCACCCTTGCCCTTGCCCATGCGGGTCTCGGCCGGCTTCTTGGTGACCGGCTTGTCGGGGAAGATACGGATCCACATCTTCCCGCCACGGCGGATCTTGCGGTTGATCGCCACACGGGCCGCCTCGATCTGCGTGTTCGAGATCCAGGCCGGCTCGATGGCCCGCAGTCCGATGTCACCAAAGGCGACCGAGCTGCCGCGAGTCGCCTTCCCGCGCATCCGGCCCTTCTGACACTTGCGGAACTTGGTGCGCTTGGGCATCAACATGACTAGCGTCTCCTCGGCGCGCCCCGGCCGACGAACCCGGTCGTGGGAACCTCTTCCTCGCCGCCGATCTTCTCTCCATGGAAGATCCAGACCTTCACGCCAACCGTCCCGTAGGTCGTGAAGGCGGTTGCGCGGGCGAAATCGATGTCAGCGCGCAGGGTATGCAGGGGAATACGCCCCTCGCGGTACTCCTCGGTGCGGGCCATTTCCGAGCCTCCCAGCCGGCCGCCGCAGCGGATCTTGACCCCCTTGGCGCCGGAACGCATGGCCGAGGAGAGCGAGCGCTTCATCGCCCGCCGGAACCCCACTCGCATCTCGAGCTGCTTGGCGACTCCCTCGGCCAGCAGCGGAGCACTCAGGTCGGGGTTGTCAATCGACTTGATGTCGAGGAAAACTTCCTTGCCCGTGACTCGCTGGAGCTCGTCGCGGAGCTGGTTGACCTGGGCGCCGCTCTTGCCGATGACCATGCCCGGCTTGGAGGTATGGATGGTGACGTCGACCCGGTTCGACGAACGCTGAATGATCACCCGCGCGATCCCGCTGTTCGGCAAGCGGCGCCGGATGTACTTCTTAATCATCAGATCCTCTTCGATGAGATCTGCATAGTTGCGACCGGCGAACCAGCGCGAATCCCAGGTCTTGACGATGCCCAGCCTGAAGCCGATCGGATGCGTTTTCTGTCCCAAGTCAACCTCCTATGACCATTAGGCGCCACCCCCGCTGCCCGCGGGGCCGCCCATCGGGCCACGTGTCGCTAGTTCGGCTCCCCCACCACGATGGTGATGTGACTCAGCCGGTGCAGAATCCGGTAGGCCCGCCCTTGGGCCCGTGGCTGGATCCGCTTCAGCGACGGCCCCGGGTCGGCCAAGGCCGTCCTGACGAACAGCCCATCGATCGCGACCGACTCGTCCTTGACGGCGGCGTTGGCCACCGCCGAGGTCAGCACCTTACTGATCGTCCGTGCCGCAGAACGGGGACTGAGCGCCAGTACCTCCTGCGCGCGCTCGACCTGCAGGCCGCGGATCTCCCGCAGCACCCGGTCCGCCTTGCGCGGCGAGATGCGTACGAAACGAGCTACTGCCTTGGCTTCCATCGCCCCTCTCCTGCCGGCGACTACCGTGCCGGCCGCTGCCGTTTGCGCGGCTACCGCTTCCTGCTCGACCTATCGGAGGCATGCCCGCGGTAGGTGCGAGTCAGCGCGAACTCCCCCAGCTTGTGACCCACCATGTTCTCGGTGATGTAGATGGGGATGAACTTGCTGCCGTTGTGGATCGCGATCGTGTGCCCGACGAACTCGGGCACGACCATCGACCGCCGTGACCAGGTACGCAGGACCTTCTTGTCGCGCGAGCGGTTGAGTTCGTCGATCCGCTTGCGCAATGCCTCATCGACATAGGGACCTTTTTTGAGCGAACGGGCCATCGCATCCCTCTCCTGCGGTTGCCTACTTGTTCCTGCGCCGGACGATCAGCTTGTCCGAGGCCTTCTTGCGCTTGCGGGTCTTGTATCCTTTGGTCGGCTTGCCCCATGGCGTACAGGGATGCCGGCCTCCGGAGGAGCGCCCCTCACCACCGCCCATCGGGTGGTCGACCGGGTTCATCGCGACCCCGCGTGTGCTCGAACGGCGACCGAGCCAACGATTGCGTCCCGCCTTGCCGATCACGACGTTCTCGTGATCGAGATTGCCGACCTTCCCCAAGGTGCAGTAGCACTCGAGGCTGAACATGCGCACCTCGCCCGAAGGCAGCTTGATGTGCGCGTGCCGGCCTTCCTTGGCCATCAGCTGGCACTCGGCGCCCGCCGCGCGCGCGACCTGGCCGCCCTTACCGGGAATCATCTCCAGGTTGTGGATCGTCGTGCCGAGAGGCACGCCCCGCAGCGGCATGCAGTTGCCGTCGCGGATCTCCACCTCGGGCCCCGACATCAAGGCGTCACCAACCCCCACGCCGTCGGGGGCCAGGATGTAGCGCTTGTCCCCGTCGGCGTAGACCAGCAGCGCGATCCGGGATGAGCGGTTGGGATCGTACTCGATCGCCGCCACCCGCGCCGGCACTCCATGCTTGCGCCGCCGGAAGTCGATCAGGCGATAGCGCCGCTTGTGTCCCCCCCCCCGACACCACGCAGTGACCCGGCCCCCGTTGTTGCGGCCGCCGCTCTTCTTCAGCGGGCGCAGCAGGGATTTCTCCGGCTTCTTCTTCTTCGTCAGCTCGGAGAAGTCGGTCACCGTCATGTAGCGCAGACTCGGTGTCGTGGGCTTGAACTTCTTCAATGCCATGCTTGCTGCTCCTCTCGGGACTCCTCGCGGGCAATGCGCCTCACCGCTAACGCCGGCGGCGCGATCCCACGCCCGATCAGACCTCCTCGAAGAGGTCGATGGTCTGCCCCGGCTTGAGGGTCACAATGGCCTTCTTCCAGTCTGAGCGGCGTCCCTCGTAGCGACCTAGCCGCTTGCGCTTGCCGATCTGGTTCATCGTCCGCACCTTGACGACTTTCACGCCGAAAACGGTCTCGATCGCCTTGGCGATCTGGATCTTGTTGGCATCCGGGTGCACGTCGAAGAAGTAGCGATTGCCGACCTTGCCTTGCTCCCGGGTCTGGGCACCCTTCTCGGTGATCAGCGGACGCCGGATGATGGACTGCGGCTCGAGATTCATGAACCCCACGCCTCCTCTATCTTGGGCACCGCCGACTCCATGATCAGCAGGTAGTCGCAGTGCAACACCTCATACGGGTTCAGCAGGCGGTATTCGAGCACGCTCAGCTTGGGGATGTTGCGCGTGGCGCGCAGCATGTCGGGATCGTGATCGGCCACGACCAGCAGGCAGCGGGCCATCTCCAGCTCGAGGTTGCGCAAAATGCCCACCACCTCGCGCGTCTTCGGCTCGGCGAGCTGGAAGTCGGCAATCACGCGGATCTCTTCTGCGCCCGCCTTGCTCGAAAGCGCCGAGCGCAGGGCCAAGCCCTTGACCTTCTTGGGCAGCCGGTAGCTGTAGTCGCGCGGGCGCGGACCGAAGGCCCGGGCCCCGCCGACCCACAGCGGCGAGCGGATCGTGCCGGCACGCGCCCGGCCGGTGCCCTTCTGCCGCCAGGGTTTCTTCCCACCCCCGCGCATCTCACCGCGCGAACGCACCTTGGCCGTGCCCTGCCGTTGATTGGCAAGGTAGTTGCGGACAGCCTCCCACATGACGTGGGCGTGCGGCTCGATGCCGAAGGTCGCCTCGGGAAGCTGCACCTCTCCCTTAGCCTCCCCCGTGTGTGCAAAGCGCTTGGCCACTGCCATGACTACCCTTCCTGCGTCTCGCCGGCAATCTTGCGCACCAGCACCAGAGAGTTGCGGCATCCGGGAACCGCGCCCCTGATCACCAACAGGTTGCGTTCCTTGTCGACGTTGACCACGCGGAGATTGCGAATCGTCTTGCGCCCGGCGCCCATTTGCCCGGGCAGCTTCTTGCCCTTGACCACCCGCGCCGGCGAGGCGCTCGCGCCGATCGAACCGGGCTGATCGTGGGTCTTGCAGCCGTGCGTCTCGGGCCCGCCGTGGAACCCGTGGCGCCGGACAACGCCCTGGAACCCACGTCCCTTCGTGCGTCCGACGACATCGATGCGATCGCCCGGCGCGAATATGGTCACATCGAGCACCGCACCGGCGGCGATCTCCCCGCCAGTCTCTTCGGTGCGAAACTCGCGCAGCACACGATGGGGCTCGACCTCCCGCTTCTGCAGGTGACCGAGCTGGGGCCGGGTCAGCTTGCGCGCCGGCACCACATCGTAGGCGAGCTGCACGGCGGCGTAGCCGTCGCGCTCTATCGTCTTGACCTGCACGACGGGACAGGGCCCCGCGGCCACCACCGTCACCGGGATGGCGGTGCCATTTTCGGCGAAGATCTGTGTCATTCCGATTTTGCGCCCAATCAAGCCAGGCATCTGCGACTCTCCGATCTTCCTGCCGGCCCGTGCCCACGCGGAACGGCCGCCCGTTTCGGGCTAGAGCAGCTTGATCTCGATATCCACGCCCGCCGGCAACTCGAGCTTCATCAGGGCATCGATTGCCTGCGGCGTTGATTGGCTGATGTCGATCAGCCGCTTGTGCGTGCGCATCTCGAACTGCTCGCGCGATTTCTTGTCGACGTGCGGCGAGCGCAGGACGGTGTAGACCGACCGCTTCGTCGGCAGGGGCACGGGGCCTGAGGTCATCGCCCCGGTGCGCCGCGCCGTGCTGACAATCTCCGCCGCCGACTTGTCGAGCACGTTGTGATCGAAGGACTTGAGCTTGATCCTGATTCTCTGCCCAGGCACGCGGCTTCCTCCTACTCGACGATATCCGCAACGACGCCTGCGCCGACGGTCCGGCCGCCCTCGCGAATCGCGAAGCGCAACTCCTTCTCCATCGCCACCGGCGTAATCAACTCCGCATCAACCGACACGTTGTCACCCGGCATCACCATC
>JAGMBO010000179.1 GCA_023129715.1 Candidatus Eiseniibacteriota bacterium | reverse complement strand
ACGGCATCGAGGGTTCCGAGATTGCCGAGCGCGCTGCCGAATGATAGTCCGCAGCGAGGTCGTGTCGCGCCCGCCTTCGGATTGTCGAGTTCCGGAGGCAGTTGGACGCCGGAATCGCGGACCGCCAGCTCGGCGGCGGCGAAGGCAAGCTCCGAGCATCGGTCAAGGTAGTTCTTGGGCGAGCGCAGGAACTCGTTCGGATCAAAGTCCACAACGAGCGGCTCGGCGGGACCACCGGCACCCGATGGCTCGCTCGTCGGACTGCGACCGTTCCTCAGCGCGGCAGCGAGCGCACGGCTCCCCACGCCCGCTGTGGACACAGCTCCCACGCCACTGATTACGGCAGCGATTTCCGACCCCTTCGTCATTATGCCTTTCGGTCTTGCGCTCATTCTTTTTCCGTCTCGCGGCTGCGAGATTCCCCCAGCCGCCTGAATATGACCGCGCAGTTGCATCCGCCGATGCCCGAGGCGTTGTTGAGCACAACTTGGACTTGCTGCTTGCGGCTTTCGTTCGGCACGTAGTCGAGGTCGCATTCCGGGTCCGGCTCTTCGAGGTTGATGGTCGGTGGAATGATGCCGTCGCGCAGGGTGAGCACCGAGGCGACCGCCTCCAGCGCACTCGCGGCGCCCATGGCGTGACCTACCATGGATTTGTTCGAGGTGACGGGCATCCTGTACGCATGTTCCCCAAACACAGCCTTGATGGCGGCTGTTTCGCTGCTGTCGTTCAGCTTGGTTCCTGTGCCGTGAGCGTTGATGTAATCCACCGATTCCGGCGCGAGCCCCGCGTTGCACAGTGCGGCCCTCATCGCCTCTGTCATACCTTGGCCATCCTTGGGAGGGTGGGTCATATGATAGGCATTGTTGTTCGTTGCGTAACCGGTAACCTCCGCGAGCACGTCCGCGCCCCTTTTTCTCGCATGCTCGAGCGTTTCAAGCACTATTGCACCGCAGCCTTCGCTGAAGATCGTGCCATCCCTCCGGCGGTCGAACGGCCGCACCTTGTCCTCGCTCATCGTGCGGAGCGCGCACAGCCCGCCCCACGAAAGGTCCGACATGGCGTCATAGCCCGCAGCGAGCGCCATTTCAGCCCGGCCGGATCGCAGCAGGTCGGCGGCGGAGGCAACCGCTGCATTTCCGGAGGCACAGGAGAGAGAAAGGGTGAGCACGGGGCCGCAGCGGCCGAGCGCGCCGCTCCGGGCAAGCCG
>JAGMBO010000178.1 GCA_023129715.1 Candidatus Eiseniibacteriota bacterium | reverse complement strand
GCTCGGAGCCGATCAGATCGCACTCGGGATTGGGTGAGGAGAAGGGCGCGCAGGGCAGGACATCGGGATTTACCGAATGATGACAACTCTGCCGGAGACTTGCCGTGCCGCATCGATTGCCCGAATGTGGTAAACCCCGGCGGGCACAGGAGAACCGTCGAGGTCACGGGCACTCCAACGGAGCGGTGTCTGCGCACCCTCCGAAACGGAATGTCGCCAGACCAGCCGACCACTGGCATCCAAGACCTCTACCCGCGCTCCAGAATGGAGAGGTTGATTGAGGTGCAGGGTCGTCCCAAATGCGGCTGGATTCGGCAGAGCGAGAAGCGAGAGAGGCCCCCTTGGCCACTCCTGAACGCCAAGGCCAGATGGGTCACAGACCACAGGTTCCGAACCGATCAGCCCGCATTCTGGATTCGGCGGCGAGAAGGGCGCGCACGGCGAGTCTTCCGGCAAGGTGAAGTCCCCAGCCGGTGGATTGCAGAAGAGAGGATCTTCCGAGATGTTTCCATCGATTCCGAACTGGCCGGCAATGTCCCCGACCCAATCCCCGCCCGCATTGCCATAGAGGTCGCAGCAGGACAGGGTCGCGCTGCCAGCGACAGCCTCTCCGGTCGTGCTAAAGGCAATGATCGTGTTCTCGATCGTTACCGTGGCCGACCCGCAGGCGATGCCTCCGGCACCACTGCCGGCATCGTTGTAGGCCATCGTGCAGTTGATGAAAGTGGGCGCACCAGTTCCACACCAAACAGCTCCACCTGACCCGGCCGCCGTGTTGTTGTAGAAGAGGCAGTCCATGACGGTCCCTGAGTAGTCCCAATCGAGATACAGGGCCCCGCCGTCGGAAGCATAGTTGTTCCAGAAGGAGCATCCGGTAATCGTCGCGGATGATTCGCGAAGCCGAAGACCGATGCCCCCGTTCTCGAAAAAGCGGCAGCCCTCAATCGTGGGCGAGCCCCCATCGCATGCAAGTCCGCGCGAGGTGTGCCCCGAGAAACTGCAATCCTCCAACTGCGGAGAGGAAGTCGCATGGGCATACAGGCCGTCCGGGGAGTTCTCTATGAATGCGCAGCCATCGAGATTGGGAGAGGCATAGAAGTGGCAGTACACTCCTGCCCCAACAGTACGAGCACTTGACTGGTTGTGAGAGAAGACGCAATCCGTGAAGGTAGGACACGCGAAATCATAGCAGAATGCCCCAGCACCCGACTGGGCGGCGTTCTCAGTGAAGACACAGTTAGTGATTGTGGGGGAGGAACCCTCACAGTACACGGCGGCTCCGTCCCGCTCCGGAAAGCTGCCAGTAGCGTAGCCTCCCGTGACAGTGATTCCACGAAGAACTGAGGAGGAGCTTTCACCCGAGTCGAATCTGAAGCCTCGATGGGGCTCACTGCTGCTTCCTTGGCAATCCACCATGCAACTGTCTGGCGCGTCACTCTCCGACTGAACCGTTATGGCCTTGCCGGCGAAATTGATGTCCCGATTCCCATCTCCGGTGAACACGCCATCGGCCAAGAGGATCACGTCTCCAGACGCAGCCACGTCCACAGCGGCCTGG
>JAGMBO010000177.1 GCA_023129715.1 Candidatus Eiseniibacteriota bacterium | reverse complement strand
GACATCAAAAAATCTGGGCGTTGCTCTTGCATAGTTTTTTCAAAATTTTTTCAATCTCTTAGCGGGGCGGTATCGTCACCGCCTTTCCGCCCCCACTCCGCCCCCACTCCGCCGACACCTCCGCCCCCCATTAGGGGTTCGTCGGCTCGGCGTCGGGGTTCGTCGGGGTTCGTCAAGGCGTCGCCGACCTCCGCCCCTTAATAAAACATTTAAGAAGAAAAAATTTTGGAAAAATAAAAAAAAGGGAAGCAACGCCCAGATTTTTTGATGTCCCAACCCCAGCGCGCCCTGCGGGCGCGCAGATTTAACCTAATTTTAGTGCTATGACTAAGGGAACTTAACGCAGAGAGGGTAGGAGTGCATACGGAATTAGACGCCGGGGGGTGCGGTAATTTTTACCGCACGGTGCGGTAGATTTTACCGCACCCCTGCGGTAATTCTTACCGAGGAATTAATTACTAATTGAATTAGTTAATAATTAAGAATGGCTAATTTTTATAATTAAGAGAATTAAGAAAGAGCTGTTTAAAAAAAGAACAGTGGAAAATACAGGTGGGTGTTTCGGTATCTTTTCTCAATTCTGATAAAACCCTTTTCGACTAAGCCAGGCAGGTTCGAGCGTACTGTTTTCTCACTTATTTCCAAATGCTCTGCTATTTTCTTTACTCCAGGCCATGCGTATTCGTTCACTCGGATATGGAAGTGAAGGTCAATGAGGATACACCTTTGAGTTGGGTTTAGCCCTTTCATGCCCTCTCTCCATTTCTTTTGATTGATCCTGAATTTCCATGTGGATCTTGACTCTTTTTTTCTACGGGGTAAAATGGGCTTGATGAGATTAGGTGTTTGATTTTCCAGACGTCTATCAAAAAAAGGTTTCCTCGGGTTCGCCTCCGCGGGCCTTTTTTTATTTGGCCGGGGTTTCTCGTCTGGGTGGTCCATGTTTCTGATCTCTTTTCGGTAGGCGTCCATGTTGAATTTTTTCAGCATGTTTGGTTTTGTTAATGACTCTAACGACCTTTTTATATTCCTGAACTTTGTAAATTGCTATGTGCAGCCCTTTAGATTTCAATTCTAAGGGCGAGTTCTCCGTCGGCTAAAGCGATTAGGCTTCTTTCGTGATGCTCGGCACACTAGGGCCCTTTTTTGGTTCTCTCTTGGCTCGTCTGTGTTTATTTTTTCCTGAATTCTGTGATAGGTCGAGTCAGCCCATGTTTGGAGAGCCCGTTCTTTTCTGATTTCTTTTTCGGGTTTCCAGTTTTCAAGAGTTGCTGCATAAATGTATTGCGGGCATAACGGATTTTGACAAATTACGATTTTATTTTGGGTGATCCTTCCCCTTTTGGTAATGCGCGTGAGCGTTAAGCCGGTTTGATGACATAAAAAACAAGTGGGCTTTTCGTAGTCCAGGTGATAGTCGTGCAATCTTCGTCTGCTCATGAAATTGTACACCCATAGCCAAAGTAACAGCGCAGAATTAAAAAATCCCGCATTGCCTGCGGGGTTCTTTTCCTTGTTTGGGTTGTGAGCCCTGCACGGCAATTAAGTTATTATACCTTGTTTTTTCGGTCAATACAAAAAGGCCCAAACCGTGCAGGGCGGGCCTTTTTGGAAGGCGACATCTCTGTGAAAAATGTCTTTTTGTTGGGGTTCTGGCGGCTTATGAGTGCGCCAGTACTGCTCAAGCTAACCCTCTGTTTTATTTTACTCCAAAACACTCCGAAAATCAAGTTAAACTAATTGCTAAACCTTGTGGATTGCAAATAAAAACACGGCGAATTGACGATGGATTGTTTGTGGATTGCGGATGGAATGCGGGCGAAGAAAGGTTTGCAGAACTTTGTAAACCTTTCAAATTACGGATCGGGTTTGGTGCGGAATTTGAAAGAGAGAGGGGTAATGGCTAAGCGACTTAAAATGAGTGGCTTAGAACTGAATGTAAAGAGCCATTTTTAAGCTAAAAGCAGAGAAAACAAGTAATTTTTGATTGGGCTTTGATGACTAAAAAAAAGAGAGCCAGGGGGTTTGAACTCTCTTTAAAAAAAAGTATAAAAAAAGCGATTGGTTTTAAGTTTAGATTAGCACAGGAGGGGCGATGTGCTCGGTGCGGAGTACCGCACAGGAGCCAGCGGAGTACCGCTGGCTTTGCGGCGGAATACCGCCGCTTGGCGGGCTATCGCCCG
>JAGMBO010000176.1 GCA_023129715.1 Candidatus Eiseniibacteriota bacterium | reverse complement strand
TTTCGACTTCGAGTCGGGAGACCAGAGCTGGGTCTTTGAGCAGTGCCCTGGTGTCGGCGCTTTCATGGGCATCTACACGGAAGATGAGTGGTCCCCGTTGGTGTATGATGATCCATATGGTGTGGACTGTCCCTGCAGCCTTTCGGGCAATGCCCTTCATTGCGCTACCGCAATCGTAACCTGCCCTGTGCCGGGACATCCGCGCGGACAGTTCGAACGCATGGTCAGCCCGGTCATTGACCGTGAGCGATTCACACGCGCCGGCGGCTGGAATGCAGTCTTCGTTCGCTTCGATGCCTTTGAGTTTCTTACTTACAGCCGGGGAACCTATTACCGCCTGGGCTTCTTCTGTTTTCCCCACTCGACTCCGCAATTCCCGGAGTCGCGGTGGAGTCAGAGACAGGGGCAGGATGTGTGGTACCTCGGCGAGCGGCCTCCATTCTGTGCTCGCAATCGGACCGATCGGCTGACAGCGCCGATCGATGGAGTTCCGCTGCCACCCTACTGGGAGCAGATGAGGTTCTGTATCGAGGTCTGTACGGGCTGTAATCATCCATGGCCCGAAATCCCGAAGGAGGGCATAACCAAGGGCTCGCCGATCTTTGACAACGTGCGCGTCGGGCTGACCAGCGGGGTCGATGCCCCCGGTATCGCTCTCAAGAGCGGGCACCTGTTTCATGATGGCTTCGGGCAGCGCTCTCCAACCTATCTCGATCCTGGAGACGTGTGCAATGTCGACATCGCATATGATCTCAGCCGCCGGAACACCTTGAAGAACCACTGGCTCGGCGACACCGCCGTCGTTGCCGGTCCTCCCGTCACCTTCCCTGAGTACGCCTACTGGATCGATCTCTGCTTCAAGATCTCCAGGAAAGGTCCGCGTCAGGAGATGATCCCCGGCTACTCGGCCTGGAAGAGCCGGCTGTCCGGCGACCCCGAGGTGGACTTCGTCTGCGCGCTGATGGACACGGCCATGGTCGAGGCGAACGGCACGGTTGTGCCGGCCAAAGACGGCCAAGCTCGCGTGACATACTTCCATGAAGACGATCCTGGCTTCAATCCGGCGTTCGAAGATCGCACACCAGAACAGGAGATTGTCCCCGATCTCGTCTTCACCCCCGGCACCCGGATCGAGTACTACTACCACAGCTACTGGGCCCAGGGTGGATCCGAGTACTTCAGACTTCCTGAGAGCGGGACGTTCGAGATCGAGTGTCTGCCAATGATGGAACTCGATCAGAGCACCTGCGATCCGTACGATGTGATCTGGCCCAGCGTACTCTATATCGACGCGTTCAATGCCGGGGCGGAGGCATCCATCACAGCCGCATTGGAGCAGGTTGGTCTGGCGTTCGATAAGTACGACCAGCAGAATTTCTCCGAGAAGTACGGCCCATCACTGGAGCGAAGCTACGGTGGCACGACCTACAATCCTGGCGGCTACGGCAACAATGGATGCACTCTGGAACAGCTCCTTGGGTACCGGCTGATTCTCTTCAATACGGGAGATCTCGATCCCTGGGAAATCTCAGGATATGGATACGACTTCCTCATGCTCCGGGACTGGCTCACCTCGACCGCGTGCGGGCTCTCCGGTACCCGGCGTGGTCTGATCCTGAATGGAGACCAAGTCGCTGCGCTGATGATCAGTCTGCATCCCAACGAGGGCGAACAGTTCTGCAACGACATCCTGGGGGTGGAACTGACCGCGGATGCCTACCGCGACTACAACGACGATTACTACGACTGCGTCCACCTTGTAACAGCTTCTGGCGCGGAGTTTGGGCCGGCGGCCCAGACATCTGTCTTCGACAACGGCTGTCCGAGGCTGGAAGAGTTCAACGTGCTCGCCGTGAGGCTCGGCGCGGGGGCAATCGGGAACCTCGTCTACGAGCCGGGAGACGGCGCCGGCGGCGTCTCATTCCCGGAAGTCGGATTCGCCCAGGTCGTCAAGGAGAGCCTCTCGGGACCGGGCGACGTGGGGGGCTGGAAGTCGATCGTTGACGGCTTCAGTTACCACCATCTCTCCGAGGTCGGGGACGGGGGCGCGGAGTGCTCGGCGGAGTCCGCTGCCGTCGTAGCGGGCATCGCAGATCTGCTGACTGCCGAGCTGGCCTGGCTGACCGACCAGGGGGCGGTGCCCTTCGATCTGTGGAGCTATCCCTGCGCAGACTCCGCAGCGGATCCCGATGACGACATCGGACCCTGTGGGCCGGTTGACTTCCTCTGCTGGGTGCGACCCAATCCGGCCAAGGCGGAGGTGACGGTCAGGTTCCTTTCGTCGGGCAATCACCGGGTGCGGATCTCGATCTACGACGCTTCGGGGCGTCTGGTCAGAACGCTGCATGATGGGAAGATCGCGAGCGGCGAGACGCCGCTGACCTGGGATGGGCGGGACGATGCCGGGAGACGACTGCACAGCGGGGTTTTCTGGGTGGAGATGAGCGCCGGTGACTATCGCTCATCGAAGGAACTGGTCTTCTTGCGATAAGGGCAGTAGCGAAGCGTATCGCCGGGGGGTTCCAGCATTGGGTGGTTGGCCCAATGCTCGCTTCGGAATCGCGCATACGCATTGGGCTGAGCCGCTGAAGAGGTTGAAAGAATGAGGAGGTCACAGCTTCTTCAGATACTCGTTCTCCTTGCAGCGACCGGCGGGCTCATCGGCAGCGCCGGCGCGCGCCCTGGTGAGCGCTGCGGGGAGGCCCGGCGGTTTGTGCCCATGATAAGCAGGTGGGACCTGCCTGCACCACCTGCCGACCGGGTACCTGCTGACACGGTCTGGTTCGGGGGCTATGACGAAGCCGAGGGGATCGCCTACAACAGCG
>JAGMBO010000175.1 GCA_023129715.1 Candidatus Eiseniibacteriota bacterium | reverse complement strand
CCTGAGCAATCCGCTGGATGTGACCGTCACGGGATGCGACTTTCTCCAAAACGATGCCAGCGTCTACGGCGGCGGGATCTATCTGATCGACGCAACCACGTTGACGACGGTCACCGATTGTCATTTCTCCGGAGACATCGCCTCGAACGAGGGCGGCGCCATCTACATCGACTCGAGTCCTGCCGCCTTCACCGACTGCACCTTCAGCGGCTGCTCGAGCAATGATAACGGCGGGGCGGTCTGCGTGACCGGCCCCAATCCCCTGACGTTCCTGCGCTGCCAGTTCGATCAGAACTCCGCCGACTCTGGCGGCGCGATCGCCTCATACGAATTGGCAGACATCTCATTGGAAGACTGCACGTTCGACGGCAATGAAGCAGCATATTTCGGTGGGGGGCTCAGCTGCAGCAATACCTCTCTTCTTCGTGCGACGGGCTGCGATTTCCTGGGAAACACCGCTCGCCTTGGCGGCGGCGTGGGCATCGACAGCACGGCCACATCCATCGACAGTTGCCTCTTCCAAGGGAATCATGCCGAGATCGACGGTGGCGGCATGTACGCCCATGCCGGAGATGACTACCTCGCCTACTGCCTGTTCTGGCAGAATACGAGCGGCCGCGACGCAGCCGGACTGCTCATGGACAGTTGCGTGGCCGATACTGTGCGCAGCTGTACGTTCTCCGCGAACACTGCGAACCAAGATCAAATGATAGGTGAAGGCGGTGGCGCGAGCCTCCGTGAAGGCGCGTGCTTCTTTCGGAACTGCAGCTTCGCGCGCAACGTTGCCACTGGTGGCGGTGGACTTTACTGCTACGACGCATCCTGCAGCATCCTGGGAGGGTACTTCAAAGAAAACGCAGCAGGCCTCGGGCTTGGTGCCGACAGGTTGGGTGGCGCTATCAGGGGCTTCTTCTCGTGTGATATCGAGATCGTGGGCTCGATCTTCGCGAGCGACTCCTGCGCTGACGGCGGAGCTCTCGCGATGACTCAGGGCGGCACACTCGACATCCGGAATACCACGATGTATGACAACTATGCGAGCGCCGGTTCTGCATCAGGCATCCATGTTGCTAGCGATGTCACGGGCACGGTGGAGCGCACGATTATCTCTCATGCTCCCCAAGGTGAGGCCATCGAATGCGGGGAGGACTTCACGCTGGTCTGTTGTGACATCTACGGGAATGCGGGCGGCGACTGGATCGATGAGATCGCCGATCAGTATGGAGTCAACGGGAACATCTCGGAGGATCCGCTCTACTGCAATGCGCCTGCCGGCGAATACCACCTCCATGAAGACTCTCCCTGCGCACCGTTCAGTGCCCCCAATCCGGAGTGCGACCTGATCGGGGTTTGGCCGGTGGGCTGCGGGCCGGCCTCGACGGATGAAATGGTCGGTCCGCCGCAGCCGACCCTCCTGCTGCGTCACTCGCCCAATCCGATGGGGCGGACAGCGCGGATCACCTACACCGTTCCTTTCTCGTTGGATGCGCCGGCTGCGAGGGTCCACCTCGCCATCTACGATGCCTCGGGGCGCCTGGTGCACTGCCTCGTCGACGAGGAGCAGGTAGCTGGGATCCATGACGTGAGCTGGAACGGAAGCGACAGTGGTCACCAGACAACGAATTCGGGAGTCTACTTCTGTCGCCTGCAGGTCGGCTCCGCCTCCACGGTACAGTCGGTCATCCGGATCGAGTAGCAAGGTTGTTGGATTAGCTCAAACAGAATGCGAGGTGCGGCAACCATGGTGCGAACGCTATCCAAGAACGAGGCAAGGATCATTCTGGATCTCGAGTGGCGGGGCCAGAGGACGGTCACCCTCGAGGACATCCGACGGATGCTCCGCGCCACCGAAACCAATGCCCGCTATGTGGCTCACCGTCTCGTTCGCAAGGGCTGGCTGGAGAGGCTGCGTCCGGGACTCTACCAGCTCGTGCCGGCTGACCGCGGACAGGAAGGAGTCGCTGACAGCAACCCGCTTACGGCGGGCGCGGTGCTCGTGAAGCCGTATTTCTTCTCCTTCGGCACGGCCTGCACCTACTACGGGCTAACCGAACAGGTCTTTGCCGACGCAATGCCGAAGACCCGCGCGATC
>JAGMBO010000174.1 GCA_023129715.1 Candidatus Eiseniibacteriota bacterium | reverse complement strand
GACTAATACGTTAACGCTGGATGGAGTTAACACTTACACCCTCGCACAGATTTATACTGCTGATGTTGGAGGCGGATGGGGTGTTGTAACCAAAGTTGGAGAAATGTATTTGTTTATGTGCCATATGGTTGTTGGTGATGCTGGTGGAAATGCTACGAAATTAGTTGATAGTAACGTTGGATTTCAGTTGGGTGTTACTGGTACAAGAAAAAATTTCGAGTCTAAAGCGGGCTCATCGTTTGAGATGACAGGCTGTATATTAAAGTTTTGGTCTTTGGCGAGAAAAACATCTTATGGGACGTGGAAATTCAAAAATTGTTCTGTGTATGCGAGAGAAAGTGGTAGTATTTGTTTGTATATGCGTGGTAATCAAGACCATGAACGAAGCGAGTTTGACGTTGTGTATTGGTACAACCGCGATGGTACTGTTTCGTTTTATAAGTGCTTAGTACAGAACAGTTCACAATTCTATTACTATACAAGTGGTACAATAGAAGATTTACGGGTTACCGGCAATGCAATGACTTATTTTGCTAATCCAATATTCAAAAATACGACAATAGTAGGGCAGTACTCTTTCGGTGAAGCTGGTTTGCATGCAACATTTGTAAACAGTACATGGGGTAGTTTGAGTTTTCCTGCTGCAAACAATTACCTACTCGATAAGTGGGAGTTTGATTTAACAGTTACAAATGAAGCTAACGCTGTTATCGTTGGAGCTACAGTAACACTTAAAGATAAAGATGGAGTAACCCGACATACTGGAACAACTAATGCAAACGGAAAAGTAGGCACATGGGAAGTATTAGCAAATAGATATGATGGAACTTCAGAAACAAAAACCGAATATACCCCATTTACTTTAACTGTGAGTAAATCTGGTACAAACTATTTAACATATATTAAAAAGTTTGATTTAGCTGAAAAAATAGATTGGAAAATAGCAATGGTAGACATGAGTGATTTGATAGAAGATTTGGACGATATTAAAGGCACAGGATTTGT
>JAGMBO010000173.1 GCA_023129715.1 Candidatus Eiseniibacteriota bacterium | reverse complement strand
TATCTTGGAGTTAAAGGTGCAGCAGGAACTATAGTAGATGGGATAGGTCATGTGATAAGAGCACCAACTGAAAGACTTATGGGTGGTGTTGATGGCTTTATGAAAACTATAGCTGAGAGACAGTCACTAGCAGCTACTGCATACAGAATTGCTAATGCTGAGTCGCTTGCAAATGATTGGACTCAAGAGCAGACTCTTAAAAGACTTGATGAACTGGTTCAAAATCCTACACCTGAGATGCTGCAGGAAGCAAATGAAAATGCTCTCCATGTGACTTTTCAGACTCCTCTTGGAGATTGGGGTAAAACAGTTCAAAAAGCTGCAGGAGCTAATCCATTTACTCAGTTTTTTATGCCATTTGTAAAGACACCTGCTAACTTGATGAAGCAGGGATTTTTAGAGAGAACTCCACTTGCTTTGATTACTGATAAGTATAGAAACGATATAGCTGCAGGTGGAGCTAGAGCACAGATGGCAAAAGCTCGTATGTATATTGGAACTTCATTTGTGATGGCAGCAGGAACTTTAGCAGCTACTGGTCAAATCACTGGTGGAGGTTCTAACAACTGGTCTGTCAAAAAGGCTCAGTTGGACTCAGGATGGAGACCTTATAGCTTTGTGACTACAGATGATAAGGGCAAAAAGACTTATATCTCGTATCAGAGAACTGAGCCTCTTAGTTACATCTTTTCAACTATAGCTGATTTTCACGATACGATGAAGTTGCAGCATGGTACTGGTGTTAGTGATGAGAAGCAAGCAGAGGTACTTACAGGAGCTTTAATCACTGCAGTGAGTCATGCTACCCTTGACAGGTCTTTTATGACAGGTCTTGAGTCTGCTATGGATGTTATGAGTAATCCTAATGCTACTAAAGTAAATTCTTTTATTAAGAGATTAGTAAATGCTCAAGTTCCATTTTCAGGAACTAGAAGAGATATGACTAGACTTTTTGATGATAGTAAAAAAATGACTGATAGTATATTTACTGAGATACAAGCAAATATACC
>JAGMBO010000172.1 GCA_023129715.1 Candidatus Eiseniibacteriota bacterium | reverse complement strand
CTTAGACAGGCGTAGACGCCGGTCTGTTTAAGCAACGAGATTCTGTCCTCCTAACTGCAACGAGATAATGTCCCCTACGGCAGGGGTGCGGGTTTGGAGGCGAGGTAGATCTGCAGGATCTGCCTGGCACCCTTTGGATCTCCCTTCGTCCTGGGTTTCCAGGAGCGTACAGGCTCTCTGAGCTCGGTGGCCGGGTGTGTGGCGATCCTGGCATCGCGGTACCAGATGGTCCAGGCACCGTCGAGGTGCTGCCTTACAAGGACCTTAGCCTTGGCGTAGCTGCGTCGACCCTTCCCGGGCGGTATGTCGATGATGAGACCTCCGAGTCGAACGCAGTTGTCATTAGCGACGGTGGCCTCATAGGCGAAGGCGATCTTGAGGTATCGTTCCTTCTTGGAGACCATCTGGAAGTCAGAGTCTTTCTGTGCGGGTCTCCTGGCGAAGCGCTTGTTGTAGCGATCGATGAAGACCTCTTCGAGCCACCGGTTGGCGTGGTCAATATCGGTGATGCCGTGGAGTCCGAGCTCGGCGATGAGCCGGTCCTGCAGGACCCCGAAGCCACGCTCGATCCTTCCCTTTGCCTGCGGGGAGTAGGCCGTGATGGGTCTGATGCTGAGGTCTTTGAGGACCCTTCCGAGGTGAGTAGGGAAGCGGACGCCGGCGATCTCTTCCTCGAGACTCCAGTAATTGTCAGCTCGTTTGTGGATGGTGTGGCGGTCCTGGTAGACGGAGAGGGGCTTACCGTGCCTTCTGATAACCATATCGAGGAGGCGGAGATAGCCGACGGACGACTCATGAGGGACGAAGATCGCCCCGAGGAGCCTGCCGTCGGCATCGTCGATGGCGCTCATGAGACAGCACGGCGGGTGTTCGGGTCCGAACCATCTGTGCGGGCTTCCGTCCCACTGCATCATGATACCCACCCTGGGTCTGCGTTCGCGTCTGGAGCGGTGCATAGGAGGCCGGCGCCTGCGCTTGGGTGGTTTGCCGGCCGCTCTGAGGATCCGTCTGACAGTCTCGCGGCTGAGATGGATGTTCTCCCGTTCCTCGAGCATCTCGGTGAAGTGGGTGTCGTTGAAGTCGCTGTATGTCAGTTCGTGGAGGGCGACGACCCGCTCGGCGTCTCCCTTTGGAAGCGCATGTTCTACGGGTCGACCCCTATTCCTATGGGCAAGAGCGGCGGGCCCACCTTCGGCGTAGCGCTTCTTGAGTCGCCTGGCCTGACGATAGCTGATGCCCAGCAACACGGCGGCCTGCCTGAGGGTAAGAACCCCGGCAGCAACCCGTTCCAGCACCTTGATTCTATGGGTCTCTCTGTGGCTCAAAACGACGGTCCCCTTCATGTGCGCCCCCTCCTTGGAGCGGACATTTTCTCATTGCAGTTGCCGGGGACATAGTCTGATTGCTTAGACA
>JAGMBO010000171.1 GCA_023129715.1 Candidatus Eiseniibacteriota bacterium | reverse complement strand
CGCAATGCCGAAGACCCGCGCGATCTCTGGACTTCCCTCTTCGTTCTCCGGAATGCGGGGAGGTGACAACTCGGCAATATGCACTTCGTGTGGTTTCAGGAGTCGACTGAGATAGAGGAGATCGAGGAGCCAGAAGTGAGAGATCGGCCTTTACAGGGTTGGGGGAGATCCCCGCACGTGCGGCGAGTACTGTAGGTCTGTTGACGCCCGCGTTCCCGAGTGCCCCTGCCGGGCAGATCACGCAGAGAGTCATTATAACACCACGAGGGAAGGAGGCTGAAATGCAACGGTTTGCTCTAGTGCTGTGCTTCATGGTCTGCTGGATGGCCCCGGCGTCGGGAACGACCTACATCGTCAATTGGCATGGGACAGGAGACTTTGAGACGATTCAGGATGCCATCGATGGCGTAGCCGCGGGGGATACCATCGCCTTGGGCAATGGGACGTTCCGCGGCGCAGGGAATCGCGGCCTCTACTACTACGGCAAGGCAGTGACCATCCGGTCTCAGTTCGGGGATCCGAGTTTGTGCCGGATCCATTGCGAGCTTGACGACTTCGGTGTGGCCTTCACCCACGGTGAGGGGCCGGAATCGATTCTCGAGGACGTCACCATCCAGTACGGTTCCGGAAGCGATGGAGCGGGAATTCGCTGCGTAGAGTCCACTCCGACAATCTCCAACTGCGTGATTACCGAGTGCACGGGCCCCGGGCTCTCCTGCGACGGCGCCTCCCCAACGGTGACGGACTGCGTCTTCCTGGAGAACTCAGCCACCTCCTATGGCGGCGGAATCCGCTGCCAGTCCAACAGCTCCCCGACATTCACGAACTGCCAGGTGACGAGCAATTCCGCACTCTCCGGAGGTGGCCTCGCCTGTTCGGGATCAACACCGAATCTCGTGGACTGCGTATTCACGCTGAACTCCAGCAGCTGGGTCGGGGGGACCGGCGGCGGCGGTCTCTACAGCTATGAGGGGTCCAGTCCAACCCTCCTCGGGTGCACGTTCGATCAGAACTCCGCCCACTCACCCTTCCTCGGTGGCGGAGGCGGGGTTCTCTGTGAGGACGCAGGACTCGAACTCGAGGAATGTGATTTCACCACGAACGATGCAGCTAGGGGGGGAGCGCTTCGCCTGAGCAATCCGCTGGATGTGACC
>JAGMBO010000170.1 GCA_023129715.1 Candidatus Eiseniibacteriota bacterium | reverse complement strand
CATCGGCATCCGCGACTTTGTCCCACGAAAATTTCTCCGCGACTTTGCTATATGCGAAATTTTTCGGCGCGGGAATCTTTGCACCGGGCGCTTTTCCCCACGGCGTTTGCTCCCAATACTCGTCTCTGGGGTCTTTGTAGTAGATTCGATACCATTTGAAGATGTCCCGTTCGAGGTTGTTGTGCGCCTCACGAGCGTCATCCTTCTCATTTTGCAGGCGATACATTTTGTCCTGTGCCGCAATCTGCGCATCGAGAGCGGACTGGAATGCTGTCCTAACAACGCCGACAGTATCAATTTCCTGCTTGAGCGGGTCGAACAGCGGGTCGTTTGAAACATCCTGCCAGTGCGCCCAAACAACATCGGCATAATCCTTCAACTTCGCCTGAGCGTTCGGAATATCTTTGTCGAGCCCGAACGGTTCGAGAATTGCATCGCTGCCGGGAGTCAAACTGGGCAATGCAAATTTCATCCAGCGCATTTTATCAGCCAGTGCGCCGGTTGCGGCATCCATTGCAGTCGTCGCGGTTCCGCTGTCCTCGCGGAAATGATAATACTCGTCGAGCTTGTCTCGATATGCCTGTCCGAGAATTTGCTGTTGAGCCACGAGATGTTTAGGACGGTGCGGCAGAGAACTCGGACTACCCAAAAACTGCTCGAGTATGTCGCTAAATTCTCCATAATCGCTGTCATCAAAACGAGATGGGTCTCTTGTGTGCGGAATTGCCATGATTACCTCGCTGTTTTGGTTTTTGGTTGCAACAGGAATAAATATATTTTATTGAATAGCGCAAGTAAAAAGAATTTTTTTATTTTGATAAGATAATAAGCGCTCTCGGAATCTCCATGAACGCTCTCGGAGTTTCCTGGAATAGTTTTGGAATCTCCATGAACACTCTCGGAGTTTCTTGGAATAGTTTTGGAATCTCTATGAACGCACTCCGAATCTTCATGAATAAATTCCGAATCTTCTGAAGTATTCTCCGAATCTTCTGGAATGGTTTCCGAGATTATCGGGAATAAATTGAATCGATTTATATGAATGTAGGGGCGATTCGCGAATCGCCCTTATAGCGGTTTGGGCGGTTTCTCTCGTTTTATTCCTCCGCTTCCCTTTTCCCAATGGCATACGCCACTCTCAAATCTATCGCATATTCGGCGTGCGTGATTCTAAATGTA
>JAGMBO010000017.1 GCA_023129715.1 Candidatus Eiseniibacteriota bacterium | reverse complement strand
TCGCGTCGAGATCCATCGCCTCGTACTCGCGGCGATCGACCACCGCCACCTCACCCAGCCGACGAGACTTCTTGCGCCGGCGCACCGGCCGTAGGACACTACTCATGAATGGCTCCTCCTTCCTGGGTTCCTCGATTCTTTGCCAAGATCAAGAAACCACAGGGGTTGGAGCCGTTCAACTTTCAACTAAGATTGGCACACGCCCCAATGCTCCTCCCGTAGCACCTGCTATTGCCAGCCCACGCGAAGTTCTTCGACCATCTCTTGCAGAATCCTAGCTGCTTCGGTTGGCAGTGCTGCAGATCCCAACACCTGATCGCCCAGCATTCCAGCCACCGGCATAAGCCAATTCCCAAGGAACTTCTTCGTGGCATCTGCCTGCTGAAGAATCACTACGGTACCTTTTTCATCCTTGATACGCTGGCAGCCCTCCGTGGCGACGCAGAACCCATAGCGGCCCTGCCAAAGCAATTCCCCTTGATTCACTTGTGTCTGCCTAATACGGTTTCGCAGCTCTACAATGTGGGTCCGCAGGATGGCGTTGTGCAGCAAGCCCAGTGCGCGCCCGCGCCGTATGAGAGTGAGCCATCGCTTCTCGATGCTCTGCCAGTCAGCGTCCTCCCGATCTGACGTGTGGGCGAACACGTCTGCAACCTGCCTGGCGATCTCACGCGGTCCGCCAGTCTGCCAAATCCACGGCAGGCGAGCAACAGCGAGAATGCAGGCCAGTGCAAACCGCGTGTGTTCCGGGCTCGTGGATCTCTCCGGGACGGAGAGGGCCCAGCAAGCAAGTGCGGCCGATAGCTCCACCGAACGCATGCTCTCCGCGAACTCTTGCGGATCTTCCGCGGTCTGGTGACGACGCTCAAGCCAGCCTGTATATTTTTCCTCCACCGCGTTAAAGAACAACGGCAGCCAAATGCCAAGTGTTGCGTCGAAGAACTCCTGTTCTGTTAGCCAATCATCAGCCAGGCCGGCGCGCAGAAGAAGCGCGACTATCTTCAGGTCCCCGGACAGCAATGTCGGCGGACGTTCGCTGAGGAACTCCGTATCAGACATCCTCGAAACAACCAGATTCACAATCTTCTGTACCCGCTTCCGTTCCCTATCGGATGGTGGTGTCGGCGCGACTCTCGGCATTGACTTTGGCAGTGCGGCGGGTCTGTCAGCGCTCGGGTCCCCATCATCATCCACGGTGGTGACAGCGGTATCGAGGCTGGGCACGTCATCGGCCCCTTCTGGGTCCTGCTCATGCTCCGGCTGGGTGATGCCATACCACCGCAGAATCAGAGACCGCAAACCACCAATGCGCTCATCGCTCGACAATTGGTGGCGATTGGGCAGGAATGACCTCATCGAGAGGCCGTAACTATCGGAGAACACGTCCTCCCAAACGAACTCAACTGGCCCAGTACCTCGGCCATCCTTCTTTTCTCCGGAAGCGCGGCGCCAAGACATCGCCTTGGGCATGTATTGCAGATGCCTGCAAAGTTCGGTCAGGACATCAGTCAACGCACCGATACTCCAGACCCCTCCCCGCACCCCACGATGGATGGCCTCGGCCAGGGAACGACCCCTGGCCGAGGCGCCAAGGTCCGCTTCGTTGTCGATCCAATGTGGACTCGACCGGATCTCCGCCCCGCGGCAATCAGCAACAAGGACTGCAACCCTATGAGGGTGCGTCGTGTCCACCCGTACCCGACCGTGTCCCTCGTTGAATATGTCAGTTCGCTCACCATCGAGCTCGGCGAATCTGACTGCGGTTTGTGCCCCGCAGTCGAAGGCTATCTGGATAGTCCCAAGGTCGAATCTGGCGCCGCGGATTCGTACGTAGTCATTCGTGGTCTTCTCCGCGGGCGGTTCGATCGGCGTGCTCAAGAGCTCTGGCTCCGCATTCCCGATGATAAGCTCATCCAAGAGAGACCGCTTGAACTCCGACTTCGATAGCTCACGCACACCCATGAGTTCGGCGTTACCAGCGGTCCCTGGGATCGTCAGGGCCGCCCTTGAGCAGTTCGCGCTGCCGACGCAAGCGAGTACGGAATCTCCACTCTCGACTGCATAGAACTTGGCATGCACGAAGGCGGAGCGGGTTCTATCCTCACCCTCTGACTCCGCCTTCTCGGTGTGGTGGAACTCCACAGCCACGAGTTTGAATGTCTCGCCGAGGGTCGCGGCGGCATCCTGCATCAGCGTGGTGCGCTTGCTCTGTACGAGAACGCTCGTTTCAGGAGCCCCAAGCTCGTTCGCCATTGCTCGGAGTGCTTCGGCGTCCGGATCGAAGTAGGGCGTGCAGACGTACAGCCGCTCGACCGGGCGAGCGCCGAGGATTTCCTTCATTCGGTCCAGAAGCGGAGGGCCAGCAGCAGCCCTGCCAATCAGAGCGTTTGGTTCACCCAGCTCCACCGCCCACGCACGGGTGTTCGCGTCGAATGTCTCCTCCACTTCCGCTTCGACAGACTCTCGGAGAGGTACACGAGCTAGAACATCTTGCAGGTAGTTGCGGAACGCTGCAAAGGGCCCGGTACCGTCCGCATCAGTGTCATAGCGCAGCCAAACCTCCCCATTCTCTCGCCATCCGCCAAACGTGAGATTCCCGCTTCCGACCAGCAGTGTTGCCTTCTCAGGCCCCGACAGAAGAAGAGCCTTGGGGTGAAAGCGAAATCCAGGATGCATAGCAATCGGTACGACTCGATAGCGACTGCCCAAGTCCCGGAGAACACGGAGTTGGTGGGGAAAGGCCTCCGCCGCACACTCGGCATCCGCAAAGACTGTGAGCGCGGGCTGTCCACACCTCCGTAAGGCAGGAATGACCACTGACTGCAGGAATACAAAGTCGATGTTGTGCGTCAAGATCAAGGCGTTGGTCACATCCTTCGCACCCCTAATGATCTTGAGGATGTCTTCACGCATTAGCCTACTCCTCCAAGCAGGCGGTCCCGTCCTTCTTCGGCGAGCTCGAAACGCCCGCCCTCAAGGCGATTGAATTGCCCTATGTCGGCCAGGACTCCAAGCACGTTGCCCAGGCGGCTACCGCTGAAGCCTGCCCTGACGGCTGTTCCCGTAGGCTGGAGCTTGTCGCCCTCAGGAAAAAAACGGAGCGAGCACTTCTGCCCTTGGCCCATCTTACGGAGGGTGGTGCTGAGGTGGGGCTGGATGGCGATGTGGGAAGCAAGCTCGCGAAGTGCCATCTCGATTGTGCTACTGCGGTGCTTGTCGATCAAACGAAACGCCAGTTCGAGGTAGTGATCCCGGTCTTCCAGCTTGCCCGCCTGGCGGAGATGTCCAGTCTGCTGGTACGAGGCTCCCAGCAGAGCCAGGGCGTACACTGCCTGTGCACCACCGTGGCCAATATCCCGTCCCTCGCGTGGGCGCACCGGGCCATGCAGGAACGCATCATCTTTGAGCTTTGCTAACAGATCAGCGACGGTGATCGAAGTAGGGAAGTCGCTCAGCCCGGTCACCTCGCCCACGACCGTCGGCAACGCTCCGGCTTGCATCCACTCCTCTACTACGCCGTCCACAGTGCCGACAGTGAGATCCATAAGAGTGTAGGTGACATTGCTCAGAAGCAGCTCACAGGCGAAATGGACCCGGCGACGAAGATCGTACTCGAACCAGGCGAGCTCAACATCACTACTGGAACCGGGGGCTGACTGGATGACGCGACGGTAGTTGAGGGCAATGAGCTCCGCAGGCGTCAAGGATGATTCTGCAAGAGCGATGGCCGCCCAGCGGGCAGTGGCGAGGAATCTGTCGTACGTCCTCTTTACGTCTGGCGAATCCGTAAAGGGTGTGATTATCGCTTTGATGAGCAGACGCCGCTCTTCTGCAGCGCTCGCGAGACCGTTGACGGAGAAATGCCTGCCGGCCGCAACCAGTTGCTCCCGGGTGACGCTTCCTCCTTCAAGAATAGCGGCGCAGACTGCAGCGCAGTCTGGCAACGAGTTCCGTGTCTTCCAAAGCTCTCGCCCGTATGGCGGGATACGGACAGGCTCGGGCTCGCTTCCCGTCGTCGGGTCGAGTAGGCCAAAGCTGCTGGCAGGCATCACGTACGTCCCGTACGTGGCACCACCCCTCGCGACGGGTAGCGCTACCTCACCTGACTTCTGAAGCTCTTCCAGCTCGTCGCGAAAGAGGTTCGAGCCGAGGACACCAAAAGTGTTACCTGACTCGCCCCAGGTGGAGCCGATGGTGGAGGAAGCTAGGACTACGAATTCGAGCCGGGTCAGCACGTCACGCAGGCGGTCCTCGTGGTAGATTGCCTTGCCGCCCTGTCGCTTTAGCTCGTACTTGTAGAATTCCCCGACAATCCAGGGGAGCAATGTCAGGTAGCGTCCGCGGAAAGAGATGGTAGTGATGCCCGCGACCCAGGCGCGCTCAATGTGTTGGTCAAGCTGCCGCAGGCCGAGGATATCGAGGCCCTGGATCTTTTCGCGCTCGCCCGAGTTCCAGAAGATTTCCATCAGACTCCCGCAGTCAATGCGACCGATCAGAGGCCAAACAAGGGCAGCATCGAATTCGTGAACGGTTGAATCACGCTGGCACCAGATCGGTGCGGGCACAAGCGGGTGATGTCATTGTGCCCCGGCCGACGAAATGCCGTCACAGCCTTCTCGCCCGGTCTCATAGTAGCGTCTCAAGTGACCGTCTCGCCACGCACCTCCGGTGAATACCTCTGTGCTGTTCCCATGACCCCATCCTCTCAAGAAATGAGGTCTCCGGCAATCCCGGGGCGGTTCACAAACTCATCACTGAAGAAGCCTTTCTGCTCGCCAGCCAACTTCGGCTCTCGAAACTCACCGGCCACTACAAATGGGTGGAATCCTCGTGGCCGCGGACAGCTGGGGGAGACAGGTGGTGTGCCCCCATAGATCATGGTCGCCTCGCCCGCAGATGGCTCTCTGATGCTCATCCCTGGAAAAGCCTCCAACTCCACCACAGCCGCATCCAGAACTAGGTTCGAGATGGGTACCGCATAGCGGACTGTGAAGTGCGTGTCGTCTATGAAGGCCGCCAGTTCCCTCAGTGAGGCAGCCACCGCCTCCTCCTGCGTGGCACCTGCCCTTATTCGGTGCCACGTCACGAGCGTGAGTGCCTTGAGATACCGCGCGCCTTTGACAAAATGGTGACCGAGGACTGTGCTGCCGAGCCTGCCGAAGTGATCTGAGTGGTGGTTCCTCAGGCTATCGTCTAGCGGCTTACTCAGACGAATCCAGTCGCGCCTCTGTGTTCTGATGTGGGGGACCTCTGAACTCTGCATTTCACCGCGCCATGCTCCGCGTCCCAACCTCTGCCATACCATATAGGGCAGGGACGGCTCCGTGCCTTTGTCCTTGATGTATTCCAGGCCCTCAATGAGGCACTTCTCGGCCGCCGCAAGAGTATTGCTGTGCATCGCGTGTCCCGCCTCCTTCCATGGCCACCGCATCTCTACGCTGTGAACAAGCTATGCCAGAGATCGCATTCTCTTTTGCGTTGAGGCTAGGAGAGACGCTGTCGCGCAACACCTCCTGCCAGCCTTCTTGCCCTTCAGCGCTACCATGGCGCATCGCCCCAGTACTCACCGAATTCCATGGCTGTCCCAGGGCCAAATCGGGCAACCGTCTGAGGGTTACCTCCAACATGCGGCAAGAATGCACCTGCTGGCCGAGCCTCCCATACAAGTTCAGGGAAAGGGTCAAATGTGCCCACACGCAGAGCCACCGTTGGGCTCCAGTGATGGAGCACGAGGCAATGGAACCTCTTTCCTGGTTGCTCTCTGTTGGCCGAATCGAACCAGTTGCAGGCAATCAATGCCGAGAGGTTCTGATGCCGCGGGCGTTCTTCGCCGCGAAAGGGAAGGAGGACTCCCCCGGATGAGTGGAGCTTCTGAATCCGCCATGGAAAGTTCTGTTCGAGGTTTCCGTCACCAGATGATGCGCCGAAAAGGGCGCGCTCGAAATCGCCTGGCTTCAGATGTTGGTCTCCGGTGAAGCCAACTAGCAGGAGGGGTTGCGCCGCATCTCGGTAGCGGCTAGCCTTCGCAGCCACGATCTCCGCAATCTCTCGCGCTGCCTCCCCTCCATCAGCTGTCCAAATGCAACCATTCGCATCTCTCGTCTGTGTTGCCTGCGGAGTGTGCCTAACGAAGACATCCAATATATAGGACTGCCCTCCCACTGTCACCAGCATATCTGGTGTGCGTCCCGACTTCACCGTCGGCTCGAACTCAGGTGAAAGGCCGAAACGACGACACAGCTCGTGTGCCACAAGTTCGTGTATCAGGGAGTCCATCCGCGAGGAGTCCGCGCTGCGTAGAGCGTGTACGCACTTCTTCTGCTTCGATTCGGACAGTGCATGTAGACAGTCAATAAGGAATCGCCGGGTCTGGATCGCGGCCGCAGTGCGTCCTTCTACTAGCCACTTCCCCATTCGAGATGGAGACGAGCATGCACTCAGACAGCCAAGGAGATCTCGCATGTCCTCTTACCTACATTGTTCGGCACCATGTCCTATCGGAGATGTCCCAGAAGGGTCATGAACTCAAAGATGCGCGCATGAGGCACCGTCCCGCGATCGTGCGGCATGGCACATGTCACCCAACTCTCCAAATGCTGCCTGCTGAACCGACGGATGGGGATTATCGTACCCCTGGCCCAGAGGAAACCGACGAGTTTGGTGAAGCGTCAGTTCGGTGAGATCGCTTTCTGAACATCTTCCCCGCTGCCCTCCCCACCTGCCGCCGGGCGCGCACACCAGCCTCGCCCTCGACGACATCCCGTTTGAGAACGTCGCCGAGCACGTCTTCGATCGCCTCTGCAGTCACCTGCCGAGGCCCGAATGTGGCTTCGCCGCCGGGCGCCATCCGGCAAGCACCAAGTCAGCAAGGACCTTGTAGGCCACGTAGCCCCGGCCGAAATGCAGCACAGTCAGATCCTCGTAGTCCCGCACTAATCGTCGGAAGGTGCCTCTCAGATCTTCCGGCAGCGTCGCCTCAGCCTCCTCAAACTTCACACCAGTGGTCGGCATCGGTCGACCTCCTGTCTGGACAGCCTCACGCCGCCCACCCCTCCGACAGCACCTCCGCCTGCTCCAGAACGGTCTTCGTGGCCTTCTCCTGCTTGTCCGGCGGGTAGCCGTGTTTTCGCAGGATCCGCTTGACCAGCACGCGCAGGTGGGCCCGCACGTTCTCCCGGATGGTCCAGTCGATGGTCACGTTGGCGCGGACGGCGGCCACAAGCTCCCGGGCGATCCCCAGGAGGACCTCGTCGCCCAATACCTTCACCGCGCTGTCGTTGGTCTCCAGGGCATCATAGAAGGCGAGTTCCTCATCGGTCAGCCCGAGCGTCTCACCCCGCTTGTCGGCCTCCCGCATCTCGCGGGCGAGCGTGATCAGTTCCTCGATCACCTGCGCCGCCTCGATCGCCCGGTTCTGGTACCGGCGGATCGATTGTTCCAGCAGCTCCGCGAACGAGCGCGCCTGGACGACGTTCTTGCGTCTCCGCACCTGAATCTCACCCGAGAGGAGCTTCTTAAGTAACTCCACAGCGAGATTCCGGTGGGGCATCCCCCGCACCTCGGCCAAGAACTCCTCCGAGAGGATCGAGATGTCCGGCCTCTTGAGCCCCGCGGCGGCAAAGATGTCCACCACCCCTTCAGAGGCCACCGCGCGAGAGACGATCTGGCGGACAGCGAAGTCGAGTTCCTCGGCCGTCTTCCTCTCGTCCGGCGATCGCTTGGCAAGTACTGCGCGCACTGCCTGGAAGAAGGCGACATCGTCCCGGATCCGCAGGGCTTCGTCATGAGGGACCGACAGCGCGAACGCTTGCGAGAGGTCCCGGACCGCGGCGATCAGTCGATCCTTGCCGTCCTCCTGCGCCAGGATGTGCTCTTGGGCCGCCGGGAGAAGACCCAGTCGCTGCTCGGGGCTCCCCGTCACCCAATGCGACCAGTCGAAGCCATGGAAGAGGCCACAGCAGATCTCGTACTTCTCCAGCATGACGGCGACGGCCTCGGCCTGGTCGATCGCGGTATCGCCCTTCCCCCCACTCTCGGTGTAGGTGGCCAGAGCCCTCTTCAGTTCGTGGGCCAGTCCGAGGTAGTCGACCACCAGGCCACCGGGCTTGTCTCGGAACACCCTGTTGACCCGCGCGATGGCCTGCATGAGGCCGTGGGCTCTCATCGGCTTATCGACGTACATCGTGTGGAGCGAGGGCGCATCGAAACCCGTGAGCCACATATCCCGGACGAGGACCATCCGGAAGGGATCCTTGGGATTCCGGAAGCGGTTCGCCAGGGCCTCCCGGCGGGGCTTGTTGCGGACGTGCTGCTGCCAGTCCACCGGGTCGGAAGCGGAACCAGTCATGACGACCTTGATCGCACCCTTATCGTCGTCCTCCCCGTGCCAGTCGGGGTGCAGTCGGATGATCTCGCGGTAGAGATCCACGCAGATCCTGCGGCTCATGCAGACAATCATCGCCTTACCGCCCATCGCCTCCAACCGCCGGTCATAGTGGGCGACGATGTCCGCTGCGACGAGCTTCAGGCGCTTCTCGGCACCGACGATCGCTGCCAGTTGGCCCCACTTGGATTTCAGCTTCTCCTTGCGCTCGACCTCCTCGCCCTCGGTCACCTCATCGAACTCCGGATCGATCTTCGGGCGCTCTGCCTCGTCGAGTTCCAGCTTCGCCAGGCGGCTCTCGTAGTAGATCGGGACGGTGGCCCGATCCTCGACCGCCCGCTGGATGTCGTAGACACTAATGTAGTCGCCGAATACGGCACGGGTGTTCTTATCCGTCAGTTCGATCGGGGTGCCGGTGAAGCCGATGAACGAGGCATTGGGGAGCGCATCGCGCATGTGGCGGGCGAAGCCGTCGATGAAGTCGTACTGGCTTCGGTGGGCCTCATCGGCGATGACGACAATGTTCCGCCGCTCGGAGAGTACCGGGTGGCGATCCCCCTTCTCCTCCGGGAAGAACTTCTGAATCGTCGTGAAGACGACTCCCCCGGCCTCGACGCTCAGCTTCTCGCGCAGGTCCGAGCGGCTCTCGGCCTGGGTGGGCGGTTGACGCAAGAGATCCTGGCAGTGGGAGAAGGTGCCGAAGAGTTGGTCGTCGAGATCATTGCGGTCGGTCAGCACAACGATGGTCGGGTTCTCCATCGCGGGCTCTCGGATCACCCGACCGGCGTAGAAGGCCATGCTGAGGCTCTTGCCCGACCCTTGGGTGTGCCAAACAACCCCGATCCGGCGATCACCGGGAGCCCCGCCGCGGCGTTCTGTGGGCTCGTATCCGCCCCTCTCAGCGACTCGATCGACCGCCGCCTGCCTCTGGGCCGCCCGGAGTGTTTCATGGACCGCCACGTTGACCGCATGGAACTGATGATATCCAGCCATCTTCTTCGCGAGGGCACCGCCGCCGGTATCCTCGAAGACGATGAAGTGGCGCAGGAAATCGAGGAGACGGTGCCGCTCGAAGACACCCTCGATCATGACCTGAAGCTCGAGCACTCCAGTGTCAGCCAGCGTCTCTCCCCCGATGGTGCGCCATGGCTTGAACCACTCCCGTCCGGCAGTCAGGGTGCCGATCCGGGCCTCCATGCCGTCGGAGACGACAAGGATCTCGTTCATGGCGAAGAGCGTTGGTAGCTCCGCCTTGTAGGTTTGGAGTTGCTGGAAGGCGGTCCAGATCGTGGCGTTCTCGTCGGCCGGGTTCTTGAGCTCGACGATGGCCAGTGGGAGGCCGTTGATGAACAGGACGATGTCCGGCCGCCGGGTGCGCTTGTTCTCGACCACGGTGAACTGGTTGACGGCGAGCCAGTCGTTATTGTCGGGATCCTCGTAGTCGAGGACCTGGACCTGAGCCCCGGCGATTGAGCCGTCGGAGCGGCGGAACTCGACCGTCACGCCATCTGCCAGGAAGCGATGGAAGGCGCGGTTCCGGGTCTCGAGTGTAGGTCCCTCAAGCCGCATCAGCCTGCGGAAGGCGTCATCGAGAGCTTGAGCTGGTAGGTCCGGATTCAGGCGGGCGAGGGCCCGCTGCAGGCAATCTTCCAATACAACCTGCGTGTAGTCGGCCCGCTCGGCATCCACTTCGCCCGGCACCAACTGCGCTCCGTGCCTGACCGACCAGCCGAGAGCCTCCAGCCAAGTCAGGGCAGCCTGCTCCACAAGGGATTCGGTGAATGCGGTGGTGGTCACACGGCCCTCCCGACAATCCGCTCGGCATCCCGGATCCGAATCTCGCCGGAAATGAGTCTGGGTAGTAGAGCATCACGAAGAGACGCCAGAGTCCGGGACTCACCCGCACCGATATCAATGCGCTCGAAGAGAGGAATTGCCACCGAAGCGAATGCGTCACGCAGTTCTTCGGGGGGGAGTGCGAACCGGTAGGATGGCAAAGCTTCCTTAGCCAGATGCAGGACGGTCGTCCCGGTCGAGTGCGCGTAGGTATGATCCGCAAACTCTGGCGTTCTGAACAGGCAGTAGAGGAACGCAACCGTGAGCGCTGAAATCCGTGGCCGCACAATGAGAACATCAAGAGATGCGACCAGCTGCGCGAAGCGACTGCTCGATCGGACGATGGCAGGCCTGCCGATCACCTCGGCCGCCTGAGTTACATCCGTACAGGCGAGAATGAGTTCTCCAGGGGAGACGATCTGCTCTGGCTTGAAATCGCCGGTGTATGACTTGAGTCCGTCCGGCCGGTAACCTCCTCCGCGAGCGAATGATTTCAGGGTTACAAGTGCTGTTGCGCTCTCCTGCAGGTCCGTGCTTCTGTACGACTTGCCTTTGACGCAATCGACGACCTCTTCAACGTGGGTCACCTCCCACCCTGCCGGAGCCCGCCCCAAGACAGAGTCGTCAAATCCGCCCGGGAATAGACCTGACAGATGCTTCGGCAGGCCAGCATCCCGCCCCTCAGCCTTGGCCCGCACGGAGTCGAAGTCCACGAACCAAGACTTGAAAATGGCGTGGGCGATTCCCTCCAGCGTCTCGCTCATACGACGGTTCAGATCGATCTTGTCGTCAAGCGTGCCGAGGATGTGGGCGATGGCGCGTTGCTCGGGGAGGGGCGGGAGAGCAACTGGTAGTCGTGTAATGTCCTCTTTGAGGATACGTTCGACGGTGGAGCCGCGAATCCTGGAGCGAAGGAGTCGCTTGGTCGGTCCACCCTGAAGCGCGTAGAGAAGGTACTTCCCGATGAGGTGGGTCCCGTCCGCGCGAATAGCGATGACTCGGCGTGTGATATGGTATGTGCGATCAGCGGGGAACTCAGCCACCTCACCAACGGGAGCCTCGGTGGTTAGGAGAACGTCGCCTGGCTTCGGCAATCCTCTCGTAGTAACCGATGCATAGGTCGCGTCGGAAATGAACGAGATTCCCTCGAGCTCCACTCGCCCGCCCTTCACATTGGCAGCTGTGAGGCAGGGTACCCCACGCGGTGACTTCGGTGGCGTCTTCCCCCGATAGTCGATGATCTTGCGGATGCACTGCCCAAGCGGGCGTGAGGACCATCCTGACGGAAGGACGAGCAGTTCTCGGTAGTCGGCCGCCTCAAAGCCCATTCCCAAGCTCCTTGAGGTTCGCCTCGATAGCGGCATCGAACTTGCGCGCCTTGGCCACCTGCTCCTGCCACTCCGCGATGAGCCGCTTCATCTTCTCCTCGAAGGGCTCGCCGTCGTCCTCCTGCGCTTCTGCTCCAACGTAGCGGCCCGGAGTCAGGACCTGGCCGTGCTTGGCGATCTCCTCCTGCGTGGCACTCTTGCAGAAGCCCGGCACGTCTTCGTAGTCACCGGCATCTTTCTCGCCGCGCCACGCGTGGTAGGTGTCGGCGATTCGCTGGATGTCCCCGTCGGCCAGTTCCCGATGTGTCCGGTCCACCATCAGGCCGAGCTTGCGAGCATCAATGAATAGCACCTCGCCCCGCCGGTCCCTGAAATGCCGATTCTTCTTGTCCCGAGCCAGGAACCATAGGCAGGCCGGGATCTGGGTCGAATAGAAGAGCTGACTGGGCAAAGCAACCATGCAGTCCACAAGCTCTGCCTCGATGAGGTTCTTCCGGATCTCGCCCTCGCCGGACTGGTTCGAGGACATGGATCCGTTGGCCAGCAGGAAGCCCGCCACACCCGTCGGGGCAAGGTGATGGATCAGGTGCTGCACCCATGCAAAGTTGGCATTCCCGACTGGCGGGACCCCGTACTTCCAACGTTTGTCCTCGCGCAAGCGGTCTCCACCCCAGTCGCTCACATTGAAAGGCGGGTTGGCGAGGATGAAGTCGGCTTTGAGATCGGGGTGGCGGTCGTTGTGGAAGCTGTCGCCGTGGGCGATCTGGCCCTCGATCCCACGGATGGCTAGGTTCATCTTGGCCAACCGCCAAGTAGTGTAGTTGGATTCCTGGCCGTAGATGCTTATGTCACCGATCGTGCCGCCATGGGCGGCGATGAACGCCTCCGATTGGACGAACATCCCGGACGACCCGCAGCAGGGATCGTAGACCCGGCCCTTGTAGGGCTCGATAATCTCGACCAGGAGTCGGACGATGCAGCGGGGGGTATAGAACTCCCCGCCCTTCTTCCCTTCCGCACTGGCGAACTGAGAAAGGAAATACTCATAGACCCGCCCCAGAACGTCCTTGGAGCGGCTCTCCTTGTCCCCAACCTGGATGTTGCTGACGAGGTCGATCAGCTGGCCAAGCCGCTGCTTGTCGAGGGCAGGGCGGGCGTAGTCCTTCGGTAGCACCCCTTTCAGAGATGGATTGTCCCGCTCGACCGCCTCCATGGCATCGTCCACCAGCTTCCCAACGGTGGCTTGCCGGGCCTTCGACTTCAGGTGTGACCAGCGCGCCGCCTTCGGCACCCAGAAGATGTTCAGTGCCCGGTATTCGTCCCGGTCCTCGGGATCTGCCCCCTCGGCCTGCTGACCGACGAGCTTGGCATGCTGCTCCTCGAAGGCGTCGGAGATGTACTTCAAGAAGATGAGGCCGAGTGCGACGTGCTTGTATTCCGCGGCATCCATGCTGCCCCGAAGGGCATCCGCCGCCTGCCACAGCTTGGCTTCAAATCCGAGGTTGGCGGCTGTGTTGGACTTTGCGGCTTTCCTCGACTTGCTGGGTCTCGGCACCACTTACCTCCCACCATGTCCCACCAGCACCCTTTTCAAGACGTAGCTCTGTCACATGGCACCTTGTCGCATTGGGGCTGCAGCTTCTGTCCTGCCGTCATGTCCGGTCAATGCCAATGTACTTCACCTCAAGTTCGCCCGGCCACACCTTCTCCGGATCGGCATTCCAGCGACCTGAGCTACGCAGCTGGAACTTGACCGTCGTGGGGGAGCAGTTATCGGCGGAAAGCTGAATTCCGATCTCATACTCACCCGGATCGAGCCCGTGCTCTAGACTGAAGGGCTTCGCGAAGACCTCAAGCCAAAATCGGGATCTACCGTCAACGGGAGACTCCCCGACCTCCCCACCCTTGGCAGGCTCGGTAATATGGCCCAGCGTAAGGACACGGGCAGTCCCTGCCGGAATCCGGGTCATGGTAGGAACACCGTGATACGCCCAGTTGAGATTGAACGGAGTCATTATCTTGTGCGGCCGGCGACCTTCGGGGAGATCGGTTCTCGTAACGGACACAATCGCCGCCTCCGCATTCCGGGCGGCAGAACGACCCCGGTTCCAGATTCTGCAAACAATGTAGTGGGCCCCGGCAGAGTAGACGAAGTCGACGCCGTATCTCCGCATGATGTGTGTTCGGTGCTCGAAGAGCTCTGGGTCTGCCTCGAGTATCGGAGGGAAGAGGAAGTCTCGAACTTGCTCTCTTGCGACTGCCGCCCCCGCGATCACTGCCAGCAGGATGGTCCCAAAAGCAGTGAGCCACTCGGGCTTCCGAAGGACGAGACCGATCTGAAAGACAATGCTCACCAGGAGAACTAGTGCTACCGCACCCAGGAACCTGTGCTCACTTGGCCTCACTTGACGCTCAATCTCCTTCGCGTTGCCTGCCGCTGCCGGGATCCGCCATCCGACGACCGCGACGCAGGCATCCTACCACCGCAGCAACTGCAGGGCTAGCAAGGTCGCTAGCCTCTTGCCCCCTGCCCGCCAAGTCCCAGCGAATCAGCAGATAAAAGGATGCGACGCAGAACGAAGTCTCGCGCACGTCAGCCTTCTTGACAGCCGGGCCCCTTGCCCTACAGTCATGATCGGAACGGTCGCGTAGGAGGACTGGAGAATGCGAAGCTCTGTTGCCCTTACTGCTGTCCTGGCCTTCCGCGTCCTGCTCAGTTGCCAACCTGCTGCCGCCGATCCCATTCTATGGGAGGCCAACGGCCACCTTTACGAGCAGGTCGCACAATTCGCGACTTGGGAGGAGGCTTCCTCGATCGCCGCATCCCGCATATGGCTCGATGTACCGGGGTACCTAGCAACAGCTACCTCGCAGGAAGAGGTCGCGTTCATCTGCTCACAGGTTGCTTCATCCGGCTACGTCCTGCTAGGCGGTTTCCAAGACCCTCCCGGCAGCGATCCAGAAGCCAATTGGCGATGGGTCACGGAGGAACCTTGGGGCTACACCAACTGGGATCCCGGCCAGCCTGACGACGCGACCGGGCCCGAATCCTTCTTGCTGATGTATACTCCATCCGGGGATTGGGCAGACGTCGGCGCTTCCTTCAGTTGCTGGTTCATTGTTGAGTACGACCTGTCAGGAGCATGCTGCATCGGCGATTCCTGCGTCGTTTCTACCTTGGATGAGTGCGATCAGGCCGGAGGTCGTTGGTTCAATGAGTTCGAGTCGTGTGATCCCTCTCCCTGCCTTCCCCATACCTGCTGCCTGAGTACGTCCTGCGAGCTGCTTCCATATGGTGAATGCGTAGCCCGCAATGGAATCTGGCTGAATGCACTGACCTCATGCGTTCCCGATCCCTGCCCGGAATACGCATGTTGCCTCCTGGCCGGATGCCAACTCATGCGTTACGACGAATGCACCGCCGCGGGTGGAGTCTTCCTCGACAAGGTGGACAGTTGCGTCCCGAGTCCATGCCCTCACGTGTGCTGTGTCGATGGTTCTTGCCAGGTACTCACTGAGATTGAGTGCATTTCCTTGGGAGGCACCTGGCTTTCTGAGCTTGATGCCTGCGAACCCGGACTGTGCGCCTTCGACATCCTTGTGCGCCCCGACGGCTCTGGGGACTATGCCACGATCCAAGACGCAATCAATGCGAGTTGGTCTGGCGACGTTGTCGCTCTGACTGACGGCACATACTCGGGACCGGGCAACCGGGACATTGACTTCCTTGGCAAGGCGATCACCGTCCGCTCGCTTTCCGGCATTGCCGCCTCCTGTGTAGTTGATTGCCAGGCCCTGGGGCGAGGTTTCCACTTCCATTACGGTGAAGACCTAGTGTCGTGTGCGGGAAGTTCA
>JAGMBO010000169.1 GCA_023129715.1 Candidatus Eiseniibacteriota bacterium | reverse complement strand
CAGCGAGCAGGACCGTGTCGCCATCAGCCGCGAGGTCAATCGCGTCCTGAATCGCTAGGGGGCCTCCGGGAGTCACGTAATAGGACGTGACTAGGTCGCAACCCTGTCCATGAGCGCCAATCACCCCTCCGCAGTCATAGCCGTCCGGGTGATTGCCCAGCAGGCAGGGCGAGTCGTTCCGCAAGGTCAAGTCCTCGTCTGCAGCATCGCAGAAGAGTGGATCCACTGAGAAATTGCCGTTGGAACCGAGCTGGCCAGAGATGCACCCACTGCTCCAGTCACCGCCCGCGTTGCCATATAGATCGCAGCAGGTAAGGGTTGGATTGCTCGTTGCCACGCAGTAGACAGACCCGCCTGCAGCACTGAAGGCGATGATTGTGTTCGTCAGGGTGGGCGAAGAATCCCAGGCCAGGACACCGCCGCCCTCCGTCGCGGAATTGCCGTAGAGCGTGCAGTTTGCGATTGTAGGGTCGGCCTGATAGCAGCGGATCGCACCTCCTTGGGCAGCGCCGTCATTGTCGGCAAAGGTACAGTCTGTGATCTGCGGGTCAGATGCGTGCAGGTACACCGCACCTGCGACACCCGTTGCCGAATTGCCTACGAACATGCAATCCGTGAGCGTCGCATCGCTGACGTAGAGATACAGACCGCCACCGTTGCCCGAGCTAATGTTATCTCTGAACTCACATTCGATCAGACTCACCGTTGATGATTGAGCACGAATCGCCGCACCTTCATTGGTACATGTGTTGCTGGCGAAGACGCAGTTGGTGATCGTCGGAGAGGCGCTCAGTAATCGGATGGCCCCGCCGTAGGCTTCGGCACCGTTCGTCATGGTGATCGACTCGAGGACCGATCCAGCGCCCTCCGAGGTATGGAAGTAGAACGCACGGCCTAGTCCCTCGCAGTCGATGCTGCACGAGACGGGATCTCCGGATTGCGAACGGATCGTGATTGCCTTCCCGAGGAAGTCGAGGTCGCGATTGGAGGGACCAACGAATGTCCCACTGGCAAGTGCGATCGTGTCACCGGTCGCTGATGCGTTTATGGCATCCTGAATCGTTGCATAGTCACCGGTGCCGGCCGGATTAACGACATACGTTGTGGCGAGGGAAGCAGACAGTGGGATGCAGACTAGGCATAGTGCGGCAAGAGTGCAGCGCATGATCCGGCCTCCTTTATGTTCACAGGAGCTTCGAGTGGGGACGCCAGACGATGACCCGACCCCACACTTCGTACCACGTTCTATCTGCCGCCACCGGCGCCACGGGAACAGGCCAGATGGCCTCCGTAGCCGGCGGTCGATACCCTAGAGAGTTGTGCGGTCGGTGTTGATTGTACGCCTCCCACGGTCTATCTGCTACTCATTTGAGAGGCGACCGCTATCTGTTGGAGATGAAATGTCTTGCCCGCCCCCTCGCCCGTCTCGGGGGCCCCGCCAGCGACTCCTGGTCGCCAGCCACCGCCACCCATCCGCCGCCTCCCCGCCCAACCGCCCCAAGCTCTCCCCGCTCTCTGTTCTTAAGCCCGAAGTGGTTGACACACTTCCTCGTCTCGGGGGGGCGAGAGGGGGGGGGGAGTGCCAACCGGTGGGCCGTCACACCATCATGGCCCGGAGTCCACACGGCTCCGCACAGAGGCCGGATATACGGATGCAGTCAGACCTTACCGCCACCCTCTTGTGGCTCTAGATAGTTCTTGCGGAAGGAGTTCATATAGGTTTTCGGGACCCACAGGACCTCACGGGACGGTCAACTTCATGATATAATGCATGCGCTGTACAGGTCGGCAACTTCCCCGCTGGCCGTCATCGGATGTGATTCTCTCAGTCGACGGTTCAGGAGGGCGCGCCTGCCGACACGCGTGAACCGTATTCTTGCACATTTGGAGACATGACCATGTTGCGTAGAACAGCCTCTCTCATGATCTGTTGCCTGGTGTTCTGGGCCCTGGGACACGTTGTCCCGGCGTTGGCCGTAACACTCTGGGTGCCAGATGATCACGCGTCGATTCAGCTTGGCATCGACGCTGCCTCGCCTGGTGATACAGTGATGGTCTCTTCCGGACGGTATGTCGAGAACATCGACTTCCGTGGCAAGCAGATCGTTGTCAAGAGCCATGACGGACCGCTGCAGACCGTGATCGACGGGGGGATGATCTCGAGCGTCGTGCGCTTCCGCAGTGGTGAGGGGGATCAGTCGATCCTCGAGGGATTCACGCTGACAAAGGGTGGCGGCGTCGTCAACGGGGGCGGAATCCACTGTTCCAGTGCCTCACCGACCATCCTCAACAACTGGATCGTCTGGAACCTCGCTGGAGGTGGCTCCGGCGGCGGAGTCTGCTGTGACAGCTCCTCCGCACCGACTCTCTATGGCAATGTCATCGCGTGCAACACCGCGGGAGGCATCGGCGGCCACGGACAGGGAGGCGGAATCGTCAGCTATGACTCGTCGTCTCCATTCCTCCACAACAACCTGATCGCCTGGAATCAGGCATCTCAGGGGGGAGGAGTCTGTCTCTACGGCTCTTCCTCCTGCCGGATCGAGAACTGCACCTTCTATGGGAACTCGGGCTCCGGGCAGGAGTCCAGTGGGGGCGGGGGCCTCCTCTGCGGGCACTATTCCGAGGCGACCGTCATCAACAGCATCTTCTGGGCCAATGAGTCGCCACGCGGACCGCAGCTTCACGTCGGATCAATCGCCTATCCCGGCTCCCTGACCATCAGTTACAGTGATGTCGCCGGTGGGGAAGCGGCAGTCTTCGTCGATACGAACTGCGTTCTGGACTGGGGTTTGGGGATGTTCGACGCATCCCCACTCTTCGCCTGGGGGAACGGAGGCCAATTCTACCTGAGCCACGCCGCCGCGGGCCAGGAAACGGACAGTCCCTGCATTGACGCTGGCAGTGATCTTGCCTCAAGCATCTGTGCCGCGTGGGCGGGCGGTTCCGTGTGCATGAATGGTCGGGCTGTGCGAACGGATCATGTCTGCGACTCGGATCAGGTGGATCTAGGGCACCATCCGGCCGGGATCGCCGAATGGCAGCCCGCAGGAGTGCTTGAGGGGAGCCAAGAAGGTCGATCAGAACAGGCTAAGCTCCATCGGGCGCACCCCAACCCGGGTCATTCCTCGGCCACGATTCGGTTCGATGTGCGTGTTCCAGGCCCCGTCTCACTGCAGGTACTCGATCTGAACGGCCGACTGGTCAGGAACCTGCTCTCCTCGGAGCGAGTTCGTAGTGGCGCTCAGGAAGTCGTATGGGATGGACGTGACGACTTGGGGCATCAAGTCGAGTCCGGAGTGTACCTCTATCGTCTGAGAACACGCGATTCTGACAAGTCCAACAGAATTGTGCTCTTCCGGTAAGAGGCGGGAGGGGAGCACCGCCAGCGACGCCCGGCCGCCTGTAGCCTGCCACATTATTCTGAAG
>JAGMBO010000168.1 GCA_023129715.1 Candidatus Eiseniibacteriota bacterium | reverse complement strand
GGCCGGGATCAGTGGAATACGCACAGAGTGGCGGTGCTGGTCTCCATTGCTGGCATTCGGCTCCTATCATAACGCGCTGCGTCATCTCAGGGAACTTCGCCCCCGGACGCGGTGGTGGTGTCAATTGCTTCAGTGGCTCGATGCCGGTCTTCGTAAGCTGCACTATTACCGGCAATCGTGCAGGCGTATATGGTGGAGGTTTGCGCTGTGACTGGGACTCTGCACCATCGCTTGAGCATTGTATCCTCTGGGGAAACTGCGCGGAGGTGCTTGGGGACGAGCTCGCGTTCAACGATTCCGGATCCTCCGTCGCCTTCTTCTGCTGTGACGTCCGGCTCTCCGGCATCGAAGGTCCAGGGGACGTTATGTGGATTGGTGGGAACTCTGAGGCTGATCCCCTGTTCTGTGATCCCGAGTCTTGCGAGGATGCTCCTACCGGTGCAGGCGACTACGGCTTGTCGAGCTGCTCCCCATGTCTCTTTGGCGAGTGTGGCCAGATTGGCGCCAATGGCCTGAGTTGCTGGCACGAGTCTCCTCACATCGTGAGCATCGAGGACGTGGGCAATGATCAGGGTAGGCAGGTCAGGATGAAATGGCTTCGGTCAAGCTATGACGCGGCAGGGGATACTGTGGTTACAGACTACGGAGTCTACCGCCGCCAAGACGAGTATCTGCGCCTCGCAGACCCCGAAGGTCATTGGATCTCAGGGACCGTTGCTGCCGATTCCCGCATGGATGGATGGGACTACGTAGCAAGTATCCCGGCACGTCGAGATTCGGTCTACCAGACCGTAGTCTCCACACTCTGTGACTCCACGGCTGAGGGTGGGATCTGCTGGGCCGCGTTCTTGGTCTCTGCCATGACGTCAGATCCCGGGATCTTCTTCGACTCACAGCCGGACAGTGGCTATTCGGTCGACAATCTAGCTCCTGGCGTGCCGGACGGCCTCCACTTCGAGAGTCCGTTACTTCTGGCTTGGCAGGAATCAGACGCTGAGGACTTCTGCTATTTCACCGTGTATGGATCACACATCGATCAGCTCGACGAGACAGCAGTGCTGATTACCCACACAACGGGGACCAGTGTCCAGATCTCAGAGCACACGCACTGGTACTACCATGTGACGGCGACTGACTTCGCGGGGAATGAAGGCGATGAGGCGACGACCCGCGATCCCGCGCAAGTCTCGCCTGCAGTGGATCCGCCGGGGACGTTCGATCTCTATCAGAATCAGCCCAACCCGGGAAGGCCGGGCACACTCTTCTCCTTCGATCTGCCGGTCGAGGTGGATGTCCTGCTGCGCGTGTTCGACGCAGCGGGTCGGGTGGTGGTCACGTTGATTGACGAGCCAATGGCCGCAGGTCGCCACTCGATTCCGTGGTCCGGTACCAGAGCTTCCGGAGAGCTGGTTGGCACGGGCGTGTACTTCTGCCGCCTCGAAGCTGATGGGAAGGTGGTCACGAAGCGTCTCGTGGTCATCAGGTAGGAGCGTCGCATGAGAGCAGCCGTCTGCTTTGGCGTGATTCTATGCGTCGCGGCCATCGTTGTCCCCGCCCACCCCACCACCGACCTCGTCCGGACGGATGGGGCGGGGGAGTGGGGGACGATTCAGCTAGTATCAGCGAGGATTCGGCGATGAGAATCCGTTGTCCTGTGTTGCCTGCCTTCCTGCTGCTAGGTGTGGTCTCCGTGGCGGCGGGAGAAGTCACGACGCCCTGGCCCTCCCCCGTCTACATGGATACCGCGGCGGACCCGAATATAATTCGTATCGCGGATGATGGTGAGGGTGGCGCGATCGTCGCCTGGAACGAGCTGCGCGAGAGCCTGCACTACATCCAGTTCATGCGCGTCGACGACGCGGGCGCCGTCGTGTGGGGTCCCGTCGATCTGGCGGTGCAATCCTACGATGCCGCCATCGAGATGCAGCTCGTCTGCGAAGGCGGCTACTTCCATCTCGCCTGGACCGCGCATACGGAAGCGTTCGACGGGTACAGGGTCTACGCGCAGAGGTACAGGGTCTTCTCGGGCAACGAAGTCTGGACCGCCCATCCCGGAGGGTATGTGGTGGCCGAGGCGACCACACGCGCGGCGATCCACCTTGATGCAGCCTCCGACGGAGAGGGCAATCTCCTGATCGCCTACTCCGCCTATCCGGTGGCCGGCGGTTCCCTCTACGCCTACGCCGCTCACCTGAGAGGCGTCGCCACCACGCCGAGCCTGCCCTGGGGGACAGAGGGCGCCGTTCGCGTCTCCAGCAGTGCCCACATCGGGTGTGCAGAGGGACTCCCACACATCGTGCCCGACGGAGCCTCGGGCGCGCTGGTCACCTGGATCGGCGTCTGTATCGTCGGTGAGTCCTACGCATACTCGGTCTATGGCCAGGCACTCTCCAGCGGCGGATCCTTGCTGTGGGGAGATGACGGCGTCAGCCTGGATGAGACGCCTGTGGGTGACCCGATCGGCAATCCGGCGTTGGCGGGATCGGGAGATGGGGGCGCGATCGCCACCTGGCA
>JAGMBO010000167.1 GCA_023129715.1 Candidatus Eiseniibacteriota bacterium | reverse complement strand
CACCCCCGGAGAGGGGGTGGCCGTCCCTTCGGGTCCGACCCAAACGCGAGGATCTGCCCAAGCGGGCGGCAGCAGAATCGCACCACCCACCCCGCTGGTCCAGAAACGCTGAGGGGCCCCTATTCCACTACAGGTGATGCAATTGCGGCATTGTAACACACCTGGCTACAGCCGCACATTGCAGATGGCCTCACCGGCCGTGCGCTACGCACGGTGGCTCGGTTTCGCAATTCTCCGGCATGGGCCGAAACTGACGCTACTCCCTTTGCATCCTGCACAAGATCGTGCGCAATGAAGGCGATCCTGTGCCAATCCTACCTCCAGAGAACGCTGGCACTGAACTTGTAGGCTCTGAGGTCGATCATTGAAATCAGAGGGGTTCAATGTACACGACGTCAGTGGGCTTGGCATCATTAAGGCCCCGCCGGGAGGACCATCATGCTCAAAGACAGTCTCCGCAATCTGCTCCCCGTCATGGTTGGGATATCGTTTCTATGCCTGGGGAGCCATGTCTCTTCGGCCACAGAGATCGAGCCGATTCTCATTGCGCTTGAGGTGGAGCATACCCCCGAGAGAGTAGATCTGTTTCTGTCCACACTTGATTTCGACGAGCTGTTCTGTGGCTTCGTTGGCGTCCAGTATCCCGCCGAGAGCTACACCATCACGCATGTCGAGTTGATGGGCGAGGCCAAGAACGCCATGAGCGCAGTCAACAACCGGCCCGGGGATTTGCGGATTGCCTTCGCCGGAACCGATACCTGTCCAGCCGGCCGTTATCTGCAGGTCAGCGTGGTCCCCACCGGCATGCGGGGCCTCTCCACGATGGACTTCGATTGGTTCCGGATGCGAATCAATGACAATCGGCGACCGGTCGAGATCGTCATGGCGCCCGCGGCCGATGTTCCAGGAATGGACGCTGTAGTGCCTGACGCTGCGCCGCTAGTCGCCAGCCCAACCGTCTTCGGAGAGGCCACCCATCTGCAATACACCCTCTCCGAGCCGGGATCCGTGCGCCTTGCCATTCTGTCCAGTGAGGGCCGTGTGGTCAGGTTGCTGGAGCAAGGATACCGGCAAGTTGGTACAATCACTGCTGTCTGGGATGGACGGGCTACGAACGGTGATCGTGTTCCCAGCGGGGTGTACTACTGCCTGCTCGACACACCGAAGGAAAGGGCGACGAAGCGAGTCGTTCTCTTGCGATAAGGCCCATACGCCACACCGACAAGGGGCGGTCTGCCTCCCCTCTGGTGGGAGGACCGCCCCCTGAGACCTCGCGGCCCTTTCAGCAGTAGCGCCTCAGTAACACCTCGGCACAATGCGAAGCAGCGGGAAGCCGCGGAAGCGCACCCCGCCGCAGCCATGAACGAACGGCCTTCCGACGCGCTTGTCGGGAGGCCGTTCTGTTGCCCTCGACTGTGAGGTCTTTGCTCAGCAAGATCGTTGTTCACAGTCATCACTCCTAGTCATCGACTCCTGTCATCGATCGTGGAGACTGAACTGCTTGTCGATATGAGCGTACTCCCGGGCATCGACCTCGACATATGGATAGACGCTGTAGTTGAGGGGGCCGCCGGAGGACCCCGGCAGGGTGATGTCGCGCCCGCTGGTGAAGGCGATGTGGTGCTCGTCGAGACCGGTGAAGAGCTGCTCCCTCTTCTCCGGGTGCTTGTGATCCCTGGACGCATCGGTGGAGAACCAACCGGCAGCGTCATCGTAGAACGCTGATGATCAACGAGCTGCCGGAGAACTCTTACTGGGCAGTCGGGGGTGTAGGGAATTCGCAGCTGGCAATGAATGCCATGGCGCTGGTTGCCGGCGGGGGCGTGCGGGTCGGGCTCGAGGACAACATCTGGTATGACGAGGCGCGCACGCGCTTGGCGACGAATCGGG
>JAGMBO010000166.1 GCA_023129715.1 Candidatus Eiseniibacteriota bacterium | reverse complement strand
CTACGAGAAGAGACCGAAGGGATCAACAGCACCCTTGAAGACATCTATGAGGGATGATTTCTCCTCGGTGGTGAGGTCGAACAACCCGAGGGGGTCCATGGCGTCCTTGAGGACATCGGCGACAACTCCCACGTCCTCGAGGTCCGGGAGGAGGTCGAAAGGGGTGAGCGCATCCAATATCGCATCTCTCATGCCCTTGTCGGCGGCCACGTACACCATCGCACCCACGAGAAAGATGGAGATCGCATCCCCGATCGAGAACTGTTTCTTTAACACGGTGTGCTCAAGGAGCTTCCCCTCATTCACAGAGCCCTTCCGACCATACTTGAAGGTCTCTGTCTTCTTGCTCCACACCGGCCGCTTGAGGGCTTCTAGGATGCCTCCCTGGGCGAATCCCGACAGTCCCCCTACTGGAACCCTCATCAGGACTCCCTGCCGTTGAGGATCCTCTCGAGACGGGTTACACGACGCCGTAGATCCAGGAGGAGGATCACGATCACGGCCGTAGCCCCGCCGTCGACCATAAGCTCCTCGATCAGGGAACCACCTCGTGCCACCAATCTCCCAGCAACAGGAGCTTCTGGTCCGCCTGGCCCTGGCCCGCGGCGGTCGATATGTCGATGGCCTCATTGACCGTGGACCCCTCCCACAGCACGCCCTGTCCGTATTGCGTGACCTGACCGGCGAGGAGTGCGACGTCCCACGCGGCTGGGCCCGTGGTGAACCCGGTGGTGGTCGCGAGGTCTAGCACGACGGTCGCATCGGTCTTGTCCGACCAGATGCCCCATACCCGCAGGCATGACCGATAGTCCGCCACCGCTGCGACGATGGGGACCGCCGCGAGTGTGCCCGCGCCGGTCATCTGGAGGGGAACTGCGATGTATTTGTGCTGTGCCCTCCACGCCTCGGTCTCGGTGTTGAGGCCGCCGTTGAATGTGCCCACCATGGACACGAGAAGGTTCTTCATGATGGGCTGGGAACCCAAGATCGTCAGGATCGCCGCAGCGTCATCCTCGGTGACCTCTTGCTTCCCCAAAGTGTTGATGATGGGGTGGAGCCGCCCCGTGCTGTCGGGCTTGAACATGGCGAGGATCTCGGGGGTGACGACGAGGTCCTTCCCGTCCCGCTCAACGGGGACCTTGATATCGAGGATGGGCTGGTTGGCGATCTCGTCGTAGATCTGCTTCAAGGTCAGGGTCTCGACCACGTACACACCCCTAGAACTTCCCCATGTCCTCCCAGCCGATGTAGATCACGGGCTGATGGGCCGCACCGATGTGGCCCTCGACCTTGTGGACCTTGTCGCCCCTCAGCTCGATGCTGTCGTCCAGGAAGTAGACCTTCCTGGCAGCGCCGTAGGTGGCGTTCCCGAGGGACACAGCGCCGCAGGCCGGCACGATCAGGGGAGGGAACCCGGGGACGGTGACCCGGATCAGGTTGATCTCCTTGTCCTCAGCCAGGGAGCCGATCCACAGAAGACGATACTTGTGGTCCTTGAGGAGCTCACCGGCCGCGTACTTGGCCGTGTTCGTGAACTCGTTCCACACCACGGTGGTGGAGTCGCCGCCCTTGTCGTAGGACACGACGACCACGCGGCCGCCCTTCGGTTTGGTCGCCTTCTTACCGAACTGGCGGTAGAGGACGAACGCCTGGTAGGTGTTCGCACCGCACCCGAAGGCCTTTGAGACCACCCCATCGCACAGGGTGGAGCCCTTGGGCCACGGCATGTTGATCTTGTGCTGGTCGTAAGGACGGCCCACCTCGTCGGGGTTGTGCCCGAGCTCGGTGGTGCCGATCGCCGACCAGGGGATGGGGACAATGTATTTGTCCTCGTCGACGACGAGGCCGCCGCCCCGTCCTGAGAGGACCACGAACCCGGGGGTTCGGGTCGCTACGCCGGCCACCAGGGACTCGATGCCCAGGACGCACTTGATACGGGGATACCCGTAGTCCTTGCCGTCGGGACCGACGAGGCTCTCGGCATCCCCGGACTTCGCGGTGAGGAACGCTGCGTCAGTGAGAACGAGACCAGTGGCCGCGTTGTTGATCTTGTAGTATTCGGTGCAATCCAGCATCATGACCGCGAGGATGATCGCGATCATGAACACGATGATGATGCTGATCAACATGGAACCGCCCCCCTAGACGTTGACCCCTTTCGGCGTGTCGTCGTTGTAGTGGGTCTTCTTTGCCACCCACGTGGCCGCTGCACCGCCCACGACGGGGAGGGTAAACCGCATGGTCTCCGGACGGAACTCCCGAGACCCCTCGGGAGCACCGTAGTTTACCCCGATGAAAGACTCACCGATGCCGCCGAGGATCTCCTCGCGCGACTGACCGTCTTTCCGCCTTTTCAAGGCGTCGACCACCATGAGGATGGTTCCGACCAACAGCCCTGCCGTGGTTCCTAGATGCATTGACATTTGAGATCACACTCCGAGTTCCTTGTCGGTCCATGGCTTCCCACCCTTCCGCTTCTTGGCGGCCTTGGCGCACTTCCGTGCTGCCTTCGACGCCCAGTGGAAGCGGCCGCAGTGTTTGCATGGCCTCTTATTCCTTCGTCCCATCAGTGTCAGACTCCTTTGGTTTCGGGATGTCGGCCGGCCCGACTCGGGCCGCCCATGAAGCGTAAACCAGGCCTATCTGGGGGTTAGACCAGAGACAGGCCTGAGGGTCTCCGGCGGGAGGCTTCTTGCTGGTGGTCGCCGTGCAGGTGCGGCCATCGCACTCGTTGCAGTAGTATTTGACCTCGGTCAAAATGGCGGCCCCCAGTCGGTCATGGCCCCGTCACCGGTGGGTCCACCGGTGGACCCGTCGCCGGGTCCGGACTCCTCGCCGTTGCCGCCCTTGGCGCCCCAGATCTCGTTCTTGAGATCACGGATGGCACCGCCGAGCCCCACGAGGGCCTGAGCGCCCTCAACGTATTCGGCGACCTTCTGGCCGAACGGGAGCTTCTTGGCGGCCTTGGCGACGTTCGTGGCCGC
>JAGMBO010000165.1 GCA_023129715.1 Candidatus Eiseniibacteriota bacterium | reverse complement strand
ATCCACGAAACCGGGTCAACTCCAGATGCGTTCCCCCGACCGGTAGTCGGGACGCTGCCGCGTGAAGCAGACGGTCGCCTTGGTCAGACGATCAGGGAGGCGATATCGAAGGGCGGACCCCCACGAACCTCCCCCCACTCTAAACGTCCACAGCCAGCAGATCCTGCGAGCAATCGACATGTCACTCTCGACACAGTCGTAGTAGCCGAAGCCCCTCCGAAGGCCATAACCACTCAACACGCCGTAGTTCGCCGAAATCCCCGCGGTCCGATAACCCGCGGCCCCCAGCCACTCGGAGAGCGTGGGCTTGCTGTTGTCCAGCGAGTAGCAGTAGCGCGACCGATCCCCATCATCGGAGAGGGCCAGCTTGTGTGCCCCATGAGAGGAGGGAAAGTGCCCGGTGAACATGGAGGCATGGCTGGGGAGCGTGCAGGGGGCATTGGCCAGCATCTTGCCTCCATAGTCGCACTCCTCCCTCGCGAATCGGGCCAAGAAGGGCATCGTCGCGCGCGGATAGCCGAAGAGCTCCATGTTCTGAGCGCGGACGGTGTCAAGCACGACCAGCAGTACATTCGGGCCACCCTTGCGCGGGACGATCGAGCGCCACTCGGGATGATCCACGTGCCAGCCCACCTTGGCAGGCCAGAGCAAGAGCCAGAGAGCCAGGTGGCCGGCGAAGAGGAGGCCTCCTCAGAAGGCCACGCGGGCCGGTCTCGGGACGTACACGCTCTGCAGCCGGCTCACCGTGAGCAAGCCCACGAGACACGCTACGGGAATCAGACCCAGGCTCAGGCCGAGTTTGATCTGCATGGCGGTCCGCGGGACATCCCGCCATTGGCCAGCCATCAGCGTGGCGCCCACAGCGCAGAAGCTCAAGCCCAGGAGGGCCAGCACCAGCGCTCCGGAGGAAGGGCGTCGGCGAAGTGCGAGCAGCGGGAAGCCAAGGAGAAGAAGCCCGAGGGGACTCAGGATTGCCCACACGCGGCCCCCTGAGGCGTAGTGCGTGACTTCGATGGTCGCAAACAGTCCATAGCCCGCAGTTACCGCAATCAGAAAGAGCGCGTACCCATCCGGCCGGCTTACCGCTCCCACCGCCCTGCGAAAGAGCCGCAGGGCGCAGGAGAACCCCACACCAAAAAGCACCCCCAACGCGCAGTAGACGACGGTAAGCACGAGGAGAAGTCAGCCAGCTCAATGGCCACGCCATACCAGCCCATCAGCGTGCTCTCGGCAACGCTGTGACACATTCCGGTCAACGCTCCGAGAAGCACACCCTCGGCCAGGGCTGGGTCTCGATGACCAGCAAGTTCCCGGCGGCGAGAGTTCATTGTATCAACCGTTCTTGGACTCGCCTGCTCCGCCACCGCACGATGTCGTTCTCTTGGAGAACGACGCCTGCAGCCTCGGAATTCCCTTCTGCTACGGACACTGTTTCGACACCGATCTTAGGGACAACAGCTTCATCCCAACCTCAACCTCAAGGCTTCTCGTCGCTAGTATTGCACCCCTCGCAAGGCAGATTCAAGCAGATGCCAAGAGCCCCGTGCTCGGCATAGGCGCCCCGTGGCGACGAACCCCGCAGCAATCCACTACCACCCAGAGGATGCCTCTGCTAGCATGGATTGGCGGAGTGTCCGCCTGTAGACATGCCAGACCGCGTGGGATAGGTCGGTCTCGTGGCGTTCCTGAGCTACATTGTCGCCGAGCGTCATCTCAATGTTCTGTCGATTCTCTCTTTTCGCGCTCGATACAGTCTTGGCACCGGACCTTCCCCGCCCGGCTTCGGCGCGGGAGGCGTCCTCCCATGGTCGATCGACGCGCGTACGCGGTGTTCCCGGTGCTGGCCCGGCCGTTCGCAGCCAGCTGCACCGAGACAGACTGGCTGATCAGTGGAGAGCAATATCCGCCGTCTGGAGAGTTGGACGCTCTGGGGGACCTGTGCTGACAATGCGCAACCGCCACGCAGTCCAACGGCGTCTGGATGCTCCGCGGCGGGTGCCAGCAGAAAGCCCGGACACGGATCGGGCATGGACCGCAAGCAACAGGATTGGATGAATCGACATCCGGGAGGCCGGTTTGCCTGGCAAGGGCCCGCTGTTTATCTTGGGTGCGCAGCGCTCTGGAACTACGATGCTCAGACTGATGAGAGGTGGACCCCGAAATTCGGAC
>JAGMBO010000164.1 GCA_023129715.1 Candidatus Eiseniibacteriota bacterium | reverse complement strand
CGGCACGCCCCGCTGGACGAGTGCGGCGGGGGCGGGGGCGCTGCTCTGGTCGGCCGAGGTGCTGCGCGCCGCCGATGTGGCCGTGAGCAACGACAGCGGGGCGATGCACCTTGCGGCGGCGGTCGGGACCCCGGTGGTCGGCCTCTTCGGGTCGACCGATCCGCTCTGGAGCGGCCCCCTGGGCGCCCGGCACCAAGTCGTGCGCGCACCCCTTGCCTGCGCGCCCTGCTTTCGCCGGCGCTGCGGGCGGGGGGACCCGGCGCCCTGCATGGCGCAGATCACGCCCGAAGAGGTGACCGGGCGCGTCGAGTTGCTGCTCGGCGAGGCGGGCTGGCCGGGGTGGAGCACCGCGGCGCGACGGCCGGCGCTCTTCCTCGACCGGGATGGAACGCTGGTCGAGCTGGTGCCCTACCTGCGCGATCCGGGGCAGGTGCGTCTGGTGGCGGGGGCGGCCGATGCGCTCCGGCGGGCCGCGCAGGCGGGCTATCGGATCGTCGTGATTTCCAACCAGGCTGGGATCGCCCGCGGGCTTTTCGGCCGGGAGGAGGTCGAGGGGGTGCATGCGGCCATCACCGAGCAGCTCGCGCGCGGGGGGGGCGTGGTGGATCGCTTCTACTTCTGTCCCCACCACCCGGAGTTCGATGGGGTCTGCCAATGTCGCAAGCCGGCGCCCGGGATGCTGCAGCTCGCCGCGCGCGAACTGGCTCTCGATCTCGGCGCCTCGACGATGATCGGCGATACGCGGGCCGATCTCGCCGCCGGGGAGGCGGCCGGGTGCCGGTCGATTCTGGTAGAGACCGGGTATGGGGCCGAAGAGGCCCGCGCCTGCGAGTCGGCGGGGGGGCGGCCGCCGCGAGTGGCGAAGGGGCTCGCGGCGGCGATCGACGGCATTCTCGCCGCGAGGAGTTGAGGGGCCACGGCATCCTCGTGGGCAGCGGTTGGGTGGGGCAACCGCTGGACTGGCGAGGCGCTAACCCAAAAATCAGATTGACACTCCAGGGGTGCATTCTTACCATCCTTAGCCATGTTGCCCTATACTTGGCTCGCTGCGGCGCTGCTCGAGGGGCGTTCGGGGTAGACGTGTGAGTGCTCGGTCCGGATGGTGGATCGAGACTGCGGGGGGACCCGGGAGATACCTAAGGAGAGGGTGCAGATGAGATTCGGGAACGTTGCCACATCGGTTTCGGGTTGCGTGCTCGTCGCGCTGTTGGGTCTTTGGCTGGTGGCAGTGCCGGCGGCAGGCCAAGAGGCCGAGGAGCCGGCCGCTCGCTCCGGGCAGCCGGCTGCAGAAGTCGCGGCCGCCCCATCGGCGCAGGCCGAAGCGGAGACGCCCGAGCTGCCGGCGCAGAAACGGGAAAGCGGGTTCATCGATCTGTTCAAGAAGGGGGGCCAGTTCATGTGGCCGCTCCTGCTCTTGGCGATCGTCGCCCTTGCCGTGATTCTCGAACGTGTGCTCATGTTCCAGCGCCAGCAGACCAACACGCGACGCCTGATGGCCGCGGTCATCTCGGACCTCAAGGGGAGCGGTGTCGAGAAGGCCAAGGAGGCCTGCATGAACACCCGTGGACCGATCGCGGCGATTCTGCATGCCGGTCTGACCAAGGTCGAGCGCGGCCCGGCAGCGGTGGAGAAGGCGATCGAGAACTCCGGCGCGATCGAGATGGCCTTCCTGCAGCGCGGCATGCCGGTGCTCTCAACGGTGGCGAATATCGCCCCGCTGCTCGGCTTCCTCGGCACTGTCTCGGGAATGATCAACGCGTTCGAGGCGATCGCGGCGGCCGAGCAGGTCAGCGCCAAGGTCGTGGCGAGCGGCATCTCCGAGGCGCTGATCACGACGATGAGTGGTCTGGTGATTGCGATTCCGGCGCAGATCGCGTTCAACTACTTCGTCTCGCGTGTCGATCGCTTCGTCATCGAGATGGAGGAGTCGTCGGTCGAGTTGCTCGATACGCTCACCGAGATGAGCTAGAGGGGGCGTCAACGGAGGATGGAACGATGGCTCGGATCAAACGCCCGGCACAGGCGCCGCCGGAGATCAGCCAGGCTTCGACGGCGGATATCGCCTTCCTGCTGTTGATCTTTTTCATCTCGACGACGGTTTTCGAGCAGGAATTCGGGATGCAGGTCCTGCTGCCGGGGCTCGGCGGCAAGTCGGTCAAGGTCAAGCGCGACAATGTGCTCACGGTGCGTGCCGGCGCCGACGGCGAAATCTACGTCGAGGATGCGCCGACCGCCCTGCGCGAGTTGCGCGGGGTGCTCGAGGGGCGCCTCGAGGCGAATGAGAACCTGATCATCTCGATCGAGACCGAGGGCGACGCGGCGTACCAGCGCATGATCGACGTGCTCGACGAGGTCAAGGCGGCCGGAGCGGAACGCTTCTCGATCAAGCAATTCCGCGGCTAGCGGGGCCTCCCCGCTGGGGAGGCAGACGAGGGGGCTTGCAAGGTGCGGTTCAAGCGCTCGTTGTCGACAAAGGGAAGTATCCCGACCGGTTCGATGGGAGACATTGTCTTCCTGCTGCTGGTCTTCTTCATGGCGACGACGATCTTCAAGCTGGAGGAGGGGCTCTCGGTCACCCTGCCCCGGGCTGAGTCGGGCATGCGCGTGCCGCGCGAGCGGGTCACCCATGTCTGGATGAATGCCCGTGGGGAGATCACCATCGATGACCGGTTTTTGATGGTCAGCTCGGTCGCGAATGTTTTGACGCAGAAGATGCGCGAGAATCCGCAGCTGATCGTGGGGTTGAATGTTGACTCGTCGATTCCCTACGAGCGGATCGACGATCTGCTGATGCGTTTGCGCGAGGCCAATGCGATCAACGTTTCCTTCACCAACCAGGTGGAAACTCGATAGGGGGGGAGACTGATGTTCGCCCCGGACTGGTACGAATCGGCGCATGAGAAGCTGAAGCAGCGCTACACGCTCTACATGTTCTACGGCGCGCTGGGGGCGGTCGTCATGACCGGTCTCGGCGCCGCCTTCTCGCCGCCCTACATCCCGACGCCCTACCAGCTGCGCGAGCGCACGGCGGTCAGCGTCGAACTGCCCGATGAGATCGTCATCCCGGCGCCGCCGGCCGATGTCGCGCGTCCTGAGATCGCGCGGGCCTTCGAGGAGTCCGACGAGGCGGACGCGACCGTGACGATCGCGCCGACCGACTTCAATCCATTCGCCCCGCCGGAGATTCCGCAGGCGCCGCCGGCGCCCGAGGAATTCGTTGCCTATGATTCGCCGCCCAAGCTCATCCACGCCGAGCAGCCCGACTATCCCGAGCTGGCGATGCAGGGCGAGGCCGAGGGGAAGGTCGACGTCGTGGTGACGATCGATGAGAACGGACGCGTGATCGATGTCTACATTGCCAGCAGCACCGCCAACGAGGTCCTGCAACGGGCGGCGCTGGAGGCGGCGCGCAAGTTCCTCTTCAGGCCTGCCAGGCAGCGGGATGTGCCCGTCAAGTGCCGCATCATGATTCCCTTCAACTTTGGGCTCAACTAGTCGCGGCGCCGTGTCGGAATTGGTGGCGGTCTCCGCTGGGGGGCTGCCGCTCGTTTTTTTTCCCGCGAAACTTGGGTTGAGGCGAATCCGTAGACCATGACGAACCCTGCCTTGAAGCGGCCCCGAATGGGCGAACGTCGGACGTGGGGGAGGATGCGATGAGCAAATGGAACAGATGCGTACTCGCGGGCGTGGTGCCGGGAGGGCTGGCACTGGCCCTGCTGATGGGCGCCTGTCCCTGCGGCGCGCAGGACCTCAATCCAAGCGGCCTGCTGACGGTCGAGGAGTGCGTGGCGATCGCTCTCGATCGGAGCGATCTCCTCGGCCAGGCCGAGGGGGGCTTGCAGAGCGCCAGGGGAAGCCACTGGACTCAGTACCAGAGTGTCTTGCCCCGGGTGAGCGCCTCGGCCGGCTGGCGGCGGGAGTTCGCCGACTACATTGCGGTGACCGGGATCCAATACGTGGGGTCCATGGGGCTGCGGGTCGATCAGAACCTGCTCACCCTGGAGGGAATCCAGGGCATCCGTTCGAGCAAGCAGGCCTTGCGCGCCGCTCGAGCCGACCTGGCCGCGACCCGCGATGAGGTCGAGGTGACGGCGCGAGGGCAGTTCTATGCCTGTGTCGCCGCGCTGCGGCTTGCCGATGTCGAGGAGTCGGCGGTCGCCTTGGCGCAAGAGCAGCTCCGCCGCTCCGAGACCCTCTTCCGGCTCGGCTCGGTGGCCCGCAGTGATGTGCTCCAGGCGCAGGTCAACTTGGCGGAGGCGGCGCAGATCGCGACCCAGCGCCGCAACGGCGTGCGCGTCGAAGTAGCGCGCCTGGCGCTGGTGATGGGGCTCGACCCGCGCACCAAGCTGGCGATCGATTCCTCGCTGGTCGCCGCCGAGGAGCCGCCCGCGGGGGAGCTCGACGACTGGGTGGAGCGGGCGATGGGGGCGCGACCCGACTTGCGCGCCGCGGAGGCGCGCCTGCGGGCGGCGGAGATCTCCAAGTTGGGCGCACAGTATCAGCGCCTGCCGACGATCTCGGCCAGCGCGTCTTGGAATCGCAGCGCCCGGGATCTCGAAGATGAGTTCCTGAGAGGGGATTACGCGAAGTACGACAACAGCTGGTCGCTGTCGGTGGGTGTTTCCCTCAGCTTGTTCAATGGATTGCTCACCGAGGGGCGCATCGAGAGTGCCAAGGGAGAGTGTCGCACTCGCCAAGAGGCGCTCGAGCGGCTGCAAAAGGATATCGCGCTCGACGTGGCCAGTGCGTTCCTCGACATCTACGAGGAGATCGAGAACCTCAAGGCGGCCAGGAGCAGTGTCAGTCTGGCCGCAGAGAACCTGCGCCTGCAGCAGGCGCTCTACGAGAGCGGGGCGGGGACCCTGCTGGAATGGGACAACGCGCGGCTCGATCTGCGCCGCGCGCGGGTGACCCTGATCCAGGCGGAGATCAGCCTCTTGCTTGCCCACGCGCGATTCCGCAGCGCGATCGCTGCCTGAGGGTCAGGTTCTCGCGGTTTTCCCCGATGATTTGGTGGGGGGAATCGTGATGCCCACAGACCGCCGCAGACCGCCGCAGGACCGGTGCGCGCCACGCCGGCCGAGTCGCGGGCCCGCTGCCCGGGGCTGGCGACAGGGCGTGCTCGCCCTGTTGGGAGTGGCGCTCGGCGTGGCCTCGCTGGTGGCCGGCAGTGCCCTGCGGGCGGGACTCGCCGGGCGAATGGCCGGGCACGAATCACTGCTTTCCTGGAAGCTGCTCTATCTGGTGCCGGGCGGCAGCCGCTTGCCGTTTGCCCCCGCCGAGAAGGGGCCCCCCGTTGGCCTGACCAGCGAGGACGCCGCGGCACTGGTCGAGGCCTGCCCCGCGATCCACGCGGCGGTGCCGATCGTCGCCGCGCGTCTGCCGCTCATCGCGCAGGGTGCCGCGCGGGGTCGGGTGTGGGTCGAGGGGCGCGACTGCGAGGGCCTCCGGATCGAGGGCCTGCACCTCGAGAGCGGACGATTTTTCACCCCCGAGGAGGTCAGCTACGCGGCCCGGGTTTGCCTCACGGTCGCCGATCCGGCCGGCGGGCGTGCAGGGGATGCCGTGGGTGGGAGTGCGGAGGGTGGCCCCGACGGGCGTGCAGGGGATGCTGCCGGCGGGCGTGCAGAAGATGCTGTGGGCGGGCGCGCAGGGGATGCTGCCGGCGGGTTTGCAGAAAAGGGTGCGGGGAGGAACGTGGGAGTGGCCCTGGGGGCCTGGTTCTATGAGGTGATCGGTGCGGTCACCGCCGGGAGTCGCTTTGCGGCGTCCAGCGGCCAGCGGCCGCATTTCTTCGTTCCCGTGAGCACGCTGCAGAAACAGCTCGGGCGCGGGACGGGATTCGATGCGCTTGCCCTCCACTCGCGGGATCGAGGCCGTCTGGCGGACGCCCGGGCCCAGGTAGACGGGTGGGTGCGGAGCCGCTTCCGCCTCGATCCGCAGGGGGATGCGCCCTATGTACTGACCAGCCGGGCCGACCTGCTCGGGTTGCACGACGGCCTGGCGATGGGCATCCGCGGCGTCACCCTGCTGCTCGCGGGGGTCGGTTTCTGCCTGGGGGGCTGCGGGATGATCGGCCACCTCGGGGCGCGAGGGCAGGCGCGGCGCCTGGAGTTTGGGATGCGTCTGGGCAGCGGCGCGCCGCGCGGCGAGGTGCTGCTCGAGGTGCTCGCCGAGGCGGCGGCCGCGGCACTGGCGGGAGGGTTGCTCGGGGTCCTCGTCGGCCGCTTGGGTGCTTCCCTGTTGGCCGCGATCACCCACCTTCCGGCGCGGCCGGCGGTGGCGCCGACGGTCACCGCGCTGGCCGTGGCGGTTGGTTTGGGACTTGCCTTCGGCCTCTATCCCGCCTGGCGCGCGTCGCGCCAGAGTCCGATCGAACCGCTGCGGCCGGTCGTGGCGCCCCCCGGAGCTGCGACCCGCGGAGACTGAGACGCCCACCCCCCCCCCAGCGGCTGATCGACTCGTCGGTGTGCTACTCTCCCCGCCGATGGCGGCGACGAGCAAAAAACGGCGGCGCGCTCCGCGCCCCCGTTCGCGCGAGGGGTGGGATCCCGGCTGGATCGTGATCGAAGGCGCGCGGGAGCACAACCTACAGAACCTGAGCGTGCGTCTCCCGCGCGGGCGGATGATCGTGATCACCGGCGTTTCCGGGTCGGGAAAGAGCTCGCTGGCCTTCGACACGCTCTATGCCGAGGGACAGCGGCGCTATGTCGAAAGCCTCTCGGCCTACGCGCGGCAGTTCCTCGGCCGACTGCGCAAGCCCGATGCCGATCACATCCAGGGCCTGAGTCCGGCGATCGCGATCGACCAGCGCGTTGCGGGTCACAATCCGCGCTCGACGGTTGCCACCGTCACCGAGATCTATGACTACCTGCGGGTGC
>JAGMBO010000163.1 GCA_023129715.1 Candidatus Eiseniibacteriota bacterium | reverse complement strand
GTCCGAATTTCGGGGTCCACCTCTGACACAGGGCTCTTCCTGCGCCGAAAAAGACCGCGTGCGCTCACAACCCACAAAGAAACAGGACAAGAGCAGGATTCAGTACGACGGATACAAGGAGTGGAACTGGCTCATGACTCTGGACCCGAAGAAGCTCACGAAGACGGACGAACAGGAGCACGCGGCTGCACTGAGGGCTGTGGACAAGCTGGGCGGCCTCAAGAGCCGCGGGACGATCAAGCCTCAAAGGTTCGTCGCAGCGTACATCCGGGAAGTCCTGCAGGCCGAGAGAGCGCCGGACACGTTAGAAGGGGCAACGGCATGAGTGTCGGAGGCGGAAGCCTGCAAGCCTTTACTGTGCATGCGTCTACGGGTCCTACCTGGCCACCCGCTCCAGGGGTGACGGCGACCCCGATCTTTCTCAATTGGGTGGGTGATGAAACAGGTTGCCATGCGGCCAGCCAAAAAGGCAGGTAGGGCGGCGAAGGCGCCTCCCACGCGCGCGCGGAAAGCCGCGCCGCGAGGGGCCCCGGCGACCCCGGGGCGCCGGGCCAAACCGACGCTCCTGACTCGAAAGCAGTACGCCGAGCACCGTGGGATCAGCAGGCAGTCGGTAGACAAGGCCATCCGCCTGGGCCGGATCAGCCTGATCGGCCGCATGATCGACCGAGAGGCTGCGGACCGGGACTGGCAAGCGAACACTGACCAACGGTGTCTCAAACCGTAGGCTGGGGGTTCGAGTCCCTCCACGCCTGAGTTCGTTCGTTATTGTAAGTGATTGCCCAAACCACCGAAGTACTGTCGCTGTTGCGCACTAATAGATCGTCGACGCCGCGCCTCCCTTGGCGATGTATCCTCTGGCTTCCAAGGCATCAGTCTCCCCCCTCCACCAACGGCCCCGCACTTCCAGGACGGGCGGGCGCTGCGTCGACAAGATGAGTCCCTAGCTCCGCTTGCCACGCAAAACATGCTAGCAGATCGTGGGTCATTCAGTCCTGCCCCGCGCGGGCGAGCACGATCAGACGGCTCGAGTGACCACTCCGCCGCATGCGCTGACCGCCACGGCACTGCTGCGGGCGGACCCGCCGAACAGTGATCACACGTCGACCCATCAACTCCGCATGCACATGCCGATTCGCCGATCAGCAGGGGTGGTGCCTCTGCATTCCCAGGGCGTGCCGTTGCTATCTCGACAGCAGGTGCTCCTCGGTATGCGGACCATGAGCATTGCCTCGCCTCGCATGCCTCTCTACATAGCAGGGTATTCAGCACTCCTGGTCGACCAACTGCCTGCCGCCCCACGCAATGCTGCCTCGCAGTCCGCCGCAGTGTCCCCATGCCGAGGCACTTGCGGCCCTCCCTGCTCGCGCGACGATCCGCACTGTCCTTCAAGCAGGAATCGGCTAAACTAGGAGGGAGTGAAACGTTTACCCTTGGATTGCGGACGTCCATAGAATCAGAAGTTAGCGCAATCCAAACGAAGAGGACTGCATGCCGCTTGACATCCTGATTGCTCTTGCAGTTCTGCTAGGCGGACCTACATACCGGCCGATGGCCGAGGGGCAGTCGCAGGCGTCTGCACAGGCGATTCTGGCTGAGTATCACAAGGGGCGATCGATTCTGGGCGGCCGCTTCATTCTTGTCGATACGTTGCGCGCCGATCTGGAGGCCAAAGTCACACCCACAGGATCTGGACGCGTGCGGTACGATTACGTCCTATACCATCGGACAAACAGCACGGGTGACATCGACTACGTCGCTATTGGGCCTCTGAGCCAGAAGCCCGTTGAGGCCACCGCGCCCATTCACTGGGAAATGGAGACAATCCAGGAAGCCAGGGGCACGATGTTGGTCTGGAGACCATCTGAGCTTGGCCCAGCTCCGCCTGGATGGGTAGACGAGGGCAACAATATCTATCCAAGCGCATACTCTGTAGCGCCCGGCGACAGCCTGTCCGGCTTCTCGTTGACCGTTCTCGGCAGTCTCGACCTGACAACAACTGCTCCAATCGAGTTGAAGGTCTGGCAACCCATACTATCCATCGAAGAGGAGTGGGTCCCTATGTGTCCGTTTCGCGCTGTCGGGCGAATAGTGGGACCTGGCGCAGCTGGCGGCGAGGCCGACTAGTCGGTGTGTCCGTGCGACGAGAGTCTGTCGGAACCGTTGGGGCCAATGACTCGCAGGGGTCAGGGGCGCTAACCACCAAATGGAGCGGTCGGTCGCATCCGGCGCGGCCCTGGCCGCGCAAGGGCAGGAAGGGATTGGCGGGCTTTGGCGCGGGCCAGGCCCGCTCCGTGGCGGCTACGCCGCCTGCGCCCGCCGCTCATTTGGACCGTTATCCGCGTCAGACACAACCTGTCCGCTGTGGCTCGATCACAGGAAGTAGGCAGATGTCAGCAGCGAAGCGGATCTCAGCGTCAGCCATCCCACCTCACGCGTTGGGTGGGCACACTAGACCGCGAAGAGGCGACGGCTTGCGCGCACTCCTGCGTCTCGGCAGCCTGATAGCTCTCTCGATCTCGCTGTGCAGTGGCACGCCGGCTGCGGAATGCATTGACTATGGGGACTTCCTCCATTGGGCGGGCAGCGTGGACACGCCGGGCACCGCCCGTGGCGTGGCCGTCTCTGGCAGCTACGCCTACGTGGCGGACGGAAGTTCCGGTCTCCGGGTGGTCGACATCACGAATCCCCCGAGCCCCGCGATCGTGGGGGGCGTGAACACACCGGGCTTCGCCTCTGGCGTGGCCGTCTCCGGTGCCCACGCCTACGTTGCGGACGAAGGTTCCGGTCTCCAGGTGCTCGACATCAAGACTCCCGCGAGCCCTCAGATCGTGGGCAGCGTGGACACGCCGGGCTCCGCCTATGGCGTGGCCGTTGCTGGCACCCACGCCTACGTAGCGGACGAGGGTTCCGGTCTCCATGTGGTCGACATCACGGATCCCGCGAGCCCGCAGATCGTGGGCAGCGTGGACACGCCGGGCTCCGCCTATGGCGTGACCGTCTCCGGCAGCTACGCTTACGTGGCGGATGGGTTTTCTGGTCTCCAGGTGGTCGACATCGCAAACCCCGCGCGCCCCGCGATCGTGGGGAACGTGGACACGCCGAACAACGCCCGTGGCGTGGCCGTCCTTGGCAGCTACGCCTACGTAGCGGATGGCTATTATGGCTATTCCGGTTTCCAGGTGGTCGACATCACGAATCCCGCGGACCCTGAGATCGTGGGCAGCGTGGACACGCCGGGTCGCGCATATGGTGTGGCCGTCTCCGGTGCCCACGCCTATGTGCCGGACGGAAACTCCGGTCTCCGGGTGGTCGACATCACGAATCCTGCGGCCCCCGAGATCGTGGGCGGCGCGCAAACGCCGGGCGCCGCCTATGGCGTGGCCATCTCTGGTGCCCACGCCTACGTAGCGAACTCTGATTTCGGTCTCCAGGTGTTCGACATCACGAATCCCGCGAGCCCGCAGATCGCGGGGGGCGTGAACACGCCGGGATACGCCGATGGAGTAGCCGTCTCTGATACCTGTGCCTACGTGGCGGACAATGATTCCGGTCTCCAGGTGATCGACATCACGAATCCCGCGGATCCTCAGATCGTGGGCAGCGTGGACACGCCGGACCACGCCAGTGGCGTGGCCGTCTCTGGCACCTGCGCCTACGTGGCGGACCTATATTTCGGACTCCAAGTGGTCGACATCACGAATCCCGCGAGCCCGCAGATCGTGGGCAGCGTGGGCATCCCGGGCTCCGCCCACCGCGTGGTTGTCTCCGGCACCTGCGCCTACGCCTACGTGTTGGACTATGGTTCCGGTCTCCAGGTGGTCGACATCACGAGTCCTGGGAGCCCGCAGATCGTGGGCAGCGTGGACACGCCGGGCACCGCCCGTGGCGTGGCCGTCTCCGGCGCCGGCGCCTACGTGGCGGATGGGTTCTCCGGTCTCCAGGTGATCGACATCACGAATCCCGTGAGCCCTCAGATCGTGGGCAGCGCGGACACACCGGGCTACGCCCTTGGCGTGGTTGTCTCTGGTACCCACGCCTACGTAGCGGACTACAATTCCGGTCTTCAGGTGGTCGACATCACGAATCCCGCGATCCCGCAGATCGTAGGCAGTGTGGACACGCCGGACCACGCCCATGGCGTGGCAGCCTTTGGCAGCTACGTCTACGTGGCGGATGGGTACTCCGGCCTCCAGGTGATGCCGGTGCAGTGCGAACCATCAGGTGTTGCGGAAAGAGACCGGGCAAGTGCGCGCATTCTGCTGGAGGCACGCCCGAATCCTGGCCTGCCTCAGATGTACATCCACTTTGCACTACGCAACCCCGGCCAAGTCCAGGCCGTTCTATACGATGTCGCCGGTCGCTCGGTTCGGGTGCTCTTCTCCGGGCCTCTCCGCGCTGGAGATCACCATCTTTACTGGGACGGGCGGACCGCGGACGGTCGTATGGCCGACTCCGGAGTCTACTTCGCCCGCCTCTCTACGCTTGAGGGGAGCGCGACGGCACGCGTCGTGGTCGCTCCATAGGAGTTCGAGGCTCGCGGGGGATCCAGCAGTCGAGAAGTCGACATTGCTGCGACCCGAGGTCCAGGATAACGAGCCGATCCACCGGACGGTCGGTGGCAGGCACCGCCCGCCGGTGATCGGCCACGTTAGATGCCCCTGGTAGAGGAGGACTATGGCCCAGCCCAACCGATGGATGATGTTCGTTGATGGTGAAAACCTCACCCTCCAAGGTCAGAAGGTTGCTGAGGCGGCCGGGTTGCAGCTGCAGCCAGGACCGTACTGGCGAAAGGACGTCTTCCTTTGGGTCCCGGGACCGGATCCAGTGACCACGGTATTCTTGGTTGGATATCCAGGTTCCATGCATCTCAGTTTCCAGCTCGAGCAGCGCGCTGTCCGCTCTCATTTCTATACTGCGCTTGTCGGTAGCGAGGAAACACAACGGGAGACTGAGAAGCAGCTTCGGGATCGCTCCTTTGAACCCCGGGTCTTTCGCAAGGTCGGTGGCAAGTCAAAGGGTGTAGACATAGCCCTGACCACCGACATGCTGGCCCACGCCTACAGGGACAACTACGATCTCGCTGTTCTCATTGCGGGAGATCGCGACTATTTGCCCTTGGTTCAAGAGGTCAAGAGACTAGGCAAGGTAGTCTGTGTCTTCTTCTTCGCTGAGCCCGGATACGGCCTCAACCCCGAGTTGCGTGTGGCAGCGGACCGCTTTGGGCCACTCGATCAGTTCATAATCGATAACTGGCGGCGACACTTGGCGAAGCAGCCGGGCCAATGAAGGCATGATTCGCCAGGCATCATCTCCCGTGTCTGTTGGCCTACCGCATCGCATCGACCACCCGTTGGCGGGATGAGGCGAACAGGATGTGGACATGCTCTATAAGTACTTGCGCTGTGAGATCGGAATATCCGTACTGAAGGACCAAGTCGTACGGTTCACGCAACCTGGCGCGCTGAATGATCCATTCGAAATGCGGCCAGCAGTGGTCGGTTACGATTCCCCCGAGGCCATGGACAAACAGTTGGAGGATATTAGGCCACTCGCCCTGCAGGAAGCATATGCCGCCAAGTCCTTGACATACAGAGACCGAGTGACATTCGAGGGATTTCGCAGGAGCACGACAGGACTATGGGCAAGCATCAAGGAGGTCATGAAGCAGAATGCGGCACTGGACGCACTTGAGTTCTGGGACCGAAGTCTCTATCTCCTAGATCGGCTCGTTGGGATTCTGTGCCTTGCTGAGCATCGCGACAGCCTTCTGATGTGGTCACATTACGCCGATCAGCACCAGGGCGTGGCTATCGGGCTCGACTCGTCGCATGGGTTCTTCAACCAGACTCCCGTACCAGAGGTGCCTCAATTCGGGAAGCTGCACCGTGTCCGGTACGCTCTTGACCGCCCAGTGTGTAATCTCATGGATCTCAAGGAGTTCTCTCTCCTGCTCGTCAAGTCTGCGGAATGGGGGTACGAGCACGAGCATCGCATGCTTCTTCCCCTGGAAGGCGCAACGAGGCCGCGGAAAAAGGGCGACGAGTTCCCAATTGCTCTCTTTGCTCTGCCATCAGATGCGATTGCCGAAGTGGTTCTGGGGGCCCGAATGACTGACGTGAATCGTGGCTCTATCTTGGACATTCTCCGCACTACCGCGGGTTACAAGCACGTTCGTGTTTACCAGGCTCGACCAGCCGCCCGGCGATTCGAGCTTGAAGTAGAGGAGATTGGCATCTAACCCGTATCAATCGAATGGAGCGGGCGATCGCACCCGGCGCGGCCCTGGCCGCGCAACGGCAAGACGGGGGCCGGCGCGCATCGCAGATGAGTCCGACTAACATCTCATAAGCCTTATGGTTATCGGGGAATGCGACTCTAGCAGGCTGCTGAAAAACCCTTG
>JAGMBO010000162.1 GCA_023129715.1 Candidatus Eiseniibacteriota bacterium | reverse complement strand
ATCACGCGGCCGCCGATAGTAGTTGTCCCTCCCGAAAACTACATCGGCCTGCAGTTGCTGGAGTTGCCCGGTGGCTGTTCCCCCTATCTAATCACTACGAACCGCTTAGTAACGTCTTCGTCGCCATTGCGGAGCGTCATGAAATACGCCCCCGCCGCCACTCTCTGCCCGAGAGCGTCGGTGGCATCCCACGTCAGGGAACCAGTCGCCTGCCCGTTGCTCATCATCCTCCGCACCACCCGCCCGGCGGGGTCGTAGATCACCAGCGAGATCGCAGAGCCCGTGGGCGCACTGTATCCGATCCGCGTCACCCCAGCGAACGGGTTGGGCTGGTTGATGTCGAGGTGGAGTTGGGAACGGCTACGGGGTGATTCGGTTTCGATGTTGGATCCGGTAGGCACGGTCCTGGCTACACGAAACCCGATAATGTCGACGCGGATGAACGGCATGACGCGGTTGTACCGATGGGCGCAGAGCAGCCAATAGGCAGTGATGCCAAACGAGCCGCCGCGCATCACCCAGTCGCCTCCACTACTTGGGCCAGTTGGGTCGGTCACCGGACTCGTTCCCAGATTGCACACCCACCAATCATTGCACCACTCCCACAGGTTCCCCGCCATGTCCGAGAGCCCCAGAGCCTGGGGCGCGTCTGGATAACTCCCCACGGGGGAGGTCCAACCGACGCAGTAGCAGTATTCGCCACTTCCGCAATATTCGTAGAAGTTCACCCGGCTGCAATCGGGTGCGTCGTCGCCCCAAGGGTACGGCCGTCCATCGTTATACCGCGCCGCGTATTCCCACTCCGCGTCCGTCGGCAAGCGGTAGCCCTCAGCCCCGTATGGATCTCCTCCGTTGCAGACCCATTCGTAGGGGCCCGGGTCCCACTCCTGCTCGTACGCTCGCGGTAACCCTGCCTGCAGGCTCAGCCAGTCGCAGTAGCGCACCGCGCCATACCATCTCACCCCCTGCACGGGATGATTCGATGGATCATAGCCGTCCGGGTAGGCGTTCTGTGCGTACAGGTGCGGAGATTCGCGCAAGTAGAAGTCTCCAGCACCGTCAAACTGGATCTCGCTGTGGTCCTTCCACAGATCCAGAAGCACTTCGGTGCTCCCATCCAGGTTGTCGCGCACCAACGTGGTGTCGGCAGTGGCATGCCCATGGTCATACGCCCACTGGAGCGCCTCAAGATACTCCTGGTTCGTCACCTCGTGCTGACCGAGGTAGAAACCACGGGTCAGGGTCACTTCGTGCGTATACTCGCAGATGGGCCCTCCGTCACCCATGATGAAGGTGCCTGCAGGGACGATGACCATCTGGTCAGTGTAGTCTGCTGAGACTGAGATGCTGAACAACAAGACGATGGCGAAGATAAGAGCGACGCTTTTCATGGCAGTTCTCTCCCTCATGCGGCCTGAGTCGATTCCGACTCCCCCGCCCCATCCGGCCGGACGAGGTGGGTGGTGGGAGATGCGCTGGTGCTCAGAGTCAGAGCCATTAGCGATGCAACGAGCACGAATCGCACAGTGACCTCCGTTAGATCCTCATCTGTCAGGAGCTTACTGACGGAAACTAGCCTTCAATCCTCCCCACGACGTTGATACCGATGGCGTCCCTCCACATCCAACGCCGTACGCACCAACCAGCCCGCACGCTGGACTATTCTCCGCGGCACAGGGCGAGCTGGCATCGAGAGAGAAGTCTTCATCTTCGGAATTGCAGAACAGGGGGTCCTGGTTGATGTTGCCGTCCGCCCCATATTGGTCGGCGATGCAGCCCACCCAATCTCCACCCGCATTTCCGAATAGGTCACAGCACGTCAAGATGGGACACCCAGTTCCCGCGGTCTCCACCGCTGCCCCAGAGATGGCAGAGGCAAGTATGGAATGCGTGATGAGAGGTGTCGCATCGAGGCACCACAGCATCCCCCCACTCTCGGAGGCGGCATTTCCAAAGAGCGTGCATGAAGTCAGTTCAGCATCCGAGCCCGCCGAGCATACGAATGCCCCCCCGAAGGTCGCGGCGTTTGCCCAAAACGCACACTCCGTAAACGACGGGGGCGAGTCTGTGTGGCAGCGAACTGCACCATCATACCCTGCCTCGTTCTCGGCAAACGTGCAGCGGACTACTGTTGGGCTAGATCCATCGTGGCAATAAAGGGCACCCCCATTGTAGCTAGCGGAGTCGCCGCGGAATGCGCAGTTCTCAATGAGGGGGGAGGACTGATCGCAGTCGATGCCAGCCCCGTTCGTCGCTGAATTCCCAACGAATAGACAGTCATCAATAGTTGCTGACGAGTTTGCCATGCAGCGCAGGCCACCTCCACTGGCAGCGCGGTTACCCGAGAAAGTGCACCTCGTGAGGGTAGGAGCCGAGCCATACGCTCGCACTCCCCCTCCCTCATTCGACTCGTTGTCCTCGAAAACGCAATCCATGATCAGAGGGTCGGACGCGGAGATGCAGTAGATTCCTCCACCATACATGGCAGTGTTTCGGATGAAGTGACAACCAGATACGGTGGGTGAGGCTGAAACGCAGTACAGCGCGCCACCAAATGCCGCAGCATTATCCCGGAACACACAGGATCGGATGGTGGGAGCACTGGAACGGCAGAATATGGCAGCGCCTGGATCTGCCCGCCCGTTGGCGACAGTGAGGTTCTCGAATGTGGTCGCGGCACCCTCGCTCAGCCGAAATGCACGCGAGACATCTCCGCCATCGATCACACAGTCTTCTGCGTTGCCACTCTGTGAGCGCACCGTGATCGCCTTGGCTATGATCGCCACATCCCAGTTCCCTTCACCTGTGAACGTCCCGTCGGTCAGCTCTACGATGTCTCCATCCACTGCCGCGTCAACAGCCTCCTGAATCGTCCTCCACTCCCCCGCCCCATCCGGCCGGACGAGGTGGGTGGTTGGGTGAGCAGGTGCGATGAAGACGAGTAGAGTCGAGACGACGGCGAGAGTCCGCCACATGCCTTCCCCCTTTATTACTCACGTCAGCTGCGTCACGTTCAAGGGTCCGGAAGCCATGGGATTGTATCGCATTGCGGGTGGAGCATCTAGGGCGAATCTGGGGAGTAGATTGAGGCACGCGGGCCGGGCAGGCCCTGTGCCGGACTGCCGCCGTCCCCGCTCACCCCTCACTGCCTGTCGGCAGCATGGTACGGTGCTATACTGATGGAGGTTGGGCGATCGCTCGTCGTGAGGACCGCGCCATGAGCCGACATGCACTCCTGTTCCTGCTGCTGGCCGCTTCTGCCTGCGCTGCGGACGCCGATACGTACCTCGTCCTGCCCGATGGCACCGGCGACTTCCCGACCATCCAAACTGCCATCGACTCCTCCGCCAACGGCGACATCATCCTCCTTGGCGATGGCACGTTCACTGGGGATGGTAATCGGGACATCTCTTACGCAGGTAAAGAGATTACGATTCGATCTGAGAGCGACTCGCCGGTAGACTGCATCATCGACTGCCAGGGGAGTAGCAGCTTTCCGCACCGCGGCTTCATTTGCACCTCTGGAGAGACTGCTCTCTCTAAGCTTCGGGGAATCACGGTTACAGGAGGCTACATGGAAGGCTTCTCGACCAAATACACCATGGGAGGAGGAGCATACCTGGAGGCCGATTCTCCGTTCGAACCCGTAGCTATCACCATAGAGAACTGCGTCTTCCGGGACAACTCGGCGCGAGGCGGGGGTGCAGTATTCTGCGGTCGATTCGTTTACGCCTCGTTCATTGACTGCGTTTTCGAGGCCAACGAGGCCCGCATGGGGGGTGCGACGGGAGGAATGTACTGTTCTGGTTCCGGGTCCCCTCAACTCACGCGCTGTACGTTTGTGGCTAATTTGAGCTCTGGCTTCGGAGCCTTCTACTTGACCTCCCCGATCCTGGAAGATTGCGACTTCACTCAACATGCCCAGTTTGGACTGTATCTGGCTTCGTTGAATAGCGGAATCACCTGCGAGATTACCAACTGCCGGTTCTTCGGCAATGCGGGCGGGGGTATGTACTTGATTGACTGCGCCGACGCTCCGGCCATCCATGCGTGTTCGTTCTGGGATAACGAAGCTGACGAAGGTGGTGGTCTGCGGCTCACCGCGGGGTCCTCGGTCTTGGTAACGGACTGCCTGTTTTACGACAATAGGGCGATCGAAGGGGGGGGCGTGCTTTGGTGTGAAGATGATTGCTCAGCAGCGTTCTCAAACTGCACGATGGCCTACAACCAAGCGGGCACGGGCGCTGG
>JAGMBO010000161.1 GCA_023129715.1 Candidatus Eiseniibacteriota bacterium | reverse complement strand
CCCGCTCGACCGTGGCGACGGTGACAGAGATCTATGACTACCTGCGGGTGCTCTTTGCCCGCACGGGTGTGCAGTACTGCCCGCAGTGCGAGGTGCCGATCGGACGCCAGACGATCGATGAGATCGCCCGGGCGGTGATCGAAACCTGTGCGGGCCAGCGGGTGATGATCCTCGGGCCGGTGGTGCAGGGGCGGCGGGGGATCTTCCGCCAGGAATTCGAGAACCTGCGCCGCGACGCTTTTCTGCGCGCCCGGGTCGACGGTGAGATCGTCGATCTCGACGAGCCGCCGCATTTGAAGAAGACCGCCAAGCACACCATCGAGGCCGTCGTCGACCGCCTGACCGTCTCGCCCGAGCGGCGCAGCCGCCTGGTGGATTCTCTCGAGACCGCGCTGCGGCTGGGGAGTGGGCTGGTCCTGGTCGTGGGACGTGCGGGGGAGCAAGCCTACAGCGAGCAGGCCGCCTGCACGCGCTGTGGCCGGAGTTTCTTGGATCTGCATCCGCGCAGCTTTTCTTTCAACAGCCCCTATGGCGCTTGCCCCACGTGCCAGGGCCTTGGTTTTCTCCACGAAGTCGATCCCGATCTCGTCGTTGCCGACCCGGAGCAGTCGGTCTTCGGCGGTGCGCTGGCGGCCTTCCAGAGCCGGATGGAGGGCTGGTTCGGGCAGATGGTGCGGCATTTGGGGAAGCACTATCGCTTCGACCCCGAACGGCCGTGGAAGCGGCTCCCGGCGCGCGCGCAGCGCCTCTTGCTCTACGGCACGGGCGACGAGGAATTCCCCGTGCGCATCAGCACGCGGCGCGGCCGCTACGAGGGGAGCGTTGCCTTCGAAGGGGTAGTCCGCAATCTAGAGCGCCGGTATCGCGAGACGCGCTCGGCCGACATGCGCGAGTGGATCGCCCGGCTGATGTCCCCGCGCCCCTGCCCCGACTGTCGCGGCGGGCGTCTGCGTGCCGAGAGTCTCGCGGTGCGCGCGGGGCGTTACCGCATCCATGAGTGGACGGCGCTCAGCGTGGGCGCCGCGCGCGAGCAGGTCGATGCCCTCGTCAGCGGGGACCGCGACCGCGAGATCACGCGCCAGATCCGCAAGGAGATTCTGGATCGGCTGGATTTCCTCACCAACGTCGGGCTCGGGTATCTGACGCTCGATCGCGGCGCCGGGACGCTCTCCAGCGGTGAGATGCAGCGCATCCGCCTGGCGACGCAAGTCGGTTCGCAACTCGTCGGGGTGCTCTATGTCCTCGATGAACCGAGCATCGGGCTGCATGCGCGCGATAACCAGCGCCTCTTGGCGGCGCTGCGCGAACTGCGCGACTTGGGCAACACGGTGGTTGTCGTCGAGCACGATCTCGACACGGTGCGGGCGGCGGATCATGTGGTCGACCTGGGTCCCGGCGCGGGCCGCGCCGGGGGGCGCATCGTC
>JAGMBO010000160.1 GCA_023129715.1 Candidatus Eiseniibacteriota bacterium | reverse complement strand
GGGGTGGGGTTTGCTAACCGCTTACAGTGATGCAGTAGGAACATTGCGCAAGCCCCCCGAAGATCCGGGCAATCCAGGTGTGAGGTTTCCTAGCATAACGAAAAGCTCAGCGGCGAGCGATGAAGATCTGAGAATCGCTCGTCGGCTGCAGCGAATGTTATATGAAATCATCTTCTCACCAATGTTCTGAAACCACAGGTGAAGAACGTACCTGACGGAGCGCTCAACACATGCAATCTGGCCCAATCTATTTGTGTGACTCTCTGGCAAAGACATACGGAAAAGGTATTGCTATCAGATCTCCAACGATATAGGTGGCAAAGATCACGACAAGCAGAATTGCGTAAGTCGGAAAAGCGCCTGCAATCAGAAGTGGAATGATAACCCCAATAAACCATACTACCTTGTAACTCAACTGTAGCAACAAAACGGGCGCAAATTTCAGAGGAGACCGTAACCCCAGTATGGATAGAAGGGCAAATGCAAAATAGACGCTACCGCTCACTCCGAAAACTATTGGATCTTGGTCGGGCCACCCAAAGATAGTCCGCATTACGCTAGGCATAACAAGCATTCCCAAACCAAATCCGCCGGCGCCGATAATGGTGTAAATGTACATTCCCTTCAGCCAACCACATCGGACGTTCATGTCTTCAGGCATGGTTCACTCCTTTGAATGGAATCCGTTCATAGTCGAATTTCATATAACGTCTGCATAAGCTGCAAGGGCGTCCGCCGCTTCGGCGGCTTGTCACGTCGCTGGCTCAAGCCAGCGACGTGACAAGAGCGACTGGCAGCTTAATGCGGCTGTTAGGCGGATATGGACTGCGGCTGTTGTTCTGAATCCCGGCCAACTACCGTTCTATCGGACTATGTTCCTTCCAATACGGACTCGTCCCTTCGGTTCACCAGCGAATCAGGACAACGATTCGCCTCAGCACTCGCCGACCAGGTGCGGGTACTGCTCCGACCGTTTCTGAAACCTGAGGATCTTCGGGTTCTGTACAATCCCATCCCGGATCTCGACCGCCCGTTGGAGGGTCTCGTCTTCTTCCCACTGGGACGGTCCGCCCGCCACAGCTTCCAGATAGGCGACGACGACGCGGGAGATCTCCCAGGTCGCGCTTCTCCAGAGATAGCTGGGGGTGTGATCCACCCCGTAGTAGAGGACGCCGTTCAGATCGATCGTGGGTTTCTCGAACGACGTGGGACGAGCAAAGGGAAACCCCATCTTCAGGTCAGAACTGATGTCGATGATCAGGCTTCCGCGCTTCAGCTTTATCTCCTCACTCTCTCGCAGGAACATCAAGGGATGGTCCGTGTTCTGGAGGATGCCGTTCACGATGAGGTCCGATTCGGCCAGGACTTCGACCAGCGGTCGCCGATCCCCGCCCTCCTCGATCACTACCATTCCGCTGTCGCCCGTCCCGGCAAGCATCTGCCCGTAGCCGCAGCCGATCACCTGATCGTGAACCGCCCGCGGGGCTCTCTGCGTGTAGACCCGGATGCGTGCGATCCCGCGACTGCGCAAGGCGTAGATCGCGCCCCGGCTGACCGACCCCATGCTCAGGACGACCGCATGGAGGTCCGGCCCGTAGTATCCGTCGAGCCCGGCGATTTCGAGGGCGTGGAACACGCCGCAGTAGCCGGCCATCTCGTTGTTCCGGTGGAAGAGATGGAGCTCCGGGGTACCACCCCGCTTCCAGGTGAACATCGCTTCCCAGGCGAGCAAGGTCTGCTTGCGATTGATGGCAATCTGGGTGATCTCTGGTTGCTGGACGCAGTGAGGCCAGCCCCAGAGAATTCCTCCCTCGCGCATGGCCCTCAGATCTCCCGGCAGCGGTTTGGGAAGGAGCACGATGTCGCAGTCCCGTAGCAGCTCGTCCCGATCGGCCAGGCCGCCGAAGAGTTCGCTCAGGGCTTCGTCCGAGACACCAAAGGGCTCGCCGTAACCACGCTCGAAGAGCATCGCACGTCGCAGCTGCGGCGGGATCTGGTGGAAGTGATCGGGATGGAGAGGAAGGCGCCTTTCATTCTCCTTACCGGACCGGGCGATCACTCCAAGCTTGAGAAAGCTCATGCAAAACACCTCTCCAGAGCTCGGTCACGCGAGACGGATGATACTGGGTCCTTGAGTCGTCGGCGGATCTCAGCGGCCGCTTCCTGTGCCCCTGTATCTGCAAGGGCATAGAGAGCCAGCCGTCGATTACACCAGTCCTCGTCGCCGGCAGCAGTAATGAGATGTGGAACCAGGCCTTCAATATGTCCGTGCGTTGCCTCTCTTGGGACAGGATCGAGTCCTCTTCGGTCGATGCGGGACGCAAGTTGCCTTATGCTCTGAATGACTTTCCGACGGATCATCGGGTCAGGATCCAACATCAGAGAAATGAGTATGTCCGCGGAACTCGTCGTCGGAATGTGACCCAGGGCCTCGATTAGCTTCGGTCTGTAATCGGGAAGGTCTTCGCCAACAAGATGACCCGCGATCTCTGAAACGGCTTGGTCGGACATTGACGCCAGGCTTTCAAGCACTCTGAGCCTAGACGGGCCCGACGAACCACCCACATCCTTCTTAGGGCAAGGTTGGGCACGATAGCTCTCGACGAGCCTTTGAATCGATGGATCGGTTTCAGCGCGCAAATCAGTCGATGATACCATAGAGAACAGCGCGATTATGAGTACGAAGGAAAGCCGCATTGTGATCTCCTGAAGTGCCGGAGTCCCATCTTTTCCGCCTAACGACAGGCATCACCAGCGGGTGGACGTGGCGCGGCCCTGGCCGGGTAGGGCCGCGCCACGTCCGGCCGTCTGGTGCATGCCATGGTTAGCGCCCTGGGAAGTCAGGTTCGGGAGAGGAAGTCCGAACTCCCGCCTCGTCCTCAGCCTTGCTTCATCGATGCACGGCGATAGTCACCTCCTCGGCATAGACTGACACCGCGGCCATCGGCGGCTAGATGTATCGCGCGAAGCTGCCAGCGGAACCGCCAGACTGCCAATGTCCCAGAGTCATGGAACCCTGGTCGACTTGCCAAGATCCACCGACTCCAACGCCGCGTGCCAGCCCCCAGAATCCCTCGTGCCGGGTCCGGCGTACCTTTCCCCACGGTGCGATTCCTTGACTATGCCACCGCATCCGCGAAATAGTAGTAGATATCCGTGTTGTCGTAGCACCCCGGCCATCCCAGGTTCCAAGAAACCATCCGGGATACCTTGACCACATGCACATCCGAGAAGATTCCAGCCGGCAGCTGAACCGCCGACCGGCCTTGGTTCTGGATCGTCCACAAGACGCTAGCGAAGTTGTCATTCTCCGCCGCAGCAAACACGGTGTCAACACTCCCTGGCCCCTCCTGAAGATTGACTAAAGGCCACGGAAGTGTGGTCTCCGAACGTGGGTCGAGGAGGGCCATGATGGGCACGAAGCAGAGGGTCTGTCCTTCCTGGCGAAGGTAGAGAGCATCCCTCGTGGGGTCGACTGACGTGCGGAAAGCATGGAAGACTTGATCCGTGAAGATGGTATCCTGCCGGATCCATTGCTGCAGAGTATCGGTCCAGGAGTAGAAATCACCGTCAGCACTCCCTGATCCTCCCCTGGAGTACGTCCAGCGGTTGCCGACAGACAGCGGGAGAGTGATCTCGCTATCTGGAAAGCGCGGCTCATTGTCTATTATCGCCACCACCAAGGGAGAATCAGGCACGGAGTAACCCTCAGACGGGTCGCGAAGGATGATCGCGAATTCCTCCTGATCTTCAGGTTCGTTGTCATCAGTGATGTAGACCCTGGTGGATGCAGCACTGTCCTGGGGGGCGAACCTCAAAGTGCCCAGAAGCGACCGGTAGTCGTGGCCTGAAATGGCGGTCCGATCCATCGTCTCAATGACAACCTCTGCCGAGTCAGTGGCGTTGGATCGTCTCACTGTCACCGCAATGTATCCACTCCGCTCGACGAGTGCGATGCCTGAATCCGCAAACCAGATGCGTGCCGGCGCCGTAGAGTCCGGTGGAGTGGACGAATCCAGAATGAAGACTTGGGCAGTCTCAGGGAATACGGTGGTGTATCCATCCGACGGTCGAGATAACCTAAGTATAACGGTCTCAGTAGATTCAGAGAGACTGTCTTCCATGAGGCGGAGGTTGACCATTCGGAATAGGTGACCCGCTGAAAATCCGACGAGCTCAGCAGGGGGAACGAAGTCGATGTTCTCTGTGGCAGTACCTCCAATGGTCGAGAGCCACACGAATGCGGAGTCCTCTTCCGTATCGCGTCTCACGCCGACACACACGCAGGCAGAGCTCTCGGGGGCGGAGTAGGATTGCGCGCAGAAGGAGACCGTGTGCTCAGAAGTCGGACGCGATCCGGGTTCATCTTTCGAGCAGCCGCACACGGAAAGACTGGTGACAACGGTGCATGTCAGCGCGGAGATGAACACAACGGCCTTGGCGCAAGCTCTTCGCAAGTCCGATACTCCTGATTCGTCGGGGCCGCTAACGACACGAATGAGCGGCGGGCACAGGCGGCGAAACCGCCACGGCGCGGACCTGGCCCGCGTCGGAGCGCGCGCCGACCGGGCGTTCTCATCGGCCAAGCCCGTGCCGGGTGAGCCCGTCCGCTCCATTCGCTGGTTAGCGGCCTTCTTGTCGGAACAACGCCTTCAGCCCGCCCCACGTCGGCTTCTCCTCTGTGGGCCAGATGGCTGCTGGAGGCGGACACCCTATGGGCTGGGCGCCAATCAGATCACACTCTGGGTTCGGCATCGAGAAGGGTGCGCATGGGGAGTCCTCCTGGATTGTGTAATCTGCGTTCATCGGATCGCAGAACAGGGGATCCTCCGAGATGTTGCCATCGGTCCCATACTGGCCCGCAATATCCCCAACCCAATCTCCGCCCTCGTTCCCAAATAAGTCGCAGCAGGACAGAGCCGCGCTCCCGGAGATCGCACCGCCAAGAGTGCTTAGGGCAACGATTGTGTTCTCCAGACTTACTGCTGCGGCTCCGCAGTCGATGCCTCCAGCGCCATTGGCGGCCTCGTTGTCGGCCATCGTGCAGTTGATGAATGATGCGGAGCCGGTCTCACACCAGACTGCTCCTCCCGACTCGTCTGCCCTATTGGAGTAGAACAGGCAATCCGTGACCGTGACTACCGCCTCATGCTCAATCTTCAAGGCGCCTCCATTGGAGGCATGGTTTTCCCAGAACGAACATTGGCTGAGCGTCTGCGTGCTCCCGTACAGCCGTACACCGGCCTCTCCGTTGTGCAGGAAGCGACACCCTTCGATCAGAAGTGTCCCGCCTGGATCAGCATCTTCGCAGTAGAGGCCGCGACTGGCATGATCAGAAAAGGTGCAATCCTGCACCAAGAGCGATTGACCACCTCTCCAGAACACGCCGGCGGAGATGTTGCCCGCAAAGACACAGCGGACAAGAATGGGCGACGATGTGACACTATACATGCCACCCGAGTTGCCACCTAGACGGGACTCATTCTCCTCGAATACACAGTCGGTGAAGACGGCGTCTGCCAGGAGGTCGCACGTCACGGCCCCGCCGGTGAGGGCCGAGTTGTTGCGGAATATGCAGTTTGATACCGAAGGGGAGGAAAACTCACAGTAGATCGCGCCACCCTGTCCCTCCCAAGATACGGGAGATCCGTGGACATATCCATTTGCTATTGTGATGCCCTGAAGAACTGATGATGAGCTCTCGTGGGCCGTGAAGATGAATCCCCGATGCCGACTGGTGTAACTTCCCTGACAGTCGATAGTGCAAGTGGAGGGATCGTCGCTCTCGGATTGGACAGTGATCCGCTTGCCTCTGTATCTGAGATCGCGGTTTCCCTGCCCGATGAAGGTGCCGTTGCCGAGAAGGATGACATCACCGTGGGCGGCGGAGTCAATGGCCGCTTGGATGGTTGGAACGTCTCCAGATCCATCTGGCAGGACGAGATAGGTATCGGCCCTGGCTGTCCAGAGGGAGGAGAGTAGCAGAACGGCAACGAGCATCACGTGAAGCATGTCAGCCTCTTCGCGATTGGGATGATGGACCGGAATCAGTATAGCACCGTTCTTGGCCGCTAACGACAGGCATCACAAGCGGGAGGACCTGGCGCGGCCCTGGCCGGGCAGAGCCGTGACTGGCGCCGACCGTCTGGTGCATGCCATGGTTCTGCCTGGCTTCTTGACCCGTTGCTGCGGGCTAAGTCATTCTACCAGCGACGAGGCAGCCGGGTCTCATCGTCTGATGCGCGAGTCCTGCTCCTCTCATCGAGCCCTATCGGGACATCCCCGGAACATCAAGAACGCTCCCACTGGAGTCCTTGCGTTGCTTGGCGATTCCTCTAGCCATTCGCAAGCCGAGCCAGAGACGCTTCATCGTCGGCATGTCGAGTTCATCCGATGATGGCGCTGGATGAGTTGCGGTGTAGTGGTCGAGGAACCGAGCGGCGGCCGACTTCCCTTCAACTGTGTAGAGATTCAGCTGGAGCAACTCTCCCTGTTCCGATCGTGGCAGTTGACGATCGATGCAATGCTGAATCGCCATGACGAGAACACTCTCCTGTGGGCTCCCGATCGGAAGTACAATCGCATTGGCGGCTGAGATGTATCCGCGACCAATGACAAGCCTATTGGAGGGGTCGCCCCGCGGGCCGTGCATGTGGCGATCCCAGAGGAAACGCAAGGTGTCGCCTCTGGCGTCAATCAAGATCCAGGCTTGAGTTCCTCTATCAAGATATGAATCGAGAAACTGCAAGGTGCAGGGGGCCTCCAGATCTAGAAGGCTGTCTGCTGCCGCAGCATCTCTGGGGTCCAGAAGCTGCTGATCGTACGGTGCTCCACAGCCCAGGGCGATTGTCGCTGCAGCGCAGAATAGCAGCTTCCGTAGATCCACCTCTGACATCTTCACTCCGTCTTGCAGTCTCTTGGTAGCCCTCGGTGGATGAGGTGCATTCTACCAGCGGCCCATCGGTCCGCAATGCCCGTGCGGAATACGCATCGAACTGCTCCGCAGAGCCGCAAGCCGTTGGCAGAACGCTGCGAATGAGCGGCGGACCGCGGTCCATCATCTGGCGCGTGCTGGGCGCAAGCCCAGCGCGTGACAGCCGCTTGAGCTAGCAGGCTGCTGAAAAACCCTTG
>JAGMBO010000016.1 GCA_023129715.1 Candidatus Eiseniibacteriota bacterium | reverse complement strand
TGGCCCCTCGCAGGAGCGCGCGCCTGGGGTCCGCTTCGCGCGAAACACCGCCGCGCACGCCCTCTGGGCCAGGCCCGCGCGGCGGACACATCCGGCCGCGCACGCTGCCGGACCCCGCTCCCCTCAAGCCGCAGCGCCGCCTAGTGGAAGGCGTCGAGGCCGGTGATTTCGCGTCCGACGATCAGCGTGTGGATTTCGTGGGTGCCCTCGTAGGTCAGCACGCTCTCGAGATTGGCGGCGTGGCGCATGGGGCAGTATTCGAGCGTGATCCCGCTGGCGCCCAGCAGGCTGCGGGCCGCGCGGGCGATCTCGAGGGCGATGTGCACGTTGCTGTACTTGGCAAGCGAGACGTGGGGAAAGTGGGCCTGGCCGGCATCTTTCATGCGTCCGAGACGCAGGTTGAGCAGCGAGACATCCCAGCGGCGCTCCCAGTCCGCGGGCGCCGGGGAGCCGGTTGCCCGCCGGGATGCGGACTTCATCGAAGACGAGCTCGCTCGTCACCGAGGCTCGCAGTGACAGCTTGCGTTTCGTCTCGGGTGCCGAGAATCCGGGGCGGTCCTTCTCGACGATGAAGCCGGCGATGTTGTCTTCGAGACGTGCCCAGACGATGGCGAGATCGGCGATCGAGCCGTTGGTGATCCACATTTTGGCGCCGGTGAGCACGTATTCGTCGCCGTCGCGCACGGCACGCGTCGCCATCCCGCCGGGATCGGATCCATGATCGGGTTCGGTCAGCCCATAGCAACCGATCAGTTCACCGGCCGCCAGCTTCGGAATCCAGGCCGCCTTCTGCTCCTCGCTACCCCAGGTGTAGATCGGGTGAATGACCAGCGAGGTCTGCACACTGACTAAGCTGCGCAGTCCGCTGTCCCCGCGCTCCAGTTCTTGGCAGGTGAGGCCGTAGTCGACATGTGAGCCCCCGGCGCAGCCGAAGCCCTGGTACTTCAGGCCCAACAGGCCGAGCGCGTAGCTGAGGGACGATCTCGCGGGGGAAGGTGCCCGCCTCGAAGTGCCCGGGGATATCCGGTAAGTACTCACGATCAACGAAGTTACGGACTGTGTCCCGGAGCATGCGCTCCTCTTCGGACAGCTCCGAATCGAGACGGTAGAAGTCGACCGGCTGGCTCACGGCATCCCCTCCTCTGCAGCCCATTCCCATCGGGCCGGCTGAGAAGGATACCGCCTGCCGCCGCTGGGATCCATCCCCCCCACCGGCTGGGGGGTGGCAGCCGGCCCTGCTGCGGGCCGGTCCGGACGGTGTCCCGTGGCCCCCGTGCCGGGCATGGTTTCGCTTAATGAATGTGCTTGGGTGGACGATCGTTAGGGGCGACCCACGTGGCCGCCCGCGGGCGGCCCGGTACACGCCACCGGTCGATGGTCGGAGGTCTGCGGAGGAGTACATTGCCGGGCTGCAGTTTGAGGACGCTATCCATCTCCCTGCGGTGCAAGCTGATGCTCGCTCTGCTGGGGCCGTTGCTGCTCTTCGCTGTCGGCATCGGTCTCTACCGCGTTCTCGGACACGGAGTGGGGATTCCAACGCCGTGGGGCGGCACGGCCGCTTCCCCCGGCCAAGCACTGTCGGCCCGCGCGATGATCGACGTGATTGCCCTGCCGCTCGTGATCTGGGGAGGCATCTGCGCGGGACTGGTCTTCTGGAGCGTCGCCCGACTTGGCCGCCGGATCTTTTCCGCCGTCGCTCGCCTGACCGAGGCGGCCCGGAGCCTGGCGCCCGCGCCTTCCGAGGCGGCGGCCTCCCTGGCGCCGGGCGGTGCGCGGAGGCCGGCGTCTTCGGCAGGGGACGAGATGGTGGAACTCGGGACCGCCTTCACTCAAATGGCGACCCGGGTGCAGGCGGCCTACCGCGAAGTCGAATCGCTCAACCGGAGCCTGGCGGCCAAGGTCCAGCAACGCACCGAAGAGCTGAGGCAGAAGAACCTCGCCCTCGCCTTCCAGAACGAGAAGGTCATCGAAGCCGACCGGCTCAAGAGCGCATTCTTCGCCAGTGTTTCCCACGAACTGCGCACGCCGCTCAATGCCATCCTGGCGCTCACCGAGATGCTGCGCGACGAGATTGCCGGTCCGGTCAACCCGGATCAGCGCAAGCACCTCTCGATGATCTACAGCAGCGGCGAGAGCTTGCTCAACCTGATCAACGAGGTGCTCGACCTCTCGCGCATCGAGGCTGGTCGGATGGAGGTGCGCTGCGAACGCACCGCCGTCGTCGACCGCCTCTTGGATGCCGTTGAGGAACTCCGGCCGCTGGCAGAGGCGAAGGGTCTCACGCTGACGGTCGAGGCGCACGGGCAGGGACACGAGGCCTTGGTCGATGGCGAGAAGGTCCGGCTCGTGCTTATCAACCTTCTGGGCAATGCCATCAAGTTCTCCGATGCGGGGACCATAACCGCCCGGTTGCATCTTCTCGAAGAGGAACACATGCTCTCCGTCGAGGTCGAAGATACCGGCCCCGGCATTCCCGCCGAGCACCAGCAACAGATCTTCCTCGAGTTCCACCGTGTCGAGATGGGGGCCTCCGGCAGGCAGAAGGGCACGGGCCTGGGGCTGGCGGTGAGCAAACAGATGGTCAACTTGATGGGCGGCGACATCTGGGTTGACAGCATGGTCGGCAAGGGATCCCGTTTCGCTTTCGTAATCCCTCTCGGGCAGCGTGCCCGCGCCGGCGAGGCGCAGGAGCCGGCTCTCGCTGCGGGCGTTCCGATTCCCGAGGCGCCGCTTTCGGAATCGCGGCCGCGGGTTTTGGTCGTCGACGCCGATGCTCTCGGCGCCGGCGTGCTGAGCCGCTACCTGCGGCAGGGGGGCATCGATGTCTTGCAGGCACCGGACAGCCCGACGGCACGGGAACTCCTGCAGGCGGAGGAGGTCGAGGCAATCCTCGTCAAGTTGCATGGCGGCGACAAGGAGCTGTCCGGTCTTGTCGATCGCTTGGCTCGAGATCCTGCGCTGGGGGCGCTTCCCGTGATCGTGAACGCCACCGAGGCGTTGAGCGGTGCCCAACGAACACGGCTCGAGGATTCGCCGAGGATTACTCTGCTGCAGGGAGATCACAGCGTCACCGAGTTGGTGGCACGCACGTTGGAGGTGCTGGCGGTGACGCCCGCATCCCTGCCCTCGGGGACCAGGTCTGGCGATCCAGGACGGGCCGAGGAAGCGGCATAGGAAGGGAATGCAGATCATGGCGCAAGACCAGGCGGTGCGCGGCTACATCTTGCTGGCGGAGGATGAGCCGACCAATCAGTACGTCTTCCGGGCGATCCTGGAGAACGGCGGCTTCGAGGTCGTGATCGTCGACAATGGTGAGGTTGCCCTGGCGGAGGGAATCCGCCGCAAGCCCGATCTGATCCTGCTCGACATGATGATGCCGGTCATGGACGGATATGAAACCGCGCGCCGGATGGTCGTCGATCCGACCTTCGACGGCGTGCCGATCCTGGCCCTGACGGCCAAGGCGATGAAGGGAGATGCCGAAAAGACGTTCGAGGCGGGCTGCGACGACTACATGTCGAAGCCGATCCGCCGCCAGGATCTCCTCGATACGGTTGCTGAGTGGCTGACCAAGCCGGCCGACCTCTGGATGCCCGCGCGTCTCGAGAAGCGGGAGGGAGAGGGCCGCCGGGCGGCCTAAAACATCCCGCGCCCCGCGTCTCCCGCCCGGGCGGGAGACGCGGCCAAATGGCTCCCCCCAACCTTGCCCCATTAGGCTGTGCCAAACTGCGCGCAATGATCTCGTCCGCCGCCTCGGGACCCGACTGCCGATTGTCTTTTTCACACGGCCTGCGCTAGGCTTGTTCCCATGGTGCGCTTGACATCTGTTTGCAAGAGCTTCGGTGGCCAGAAACTCTTCCACAATGCCGACTGGTTCGTCGAGCGGCGGGACCGCGTCGCGCTGATCGGGCCGAACGGATCGGGGAAGTCAACGCTGCTGAAGATGATCGCCGGTCTCGAGGGCGTCGAGCAGGGCACGCTCGAGATGCCCCGCAACACCGGCGTTGGCTATCTCGCCCAGCGCGGTTTCCTCCTCGGCGAAGGGACCGTGCGCGAGGAAGCCCGCGAGGCCTTCCGCGAGGCATTGCTCCTCCAGGAGGAATCGCGCGCGATCGAGGCGCGCCTGGGGCGCTCGAGCGAAGGGGATGCCGACCTGCCGCGCCTGACGCAGCGGCACGGGGAGATCCACGAGCGGCTGGCGATCTTGGGCGCCCACCAGATCGAGCGCCAGATCCATCAGGTCTTGAGCGGGCTCGGCTTCAACGAGACCGACTTTGATTCTCCGGTCGCCGAGCTCTCCGGCGGCTGGCAGATGCGCGTGGCCCTGGCGCGCATCCTGCTCGAACGCCCGCAGCTGCTGTTGCTCGACGAGCCGACCAACCATCTCGATCTCGAGGCCCGGGAATGGCTGGAGGGCTATCTGCATGGCTATCCCTACGCCTTCTTGATCGTCTCGCACGATCGCCACTTCCTCGATCGCACCGTCCGGCGCGTCACCGAGATCGTCGACCGGCGCCTTGAGAACTACGCCGGCAACTACAGCTTCTATGAGCGGGAGCGCGAGAAGCGCTTCACTCTGCGTTTGAAGGCCTATGAGCAGCAGCAACAGGAGATCCGCCGGCTGCAGCAATTCATCGCCCGGAATCGGGCGAACAAGAAGATGGCGTCGCGGACGCATAGCCGGATGCTGGTGCTCGAGAAGATGGAGCGCCTAGCCCCTCCCCAGGCTCGGCACCGGTCGATTCGCATCCGCTATCCCGAATGCCCCCACTCGGGGAAGGTCGTCCTCGAGATGCGGCGCCTGGTGAAATGTTACGGAGAGAAGCGCGTTCTCGACGGAGTCGATCTGCAGGTCTTGCGGGGCGCGCGGGTTGCCCTGGTTGGGGCCAATGGCGCCGGCAAGTCGACCCTGATGCGCCTGATGGCCGGCCGGGAGGCGCCCGACGCGGGTGAGCGGATCCCCGGGTACCGGATCGAGAGCGCCTTCTTCGCCCAGGACGAGGGCGCCCGCTTCGAGCGGCGCAAGAGCGTCTATGCGACCGTCGAGGAGCTCGCTCCGACCGACTTCGTGCCGCAGGTCCGTTCTCTGCTCGGCGCATTTCTCTTCTCCGGCGACGCGGTCGAGAAGCCGACCGGGGCGCTGAGCGGAGGGGAACTCAATCGACTCGCCCTCGCTTGTCTCATGGTGCGTCCCTCGAATCTGCTGTTGCTCGACGAGCCGACCAATCACCTCGACATTCCGGCCAAGGATGCGCTCCTGCACTCGCTGAAGGCCTATCCGGGAACCGTGGTCTTCGTCTCTCACGATCGTCATTTCCTCGATCATCTGGCGATGCATGTCGTCGAGGTCGGCGGCGGGAAGGTCCGCGAGTACCCCGGAACCTATGCCGGCTATCTCTGGCACCGGCGGCAAGGGGGTCGGGGGGGGGTGGATCCGGCGGCGGCGGTGCCGGGAGGCCGCGATGGTGCCGCGGTGGCCCCGGGGGAGCGCAGCGGTACCAGGCAACGCCGGGAAGGCGCCCAGGGGGGAACGCCGGCGGCGGGCGGCGATGCCGGATCCGGCGGGAAGTCGCGGCGAGCGGGCGGTTCGCGGCGTCAGGGCCGGCGTGCGCGCCGCCTGAATGAACTCGAAGGCGAGATCCACGCCCTCGAGCAACGCAAGGAGCGCTTCGCCCTCGCGCTGGGCAATCCCGATCTCTATGCGGACCCCGAGAAGGCGCGCTTCTACGCGCGGGAGATCGGGGAGATCGAGGCGCGGCTCGAGAGCCTCTACCACGACTGGGCGGCGCTGCAGGATGCCGCTGGCTAGTCCCCTGGGCTCGATCCGTGCCTAGTCCCCAGGGCAGCGGGGCCAGGATGGGGTCTGCGGGACCGGCGCGCGCCGGGGCAAACCATTCGCCGGCGCGCGCGCCTTGGGTCCGCTGCGCGCGAAGTGCCGCCGCGCTCGCCCGCCGGGCCATGGCCGCGCGGCGGACACATCCCTCCGACCCCATCCTGGCCCCCGCCACCCTGGGGAGCACATGGATTGTTTCGGCATCCCGGCACTCGCCCGGGGCATGCGGTGCCGAGGGTGCTGGTCTAGAGGAACGAGCGCAGGCGGTGGTAGCTGCCTGGGAAGTACTCTTCGAAGAGCCGGTCCATCGCGTCGACCACGGAACGCAAGAGGTTGGCCTTGTCCTCGTAGGGGAGGAACGCGCTCTTGAAGCCATGAATCAGTAGGCGGCGCAGATCGTAGAGATCGAGTTGGAAGGAGCGGCAGGCAAGATCGAGCTCATCGGTCATCGTCGTGGCGGAGACGAGACGATTGTCGGTGTTGAGCGTGACCCGCAATCCGGCGTCGAAGTAGAGGCGGAAAGGGTGCTGTTGCAGGGTGGCGGCGCCGGTCTGCAGATTGCTTGTCAGGCACATCTCGAGCGGGATGCGGTGATCGTTGACGTAGGCCATCAAGTCCCCATCCTCGCAAAGGCGGGTGCCGTGACCGATGCGGTGGGCGCCACAGTAGTGCAGGGCCTGATGGATCGATGGCGGACCGAACTCCTCCCCGGCGTGCACCGTGCTGCTGATGTTGCGGTTGCGGATCTCGTAGAAGGCCTCGCGATGATCCTTGGCCGGGTAGTCCTTCTCGGCCCCGGCGAGATCGAAGCCGACGACGCCGCGCCCCTTGAACGAAGCGGTCAGCTTGGCGAGTTCGAGACTCATCTGCGGGCTGATCGTGCGAATCCCACAGAGAATCGCGCCGGTACGGATCACATAGCGTTCCTCGGCCTCGTGGAGTCCCTGGAGAACGGCTTCGACGCTTTCGGCCAGCGTCAACCCCCGGCGGGTGTGCAGCAGGGGAGAGAAGCGTATCTCCATGTACCAGACGCCCTCGCGGGCAGCGTCTTCCGCCAGTTCGAACGCCGTCCGGCGCAGTCCTTGCGGGGTTTGTAGTACCTCGAGGGTCAGATCGAAGACCTGCAGGTAGTGTGCCAAGTCGGGGGTTCGGCGCTGGCGCATGTGGGCGGCCACCTCGGCGGGCGAAGAGAAGGGCAATTGGGCGCCGACTTCCGCGGCCAGCTCCAGGAGCGTTTCGGGGCGCAGGGAGCCATCCAGATGAACGTGAAGATCGGCCTTGGGCAGACGCTGGATCAGTTCGCGGGGAATTCCCATTGCGCTTCCTTTCGTTCCAGTCTTGCGAGCAGGCGTTGACGCTGTTGCGCTGCCTCGCGCCGGATCGTGCTCAGATCGCCGGTGAGCAGCTCGCCGCCCGCGACGAGCTGGCGCCCGTCGACAATCACCTCCGCCGGACGCAGGCCGGCCGACGCGTAGACGAAGCCCTGCTCCCGGGGGAGGTCGGGCGGCCATGGCAGCTCCGCCTCCCGGAAGAGCAAGAGGTCGGCTCGACGGCCGACCGCCAGCCGGCCGATCCGATCGCCCAGATTCACGGCGGCGGCGCCGCGGTCGGTCGCCCAGGCGAAAACCTCCCGAGCGGATAGAACCCCGGGCCCCTCGCGCAGACTCTGCAGCTGGGCGGCCAGGCGCATCTCCGCCGGAACGCTGAGCTGGTCATTGCAGGCGACGCCGTCGGCGCCGAGGCCGACCGCGACTCCGGCGGCGTGCAGGCGCCAGGCGGGTGCGGTGCCCGAGCCGAGCTTGGCGTTGCTTCCAGGGCAGTGGATGACGCCGACGCCATGGCCGGCGAGCAGGTCGATCTCCTCTTCGTCGATGCAGACCGTGTGCACCAGCACGCTCGGGGCATCGAAGACACCCCACTCGGCAAGGGCGCGCACCGGAGTCAAGCCATGCATTTCCCGGCAGCGCTCGTTTTCCCAGGGCGTTTCCGAGGCATGCGTGTGCACCAGCATTCCGCGCCGCCGCGCCTCGGCGGCGAGCTGACGCCAGAGCGCGCCGGAGACCGAAAGGGTGAAGCGGGGAGCGAAAGAGACCTGGAGACGTCCGTCGGCGCTGCCGTGCCAACGGTCATGCAGGGCCAGCGCTTCGCGAAAGGCGGTCTCGGGTGGTTGGGTCAGGGCGGGAGGCACCCCGTCTCCGGCATCCATCAACGCCTTGCCGAGAATGATCCGGACCCCCATCTCGCGGGCGGTCTCGGCGATGACATCGGTGTCGTGCACCGTGCCCATGTCGAGGATCGTCGTCCCGCCATGGAGCAGCGTTTGGGCGATGCCCCAGCGCGCCGCTGCCCGCAGGCTCTCCTCGTCGAGCGCCGCCTCGAGCGGCCAGATGCGTTCGCGCAGCCAGCGGTCGAGCCGTCGGCCCTCGGCGAGCCCCTGGAAGAGTGACTGGCAGAGGTGGATGTGCCCCTGGACGAAGCCGGGAATCACGAGCATGCCGGTGCGGTCGAGGCTGGTGATCTGCGCGTCGGGAGGCAGGTTGGGGCCGAGCGCGGTGATGCATCCATCCGCGACCTCGATGGCGCCCTCGAGGAGCGGCTCTCCGGGAGCGCAGAGGAGACGGACCCCCTCCATGCGCCACCTCCGCGGCCAATCCTCGCCGGGCATCGACGATCCTCCCTCAGGTGAGCGCCGCTCCCGCGGGCGCGGCCTCTATCCCGATATCCATGCGGGCTTTGGCCTTGACAGCTCCCGGCCAGAGCCGATATTCCTCAACATATCATCCCGCTCGACCGGGCCGCTGAAGGGCCCTCGGTGGTGTTCCGAGGCTGCCCGGACCCTGGCGCGGGGAGCCAGCCTACCACCCGGGACGCCTGCGGAGCGAACGGAGATTGCGATGCAGATCCTCTTGACACAAGAGGCGATCGCCGAGAAGACGCGTGAGCTGGCGCGGGCGATCTCTCGCGACTTTCTCGGTAAGACGCCGATTCTTGTTGGGATCCTGAAGGGTTCGATCTTTTTTCTCGCCGACCTGATGCGCCACCTCGACCTCGACCACGAGGTCGACTTCATCTCGATCTCCAGCTATGCGTCGGGGATTACCTCCTCAGGGACGGTGCGCCTGCTCAAGGACCTCGACTGTGATATCAGCGGGCGCGATGTCCTGATGGTCGAGGACATCATCGACAGCGGCCTCTCGCTCTCCTATCTGCGCAAGAACCTGCTCTCGCGGAATCCACGCAGCCTATCGATCGTGACCCTGCTCGACAAGCGCGTCCCGCGCGAGCGGAAGGTCTATGTCGATTATGTGGGTTTCGAGATCGACGATCTCTTCGTCATCGGCTATGGGCTCGACTATGCGGAGCGCTTCCGTGAGTTGCCGCACGTTGCCGTCATGGAGGAAGCCGATCAACGAGCGGTCGATGCCGCGCGGCAGTGACTTTCAGGGCCGGGCCGCGCGATGTCGGCGGGCGGCGGCATCGGCAGCACAACACCGAGGACGATCATGAGTCTGGGCCAATCAGCGCAAGGGTTCTTCGTCGGAATCTGCGGCAACATCGGGGCGGGGAAGTCGGCCTTCGCGCGCCTGCTCGCAGAACGCACCGGCTGGGATGTCTACTACGAGCCGGTTGCCGAGAACCCTTTCCTGGAAGCGTTCTATGCCGACATGCAGCGGTGGGCCTTCCACCTGCAAATCTACCTGCTGGCGGAGCGCTTCAAGGCGCAGAAGCGCTTCGTGGAGCGTTCGGCGCCCTTCATCCAGGACCGGACCATCTATGAAGATGGAGAGATCTTCGCCCGCGTGCTCTACGAGCGCGGGGCGATGGAGAAGCGCGAGTTCAAGAGTTTCCTCTCGCTCTTCCGCGAGATGGTCGAACTGCTGCCCTTCCCGGGCCTGCTCCTCTATCTGAAGGCCCGGCCCGAGGCGCTGGTGGCGCGCATCGCCCAGCGGGGGCGTGCCTGCGAGACGGGAATCACCCCGGCGTATCTCGCCCAGCTCGAGGCGGCGTACGCGCGCTGGATCGCGAGCGTGCGGGGCCGCTGCCCGATCCTGACGATCGAGACCGAGCAGATCGCTTTTCCTCCGGAGCAGGGATTGATTGATGAAATCGTCGCCGAGATCCGCGTAGCCCAGGAGGGCCACGCGGGGAAACGGGGCGTTGCCTCGGCGACCGGAGCGGGTGAGGCCTAGCATGGCCCGCGCGAGCGAAGAGCGGAAGGGTCGCACGGTGGGGCAGCGGTCGCCGCGCTCGCCCGCGCGCGAAATGGCGGAGACCCCGCCCGCGCCGCAGCGGCGCGTGCTGATCGGAATCGCCGGTGGGAGTGCCTCGGGCAAGACGCTGGTCGCCCAGCGCGTGACCGAGGACCTCGGCTCGCGCAAGGTCTACATCATCAAGCAGGATTCCTACTACAAGAGCCTCAACGGATTGCCGATCGAGGAACGCCGCCGGCAGAACTATGACCATCCTGATGCCTTCGACCGCGACCTGCTCGCCGAGCAGTTGCGCATTCTGCTCGAGGGCGGGGCGATCGAGATGCCGGTCTACGACTTCAAGCGCCACTTGCGCACGCGGCGAGCGATTTCGGTGTCGGGCTGCCAGATCATCATCATCGAGGGGATTCTGATCCTCGACGATCCATTGCTGCGGGCGCTGATGGATATCAAAGTCTATATCGACACCGATTCCGACATCCGCCTGCTCCGCCGCATTCAGCGTGACGTTTCCGAGCGCGGGCGGACCCTCGAGTCGGTGCTCGCGCAATACGAGGAGACGGTCCGGCCGATGCACATGCAATTCATCGAGCCCTCCAAGCGCTACGCGGACGTGATCATTCCGGAGGGAGGGCACAATCATGTGGCGATTGATCTGCTGGTGACCAAGATTCGCTCGATCTTGTACTCTCAGCGCCGGCCCCGTGCCCGCCGGGAGCGCCGGCCATGACCTTCGGCACGCCCCGGGGAACCGGTTGGATCGAGGTGATCTGTGGGAGCATGTTCAGCGGCAAGACCGAGGAACTGATTCGCCGGCTGCGGCGGGCGCAGATCGCCCGTCAGCGGGTCTCGATCTTCAAGCCGGTCGTCGACGATCGCTATGCCACCGACCAACTCGTGACCCACGATCGGATCAGTATCCCCTCGCGTCCGGTGCGCCATCCTCGTGAGATCCTCGACCTGGGGCGAGAGGCGCAGGTGTTGGGTGTCGACGAGGTCCAGTTCTTCGATGCGACGATCGTCGAGGTCTGTGAGGAGCTGGCCGACGCCGGCAAGCGGGTCATCGTGGCGGGGCTCGACACCGACTACAGCGGCCGTCCTTTCGGACCGGTACCCGCGTTACTGGCCGTTGCGGAGTTCATCACCAAGACCCATGCTGTCTGTGTGATCTGCGGCAATCCCGCCAACCGCACGCAGCGGGTGGTCGGCAGCGGGGAGCAGATTCTCGTCGGCGGCTCGGAGGCCTATGAGCCGCGCTGCCGCCGATGCTACCAACAGCCCGCGGAGGGATCGGGTGACCTGTTCCCCGAGCGCGACAGCGCGGGAGGCAAGGAGGAAGCATGAAGCCCAGGAACTGGGCGGTTGTAGTCGGCATGGCGCTCGCGTTGCTACTCGCGGCCGGTTGTGGTGGAGGCGAGCGGCAGCAGAGCCGCGCCGATTTTCACGTGGGGCTCGTCTTCGATGTCGGGGGACTGGGGGACAAGTCGTTCAACGACCTCGCCTATCAGGGCCTGTTGCGCGCGCGGGACGAACGCGGCGTCAGCTTCGAGTACTTCGAGCCAACGCAGAGCTCCGACCGCGAGGCGGCCTTGCGGCTCTATGCCCAGGGGGATGCCGATCTGATCATCGGAGTCGGTTTCCTCTTCACCGACGATATCAACGGCGTCGCCGATGACTTCCCCGAGAAACAGTTCATTTGCGTCGACTACAGTTGGAATGAGGGCCGGGAGATTCCCCCCAATGTCGTCGGTTTGAAATTCCGCGAGGAGGAGGGATCCTTTCTCGTTGGCGCCTTGGCGGCGATGGTCAGCGAGACGGGCACGATCGGTTTCATCGGCGGCATGGACATCCCATTGATTCACAAGTTCCAGGCGGGCTACCAGGCGGGAGCCCGGCACATCAATTCAGAGATGCGCGTGCTGATCAACTACGCCGGGGTGACCGGCGCGGCCTTCAAGAACCCGGCGAAGGGCAAGGAACTGGCCCTGGCGCAGTACGAGCAGGGGGCCGACATCATCTTCCATGCCTCCGGCTCGACCGGCCTGGGGGTTTTCGAAGCCGCCCGTGCGAAAGAACGGTTGGCGATCGGTGTCGACGCCGATCAATCGGCCGAGGCGCCGGGGTATGTGTTGACCAGCATGATCAAGCGCGTCGATCGCGCCGTCTACGACGAGGTTGCCCGCGCCCTCGAGGGACGCTTCGAGAGCGGAGTGCGCGTCTTCGGGCTGAAAGAGGAGGGCGTCGACTACGTGCGCGACGCGTCGAATCGTCAGTGGGTGACCGCGGAGCGAGAGGCGCGACTGAGCGCGATCGCCGAGCAGATCGCCGCCGGCGAGATCGAGGTGCCGGCGGAGTAGGGGCGCGGGAGGCCCCGGCGGTGCAGGCGTTCGGTCGCCCCCCGTGGGCACCTCCGAACCATTCAGGGAGGCATCCGCGTGCAGGCGCCCGCCGTCCGTCTGATCGGCATCGAGCGTCGCTTCGGGAAGACGATCGCGAATACCGACGTGGATCTGAACCTGCGGCCTGCCTCAATCCATGCGCTTGTCGGGGAGAACGGCGCGGGCAAGTCGACCCTGATGCGGATCCTCTACGGCCTGCTGCAACCCGACCGGGGCACGATCGAGATCGACGGTCGGGCGGTGGAGATCGCCTCGCCCGCGGTGGCTCTGCGTCACGGGATCGGCATGATCCACCAGCATTTCATGCTGGTGCCCCCGATGACGGTGCTCGAGAACATCGTTCTCGGGTTTCCGGGCCAGCGCGGGCTACGCCGCTTGCCGCGCCGGGCGCTCGCCGCGCGCCTGCGCCGCCTCTTCGATGACTATGGTTTCGACCTCGATCCTCACGCGCCGGTCGAATCGCTCGGGGTGGGGGAGCGCCAGCGGGTCGAGATCGCCCGGTTGCTCTTCCATGGTGCCCGGCTGCTGATCTGCGACGAGCCGACCGCGGTGCTCGCGCCGCCCGAGGTCGACGGGCTCTTTCGGATCTTGCGGCGGTTTCGCGACGAGGGCCGCACCGTGGTTTTCATCACCCACAAACTGGCCGAGGTGCTCGCGATCGCCGATCGCGTGACCGTCCTGCGCCGGGGGCGCGTGGTGGGGGAGTTGGCTCGCGACGAGCTCGATCATGACCGCCTGGTGCAGTGGATCATCGGCGAGGGCGCCCGGCCGACGGCGACGATCGGGGGGGGCGCGCAGCGGAGCGCTCAGGCCTCCGGCGGCGTGCGCGTGCTGGTGGCGGAAGAGCTCGGTGTTGTCAACGCGGCGGGGCGCGCCCTGCTGGCCGGGGTCTCTCTCGATCTCCATCGCGGCGAAATCGTCGGCATTGCCGGGGTGCAGGGCAATGGGCAGCGCGAGCTGGCCGAGGTGATGTCCGGCCGGCGGACGTTCGACCGCGGCAGCCTAAGGATCGGCGAGACCCGGATTGGTCCCGGCCAGCGCGTACCGCCCGCGCTGCGTCCCGCGCTGATTCCCGAAGATCGCACGACCGAGGGGTTGGTGCCGGGCCTGCCGCTCTGGGAAAACCTGCTGTTGGGGCATCTCGCCGACGCCTCCGTCGTGCGCTGGGGTTGGTACTCCCATGGGGCTGCACGGCGCTGGGCCCAGCCGCTGCTCGATCGCTTCCGAGTGCAGCCACCGCGCGCCGATCTGACGCCCGAGGCGCTCAGCGGCGGCAATCAGCAGAAGCTGCTCTGCGCGCGCGAATTCGCCCGCCACGCTCCGATCCTGGTTGCCGCCCAGCCGACCCGCGGCATCGACCTCGGCAGCACCGCGTTTCTTCATGATCTGCTGCGGGAGGTGCGCCGCGCGGGCGGCAGCGTGCTGCTGATCTCGGCCGACCTCGACGAGATCCTCGCGCTCGCCGATTCCGTCGCCGTGCTCTACCGGGGCCGGCTCAGCCGCGCGTGGGCGCGCACCGCGATCGATGTCGAGTTCCTCGGACGCGCGATGGTCGGCATGCTGCCGCTCGATGCTGATCCTCCGGAGAGGGAGACGATCAGCGAGTCTCGATGACTGCGGTTTGTTGGCGGGCGCCCGCGGCAAGACGCTGCACGGTCTGGCACGTCGGGGCGGACTCCGTGCGGTCAAACCGCACTCCATCAGCCCCTCCTAACAGACCGCTCTGCGTCTTCCCGCGGGCGTCTCGCGTATTGAGAGCATCATCACAGCTCGTAGACCGTGATCGCATAGAGCACGCCGTGGGCGGCGCCGAAGAGAGCGACCCCCAGCCAGCCGAGCGCGGGGAGTCGGGCATCCGCCTCCTCGCCCTGGGTCTGCTGCAGGACGAGCACCCCGAGGGCATAGAGGGGCAGGATGTGACGCTCGTAGATGCGCGCGAGGCCGAAGGCCAGAACCACCCAGGAGGCGGCGAAGAGCAGCGGCAGGAGCAGGTTGCCTGGATCGCCCCCGCGGGCGGCGCGCAGGCGGGCGAGCACCCGGTAGACCAGCCAGAGGAAGGCGGCTAGGGCTGCGGCGTAGAGCAGCAGGCGGGCGGGGAGTCCCGCGTGAGCGCCGGTGAAGTCGAGGGCATGCTTGAAGGTGCCGTAGGTATTGACCAGGAAGGCGCCGCGCAGAGCATAGGCCGCGCCACACCCGCCGAGGGTGAGCAGCAGGAGGATCCCTGCGGTGCGCAGTCGCAAGCCTGTGCGGCGGTGCAGCGCGTCGGCGAGCGCCGCGGGAATCAGGTAGTAGCCGACGTTGGCCGCGGTGCTCAAGAGAGCCAGCAGGTAGGTCGCGAGGTCGAAACGGAAGTAGCCCTGGCGCGCCATGTAGGCGGGGGGCAGGAGTCCATCCCAGAGCAGGAGCTGGAATCCGAGGCCCACAAAGGGGAGCACCAAGGCGGCGATCACCCAGGGGGGCGGAATGCGGGGGATGGGCCGCGGGAGGCCCCCCCGTCCGAGGTGGGAGATCGCGACGAGGAGCGCGAAGACACCCGAGAAGACGATCAGATTCTGGCGGATCAGGCAGGCGAGTAGTCCGCCGAAGGCTGCCAGCCAGAGTCCCCGCGCACGGCGCCCGATCAGGTAGTCAACCTGCCCGAGCAGGGCGGCGACGAGTGCCAGAAAGGCAGGATAGTCCGTCATCAGCGTGAAGTAGCAGACGCCGAAGTAGGGAAAGGCGGCCAGCGCGAGCGCGCTGCGCGTCGGGGGGGCCCCGCAGGCGTGGCGGGCGAGAAGCGCGTATCCGCATAGGGCGAGGAGCCCGATCGACATCATCCATCCACGCAGCGCCGGAAGTCCCGCACCCGTCAGACGGGCGGCCTGGGCCAAGGCGCCGTGGAAGAGCGGGAGCATCGAGAGATCGGTCGCCCGCAGCTCCTCAAGGGTCGGGAAATGATCGAGAAAGCGCGCGACGTTGGGCAGATGATAGCTCGCCTCGTCCATCTTCGCCGGGAAACGCAATCCGGTCGTCAGCGGCACCCAGAGCAGCAGGAGTAGGACCGCGCCCCAGAGGAGCCAGCGGAACCGCCGCCGTGCGCCGGCGGCGTTGGGAGGTAGGGCGTGGGATGGGCGAGGCATGGCGCATTCTGGAAACGCCCCCACGGGGGCGCAAGCCGTTTTTCGGATGCGACGGGATCTGCGCGCCGCTAGAGTGTAGGTGAATACGCTCGGTGGAGGTAGGGATTGGACGTACTCTCCTTCGGCTGGTGCGCGGGTGCGCCCTTGCGGCGAACTGCCGCGTACATGCTCCCAATCCTGGCAGCCCTATGCGTCGCTTTGCTCCTGGCGACGGGCATCGCCTTGCTGCTGGGCGTCGCGCCGGTCGAGCTGTGGCGTCTGCTCGTCTCGCGCTTCGGGCCCTATGCCTGGGGCCAGGTTCTCTACAAGGCGACCTTTCTCATCTTCACCGGACTGGCGGTGGCTCTCGCCTTCGGCGCCGGGCTGTTCAACATCGGCGCCGAGGGGCAGGCGATCGTCGGGTCCCTCGCCTGTGCCCTCGCGGGCCTCGCCTTTGCCGGTGCGCCCGGTTGGCTGCAGCTCCCCGCCGCCGTCGGGGCCGCCTTTCTCGGGGGCGCGCTCTGGGGATTGATTCCCGGGTGGTTGAAAGCGCGCTGGGGAAGCCACGAGGTGATCAACACGATCATGCTCAACTTCGTTGCCCTGGCGCTCTCGAACTTCCTGATCACCCGCTACCTCGGCCTGCCCGAGACGGTCCGCACGGCCGAGGTGGGGAGTGGCGCCTTTCTGTCGCGCCTCGATGCTTGGATCCCCGCGATGCGGGGATCGGCGGCCAATGCGAGCCTCTGGCTGGCGGTCGCCTGCGTCGTCGGCGCTCATTTCTTCCTGCACCACACGTCCTTGGGGCTGACGATGCGCGCGGTCGGCCGCGGGCGGCGCCAGTCCTGGATGCTGGGGATCTCCCCGGGGCCGCGGATCGTGCTCGCCTTTGGGATCGCGGGCGGCCTGGCGGGCCTCGTCGGGACGAACTTCGTTCTTGGATACAAGCACTACTACGAGGATGGATTCAGCGGAGGCATCGGTTTCCTCGGCATCGCGGTCGCGCTGCTGGCGCGCAACGAGCCGTTGGCGGTCGTGCCGGCCGCGCTGCTCTTCGGAGTGCTCTCGCAGGCAGGTCTCGTGGTCAACACCCTATTGCCGCGCGAGGTCGTCGAGATCCTTACCGGGGTCATCCTGCTGGTCTTCATCGTGGGTGAACAGATGCGGGTACGCTGGAAGCGGCGGCGGGGGGCATTGCCCCCGGCGGGCGGGGGAGGGGAGGAGCCGGCATAATGGGCCTCGCGGCGATCTTCTCCTTGTTGGCGCAGACCCTGCGGATCAGTGTGCCCTATGGGCTGGCGGCCGTCGGGGGCGTCTTCTCCGAGCGCAGCGGGGTGGTCAACATCGCCCTCGAGGGGATTCTGCTCCAGGGCGCCTTCTGCGCTGTGGTTGGAACCTACTTCACCGGGTCCCCCTTCGTCGGGATTCTCTGCGCGATGGTCGGAGGACTGGCGACGGCCGCGGTGCATGCGCTGATCACGGTGACCCTGCGGGGAGATCAGATCATCTCGGGGCTGGCGATCAACATCATCGCCTTCGGCCTAACCCGCGCCGGACTGCGGACGCTGTTCCACAGCGCAAGCAACTCGCCCCGGATTCCGGCCCCCAACTTTGCCCAGGCTCGTCGCTGGCCGGGTGGTGACACGCCCTTGGGCGAGATTCTCTACGATCCGCTCTTCCTGCTGACGGTGCTTCTGGTCCTCGGCGCGATCTGGTTCTTCTTCCGCACCGGCCTCGGGCTGGCCGTGCGCACGGCGGGCGAGCACCCGGAGGCGGCCCACTCGGCGGGCTTTTCTGTCGCCCGGCTGCGCTGGCTCGGCGTGCTGGCCAGCGGTCTCCTGGGTGGGTTGGGGGGGGCCTGGCTCGCCTTCGCGCAGCATTCCTTCACCGATCAGATGTCGAACGGGCGCGGGTACATCGCGCTGGCGGCGATGATCGTCGGGAAATGGCACCCGTTGGGGGCTGCCGGGGCTTGTCTGCTCTTTGGGGCGGCGGAGACCGCCCAGATTCGCCTCCAGGGCGCCGCGATCCCGACCCAGCTCTTGCAGTCACTGCCCTTTGTCCTCACGATTGTGGTGTTGGTGCTCTGGGTGGGACGATCGATCGGACCGGCTGCCCTCGGTCGACCCTATGATCCCGAGGGCGAAGGTTAGCCGCGTTCGCCCCTGGAGTTGCGTGGCGCAAGGAGAGAGGTGTCGGTATGGGCCCGGGTGACGCAGGGTGCGAACGGCCTGCGGGAGCCGGAATCACCCCCGCAGTCCAGGAGCTGGTGCGCGCGGCGTGCGGCGACCGGCCGGTCGCGGGAGCGATCGTGCTCGGTTCGGGACTCGGGGTTCTGCTCGACTCCTGGGAGCCGGAGACGATCCTCGCGGCGGATGCGATTCCGGGCTATCCCGCATCGAGCGTTCCCGGCCACGCGGGGCGTCTGGCGATCGTCGACTGGGAGGGCAAGGCGGGACTCGTCTTCCAGGGGCGCGTGCACTTCTACGAGGGGTTCGGGCGTGCGGAGGTCACCTTCGCCGTGCGCCTCGCCGCGGCGCTCGGGGCCGAGTGGCTGATTCTCTCGAACGCCTCCGGATCGGTCGATCCCGGCGTGCCGGCGGGGAGCGTGCTCGTCATCGACGATCACATCCGGCTGGTTCTGGGTTTGCGCGCCTCTCGTGGCGCGCAGCCGGGACCCTGCCTGCGCGGCAGTCCCTACCATGCGCGGCGCAGCGTGGAGGCCTTCCGAGAGATCAGCGCAGAGGGCATGCGCGTGCAGCATGGCGTGCTCTTCGGCGGGTTCGGTCCCACCTATGAGTCGGCTTCCGAGGTGGCGATGATCCGGCGTGCCGGGGCGACCGTTGCCTGCATGTCGACCGTCATCGAGGCGGAGGAGGCCGCCCGCCTCGGTCTCGAGGTGATCGCCATCTCGATGGTCACCAATCTGGCGACGGGTCTCGCGGGGCGCCCGCTGGAGCATGGCGAGGTTGTGGCCGCCGCCGGCGAGATCGGTCCGCGCTTGGCGCGGGCGATCGATCGTCTCGTCCGTGGCTGGGTTGCAGGGGCACCGTCCGCCTCGGGCTACTCGCCCGGCTGATGGATAACCACGCGGTTGCCGCGCACATCGACGGCGATGCTGTGCGCCTCGCCATGCGTGAGCAGGTATTTCGAGAGGGGCGTGAAGAGCTTTTCCTCGAGGGCGCGGTTCAGGTAGCGGGCGCCGGCGCTGCGGACTTCATCGTCGGTGATGAAGGCATCATAGACCTTCTCACTGACGACCACGCCGCGTTTCTGGGCGCGCAGGCGCTCGAGCACCCTATTGACCTTGTAGCGGGCGATCTGGCGGACATCGGCAGCCGAGAGTTTGTGGAAGTAGAGCACCTCGTTGAAAGCAGCGACCAGTTCGGGCGTGAACTGATCTTCGAGCATCTTGCGGCAGCGCTCATCGCGCGAGAGACTCTGGCGATTGAACCCAATCTGCGAGACCGTCTCGCTCTCATCGGGGTGCAGGCGCGTCGTGGCGAAGATCACGGTCTGGTTGAAACTCACCGCCCCCTGCGCATCGGTGAGCGTGCCCCGGTCGAGAATGTGCAGCAGGAGGCGCTGCACACTGGGATGAGCGTGCTCCAGACCCCGCAGGAGCAGAACCGCGCGCGGGTTCTCACGCACCGGGGAGGTGAGCGAGCCCTCGATCAACGTGTCCGTATCGCCCGGGAAAAGCGTCACCAGGAGGTCGTCGAGATCGGCCTCCTCGGTGTAGTCGGCCATGTCGAGCAGAATCATCTGCTCTTCGCCGGAGAGCAGAACCTCGGCGACGGCCAGCGCGAACTCGGTCTTACCGACGCCCGCAGGGCCGACGATCAAGAAGGCGCCGTCGGGACGGTCGGGTCGGAAGTCGAGATGGGTGCGCCGGATGCGGATGATATTGGCAATGCGCTTGATCGCCTCGTCCTTGCCGACGATGCGCTGCTTGAGGATCTCCTCGAGATTGAGAAGGACCTCTTTCTCGGTCGGGGACAGCCCGTCGGCGGATCGCGTGCGGGAGGCGGAGCCACGCTTCGTCTTAGGCTGGGATTTCCTGTCGACCGCGGCGCTCTTCTTCTTTTTCTTGCGCGCCGGCTGGCGATCCTTCTGCGCTTTGCCCATTTTTCCCCCATGCTTTCCAAGACGCAGGCCTCCTATTCCAGGTTCGGCATGCCGGGCGCCTTCGTTGACACCGGAGTCTGGTATCGACGCCTGGTTTGGAGGGGAGCGATAGGGTACCATGGCCGGGTCGGGACGGGGATGTAGTTTGGCAACTGTATGTGGGACAGTAAATTAGCAAGAGACGAGGAGTCGGCCATGGAGCGGGGCGTTCGGTGCCTGCGGGGCGCGACGAGCCGGTCGCCCGGCCGCATTGCCTGTGGCCTAATGGTTGCGGCCAGCCTGTCGAGTTTGGCCTGGGGGGAGGATCTGCCCGGCCGGGCGGTTCATGGCCAGCGGCCGACCTTCTCCGCGCGGGTCGTGTCCCTGCTGGAGGAGAAACGTTCCCTGGCGGCGCTGCACGTCGAGGTTCCCTATCAGGAGCTCGGCTTCCGCAAGGAAGAGAGCGGGGGCATGGTGGCTGAGTTTGATCTCATCGTGCTCGTGCTGCTCGATGACCGCCAGGTTGCGGGTGACCTCTACTCCGAACGGATCCATGTCGACGGGCGGGCGGAGCTCTATGGGCGGCAGGCCCGCTATACCCGGGAGCTGCTCCTTCCCCTGGCGCCCGGTTGCTATCGGATCGAGGTGGCGCTTTCCGAGCCCTGCTCGGGCCACGAGGGGCGGCTCGCCCTGGGGGTCTGTCTGGAACCCGTCTTTCCCGGCCAACTGCGCCTCGCGCCGCTGTTGCTGGGGGAGTGTGGTCTCGAGGGCCGGGTCGCCGATCTCTTCTTCGATCCCCGGATCCAAACTGAGTTTGTCGATCCCCAGGGACCCCTGTGCGTCTACACCGAGCTCTTCCATCCCGATAGCCGGCCCGAAGAGATCGAGCTCCATTGGAGTCTCACCCGGGAGATCGGGGGGGGCGAGCTGCTGCGTGAGGGCACGGCACACTTCTCCGCTGGGGGGCAAGCCACCGCACTTGGCTGGTCGATCGACCTCGACGATCTCTGGCTCGAGACCTATCGCGTGGATGCCGTCGTCAGCGCCGACGGCCGCCGGGCGCGGGGCAGTGCGACCTTTGGTCTGCTGGTCGAATCCGATGCTGCCCTGGCCCGCTTCTTCCGTGAATCGCTCGATGCGCTCGCCTGTGTCGCCCCGGCCGAGGAGGTCCAGCAGCTGCGCATGGCCGCTCCGGCAGAACGCCGCGCCGCGTGGGAAGCCTTCTGGCACCGGCGCGACCCGACCCCGGAGACCGCGGAGAACGACTTCAAGGCGGAGTTTTTCGATCGCCTGCGCTATGCCAACGCACAGTTCGGCGGCACCCGTCCCGGCTGGCAGACCGACCGCGGGCGCATCTACGTCACGCATGGCGAGCCCGACTTGATCGATCGGCGCACGTTCCGGATCGAGGGACCGCCGGTTGAGGTCTGGCACTACGATCGCTTGGGGCTGCGCTTCGTCTTCGTCGATCGCACCGGCTATGGAGAATACACGCTCGTCGCCGATCGCTGGTGAGCCTCCCGCACCAAGGTCTCCAACAGCGCCTCGACCTCCGGTATGCGACGCTCCCAGGAGTGGGTCTCGGCCCGCCGGCGGCGCTCCGCCGCATGGGCGGGGGCATCGCTGGCCAGGGCTTCCCCGATCGCCGCGAGAAAGCTTTCCCCGTCGTCGTAGCCGAAGGCGAGCGGCGGGACGAGGTGATCCTGGAGGGCTGGGAGGCGCGCGCTGACGACCGGGCGGCCGCAGGCCCAGTACTCGAAGAACTTCATCGGAAAGGCGTGGCGGGTCGAGGCTCCCGGGCGCGCCGGGATCAGGCCGACGTCGAGGTGATGGACGAACGCGGCGAGGCGCTCCCGGGGCTGGGGGCCGAGCATGACCACATTCGCCAGACGGCGGAGCTCCCCCAGCGGCGTGTCGGCTTCCCCCTGGCCCACGGCGCCGATGAAGACCCACTGCCAGTCGGGACGGCGGCGCGCGGCACGCGCGAGCAAGGGCAGATCGCACTTGTAGCCGGCGAGGTTTCCGAGGTAGCCGAGGCGCGGCCGAGGCAGGTCGGCGAGCTGCGGCGGCTCGGAGGGCTTGTCGCTGGGGGGTGGATAGGCTTCGATCGCGGCGACATTCGGCATCCAGACGACGCGCGGATGGCGCCGGGAGAGGCGCTCGACCAACGGCGGGGAAACGGCGACGACGGCGGCGGCTTGCGCGAGGATGTCGTCCTCGAGCATCCGCACCAGATCTGGATCGACGCCCGGGTTGGCCTCGTAGGCGTCGACGCAATGATAGACGACCGGCCCGAGGGCGAGACGGCGCAGCACCGGGGCAGCGCTGGGCAAGAAGGCCCAGGTGAGGGGACGCGTGAAACCGAGACGGGTAAGAGCGCGGCGCAGGCCACCGGCCAGAAGGGCGCTGCCGGCGTGGCGGGCGAGCGGCAGGCGCAGGGGTGGCAGGGTCAGCGGGGAGTAGACGAACAGTTCCCGGGCCGGATCGGGACGCCGGAGCCCACGCACCGGCGCCGCCAGGCGGCGCCAGACCTTGCGCAGATCGCGGCGGTTGGCGCGTGGCACGCGTAGTCCGAGGCTGTTGACGTAGAGGACCCGGTGGTGTTCGGCCAGCCGCGACATCAGGTGCTGGGCGTTGACCCAGTTGGGTTCCTCGTAGTCTGCCGAGCCGAAGCAGAGAATTTCCATCGATTCATCCTCCCGCGCGCACGGCGGCGAGCAGCGTCGCGTAGCCGCGGGCCGTCTCGGTGAGCGAGTGCCCGGGGGGCAGCCAGGAACGGGTCTGGCCCGCCAGGGGCCGCTGGTGTTGCAGTGCGGCACAGATCGCCTGCGGATCGCGCGGGTCGGCGCCGCGGACCGCGGGGCCCCAGCGCAGGGGCTCCCGGAGGTGATCGGAGACGACGGCCGGCAGGCCGCAGGCGAGTGCTTCGAGAATGGCGAGCGGGGCGCCCTCCGGGTGGCGTGTGGTGAAGAGGAAGAGATCGGCCGCACAGAGCGCCGTCGGCATTTCTTCGTGCGGCAGCGCTCCGGCGAAGTGAACCCGCGCGGTGAGCCGCAGGTCGCTCACCGCCCTCTGCATGCGTTTGCGCGCGGGACCGCCGCCGACGACCAGGAGGCGCGCGGCAGGTTCGGCGGCCGCGAAGCGGGCGAACCCGGCGAGGCCCTCGAGAACGCCCTTCTGGCGATGCAGGCGCGAACTGCTCACGACAACGACATTGTCGGGGGAGAAGCCATGGCGGGCCCGCCCGCGTTGCCGGGCGGCGGGATCGGGAGCGAAACGCGCCGGGTCGACACCGTTGGGGATCGTGACGACCTTCTCGGGCGGAAGGACCCAGGATGCCGGCGGACGCTGCAGCGCCTCGGCGATCGCCGGCCCCACGGCGACGACGCGATCGAAACGCGGGTAGGCGCGCAAGTCGCGCGGAATTGCCGAGAGGCTGCGCAGCGAGCCGGCCCAGGCACGGGGGTCGGGCCGGTGCCAGGCGGAGACCGCGTCGCGCAGGGCGGTGCCATGGGCCTGCATGAGGAAGGGCACGGGCGCCGACTCGCTCCGCAGGGGGAGCAACGCGAAGGCGCCGGCGCTGACACTGATCACGGCGGCGACCCGGCCCGCATAGCGTCTGCGAAAGGCGCGGCGGGATGCCCGCCACCATGACGCGCTGTAGCGCCCTGCCTCCGTGCCCGGCAGGGCGGATATGCTGACCCCCGCGTGGGAGAACTCGGCCGGCGCTTGCGCGAGTCTGGTCGTCAACACCGTGACCGGTCCCACGGTGGCGGCGAGCGTGCGCGCGAGGTCCCAGGCGACGATCTCCATGCCGCCGGGCTGGTGCATCGGCAACGAACGCGAAACGATCAAGATCGGATGGGCACTCACAGCAGTTCCTCGTAGAGAGCCTCGAGTCTCGCCGTCTGCGTATCGAGATCGAAATGCTCGACGACCCATTGCCGGGCGGCCCGGCTCATCCGCCCCAGGCGGCGCTCGTCGCCGAGCAGCTCGCCGAGCGCATCGGCGAGTTGCTCGACATCGCCCTCAGGTGCCAGCCGGCCCGCTTCCGGTTCGCGGACCGCCTCCGGCATACCGCCCGAGCGGCTGGCGACAACCGGCAATCCGCGCGCGGCCGCCTCGAGCAGAACCATGCCGAGGCCCTCGCGGTCGCCCGAGGGAGCGCCGCGGCTCGGTTGGCAGAGGAGCGCGGCGCGTCCCATCCAGGCGAGTACCTCGCCGCGCGGGCGGGCGCCGAGAAAGCGCACTCGCCCGGCGAGCCCCGCCGCTGCCGCGCGGGCGGTGAGACGGGAGCGCAGCGGGCCGTCGCCGATGAGCACGAGGTGGGCGCGAGGGTGCGTGCGCGCGATGCGCCCGAGCGCATCGATCAGGACCTCCGTGCCCTTCTTTGCCACCAAGCGGGCGACATGCAGGATCAGATGGGGATCGCGCGACCCGTCGCCCGGCTGCAACGCCTGGGTGTCGACGCCGATGTAGTGGGTTCGGGTGCGTGTCGGCGGGAAGCCGCGGGCGAGCAGGCGCTGGCGGATGTAGTTGGAGACGCAGATGAAGAGCTCTCCTTCACGCGCGAGTCGCCGGCGCCAGAGCAGATAGTTGATCCAGGAAGGCTTGCGCGAGAGCCACAAGGACGCATCGCGCACCGTGGCATCGAAGCCGTGGAAGGTCGTCACCAGGGGAACGCCCAGCGTGCGGGCGAGCGGCAGGGCATAGACACCTTCGACGCCGAAATGTGCGTGAACCAGAACCGGCCGCCGCTGCGCCAGGCGGCGGCGGAGAGGACGCGGATCGCGCCAAAGGACCTGCTGCAGGATCTCACGGCGCGGGCTTCCCGCCAGAGTGACCGTCTCGGCGCCGGCCGGGGGCGGACCCTCGCAGTGGCGTCCCGCATAGAGGGCGCGGAAACGCCTCAGGGCGCCCGCCTGTTCGGTAATGAAGCTCTCCGAGATGCGGAACAGCTGATGACGATAGATCAAAACATCGGGCACCGACGGTTCCTCCTCCGGCGTGTCCAAGCCAAGCAGAGTCGGCGCGGGCGGGCAAGCCCGTCGTGCCGGCGCCGCTCAGCGGCGCCGACGCAGCACCCGGGCCCAGAGGCCCCAGTAGAGCGCGGCAAAGAGCCCCTGAAGAGCGAGCATCGCCAGGCCCCGGCGTTCGTCCGCGGCGGCCAGCCCAGCGAACGCGCCGCGTCCGAGCAAGGCAAGCGGCACGTATGAGACCAAGCCGAGCAGCAGCAGGCGCAGCCGCCGGATCTCAGCCCTCCAGTCGAGTCCCAGGCTGCGGCTGTAGATCAGGAAGGCGCCGAGAGCTCCGACCGAGGACCCGATCCCGAGCGCGAGGATCCCGAGGGAGCGGTAGAGCGCGAGGTTGAGGCCGACATTGAGTACGACGGCCGTCGTCTCGGCGACCAGCACGCGCCGGTTGCGCAGGCGGGCATTGTGGATGCGGCGCAGGAGGTGACTGGCGCCGAAGGCCCACAGCCCGGCACCGAGACCGATCAGGGCCCGGGTGCTCATCTCGAGGGAGTGCTGATCGAAGGCGCCGCGCAGGAAGAGCAAGGCGAGCAACTCGCGCCCATTGATCGCCAGGAAGGCTGAGAGGGGGAGGAAGAGGAACAGCACGGGGGTGACGAGGCGGGTCGCCTCGCGGCGCACCGTCGCCTCATCGTGGGTTGCGAAGTGGCTCAGGCTGATCAATCCGAGGGGAATGATCAGCAGCGCGTGGGCCGATTCGGTCACGAAGCGGGCGTAGTCGATCGCCGCGACCGTGCCGCCGCCGATCAGTGAGGCGAGACCGCGTTCGAGCAACAGGTTGCCCTCGACGAGCGCCGCGACCAGCAGCAGGGGGCGCAGGGGGGGCCAGAGCGCCCGTCCGATGTGGGGAAGGATCTCGGGGGCAAGCGCCCAGCGGCGCGGGATCCGGTTGCGGTGCCAGAGCAGCCCCGTGGCGCCGAGAGCAAGCAGGGCGTAGGTCCCGGTGAAGCCGTAGGCGATCAGCAGCGGACGCTGCAACAGCCCGCCGGCGACGATCATCGCGATCATGCCGAGGTTCTGCAGGCCGGGACGTAGGCTGGGAACGAGGAAGTCTTTCTGCGCCGCCCCCAGGGCGCCGAGCAGCGCGGTGTAGAGGTAGAATGGGACCCCACAGGCCATGATCCGCAGCAGTGCCGCGGTCATCGCCTGGCGGGCGGGGTCGAAGCCGGGAAGCAGACGGGCGACGAGCGGACCGGCGAAGAAGAAGAGCAGGGCGCCGAGGACTACGCCCAGCGCCAGGCAGGCGACCAGGAGGGTCTGAAAGAGCGCCCAAGCCCGTCGCGGGTCGGCCTCCCGATCACGCGCATAGAGCGGGACGAAGCACGTCTGGACGACCTGGGTAGTCAACAGGTGGGCGGGCGAGAGCGTCGCCGTCAGCCCGGCGCGGTAGGCGTCGGTGACGATCCCGGTGCCGAAGAAGTGGGCCAGAGAGATTTCGCGCAGGGCCCCCAAGATCTTGCTGGCGACGGCACCGCCGCTCATCTGGAAGAAGTGGCGCCTCATCTTTCCCCGCGCGCCTCCCGATCCGCTCCGGCGATGCGCTCGCCGAGTCGCAGATACTCATCGGCGATCACGCTCCAGGCGAAGGGGCGGGTCGATGGGCGCGCCGCCTCCGCGAGCCGCCGGCGTTCCTCCTCGTTGGCGAGCAAGCGGCCGAGCCGCTCACCGACGGCAGCGGCCGAGCGCTCGACGAAGACACCGTTGACGCCATCCTGGAGATACTCGGTGATGCCGCCGGTGCGGGTGGCCATGACCGGCACGCCGCAGGAGAGCGCCTCGAGACCGACGAGGCCGAGAGCCTCGTACTCGGACAGGAGTACGAGCAGGTCGGCGGCCTGATAGTAACGCTCGATCTCGGACTGCCGGCCGAGAAAGTGGACCCGCCCGGCGATTCCGAGACGGGCCGCGCGTGCGCGATAGGGGCCCGGGCGATCGTCACCGATGACGAGCAAGAGGGGATCCGCGGCGGTTCCGCAGCGGGCCAGGCCCTCCAGGATGATCCCTAGTCCCTTGGTGGCGAACTGATGGCCGACGAAGAGCAGGATCGTCGCCTCCGCCGGCAGGCCCAGGGTCAGCCGCGCCTCCGGCTTGCTCGCCGCGGGATGGAACCGGTCGCGGTCGACGCCATTGACGATTGAGACGATGCGCTCGGGGGGGATCCGGTGGAAGTGGCGGAACTGGCGGGCAACCTCGCGGGAGACGCCGACGATGAAGCGAAACCCGCGCCCCACGATCAGCAGCTCGCGCAACAGGAGGTAAGCATGTAGGGGCCATAGCGCCCAGGCCCAGCGCCGGGCGGCGATCTTGGCGGCGATCGCCGCCCGGTGGCAGCTGTGGGCGACGAAGAGGTCTCCCGCGCAGCCGTCGCCATGCACGATCACCAGCGCCGCATGGCGCTGCCGGGCGCTGCGGGTGGCGATCAGCGTGAAGAGGGGCACCTCGACCATCAGCCGCAGATGCCGCCAGGGAATCGCCCGGCAGAGCGCAGCCAGGCGCGGGCAGCGGCTGACCTCGCCCAGGTCGATGCCTTCAGCCTGTTCGGGTGGGTAGAGACAGACATTCTCAACCGGATGGCCGCGGCGGCGAAACTCGGCCGCGAGCTCGAAGGCGACTCCGGAAATGCCCCCCGAGCGGCTCAGCCCGCGGACGATCTGCACGATCGCACGCGGTCTCAGACGAGGGCGCGGCATGCGATCTCTTGGCGCAGACGTTCGATCAATTCGTCGACGGTAACCGCGCCGTGGACGACATTGTCGCGTGTGCGCACATTGATCGTCCCCGCCTCCATTTCCTTGTCGCCCGCCACCAGGATGTAGTTGACCTTCTCGAGCTGCGCGGCCCGCACGCGCTTGCCGAGCGTCTCGTCGCGGGCGTCGACCGCAACGCGCACTCCGGCGTCGGCGAGCTGCCGGTGGACCTCCTGGGCATACGCGTGATGACGCTCGGTGATCGGGATCACCCGCGCCTGTAGCGGTGAAATCCATAGCGGCAGCTTCCCGGCCGTGTGTTCGATGAGCACGCCGATGAAGCGTTCCAGGCTGCCGAGGATTGCCCGATGGAGCATCACCGGGCGGTGGGAGTGCCCATCGGGTCCCTCGTAGGTCAGATCGAAGCGTTCCGGCATCGAGAAGTCGACCTGGATCGTGCCGCACTGCCACTTGCGCTTGAGACAATCACGAATGTCGAAGTCGATTTTCGGGCCGTAGAAGGCGCCCTCGCCCTCGGCGACGCGATAGGCGAGGTCGAGTCGCTCGAGACCCTGGCGCAGCGCATGGGTGGCGGTCTCCCAGATCTGATCGCTGCCGATGCAGTCGGCGGGGCGAGTCGAGAGGACGATCTCCGCGGGCGGAAAACCGAAAGTCTGGTAGACGTACTGGCAGAAGTCGATCAGCGCGACGACTTCATCGATGAGTTGCTCGTGCGTGCAGAAGACGTGGGCGTCATCCTGGGTGAAGGCCCGCACGCGGAAGAGGCCGTGAAGCACGCCGGAGAGCTCGTTGCGATGCACCAGCCCCAGCTCGGCCTGGCGGATCGGCAGATCGCGGTAGGAATGCAAGCGGCTCCTGTAGACCAACAGACCCCCGGGGCAATTCATCGGCTTGACGGCATGGGGTTTCTCGTCGATGTCGACGAAGTACATGGCGTCGGCGTAGTGGTCCCAGTGGCCACTGCGGCGCCAGAGCTCCTCGTTGAGGATCGTCGGCGTGCGCACCTCGGTGTAGCCGCGCCGACGGCACTCCTCGCGGATGAAGTTGGCGAGCTCGTTGTAGATCACGGTGCCCCGGCCGTGCCAGAAGGGGAAGCCTTGCCCCTCTTCGTGGAAGGAGAAGAGGTCGAGCTCGCGGCCGAGCTTGCGGTGATCACGCTTCTTGGCCTCCGCGATAGCGGCGAGATGGGCGCGCAGCTCCTTGGGCTGCTCGAAGCTGATTCCATAGATGCGCTGCAGCATCGTATTGCGGGCATCGGCGCGCCAGTAGGCGCCGGCGACCTTCAGCAACTTGAAGGCCTTGATCCGCGAGAGATCCGACACGTGGGGGCCGCGGCAGAGATCGACAAAGGCCCGATTGCCCTGCTCATAGACAGTGATCGTCTCTCCGGCGGGCAGCGCGTCGATCATTTCAAGCTTGTAGCGATTGTCGCGAAAGAGCTCTCGGGCCTGATCGGCGGAGATCTCGCGCCGGTGCAGCGGCCGACCTTCGGCGACGATCGCCCGCATGCGCTCCTCGATGCGGAGGAGGTCCTCGTCGCTGAAGGGCGCGTGGTCGAAGTCGTAGTAGAAGCCCTCGTCGACCACCGGTCCGATCGTCGGACGGGCGTCGGGGAAGAGGGAGACAACCGCCTCGGCCAACAGGTGGGCGGATGAGTGGCGGAAGACGTCGAGACCCTCGGGATCAGCGGGGGTCACGAAACGCACGCGGCAGTCGGCCTCGATCGGATGACTGAGATCGACGAGCCGCTCGTCGATCCAGGCGGCCACGGCGCGCTTGGCGCGGGTGCCCGCGGTGTTCCGTGCCAACTCGGCCAGGGATGTGTGAGCGGGGACATCGACCGGATCGCGGTCGGGCAAGGTGACCTGTGGCATCCTTCCTCGTTGCCTCCTCTGCGCGTCTTGGATCGCCGGAGAGCGTCTCGGCCGCGGACCCCATGAATCCCAGCTCCGTGGCTCGGGCTTGACCGGAGGCCACGGGTACCGGGGCTTCGCCGGATGGACGGTGGGTTTTCAGCTACTGCGCGGCGGCGGTCCGGAACCCGATCAGGTTGTCCGAGCTGTCGGGATGAGACTCCTGCCGCCAGAATACCTGGCACCAGGTGGGCATCGAGCGCCAGCCGCCCCCCTTGATCAGGCGCATCCCGCCATAGCTGCCGCCCTGGTAGGGAACGAACTCGTCCTCGCACCACTCGGCGGCGTTTCCGGCGAGATCATACACGCCGTAGGGACTGCAGTTGCAGCCGGTGTTGTACCCTCCCTGGGAAGACCCGTCGTAGTACCCGACCGGGGTAGTCGAGAGGTCGACGCGAGACTCGAAGGGATCACCGCTGTTAACGTAGTTGAAGTAGTTCGCCTGCGGCGTCGCTCCCCACGGATAGGGATTGCCGAGACCAATGCTCAGCGTCTCCTCGCCGGAAACATAGGTGAAGCTGCCCCAGGTGCTGGTCGTGCCTCGCGCCGCCTTCTCCCACTCCACCTCGGTCGGCAACCGCCGCTGGTAGTAGTGCGCGAAGCGGCGGGCCCCGTGCCAGGTCACCTCGATGGCGGGATGGTTCTCCTTGCCGCTCCGCGGCACGAAGACCCCCCCGTTGTGATCGGGAACGAAGCGGATGCCGGAGTCCTCATCACCGTCGGGATAGACCTTGGCGAAGAGCGTGTCACCGACCGTCGAGTAGACCCGGCCATTCTCGACGACGATCCAGCTGTCTTCGATCAACTCGCTCAAGAACTGGGCATAGAGCTGGTTGGTGACCTCGAACTTGTCGATGTCGAAGGCCGCCGCGTAGGTCGGGTTTTCCGGGGGACAGAAGCGCGACGGGTCGGCGGGATGGAAGATGCCACAGTCTCCCCGGAAGAAATGGCCCGCGGGGATCTCGATCCGCTCGATCTTGGTGCCGAAGCTCCACGTGGGGGAGAGGGCCGTCGCGCCCTGGTCATCGGTAATCCGCACGCGCCAGAAGTAGAACCGGGAGCGGGCCAGCGTGTCGTCCAAGGTATAGCTGTTGTCGGGCAGATCGGTGGCGACTTCGGCGAGCGCCGCTCGCGAGTCACCGAAATAGACCACGCGGGTGAGACTGCCGCTGTCGGTGTCGCCGCCCTCCCAGGTCAGGGTCACCAGGCCGGGAAACACCAGATCGAAGCTCTTGTTCGCGGGGGAGGGGGAACTGGGCATGTCGGGAGATTCGTTGTCGGCGGCGATGGCCCACAGCGCGGGTGTCGGATCGCTGAGACGGCCGATCGGATCACGGGTTCGAATCTGGTAGTAATAGGGGGTCCCCGACGTGACCTCCTGATCCTCATATTCCTCGACATCCGCGGCGACGGTGTCATAGGGCGTGAAGCCGCCGAGCGCGAGGGAACGGTAGATGATGAATCCGACCTCACCGGTGGCGACATCGGTCCACTCGAGGGTGATGCCCTCCGAGGCGGTGGTGGAGACATAACTCCACTGGGGCGCCGGCGGCCCCTGTGCCTCCGGGTCGATCACGTCGGACTGCTCGTCGCAGGCGGCGAAGAGCAGAATCGCCGCGGTCAACGCCGCGACGAAGCCCGCCGCGAAAAGTCTTCTGACACGCATCTCGTCCCCCCTGCATCCAGATGCGACCGCGAGTTCGATCCTCCTCGGGAGTGTAAGCGGAATCATGGGGAACGGTGAGATCGGATCCGCGGACCGCCGGCGGCGCTCCATCCGTTCCTACTCCGACTGCCGCTCGAAACACTCCAGTTGGGAGATCATCTGGCGCTTGGTATCGCCGTCGACCAACGTGGCGTCGTAGTGCATCTGAGCCTTCAGCTCCCCCCGCGGTAGACAGGTGCTCCACAGGTCGAGGCTCTTCGACCGCAGGCTCTCGCGGAGGATGAGGATCTCGGGCACGAGGTCGTCACTCGGGGGTACATACCAGGCGACAATCGTCCAGTCGATATCCGGGAGATAGGGAAAGCGCAGCCGATAGCTCCCGTCGGCGCCAGTTGCGACCTCCTCGAGCATGAAGCCTTCCTCGAAGACCTTGACCGCAACGCCGGAGAGGGGCGCACCGCTGCCGTCGGTGACCATGCCCGACAGCGTTGCCATCGATCGCTGCCCCAGGGGCGCCCCGGGGGCGGCATCCTGCGCCGGGACTGTAGGGGGGATCGTGGCCACCATCAGGGTGGCGAGGATCAGACCCAGATATGTTCTCACGACAGTCACCTCCCTGCCCTCGAGAGTGCAAAGCGCTGCATCTGCGGGCACGGTCCTAGGTTGGAATCGGGGCTGAACCTAGCAATCCGCCCCATCATGGTCAAGACCCTCTTTGTCATGCGGGCATGCTCACATGTCTTCTACCTCGGGTTAACCCCGCGACCGCCGGAGCGGGTCCACCGGCTTGGGTCCGGGGATCGCCGTTTCCCACCGCCGGCGATCCCCGGGGCAGCCACGGGCCGGCGATGAGCGGATCCCGAGCGGGCCGCTTGGGGATCCGAAGAACCGCGCGCGGCGGAGCGGAACCAGGCGGGTCCCGGCAGGTCAACGAACCGGTTGCGTGGGGTGAGTGCATTTGCTAACTTGGGCGCGGGCCTGAAGCTAGACCTCTATCTACCTATGTGGTCTGAGGATAAGCGCCGGGGTTGGGTGCCGATGTCGGCGCCCGTTCAAGGATGAACCACCCATGTTCCTCAATCGCCTGATCGGCTACATGTCGAACGATGTCGCCATCGATCTCGGCACCGCCAACACGCTCGTCTATGTCAAGGGTCGCGGCATTGTGCTCAACGAACCCTCGGTGGTGGCCGTCGAGCGCGCCAGCCGCAAGGTGCTCGCCGTGGGGCATGAAGCCAAGGACATGCTCGGCCGCACGCCGCAGGCGATCGAGGCGGTGCGTCCACTGAGCGATGGCGTGATTGCCGACTTCGAGATGACCGAGGAGCTGATCCGCCGCTTCGTCACCAAGGTGCAGAAGCACCGCTTTCTGGTTCATCCGCGCATCATCGTCAGCGTGCCGTCGGGGATCACCGAGGTCGAGAAGCGTGCCGTGCGCGATTCCACAGAACGAGCCGGCGCGCGCGACGTCTTCCTCGCCGCCGAGCCGATTGCCGCGGCGATCGGCGTCGGGCTTCCGGTCGGGCGGCCGACCGGCAACATGGTGATCGACATCGGCGGCGGCACGACCGAGATCGCCGTGATGACGCTCAACGACATCGTCCACGATACCAGCTTGCGGGTGGCGGGCGACAAGATGGACGAGGCGATCCAGCAGTATGTCAAGCGGGCCTACAACCTGCTGATCGGAGAGCGCACCGCCGAGCGGATCAAGATGGAGATCGGCAGCGCGTTCCCGCTGGAAGAGGAACTGGAGCTCGAGATCAAGGGGCGCGACCTGATCGGCGGCATCCCCAAGACGATCAAGGTCACGTCGGTCGAAATCCGTGAAGCCCTGCAAGAGCCGATCAGCGCGATCGTCGAGGGATTGAAGCAGTCTCTGGAACAGACGCCCCCGGAGCTCGCCTCCGACATCGTCGACCGGGGCATTGTCATGACGGGCGGCGGTTCATTGCTTCGCGGTCTCGATGTCCTGCTGCGCGAGGCGACCAACCTGCCGATCACCGTGGCCGAGGACGCGTTGCTCTGCGTGGTCCTTGGGTGCGGCAAGATCCTCGACGACATGGAGACCTACGCGAGCGTCCTCATGAGGAGCAACAGCTAGATGGCTTTGCACGAATCGCGCGAAGTGATTTAGGCGGCTCCGGCGGAGGATGGCATGATGCGGAGACGAGCCGAACGGCCGGGGCTCACCGATTGGCTGATCCTCGCCGGCGCGGTCGGTCTGGCGGTCGTCTTTCTGCTTTCGGATGTCTCCTCTCGGATGGATGCGGCACGCACCGTGCGGGGGACATTCTTGTGGCCCTTCCGCTGGGTGTTGGCCTATGGCGGATGCCCTCCCGATGCGTGGGCCGAGGTCGAGCGGTTGCGCCTCGCATTGGCCCGGCGCAGTCTCGATCGCGCCCGGCTGGCCGAGGCGGAACGCGAGCTGACCCGGCTCTACGACCTGCTCGAGTTCACCGCGAGCAGTTCCTGGTCCCTCTCCCCATTGCTGGTCGTGGAACGCGTGAGCGACCGTTTCGGCGAGGTCATCGTGCTCAGCGGCGATTCCCCCGAGGCGCACCCGCGCCAGGCGGTGCTTGGCATGGAGGGGCTCGCCGGTTACGTGATCCAGACCCGTGGTCGGGAAGTGCTCGTGCGCACCCTGCGCAATGGCGCCGTGCAGATCAGCGCGCGGGTGCCCGATTCGCGACACGTCGGCATGCTGCGCTGGCGCCCGCGCGAGCGTCTGCTCGCCATGGAGGGAATCCCCATTCAGGGAGTGGTCGCGGTGGACGACACCGTGTTCACCTCGGGGGATGGGCGGCTCTATCGGGAGGGGTTGCCCGTCGGCTATGTCACCTCGGTCCGCGATGATTCGACGGCGCTGGTCAAGGTCATCCGCGTGCGTCCGGCGGTCGACCTGGATCGGGCCGAAGAGCTCTTCCTCTACGTGGAGTAGGGACGATGCGGTTCTACTTGCGCTATGTCGCCGCGACCTTTGGCGTCCTCTTGTTGGAGGGGACGATCGTGCGGCGCGTGGCGATTGCCGGCGTGCGCCCCGACCTGCTCCTGGCGTTGGTCGTCTATGCCGGTCTAGCCGGGGGAGGGCGCGGGGGGGTGGCGATCGGTCTGCTGATCGGGTTGTTGCGGGATTGCGCCGACCCCGAGCGCTTTGGTCTCGAGGCCCTTCTGATGAGTCTGGTCGGCTTCGCCGCCGGCTCGACCTCCCCGGTCGTCAATCGCACCCATCCCCTCGTGCAGGCGCTGCTGATCGTCTTCCTGTTGCTCGGCCACGATCTCGCCCGGGCCCTCGCCGTCACCTCGTTCGCGCCGGCCGAGGCCTTGGGTCTTTGGCTGCGCGCCTCGCCGCCGGCGGCGCTCTATACCGCGATCATCGCGTCGCTCGCGGCGGCGCTGCTGCCGCATCTGTGGGCTGGGGGGCGCGGCCGTGGCTTTTCCTGAGACCGCCGGGGACCGCCGCCGCCGCGCCTGGGCACTCGGGCTGTGGATCGGTGTCGTCTTCCTCGTCCTCCTGGCGCGGCTGTTTGCCTTGCAGATCATGCGCGGGCCCGACTATGCCGACCTGGCGCACAAGAACCTGATTCGCCCCGATCCGATCCCGGCCCTGCGGGGGCGCATCTTCGATTGCCGGGGAGTGCTGTTGGCGGGCAATCATGTCAGCTTCACCCTGATGCTCGAAGTCGCCCACCCGGAGTACCGCACCGCCGAGCAGGTGGAGGAGACCGTTGCCCAGGTGGCGGGCGAGCTGGGTCTTGAGGCCAAGCCCCTGATCGCGCGGGCGCTGCGCCACCGCAAGCTCTTCGCGCCGGTGCGCATCGCGGAGGATCTGCTGCCGGAGCGGATTGCCCCCCTGCTCGAACGGCTCGAGCCGATTGCCGGGCTGCGAGTTGAGCGCGTGCCGCGCCGCTGGTACCCGGCGGAGAGCCGTGCGGCGCACGTCTTGGGCTATGTCGGTGAGGTCAACCCCGAGGAGTTGCAGGCGGCCCCGGTCGGCGGGGGCTACCGGCCGGGAACGCGCGTCGGGCGCGCGGGAATCGAACGCGAGTATGAATGGCTGTTGGGCGGGACGCCCGGTGAGACATACGTGGCGGTCGACGCGGTCGGCCGCAAGACCGATCTCTTCCCCGGGCTGCCTCCCCGTGCGGCCGTGCCCGGCGCCGATCTGACCCTCTCGATCGACGCCGGTCTGCAGGCGAGCGCCGAGCGGCTGTTGCGTGCGGTGCGGCCGGAGGCGCTCGCCGCGGCCGATCCGGTGCGAGGTGCGGTGGTCGTCCTCGATGCCTGGACCGGTGAGATCCTCGCCTGCGCCAGCGTGCCGGGCTTCGATCCGAATCGTTTTGCCCGAGGATTGAGTGCCGAGGAGTGGCGGGTCCTGCAGGATGCGACCCATCCGTTGCTCAACCGGGCGACTCAGGCAGCCTATCCGCCGGGATCGGTGTTCAAGATCGTGACCACGCTGGCGGCCCGGGAGGCGGGATGGCTGCGCCTGAGCTCTCGGTTCGATCCCTGCCATGGGAGCTACTGGTTCGGTGATCGTGCCTTCCGCTGCTGGAAGCGCGAGGGTCATGGGCGGGTCGCGTTGCAGGAAGCGTTCGCCGTCTCCTGCGATATCTACTACTACCAAGTGGCGCGCCGGCTCGGTCTTGCCGCCCTGCTCGACTACGTCGGGCGCCTGCGCCTCGATGCGCGCACGGGCGTCGACTTGCCGGAAGAGTGCGGCGGTCTCGTCCCGACGATGGCTTGGTACCGGCGCCAACTCGGGACTCGTCCGCCGGAGGGCGCGGCCCTCAATCTGGCGATCGGCCAGGGTGAGCTGATGATCACGCCGCTGGCGCTGGCCGCGTGCGCCGCCGCGCTGGTGACCGACGGCCGCGTGCGGCAACCGCATCTGGCGCTGCGCGCGACCCGCCGCGACGGTAGTCTCGTATGGGAGGCGGGCGAGCCGGAGGTTGTGCGTGACCTGCCGGTGGGCGAGGAGGAACGCGCGCTGATCCGCCGGCTGCTCGAGGCGGCAGTGGCCGATGAGCATGCAACCGGGCGGCCGGCGCGCATCCCGGGATACAGGATCGGGGGCAAAACCGGTACCGTGCAGAATCCCCACGGGGACGACCATGCGATCTTCCTCGGCGTGGCACCGATGGAGGCGCCCCAATGGGTCGTGCTCGTGGTCGTTGAGCAGGGTGGACACGGCAGTGCGGTCGCCGCTCCGATCGCGCGCGAGCTGCTCCGGGAGTTGCTTCAAGGCGAGGCCATCGCTGCCGTGGCCATTTCCGGGGATGGGGGCTAGACGATGGTCGCGGCACCCATGAGCGGGCGGCGCTGGGTTCAGGAACCGCTGCTGACCCTACCGGTGTTTTTCCTCTTGCTGGTGGGCGCGGCGATGGTCTGTTCGGCGACCTTGCTCTGTGAGGGAGGCAGTGCCGGCCTGCTGACCCGGCATCTGTTTGCGATGGGAGTGGGGGCCCTGGTGAGCGTCTTTGTCGCCGTCTTGCCGATGCGCGTGCTCAACGAGTTCTCCTTTCCCCTCTTCGCGCTCGCGTTGCTCCTGCTGGTCGTGGTGCTCTTCGCCGGGGAACTCCATGGGGGCGCCCGCCGCTGGATCGAGATCGGACCGCTCCGTTTCCAGCCCTCCGAACCGGCCAAGTTGGCGTTCATCCTGTTTCTTGCCGACTTTCTGGCCCGCAAGCGCTGCGACCTCTCGCGAATCGGGTGGTTGCTGGGAGCACTGGCGGTCATCCTGGCACCCTTCCTGCTCATCCTGCGGGAGCCCGACTTGGGAACCGCGCTCGCCTTCCCGGTGATCGGTGGGGTGATGCTCTTCTGGGCCGGGCTCTCCCCGCTGGTGCTCGGAGTGCTGGCGTCTCCCCTGATCACCGCGGGGCTGGCCAGCTTGCGGTTCCTGGTGCGCGGGGCGAGCCAACCCCTCTGGGGCCTGCTCTGGATCCCCGCGGTGGCGCTGGGGGTCGTTCTCTTGCGGCGCCGCGGCATCCAGTGGCTCTTGGTGCTGCTCTTCGCTCTCGTACAGCTCGGCGTCGCCCTCGAGACGCCGCGGATCTGGCAGGGTCTCGAGTCCTATCAGCGCGAGCGAGTCGTTGCCTTCCTGACACCGGAACGCGATCCGGCCGGGGCGGGCTACCAGGTCATCCAGTCCAAGATTGCGATCGGATCCGGATGCACCCTCGGACGCGGGTTCGGGCGGGGATCGCAGAAGGCGCTTTCTTTCCTGCCTCGACAGCACACCGACTTCATCTACTCGGTGGTCGGTGAGGAGTGGGGCTTCTTGGGAGCGGGCGTGGTCCTGCTGCTCTACACCCTCTTTCTGCTCCGCGGCATCGCACTGGCGCGGCAGGTCCGCTCGCGCTTCGGCAGCCTGGTGGCGATCGGTGTGGTTGCATTGATCTTCTATCACGTGACGATTAACATCGCGATGACGCTAGGACTCGCGCCGGTCACGGGGTTGCCATTGCCGTTCTTGAGTTTCGGAGGCTCCTTCCTGGTCGTCTCGATGGTGGCGGCGGGTCTTCTGCTCGGCGTGGGGGTCCGCAGGCATGAGTACTAGATGGCTGTGCACGAATCTCGAACCTCCGGTCCGCTCGCTCCCATTGGGCCGGGCCCAACGGCGCGATGTGGTCTAGCCGTGGGGCGGAAGTAGAGAGGGGAATCGCGTGAGACCGATCCTGCTGGAGTTGGGACCCCTGCGAATCCACGCGTATGGATTCGCGCTGGCACTCTCGTTTCTGATCGGCAGCATCTGGGTCGCCCGCCGGGGTCGCATGCTGGGGTACCGGGAGGACGAGCTCAGCAAGCTCTACTTCTGGGTGCTCGCCAGTGCGTTGATCGGTGCGCGTCTCTACTACGCCTTCCAACATCCCGAGGACTACGAGGGTGACTGGATCGGCATCTTTCGCCTCTGGCGCGGCGGATTGACCCAGCATGGCGGTGTCATCGGCGCAATCGTCGTCGCCTGGTTCTTCGTGCGCTCGCGCCACTGGTCGTTCCGCGAGATCGCCGACCTGATGGCGCCCGCGGTCGCGCTCGGTGAGGGGATTACGCGCGTGGGCGGTTGTTTCCTGGCCGGGTGCTGCCATGGGAGGCCGTGTGACTTGCCCTGGGCGGTCGAATACCCCGTCGATTCCCCGGCGCACGGCATCTTCGGCGCCACGCCGCTTCATCCCTCGCCCCTCTATCTCGCGGTCGGGAACATCCTGCTCTTCCTGTGGCTCAGCCGGATGCAATCGATGCTGCTGGGGACCGGACGAGTCTTCGCCATCTATCTTGCCGGTGCCTCGCTGATCCGCTTCCTGGTCGATTACACGCGCTACTACGTTCCGGGGGACTACATCTCCGTGCTCGGGATGCGGCTCACCCACAGCCAATGGCTCAGCCTGGGGCTGATCGCCGTGGCCCTGCTGGTCTGGTTCCTTCCCCGACGGGGCGAGGCGCGCGCTCCGGCGAGCGAGTCGTCGGGTGAGGAGTCCTCGCCCTCGGCATAGCTGGCCGGCGTGCCCAGCCAGATGCTTTCTTGCCCGGCAGGCGCATGTCCCCGCAGCGCAGTTCCGACCGGCTGATGCCCCCGGAGAGGCACTTCCCACCGGGTCCTCTCGAACTGGCCCCTGCCTGGCTAGCTTGCCGGAGAGATGCCTTACCCATCGATCATCCGCGGTTGGAACTGTATTCTCGATTGGATCGCGCCGCTGCGCTGTCCTCTCTGCGGGGAGCGCCTGGATGAAATGCCTGCCTGCCGTCGTTGCAGGCTGCCCGATCCGGCCCTGCGGCGGCGGCAGCTGCGGCTGGACCGGCGGGGGCCCTTTCTGCTTCTCGCGGGGGGCGATTACCAGGGCGCCTTGCGCCGGCTGGTGCATGCCTTCAAGTATCACGCGGATCCGGGGGCCGCGGCGCTGCTGCTGGCCCAGGCCCGTCTGGTCCTGCCCGCGCGGCTTCTCTGGGATGCGCTCGTTCCCGTTCCGACTCCGCGGCAGCGGATCCGCGCGCGCGGTGGCGAGCCGGTCGCGGAGTTCGCCTCGCGCCTGGCGGTGGTGACCGGGCTGCCCGTGCGGCGAGTCTTGCGGCGGGCGCAGGCGACGCCTCCGCTCGCCGGACGCGGAAGCGTCGAGCGCCGGCGATTGGTGCGCGGGGCATTCCGGGCGCAGGGCGCGGCGGGGCGCCTGCTGGTGATCGACGACGTCGCCACGACGGGGGCGACCTTTCGCGCCTGCCGCCGGGTCTTGCTCTGCGCGGGGGCGGTGTCGGTCGATTTGCTCGTCGCTGCGGCGACACCGCGGCGGCTGTTCTGAGAGATTGTCGCTCCCCAGACCATGTGCTAGCGTGCGCTCGATTGCCCGGTAGCCGGAGGCGGGCGGTGGAGCGCCAAGTTCAGCACGGGGCCGGGCGGCTGGCAATCAAGTGAGGACCAAAGGGCATGTTCCGGGAAATCGTGATCAACGCCGACCCGATCGAGACCCGCGTGGGGGTCTTGGAGGATGCCACCCTTGTCGAGTTCAAGGCCGAGCGGGAAGAGGATCGTCGCCGGGTGGGGGAGATCTACAAGGGGCGCGTCAGCAAGGTCCTCCCGGGCATGGAAGCGGCTTTCATCGAGATCGGCCTGCCCAAAGCGGCCTTCGTCCACGTGTCCGACATGCTCGCCTCGATGCTCGATCTCGACGCCTTCGATCTCGACGACAGTGCGGGGCCACGCCGCTCGACCCGGACGGGGCTCGCGATTCAGGATCTGATCGAACGAGGGCAGGAGATCCTCGTTCAGATCGTCAAGGAGCCGATCGGCACCAAGGGGGCGAAGGTTTCCGGGCGGATCAGCCTGCCGGGACGCTATCTGGTCCTCATGCCGGGTCTGGGCCGCATCGGTGTCTCGCGCAAGATCGCCGACCGTGAGGAACGCAGTCGTCTGAAGACGATCCTCAAGGAGCTCAAACCCCGCAACGCGGGGCTCATCTGCCGCACCGCGAGCGAGGGGCAGTCGAAGCGCGAGCTGGCCCAGGACGTGCGCTATCTCGTCGGGCTCTGGAAAGACATCGAGGCCGAGGCGGCCAAGTGCGAGGCGCCTGCGGTGATCCATCGCGACCTCGGCATGGCGACCGGTCTGATCCGCGATGTCTTCACCAGTCAGGTCGACCGGCTGGTGATCGATTCGAAGGAAGTCTACAAGGAGATCCTGCGCTATCTACGGGTGGTTGCGCCCGAGCTGAAGTCGCGGGTGAAGCTCTTCACCGGCGAGGGGCCGATCTTCGATGAGTATGGTATCGAGGCGGAGATCGTGAAGAGTTTCGATCGCAAGGTCTGGTTGCGCAAGGGAGGCTACATCGTCATCGAGTCGACCGAGGCGATGGTGACGATCGATGTCAACACGGGCCGCTTCACCGGACGGAAATCCCAGGAAGATACGATTCTGAAAACGAACCTCGAGGCGGCCAAGGAGGTCGCCCGGCAACTGCGCCTGCGTGATCTAGGCGGCATCGTCGTCGTCGACTTCATCGATATGGAAGAGGAGGAGAGCCGCCGCGCGTTGATGGATGCCTTCCGCACCGCCCTGCGCCATGACCGGGCGCGCACGAAGGCCTATCCGCTGAGTGATCTCGGACTCATCGAGATGACGCGCCAGCGGGTGCGGGAGCCGCTGCTGCACTATTTCACCGAGGATTGTGCTTGCTGCGGGGGCTCCGGTAAGGCGCTTTCCCTGCCGGCGAGCGCCATGCGGGTCGAGCGCAGCCTGCGCCGGTTGGGCGCGCGCACCAAGGAGAAGGAGATCCAGCTCTGCATCCACCCCGATCTGGCCGTCTATCTCTTCGACGAGCGGGGCGAGCGGATCAGCCGTCTCGAGAGTCAGTACGGCCTGGTCATCGATGTGCGTGAGGACCCCCGGCTGCGCCGCGACGAGGTGCGCATCTTCTTTGCCCGTATGAATAAGGACGTGACCGCCGAATTCGTGGGGTGAGGTGGCCCGCCCGCCCGGGGAAGAACAGGATGGGCTTGACGACCGGGGCGGCGGCTGCTATCCTCCTCGGCTTGTAATGCAAGAGCGTCTGCTCCGTAGGGAGGGGTGCGGTGTACGCAATCGTATCGATGCAAGGATTTCAGTATCGGGTGGCCGAGGGGGAAACCCTGCGGGTGCCCGTTCTTGAGGCGCAGGCCGGAGAAGAGATCACGGTTTCCGATGTGCACCTGATCTCGGATGGGGATGAGGTCCTCGTCGGTCGGCCGACGATTCCCGATGCCCGGGTGACCGCGGAGGTCCTCGGACATGGCCGGGGGCCGAAGCTCCATGCGGCGAAGTACAAGCGCCGTAAGGATTACCGGCGTCGGTGGGGACATCGGACGAACTATACTGAGCTGCGTATCCGCGGGATCGCCCGCCCGTAGCTGTGGATCGGACAGGAGGCGGCTATGGCCCACAAAAAGGGTGTTGGAAGTTCGCGCAACGGCCGTGATTCGAATCCCCAGTATCTGGGGGTCAAGCGATTCGGCGGCGAGGCGGTCAGAGCCGGCAGCATCCTCGTGCGCCAGCGCGGAACCCGCATCATCCCCGGACGGAACGTGGGCCGCGGCAAGGACGACACCCTCTTTGCCCTGATCGACGGACGGGTGCTCTTCGAACGCAAGGGGCGCAATCGCCGCCGGGTTTGCGTCGAGCCGGCGATCTCCTAGGACGTGCCGCCGACCTGCCGCCGGGTGGTCCCACTCTCCGGTGGGCGCGTGGGTGGCTGGGGGCGTGTCCGCCAGCGGGAGGATCGAGCGGATGGGCTGCCCCCGGAGCGGGCTGGCGATCGTCATTCCGGCACGTCTTGATTCCTCCCGTATTCCCCGTAAACTCCTCTTGTCAGCCGCAGGTCGCACGATCCTGGAATGGACCTACCGCCGGGCTGTAGCCGCCTGCCGCGCGGAGGCGGTCTGGGTGGCGACCGACAGCGACGAGATTGCCGCGACGGTGACCGGCTTCGGCGGCCAGGTGCTCAGGACCGGGGCGCATCCCTCCGGAACGCACCGCGTGGCGGCCGCCGTCGCACAACTCGCCGAGCCTCCCGACGGGGTGATCAACCTGCAGGGAGATGAGCCCTTGATCGATCCCGGGACGATCGTGAAGGTTGCCGAGCGGCTGCGCGGCGGCGCTCCGTCGATCGTCACCTGTGGCGCGCCGTTGCGCTCGCTTGCCGAGTGGCGTGATCCGAGCGTCGTCAAAGTCGTTTGCCGCGCGGATGGAACCGCGCTCTACTTCTCCCGGCAGCCGATCCCGGGTTCGCGGGCCGGGACTGGTGAGGAGGGCTTCGCTCTGGCGCGGGGGCGGGTCTATCAGCATGTCGGCATCTACGGCTTCCCTACGCCGCTGCTGGCACGGTTCGCCCGGCTGGAAGCGACCCCCCTGGCCGAGATCGAAGGCCTTGAGCAACTCCGGGCGCTCGAGGCGGGCCTGTCGATCGAGGTCGTCCCGATCGAGGCCGCGGTCCCCGCGGTCGATACACCCGGCGACCTGGAACGTGTGCGCCGGCAACTGGCGCATGAGGTCAAGGAGTCCGCTAACCATCGAGGGCGTCGGCCGCCGCGGCCCGCGCCCGGGGAGCAGGAAGCGTGACGCAGGAGCACTCATCACAGAGTCGCCGGGGGGCGGATGAGCGCCGCCGGCACATCTTCGTGACGGGGGGCGTGGTTTCGGCGCTCGGCAAGGGGATCGTCTCGGCATCCTTGGGCCTGCTGCTCAAGCAGCGCGGGTTGCGCGTGACCCACCAGAAGTTCGATCCCTATCTGAATGTCGACCCGGGCACGATGAGTCCCTTCCAGCACGGGGAGGTCTACGTCACCGACGACGGCGCCGAGACCGACCTCGATCTCGGACACTACGAACGCTTCACCGATCAGAACCTCGCGGGGCGCAATTGCGTTACGTCGGGACAGATCTACGATGCGATCATCTCCAAGGAACGCCGCGGGGAATTCCTCGGCAAGACCGTGCAGGTGATTCCGCACGTTACCGAGGAGATCAAGCGGCGCATGCTCGAGACCGCCCGCGCGCAGGATGCCGATGTCAACATCATCGAGATCGGCGGGACCGTGGGGGACATCGAGGGTCAGCCCTTCCTGGAAGCGATTCGACAGCTGCGCCTCGAATTGGGCCACGACCGGGTGCTCTTCATTCACTTGACGTTGGTGCCCTACATCAAGGCCGCCGCCGAGTTGAAGACCAAGCCGACCCAACACAGTGTGCGCCGTCTGACCGAGATCGGCATCCAACCCGACATCCTGGTGTGTCGGAGTGAGATGCCGCTCGGCGAGGAGTTGCGCCGCAAGATATCGCTCTTCTGCAGTGTTGCCCCCGAGGCGGTGATCGAGGATCCCGACAGCGAATCGATCTATGAGGTGCCCTTGGTGCTGCATCGTGAAGGGCTCGACGAACTCGTTCTTGCGATGACGCGTCTCGAGGCTCCCCGCAAGGTCGATCTCGGTTCCTGGCGGGAGATGGTCGCCATGGTTCTCGATGCCCCCGCAGAGGTCGAGATTGCCCTGGTCGGCAAGTACACGCACCTGAAGGACGCCTATAAGAGCGTCGTCGAGGCCTTTGTCCATGCGGGGGTGGTCAACCGGGTCCGCGTGCGCATCCGGTGGGTCGAATCGAGCCGCCTGGAGACGGAGTCCCCCGAGGAGCTCTTGGAGGGCGTGCATGGGGTCCATGTCCCCGGTGGTTTCGGTGTGCGCGGGATCGAGGGCATGCTGCGAGCGATTCGTTGGGCGCGCGAGGAGCGGGTGCCGTTCTTCGGCATCTGCCTCGGGCTGCACTGCGCGACGATCGAGTTCGCGCGCAACGCCTGCGGGCTCACCGCGGCCCACTCGACCGAGTTCGATCCGACCACGCCTCACCCGGTCATCGATCTGCTGCCCGAGCAACACGCGACGGAAGAACTCGGTGGCACGATGCGTTTGGGCTCATCGGCGTGCGACGCGGTCGAGGGAAGTCATTTGCGTGAAGCCTATCGTGCGGAACGCATTCATGAACGCCACCGCCACCGGTGGGAACTCAACGAGACCTACCGCGGGCGGCTCGAGACGGGAGGGCTGCAGGTAACGGGCACCGACTCCGAGCGGGGCCTGGCGGAGGTCGTCGAACTGCCCGGTCACCCCTGGTATCTCGCGTGCCAGTTCCACCCCGAATTCAAGAGCCGCCCGCAACGCGCGGCGCCGCTCTTCCGGGAATTCGTGCGGGCGGCGGGGGAATACCGCGATCGGGTCGGCGCGCAGCAGTCGCTGCTGCGCGCGTCGACCGAGGACTGATGACGCGCGCCGCCCCGCGGCGCGGCTGCTGCTGGTCTGCCGCCGGGCGCCGGTACGGAGAGGTGCCGGCGCGGGCGCCAATGGGG
>JAGMBO010000159.1 GCA_023129715.1 Candidatus Eiseniibacteriota bacterium | reverse complement strand
TCTTCGTGACCGCAATTACGAAAAAGCACAAGTGGAGCCCATTTTCAATATCTTCCCGCGAGATCAGACCAGGATTATTGACGCTTCAGGGCTAAGAGTGGGGTCAGGTCACCCGCACTGACTGCCGCCGCTCGGATCGCACTACTCCCCGATCATCACCGATCAATCCAAGCCCTTCAGGCTGCGTTCCTTTGCATCCCGAGCACCGTCGATGCTCTGCTCTTCCAGAGCTCCGTAGGCAGCAGCGTTCCGGTAGTAGCCTCTCTCTCCCGCAGGCTTGTAGGACTCCACGGGCCTCACCTGCGCCTGAGCATACGGATCCTGCCGAACACCGGTCACCAGCCAGCACACCTTACTCCCCGGCGCACCACCCGCGATCTTGAATCGACCACTCGAGATCTCCTCGGCAATGAAGATCCCAGGTGACGGAGTACCGATTGCTGTCAGTTGGTAGCGGTACTCTGCGTTGAGTGCGTCAAACCACTCGGGAAACTCGACCCACGCCTCGCCCGCACCGTCCAAGATCACGGTCCCGTCATACACGTTCTTGATTTCGGATGACCCGACGGAGTAGTGCGTCAGATACTGGTTCTCGGGGTCGAGCGGATGATCGATCCGACTCATGGGGAGGCTATTATCGAGCGTTCCCGTGACGCGCACGTCCCCGTAGAAGTACCCGGCCCAATTGGTCCCGGTCCCGGACGCACTCCCGTAGACGCCGTAGTTGGTTCCAGAACCGCTGTCCACACTCCCTCGTACCCCGTAGCTGCTTCCCGATCCGCCACCCACGCGTCCGCGCACGCCATAGTACGAACTGGAGCCTGTCGCATTGACGCGACCTTCAACTCCTTTGTAGCCACCGTAGAACTGGCCTCCAATTCCGTAGTAGTCGGTCGGCTCGCTCTTTCCGTAAACGGCGACTGCATCATAGGTCCCCGTTCCAGTGTATTCAGACTCAAGGACGTGGACGTCGACGCCGTCGAGCGGGCTACTGAAGAGCCCGGCGACGTCGTTGGTTGCTAGCTCGGCGGTGGTCGCAGAGAGTGCGTTGAGTCCGTACACACCGGTCCCATCATCGCTTTGCCCAACAACACCGTAGCCGCTTTCGCTCGCCCATCCGAACACCCCACGGCCAGTATCCGATTGTCCGTAGACTCCCCAGCCACTCTGAGTATCACCCTTTACGCCCGGTCCGTTTGTGTTCTCACCGAATACGGCAGCGTAGCCATCAACACCTTCACCGTGAACAGCATACCAAGGGGACCCCAGGGTGGCTCTGGTTCCGCTGCCTGAGTTAGTGGCCAGAACTGCACCACCGCTCGCGTCTGTGTTCGTGACAGCGAACGCGTTCTCAGGACCATCCCAGGAGCCGGAATACGGCAGAGCCAGTCCGGCCTTCTGCCACGATGCGTTCCCGATACCGTCAGCCGTCAATACGTAGTCTTCGCTGGCCCCCAGAGGCATTCTGAATCCAGTGGCCTTAATCGTACCGTCAACATCGAGCTTAGTCGTGGGTGCGACGCCAATCCCCACTCGACCGTCATTGGAGATTCGGACCTTCTCGGTTCCACCAGTTGTGAACTGGAAATACCCTGTTGGGCGATTGTTGAAGAATCCCATCACGGAACCGCCGGATACGTCATCATCCGTCGTCAGAATCCCGGCAAGTCCTCCGTTTTCATCGTTGAATCGAATGCCTTCGCGAGAAGACGACGTCGGATCATGATTCTCGAGGACGATGATCGTCTCCCCCGGCTGGTCCCGCCGAATGACCAGGGGGCTGGTCGGCACGGCCTCCCCTATACCCACGTTCCCGCTCGCGCGATATACATTCCCGCTCAAGATCTCCCAGTCTGCATCCGGTGCGGCCGCGGGCGGGGCCGCGCTCCACTCACCGCTCTGGTAGACAAGCACGTCATTCTCACTCGGTGTCGGTGCGGCCACATCAGACAAGTCATCCATGGCATGCGCATGCGCCGCCCATGTTCCGATCCCGACACCATTCGACGTCAGTACGTAGCCACTGCCGGCCCCCGTCGACATCCTGAACGCATCCGTGATGATCGAGTTGGCATGAAGTGTGCCATCTACATCGACTTGGTGCGTCCAGAACCTGAACCTGCTATCTGGGTTAGTGTCGAAGAACGCCATTGTGCGACCATCGGGGGAAGTCCCGTCAGTGATAGACACCCCGGCCTCTCCCTCCTCGTCGGTGAACCGCACTCCTACGCCCGACCCCGATCCTGAATGGCGATTCTCGATTTCGATGAGAGTCGGCAACTCGTGATCGCGGCGGACAACCAACGGAACCCACGGATCGTCTGGGGAGTCGGTCCCGATACCCACATTCCCAGTCATGCGGTATACGTTGCCGCTCGCGATCTCCCAATCCGCATCAGGCACAGCTGCCGGCGGGGCCGCCGTCCACGCACTGCCCTGATAGATAAGCACATCATTCTCGCTCGGCGCCGACGCGACAACATCAGACAAGTCGTCCATTGGATGGGAGTGGTCTGCCGCTGCAAGCTCCGTCGCGTCGAGTCCGTCGAGGAAGTCTGCGTCGTGGGCCATTAGCGCGTACGGTGAGCTGGTCAGCTCGATCCGCGGAGACATCTCATCATCACCGGCGATCGTGATCCCCAAGAAGTAGGTCACATTGAAGGGAAGGGTCAAGGGTGTCGAGGATCCAAGAATGACGCTATAGACACCCGACTCCACACTTACAACCTGGCTCTCTTCCCAAAGCGATGTCGTCACCCCCTGATCGGCGGTGTCGTAGATCTTGAAGGTGAACGTGTAATTCCCCTCTAGAGGTTGTCCATTTGAGTCCGTGACGATCCCCTGGTAGCTCATTGCCGCCGGCACATCCGCTTGCGCCACAGCAGTCGACAGAAGGAGAATGCTCAATGTGATCCACTTCATGGCCTAACCCTCCTCTATGCCTTCTGTAAGACCTGGCGAACATGATATGGAGCTCTTCTAGCGCAGCAGGACAAGCCGTCGCGTAGTTCGGAAGCCTGGAGCTTGCATTCGACAGAAGTACACACCGCCAGGCAGCTCGTGGGCGGCCAACGCTTCCTGGTGGTAACCAGCCGGCAGGTTCCCGTCCACGATACTCCGCACGCAGCGGCCCGTGACATCGAACAGGAGCACCCGCACCCGGGCCTCATACGGAACTGCGAACTGCAGCCGAGCACGGTCGCGCCCCGGGTTCGGTACGGGGAACCCGAGCGCGAATTCGGTCGGGAGGTTCTCTTGATCGAGTGGAGTGCTCGATGCGAAGATCGGGTCAAGATACCAGTAGCCACTCCCGCTCGAGTACTCATCGGATTCCGACAAGCCCACTGCCGCTTGTCCCACCGTAACCGTCGATTGGTGCGACCCGCTCTGGGTACTGCCGGCTCCATTGGAGACTACGCTGCGTCGGGTGACATACTCGGCCAGACTGGAACTGACATGAAGTGCACAAATGCAGAGTATGAACAGAACTACCCTCATGGTTCCTCCTTTTCTACTGGAGCATCGCGTGGTGGTTGCTCTCTTCCGCTCAGTGAGTCCGGAATGCGCACAGCCCACCATTAAGCACAATGGTACATTGCAGACTATACTACACTGGTGCTTGCAGCGCTAGCCGGAAGCAGTCCTTCGACCTCATTGTCACTCCCTTTTTCTGCCTTGGTCTTAGAGGTGTGGGTCCCGAAGACTACATCGCCCTTCAACTGCAGGACTTGCTCCCGTCAGAGAAGCGCCGGGATCGTCGATCCGACGATTTCTCTCGCGCCGCCCCATTGTGAGTTCGCACTGCCTCCCTTCGCCCCCCCAAGACGAGGTAATGCGTCAACCACTCGGGCCCTAAGAACGGAGAGCGGGGAAAACACCGGCGAACTTGGCTGGAGATCGGCTGGTCGGGCGCGCAGGCGCGTTGTCGTGGGCCTCATGCGGAGAACCCGGCCCGGACCATGGCCCGCAGATGTCTGTAGCAGAACGGACTATAGCCGCACCCGATAGCAGCCCTGATCGAGCCCTCCGTCAACCACTCGCTCAGCCAGCCACAGAGGTGGACCCCGAAATTCGGACAGTATGCTAAGGTGGCTCCCGGGTTCATCAGGAAAGGACGGGAGTCATGAAGAAGCGGCGGGTCTACTCCGCGGAGCTGAAGGCCAGGGTTGCACTTGAGGCGCTTTCTGGAGCCT
>JAGMBO010000158.1 GCA_023129715.1 Candidatus Eiseniibacteriota bacterium | reverse complement strand
AGTGCTCACACCTGTGGGTCTGATCCGATACCTCGTGCTATTCGTCATCGACCTGAAGACACGCCGAGTCAAGATTGCCGGGATCCTCCCTCAGCCGGACGGGAGGTGGATGAGACAGGTGGCGCGGAACCTGACGGATGCATTCGATGGATTCCTGCACCACACTCGTTACTTGATCCACGATCGCGATCCGTTGTTCACTGCCGACTTCCGGATGATCCTGCGGGACGGTGGGGTACGGACAGTCAAGCTCCCGGCACGGAGCCCCGATCTGAAGGGTTACGCTTCACACTGCACCTCCGTCGTGCGATTCAACGCGACCTCGGGGAAGCGCCGTCGTTCCGAGAGCTTTCGGCCCTGCTTCTTGACTGGGGGATCATCCCCAGGGTGCTCGTAGAGGCACTCGTTCTTGTCGTTGTGCACGTGAGCGCGCAGCAAGCCATGATCGCGCCAGATCTTCGCCGTCGCCGTCGAGACGCGGAGCAGACGGGCGATCTCAGCGAGGGTCAGCAAGCCGGCACCGCGGAGCCGATCGTATCGCCTCTTGAGGCTGTAGTCGCGACGTAGCCGCTTCACCATCCTGGCCTTGAAGGGCATACCCTCACCCGAGACGCAGCCCCGTTTGTTGAGGATCTCAGCGATCTCGCCCTCGGTGTGGTGATCGAGCAAGGCATCGATCTCAGCGACAACCTGCGCTGAAGTTTGGCGCAGCTTCCACGCAGGCGGGGCAAGGGGTAGCGTCAGGCTCCGGCTTGCACCGCCGCGGAAGCGCACGCCGGCGGTGATCTCCTCACCCTTGGTCAGGGTAACATCCTCAATGAGCAGGCGCACCATGCGCTTACGCTCCCGCTGTGGAGTCCGCGGATCCTTCCACAGTCGCGGGAAGTCCGTGGCCAACGCGAGGATCTGTTTTCGTTGTTCTTCACCGAGTTCTGTATGGTCCTGGGCCCGACGCTTCTCGAACTCCTCCTGCGCCTCATGAAGCGCACGCAGCTTCTCGTTCCATTCTGCCTCGAGCACATCGACCACGAGACGGTTGGCCGGATCGGCTTCCATGAAGCGACGCCGGGCCAGGTCGGCCTCCTGGCGCACTCGCTCCACCCGTTGGCGTCGCAGGACGTCGGCCTCCTCGGCGCGCGCCTCGAGCTCGGCCTGGACCTGCAGGGCGACCTCCAAGGTCATCGGGGTCACGGCCTTGATGAGCAACTCTCCGATGGCGTGGTCGATGTTCCTACCCGGGATTGTCTGGCACTTGGCCTTCGCCGTCTCGATGCCCTCACTCTGGCACACATACTCGGGCCACAGCCTGCCCTGGCGTGTGTGATAACGAACCGTCATGCGCCGGCCGCACAAGCCGCAGATCGCCAGGCCTTGGAGCAGGGCTGGGCCGTCTCGCGGCGGACTCTTGCGACGCTCGGATCCATGGGCCTGCGCGTTCTCCCGCAGTCGCCTCAGGTTGGTCTCGTACTGCTCCCAACAGATGTACCCGGCGTGCGCGTCGTGCAACAGCACGGTCCACTCCTCGCGCGGGAGCATCTCGATCACGACGGGTCCTCCAACCCGCTTGCGCGTACGGGTGCGACCGAAGACGAACGCGCCGGCGTATCGGGGATTGTGCAGCACGCGCAGCACACGCCAGTGTCGTAGAGGCTCCCAGACTAGCTTCCCCTTGTAAGGACCAGCACGCGGACGGCGGGGAAAGCGCAGCCCCTGCTCACGGAAGTGCCTGACGGTGGCCGATGCCGAGCCGGTACGCGCGAAGGTCTCGAATAGATGCGCGATGCTCTGACGGACCTGGCAGTCGGGATCGAGTACCACGTGGTCCGCAGGATCGTATACCAGGCCGACCGGCAGGGGCATCTTCAGTGCGCCCCGGCGGGCTTGGTTCAGGATGCCGCCTCGGAGCCGCGCACGCAACACGTGTAGCTCCGCCTCGCTCATCGTGCCCTTGAGACCCAGCAGGAGCCGGTCGTTGAAGTCACTCGGATTGTAGATACCGTCCTCATCGAGGATCAGCGTGTCGGTCAGCGCACAGATCTCCAGCAGCCGGTGCCAGTCCGTGGAGTTGCGGGCCAGGCGCGAGACCTCGAGACCCAGCACGATCCCGGCGCGCCCCACACCCACTTCGCCGACGAGCTTCTGAAAGCCCTCCCGATCAACTCCCGACGCCCCCGACTGGCCCAAGTCCGAGTCGATCACGATCACCCGCTCGATCGGCCAGCCCAGGGCCACGGCGCGTTCCCGTAGCGCATACTGGCGCCGAGTACTCTCGGTGTTCTCGAACACCTGCCGCACGGTCGACTGGCGAACGTAGAGGTACGCATCGCGTCGCAGGTGGCTTGCAGTCACTTTCTGGTGGGCGTTGCCACTCACGCGCGCACCTCCTGGATGTGGCGGAAGGCCATGGCGGCCAGCACGTGGACAACCGCTACGCTCGAGTCCCCCCGAATGGACGAGGACCTCGGAGACTCGGCGCTCACCGAAGGTGACGATGAGGGCTGCGGGAGTTTCGACCATGCGTCCATCCAGGCCGCCATGCCTTGACGCAGCATCACGGCCAGCCCGTAGCGGGCTACCTGAGCCTGGCCGTCAATCGCCTGGCTGCGGAGCTTCTCGTAGCGGGCCGCGTGCGCCGATGCGGGTGGCTCGCTCGGCATGACACAGGAAAGCCTGCTCATCGCAGGCGTTTTTTTTCCTGCCGTACCAGCGCTCGCTTGATGCTGCGCCGATGGACCGAGATGCTGAAGCGCTCCTCGACCAGTGCAACCAACTCCTGGGCGGTCAACTCCGGCTGCTTCGCCAGTGCCTCGCGCAACGCTTCCACCACCTCCCCAGACAATTTGTGGGCCCGGCGCGGCCCAGGCTTCTTGCGCAACAGCGCCGATAGGCCACCCTCCCCATAGGCCTTCTGTGCCTCGTAGTACGACGGCCGGGATAGCCCGAAGCGCGCCGCGCTCTGGCTGACCGAGTGCCCATCGGCACGCACCCGGCGCAGCATCTCGTACTTGACCTGCAACAGGTCCCGCGGGTCGAAGAACTCGCGCGAGGCAAAGAGCTCGTCGGTGACCTTCTCGGGATGCGGGTGCAGGCACCCTTGCTGGCGAAGCGCCTCGGTCTTGGGATTGGGCTTCCCTGGTGCCATGGGTCATCCTCCCTGTGGGTGTCAGGAGGATTATGCCCCACATCTCCTTGCCGTCAAGAAATCTTTGCCGCAAAGACCATAGAGAATAAAGCATTGTGACGATAGAGGACCGAACTCCAGGCCTGCCCCACAAGACTGGCGGCAAAATCAACCTGACACTTGCGGCATAATCTCCTTGACACCCTTTGGGCCCCCGGTGCCCCGCGCCTGACCCCGTCATCCCCGCACCCCACGCACCAGCTTCACCAGCTCCATTAGGTCGCTGACCCGAAAAGGCGACCGTCCAGCCGATACCACCAGAAACGGATCATCCCCCGCCACGCTGGTCCAGGGCGCCGGCAGCGATCGAACCTGCTCTGACTCGTCGAGGTAGAAAACCCGGTCCTCGCCCCAACAATGCTTGTAGCTGATCAGATCAAACTGGCGACCGAACAACGGGTGGAACGGATGGGTCACCCGGAAACATCGAGGTCCACCACCCCCATGCGGTGTATTCGACAGCTTTGTCCAACGCCTACGCGGAGAGATTCGTGCGGTCGATCAAGGAGGAGTGCCTATCCCACATCATTCCTCTTGGTGAACGTCACCTACGGACTGCCGTGATGGAGTACACGGAGCACTACCACCGTGAGCGAAACCACCAGGGGCTCGGCAATCGGCTCATCGATCCACTGGAAGCCGGGCTGGGGGGGATCCAACGCCACGAAAGGCTAGGGGGTCTCCTCAACTACTACTGCCGGAGGGCGGCATGATGGTCGGCAGGGTTTTGGCACCATACGGGGTGCGGACTTGGGGTGGGGACAGCAACGGCAAGCGGCCCACTGAAGCCCGTCGATCGCACTGATTCTCCACCTGGCCCAACTCCTGTAGCGAAAGGGCGATGGAGTTCTTGGGACGGACAGTCTACTCACCCACCTCGTACTCTCTCTGTTCATCCGGGGACAGGCAATCACGCCCTCGTAAGACATCGTCGGTCGGCTGTCCACCATCCGCCATGGTCGTGCCCAATTCCGGATCCACCAGTGTGTGGGTATCGGCCTGCGGGGCGTTCCCTCTCAAGCGCACCGCGGCTCTCCAGATGGCCAAAGCCACAACCAAGGCCAGGCAGGCCGGCCAGGCCACACCTACTATGGTACCCATTTGATAACCTCCCGAATGCATGTGTCCTGCTGCGCGTTCATGGCGGCCGCCACGAGACAAGGCGCAAGGGCTGTGCCGTCGTGGACTTCTTCGGGATCGACAGCGCAATGCATTGTTCTTCTGCAGATTGGGGAACTGGTTTCTATGGGTGATCGCCGCCCCACGTCGACCAGGTGTCGGAAATCCCTACAGGGGAGTCGGCATACCCGACACCGGCGGTGCGGCTGAGCCTCTGGCGCACGGGCGGCCCGCGACCGGTGCTGGCTGCTCTGGGCGTGGCGCCGGACGGGCAGAAGCAACTCGTGGCACTGCAGCTGGCGATAGGGAGGCGAGTGCCTGTTGGAGCAGTCTGATCGCCACGCCAGCGCAATTGCCGGAGGGCACATCGTTAACCACAGGGGTGCAGGTCCGTATCCGTCTCGGGGAGGCGAGAGGAGGTGGGCGCGTTAGAGGCACGGCCCGTGGTTGACGGAAGGTCCGCTGGCGCTGGCTGGCGGGCCTGCGCATATCCCGTACGGGGGCAGACATTTGCGCGGGCGGGTGACGGGGCGGGCTCTCTGCCAGTGCCCCCCGATCGCCAGCCAGCGCCCCCCATCTACCGCCTCACCACCCAACCGCCCCAAGTTCTCCGCGCTCTCTGTTCTTAAGGCCGAAGTGGTTAACTCCTAGCGGATTGCGGTCGTCGGGCAGCGCATGACGGCAATCTGCGCGTTGAACGGAACCCGGGTTTCGAGCAAGGACGCTATGGGGAAGTCATGCGCGAGCGAGACGGGCGGGAGTCTGTGCCTGTGCGGGTCTGGTGCTTGCGAGGCTTACTGAGCGCCGTGGGTGTGGCAGCGATGGTGCGGTTGGGCTCGGTCTGCGAGGCAGAAGAGCAACCGGTCGCCGGATGGCTCCTGGCCAAGTGCGGCAGCGGCGGGTAGCGCCGGAGGATTTTCGGGGCGTTGTGGTCTTGGGCATCATGCGTACCTCACGAGGTATCTGGTGCCGCGTGATCGGTGCCGGTGGCCAGAAGCAAGGCGTGCGCCGGGGCCAGCCCGCGTGAGCGCAGCAGCCGGCCCCCGCAACAGGGGCAGGCCATGAAGTCGATGCCGGTGCGCTCGAGCAGACGCTCCCACCAGGGGGCCTGGAGTTGGACGCTGGCGATCGGTGGTTGCTCCTGTCCTTCACCTTCGAGAAGCCGTCGGGCCTCTTCGAGCTTCGTTGTGACGTTACGTCCGGCGAGCAGGCCCGAAGTGACGGATGCGGGTGAACCCCTGGGGCAGGATGTGGAGCAGGAAGCGGCGCAGGAACTCGATGGCCGAGAGAGCCATCGTCTTGCGCCGGGCACCATCCTTGTAGTCCTTCCATGTGAAGGTCACCTGGCCACGTTCGAAGCCCACGATGCGATGATTGGCAATCGCCACACGGTGGGTGTAGCGGCCAAGGTAGCGGAAGACCTGTTGGGGGCCACCGAACGGGGGCTTGGCGTAGACGACCCAGTTCTTGCGGTAGAGGCGCTCAAGGAAGCACTGCCACTGGCGGTCGTCGGCAAGTCCCGCAGAGAGGTGGACCCCGAAATTCGGA
>JAGMBO010000157.1 GCA_023129715.1 Candidatus Eiseniibacteriota bacterium | reverse complement strand
TAAGGAGGCGTAAATCAATAAAGGTAACCGTTCAGGCCGCTTTGGCTAAGATTTCCGTGGGGATGTTGGGAGTAAGGACGGGATGGGACGATCGTGAAGACGCGCAATGCAAGCCTGTGTAATGTATTCGGTGACGTTTCGTTGTTGCTGTTTGCAGGTGGCGGCGGCCGTCATGATACGTTCGACAAACCGGCTTCCTTCGGCGCTGTGGGTGCCGAAACTGCCTTTGCGCCAAAGCACACCGGGCCGCACGCCGCGTTCGGCCGTATTGTTCGTCGGTTCGACGCCAGGAACGCGCACAAAGGTCCAGAGGTGTTCGGCGCCTTTGAGGATCCGTTTGCACGAGCGTTCCATTTTCTGATGGCCACACTGCGTCCCTTCGCGCAGAAGCTCCTCGACGTCTGCTCGCAATCGCCACATGTATTGTCGGAACGTGCTGCGCTTCAACGTTCCATCTCGAACACGATGCCACCACTGAAACATATGGTCGCAATGCTGGATCAACGCGGCACCAATCTCACCGGCCTTCCCTGGGTATTCGCTAAACGCCGTGAAATCACGGCGCAGATGCGCCCAACACCATTGGCGAAGGCCATTGTAGAAGTTGTACCCACCCCAGCGGTCCGAGACCAGAACGCCGCAAAACGCGCCCAGAAGCTCGCGCGCCGCAACCTGGCCGCGTTTGGCGTGGATCATGAACACCGTCACCGTACCCGTCACGGCCACCCACAGCCACGCTTTGTTATTGGCTTCACGCCATCCGGTCTCGTCGGCGTGCAATACCTCTGCAGACTGCACGTGCTCACGCGCCTGCTCCACCGCTTCGCCCAGCGCCTCACTGACCGCCGCCTCGCAGGCGCAAATGGAGCCCAGGCTAATCGGAATGTGGAAGAAGTCCGCCAGGACACTTTCCACCGAACGTTTGCTCAGGCGGTAGACGCCGCTCAACAGTGCGATGGTGGCCTGCAACCTCGGCCCGAACGCGCCCGCACGGACGCCTTCGGGCAAAGACGCCCGCGTGAATTTACCGCAATCGCGACACCAAAGTCCGTGCAGTTGAAACTCCTGGACATACGGCTTGATCTCTGGAATCTCCCAGACCTGATGACGTTGCGGTTGCGGATCTTCACCATCGAGCTTTCGGCCGCAATGCTCGCAAGCGGAAGGCTTGACAGCAACGACCTTGTCGACTTCCTCAACGGGCAACAATTCCCGGTGATAGCCTTCATGGCCCGCCTGTCCCCCCGGCTTGCGCTTGCCGCCGCCCTTGCTTTTGGGAGGCTGGGCATCAGGTGCATCACTCGAGGGCGGCTTCGAGGAGTTTTGCGAATTCATGCCCAACCGCCGCTTCAGCTCTTCGACCTGTGCTTCAAGCGCTTTGACGCGCGCCGCCTGCTCCATCAATGTCTCGATCTGTTCCCGCTGCAACACAATGATGTCGATCAGTTCCTCTTTCGAGAGCGCGCGCAACGCCTCGCGCGTGAACCTCTTCTCTCCCTGCTTGTCTTGTGGTGTGGTTGTCATCTCTGCCTGCGAACTGCTCGGCTCCTACCCATCCATCAAGGCCTGCACATACTATATATTGTGGCGCACAGAAATACAAGGACATCATATTGCGGCAATCGGAACCCTTGCTGCTGGGAATGAAAAACCCATTAAGAGGCCTGAACGGTTACCCAGATTCTATGCCGAAGCCCTCTCGAGGGCGCCCGCCGAGGCGCAGGTCGCGTTGCTGCGCGGCTTGGCCGACCGCGGGGACCCGACGGCTCGCCCCGCCGTCGCTCAAGTCCTTAACAGTACCGACGGGCCGGTGAAGCTCGCCGCGGTGAAGGCGCTCGGAGCCCTCGGCGGCGTCGAGGACGTAGCGGCGCTTACGGACCTGCTGGCCTCGGACGATGCGGAACTCGCCGGA
>JAGMBO010000156.1 GCA_023129715.1 Candidatus Eiseniibacteriota bacterium | reverse complement strand
TCCTTTACCTGAATCAATACGAAGCGACACCATATTTATTAAGGAAGCCCAAACCTACAGCATAGATATTGATGTAGATGATGAGGGACAGGGAACAACATTTTACGTTAAAGATATTAAGCCTACCTGGCTTAGTTTTATTGATCAAGATAGTTGTCAACTTACAGGTACTCCTGGTAATGATGATATAGGCACAGATACTTTGAAGGTTACATTCAACGATGGGCATAATGAAACAATACAGATAACACGTTATTTTGAAGTTAAAAATGAAGCGCCTTCGATACAGACAGCCACATTAATTACTGCGATAGAGGATTCAGCATATACAGATACCATTGAGGTAGATCCGCCCAGTGAAGGGGATTATACATTTACCATAATAAGTGGCAGTGCATCGGCATGGCTGATTATAGATTCAACAGGCGTATTGACAGGAACGCCTAATAATTCACATGTAGGTCAAAACAGGAATGTTACAATCGAGGTAGATGATGGGCATGATGGTGGTATTGCTACAAAAATATTTTTCTTTGATGTAGAAAACAGTCAACCTGTTTTTACCACAATAAAAGATACAATTACTATTGTAGAGGATGAAGCAATAACCGGAGAAGATTTACAGACGGATGACGAAGGATTTGCAGGAACAGAGGGTGATAGTGGATATGTTCTTCTTCAGCTACCTGATTGGCTTTCAATAGATAAAGGTACGGGAGTACTTTTGGGAACACCCACAGATGCAGATGTAGATACAACTATATTGATAGTTCAGTATTCAGATGGAAATGGACAAATTAATAGTGATACAACGATGGAAGTTATACTGATAGTAGAGAATGATCCGCCTACTTTTACAACTACAGATCCACCGGAAACAGCGACAGAAGATATTGAATATTCCTATACATTAAGGACTGACGATGATGAATGGGGTGTTAGTTTTGATACACTGAGAGTTCTTCCAGATGGACTTACACTAGTAGATAGTATCCTATCCGGTTATCCAACAAATGCTGCATCTGATCAGATTCATACCGTTGAGATTATTGCTACGGACAATAATGATGGTAGAGACACATTGGAATTTGATTTAGAGATTGCTAATGCAGCGCCAGTATTAGATACAATACTCATAAGTCCTTTACCTGAATCAATACGAAGC
>JAGMBO010000155.1 GCA_023129715.1 Candidatus Eiseniibacteriota bacterium | reverse complement strand
GCTTCATGAATAGTCCGGGCTAGAATCTCGCAATCCGTGCGCTTGTCACTCACGGCAGATAACCGACTGCGTATAGCCCGCGAGCGTGAAGGGTGGCGCGGGGTGTGGGGGGAGCGAAGCGACCCCCGTGCCGGCGCCGTGACAGCCAAGGTCGCCGGGTTCATACGCTAGTTGGACTGCCAAGCCAACTCCCTCCGACGGTGGCTTGAGCGCTACGGCCCCCCCCCGACTACGAGGTTTCCTTCAGCAGGTCCACCGCGAGCCGGTAAGCTACAGCGACTGCGGGAAAGCAGACCGTCAGGGGTATGTCAGAGCCCATGTACTGCTCGCGCCCCTTCTCCGTGCTCAGATCCGCCCCAGTCAATTCGCGGCAGGTGATGTGCTCCATCTCGGCCTCGAAGCGGCGACGAAACTCCTGAGGCACCGCCAATTTGCGGAGCCCTTCGTCCATCGTGTCGGCCCTGCCCAGCTTGAGACCGATAGCCATCACGGCACCAGCGACGGCACCGCAGACGGCCCCCGTGTTGCCAATCCCGCCGGCGAAGCCGAAGGCGATCCGGCGAAGGACATCGTCCTCTATCTCAATCTCGAATTCCTGGCACACGGCCAGGAGTACAGCCTCCGATCAAACGCAACCTTGCCCCATGAACTGCGTGGCCCGGTTTTGCTCCATGGTCTTCTCCTTTTCCCTGTGTGCCGCCGCCACATCACCACCAGGGGTGATGCGGGACCGAATGCGCCCGGCGAAGCCGGTTGGCGCGGGCCATGCGGAAGCATGGCCCGTGACAAAGCAGTCGACAGGTTCATGCTCCCGTTAGATGGGTACGCGATGTGTCGAAGCACTACCTCCCACCGTGTCCAGACTCGTTTCCGAAAGCTAGGGACAGCCTGGTCGGGTATTCGGGTGTGTCGCGCTCCAGCATATAGCGGAGATGCTCCACGTACGAGCACGCCCACTGCCGAGTACAGCGCTCAGGGGGCCGCACCTCCCGATGTCGCCAGCAATCCATGCCCAACTCTATGATGTGCCATTCATGGTGAGGGAGTTTGACCAAGAGACCTCCACTCGAATCAGGATCGACCTTGGCATCCTCATATATGTCAGGCCGTGTTTTGGCCAGCGCCAGGGCAATTGCCATTGCTGTATCCCTTCCGGCTGGGAGTGCCTCATCGTAGGCGTCGAACACCGCTTTGACTAGCACTCTCCTCTCTTCGCGATAAGCATCCACTGCTGCCTTCCAGCTCTCCTGATCATCGCGGCCCTGGAGCTGCGAGGTGACAAAGGGGATGGCTCCATAGCGGCGCCTCAGCTTGTCTACATCTACTTGCCGGGGAGGCGGGGGTGGGTGAGGAAAGTGAATGAGACTGTCATTCAAGACAAAATGACCGTCGCGATAGTCGAGCTTGACGACGTCACGATGGACGAAGCGCACTGAGAAACCGTATGTGCTGTACTCAAGTTGGTTGCCCTCACCTATCGTCAAGGAATAGGGGAGAGGGCAGTCCGCGTTCGGGGACTCAGCGTTCGTTCGGGGTGAGACGTCCCCACTATCAGGATCGGAGGCCTTGGAGTCTGAGTCGGAGGCAGAGGTACTCGGCAATGATATCAATACGAGGAGTACTGCCGGCAAGATTGCGTTTTTCTCCAAGCGTATCATGCTCGCCTCGGCCTCCTGACAACAGGCCTAGCGTCTGTATAAGCTGCAAACGCGGCCGGCGCTTCGCCGGTTTGTCACGCGGATTGCGGAAGCAATCCGCGTGACAGAAGCGATTGGCAGCTTCATGCGGCTCTTATGCCCCACCTCACAGAGTCCTCAGCAAGAATGGATCACAAAGCAGCGCTACTTCAACTCCGCAGCAGAGGAATCCCTACCCCCACGCAAACAGTGATGGCATGAATCTTGAGGTGCGTGTCATCAAAAATGGCCAGAACGCCGTGAATGTAGCACGCCTCAGCGGAGACAGCGAGGGATCCAAGACTCATCATCAGGCCGCCGCCGACCCTGATTCCCAAGGAGAAAGAACGGAAAAGATCTGTCGAATCGTATCGACGAGGATTGCGGGAATACTCAACAGTGACGGGGACCTTCCGCTCCATGGTCGCGTCGAGCAAAAACCCTGGCTCTGCCCCCAGAAGAAGGTATGGACGCAACGATTGCAGGGAGAGCATGTATCTGGCACAGATCGGCAAGCCGATGTAGTTGATCTCCCAGGTGTCCTCGATTTCACCGATAAGGTTCCCATTCGAGCTGTACTTGTCGTATCTCTCGACACCTCCCCTTGAGAGGTATTCGACGCCGAGATCTACAGAGTACCGCCTGGAAAGACGGTATGTAGCACTGAGTCCCGCCTCGAAGGCCAGGCGGTAGTCCTTTTCTCCTGCAACATCCGAGGCCACCCTCCCAAGGGAAGGGCCACCTCTACACGAGATCAATAGGCGCGCATCTGCGGCTGACGTCTGCTGTTGGGCGATTGCAGGAGATACGTAGGTGAGCAGATGCAGGCAAATGCCTAGCACGAGGCCTTGGAAACCTCGCCACGTTGACATCTCGAACTCCCCATGGTTATTGGGAGGGTCTTCCCTGTCCCTGTTCACTCTATGACCACACAGGGGAGCTTCATGGAGTTCCCTGATGTGATCAAGCAAGAACGAGAGCATAACGATCGGCATGACCTGCGGGCGTGGCCGGCGCGGCCCTGGCCGGGCAGGGCCGCGTCAGGAGCCGCCGAGTTTTCTTTGCCAGGGCCGCGACGGCGAGCCCGGCAGGTCAATGCCGTGGTTATCCTGTGCGCCCAATCGGATACCATGGAATCAGCTCGTCGCCTAACTCATACACCGACCTCGACGTCACCGGACGAGCACGAAGCGGATCGCCGCAATCTCGTCGGCTGTCGCGAGGCGAACCAGATAGGTGCCCGCCGGAGCGGGAAGATCGTTCTCATCATGTCCGTCCCAGAGAAGGCGATGAGTACCCGCGCGAAAGAAGCCAGTCGTGAGGCCGCGAACGCGACGACCAGCAACATCATACACAGAAGCCGTCAGGGGACCGTTGGCTAGCATCTGGTAGGTAACAAGAGCGTGGCCTCTGCTGGGGTTCGGATAGATGCTTAGAAACGGCCTGGGCGAGATCGAGTTATCTCCAACATCAGCAGATGGGCACTGAATCGGAAGCACTTGGAGGCCGGAGCCATAATCTGCGACGTAGGCATAAGATTGGGCCACAGCCACGTCCACGGCATATGCTGGTGTATCAATGGAACCGATCATCTGGGGCATGGCGGGATCCGAGATGTCGACTAGGACAAGACCGCAGTTGTCGTTGGCGACATAGATATGGTTTTCGGAGATTGTGATTGTGTCCCGGATGTGGGAGAAAATCTCCTGGCGCCCTCTGGAACGACTTCATCGTGCATCTTTTTATGCAGCGTGGTCAAGCTGCTTGATTAGACCGTGTTCCATTCGTTTGGTATGAACAACGATTGCCAACTCCTTCCAAGCATCGATCCGACGCAGCGTGATCAGCCCGCTGACGAAGAGTCCGTACAGCAACCGTAGCCCTGCATCTGCATTGGGGAGGCTGCCCTGCGTCTTCACGCGACGACGGAATTCTTCATTCAAACGTTCGATGGAGTTCGTCGTGCGCAGCATCTTGCGCATTCCTTCCGGATAGCTGAAGAAGGTCAGGAGCTCATCACCACCCTCTTGGAGCGAGGTCACCACACCCGGACAATCCTTCTCCCACTTCTTCTCAAACCGCCGGTAGGCGCGCAGTGCTTCCGATTCATTCTGTGCGTAGACGATCGCATGGTAATCTTCCTTGATCTCGTCGTAGTGGCGCTTGGGTGCGTGGGTGTTCAGATTCTCCAGCTTGTGCTTCGTGCAGCGCTGGATATCGATCCAAGGCCAACTCTCCTGAACGGCGGCATGCAGACCGGCACTGCCATCGATAGCCGCCAGGATCGGGGCCTTCACGCCGCGCTGGGATAGATCCTCCGTGACCGCCAGCCATGCGGCCTCACTCTCACTTGTGCGCATCTCGAGCGACAGGAGCAGGCGCTGGCCATCCGTCTGCACGCCAATCACACACAGAACCGGGATCGACTCTACTTTCCGTCCCAAACGAACCTTGAGCCGGAACCCATCCAAATACAGAATCGCGATGTCTTCTTGCGAGAGATCCCGCTTCCGCCAAGCCGTAAAGCCCTCGGACAAACGAGCCACCATCCGGCTCACCGTGCTCTTCGATAGCGCCGCCCCCTCCAGCAGGGGAGCCAGGGCATGTTTGATTCGCCGCGTGTTCGTCCCCGACAGATAGGTCATCACCAGTGCGTCTTCGACCTCGTCGGTTCGGCGACGATAGGGCGGCAGGATACGGCTGTTCCATTCCTTCTTGCCGTCGGGACCCGGTCCGATGTACCGACCCCGCGGCATGGCAATCTGATGGCCACCGTTGCGGCTGGTGACCGAACGCACGCGGGTGCTCTTGCGATATCCCCGGCGACCCTCACCGCGCTCGTACCAGCCGATCCCCATGGCGGCCTCAAACTCTTCCTGGATGATCCCCTCGATCCATTCCCGCGTCTTGGCTCGCAGCTGACCCTCGAGCGTCTCGGCGCGTTCTGCCCTTGTGGCAAGCCGCAGTTCTGCCCTACTCTTGCTCATGGCGTGTCCTCCTGGGGTTGAGGAGCCTAATTGACTCCTCTTTTTGGGTTTATGTCTCCCCAGAGGATACGCCTTTCAATTTTCTCCAACAAGTGGGACACGACCGAGATTGTTATCCCCCACGCATAGCCCGGTGTGTCGACCATGCCCACAATGTGAGGATTCGCAGGATCCGCTATATCAATCACCTGCAGATCATAGTGATAATCAGCGACATACGCGTACGTGCTGGAAACCGACACGTCATAGGCACAACCTGGTGTATCCACGCTACTCAAGACCTGAGGGTTCGCCGGATCAGTGATGTCCATCACAAGGAGACCGGCGTAATGGTCCGCGACATAGGCGTACGTGCTTGAGATCGAGACGCCATAGGCAAAGCCTTGCGTGTCCGCGCTGCCCACGATGAGAGGGCTGGCAGGATTGGCGACGTCAATCACTTGGAGCCCGGAGTGTCGATCTGCGATATAGGCGTAGGTATCCGAAACTGCCACGCCCTCGGCAGAACCCGGCGTGTCCACGCTCCCGCGGATCGAGGGGTTTACGAGGTCTGCGATGTCGATAACCTGAAGTCCGGAAGGCCCATCCGCAACATAGGCATGGGTTCCGAAGGTAGCCACGTCACGGGCAGAGCCCGGAGTATCCACGGTTCCGCTGATCTCAGGCAGTGCAGGATTCCCAAGGTCGATGATCTGGAGACCAGCAGGCTCATCGGCGACGTATGCGTGGGCACCTGAAACGACCACTGCGCGGGCATAGCCCGGCGTATCTGTGCTGCCCAGAATCTGTGGGCTCGAGGAATTCGTGATGTCGATCACCTGAAGGCCGTATTCCATATCCGCAACACAGGCGTGAGCTCCTGTGACAGCGACGTTCACGGCCCAACCTGGGGTGCCTGCGCTGCCTATGATCTGCAGGCTTGCGGGGTCCGTAATGTCAATCACCAAGAGGGATCCGTGGTCCGCAACATAGGCGGAAGTCCCTGAAACGGCTATATCTCCAGCAGAGCCCGGCGTATCCACAATGCCCAGGGATTGAGGGTTCGAGGGATTGGTTACGTCAATCACCTGAATCCCGGAACCGTGTGCCACGTAAGCGCGGGTTCCCGCGACATCCACACCGCAGGCGAAGTGCGGCGTGTCCACTCCGCCTATGATCTCGGGATCAGCCGGATTGCTGATGTCGATCACCAGGAAACCGGCAGTGCGATCTCCCACATATGCATGGCTTCCGGCGGCCGCCACGGCAATAGCCCCGCCCGGCGTCTCAACGCTGCCAACTAGCCAGGGGTTCGAGGGATCGCTGATGTCGATCACCTGAAGACCAGGCCCGTCGGTCGCAAGGCAGGCGTGGTTTCCCGCAACAGCTACGTCCCAGGCCATGCCGGGTGTATCGACGCTGCCTACGATCTCGGGGTGCATTGGGTCGGCGACGTCAATTACCTGAAGGCCCGCGAAGTCATCAGCTACATATGCGTACGTTCCTTCAGCCGTTACACCCTTGGCAAAACCAGGCGTGTAGACGCTGCTCACGATCTGGGGAGCGGCAGGATTCGAGATATCGATGACTTGAAGACCGGACAGTTCGTCCCCTACATAAGCATAGGTCCCTGCGACAGCCACATCATATGCGTAGTCTGGCGTGTCGGTTCCGCCGACCCAATGAAGGTAGGTGCCATAGTCAACGCAGTCAGCGGCGGTTATTTCGGAGCAGCAAAGACATGCCAAGCAGAGAGCCACGCCGACGCCCGCCAATCGTGACCTCCTCCGTCCTGACATAGCACCAAGGGATTTGCTTGGAGGCCGCTCCGCATCCTTGGAGACGCTGGGCGCTGACATTTTCGGCCCCTCCCTTGTCATCACCTCACGGTCACGGCGCAGCGGGGGCGCATTGCTCACGTAGTCTTATCCGCACATATGAGAATACCAGATGACGGCGGATACTCCAATGCGGTCCCGCCTGGGACGGCCCATGAGGAACATAGGATAACGCTGGGCATTACCGGCGGCTGGGACTGGCGCGGTCATGGACCGGCAGGGCCGTGCCGGGAGCCGACCGAGCGTCCTGGCCAAGGGTGCGCGAGGGCCGCCCGTCTGGTGCATGCCCCGGTTCTGCGGAATCTGTCCACCTTCGTTTCTGCTGCTTGGCCTCCGACCGGATTCTACTGATTCCCGGAGAGGACGGATATCAGGTCATGCACGTCATGGAGCAGCCCGGGTTTCGATGTAGAGCGCTAGAGTGTCGTCGGGGTCCCAGATGAACTCCGCATGGGCCAATGGGCCCCGAATGCCGAGGATTCTGAGCAGTCCAGCATTGGTATAGCAGGCATCGCAGTATTCGAGTCGTACTGCGACGAGTTCGACCTTCCAGCCCAGCTCATTCAGAATCCCGGGATCGATTTCGGGTGGAAGACTGTCCGCGCCTTCGATAAAGAACGTGATTCGATCCGTCCCCGCGATGGGTGTGGTGGGAAGGCTGCTGAGAATGAGTCTCTGGGCGGGGCCGCTGTGCGACGGAAGATTGACGGTGTCAAGATGCAGGAGCACATCGATCTCGATCTGCTCACAGTCAACCGACTCGTAATAGCACAGGCGATGCAGAGCATCCAGGAGGGTGGGTTCGTCCCTGGTGAGCTCCTGGCAACCCCAAAGAGCAGTGGAGGAAGCGAGGAGGGTAAGAACATACACCCAGGTCGGGACGGTACCAAGAAAGCTACGAGAAATGAGAGTCAGAGTTGTGGGTATTGGGGCCATAGCCATTCCCGACCCCTCAGAGCGGTCCCGCTACGATTGCTCCGAGGCGGGGGAATCGAAGAGGACACTGCCTTGCCCAGATGGGAATCACTTGCAGCATGGCGTGCATCTCGATCTCAGTATAGCACCAGATGGCCATTGCGGCGATGCCGCGTGCAGCACTGCAGATCATCTGGTCAGGCGCCACGCTGCTAGTTCCGCAGAACGTGTGCCAGCCGGAAACGCGAGTTCCCGTCCGCTCAATCCAATCACCCTTGATCATCAGGGACTAGCACCAGGCCCAGTGACGAATCCGGCGTCGATCCTGCCCCGGCAAGTGTGTAGAAATTCGTCCGCCAGTGTCACCGTCTGCCCGGTCGGTCCGCTACAGAGAATCAGGCCTTGACCCGAACAGTGTTCGGGAGTACACTGAACAGTGTTCGGTTTTCAGAATACAGCACTCGGAGGAAACTCCATGAGCCGCAGAGCCGCGAAACCGCCGGTGACCCGGGAGGCACGCCGGGCAAGCAAGCAGGAGCATATCTTGACGACGGCGCGCGGGCTGCTGCGTCAGCACGGGCACGAGCGACTCTCGCTACGCGACGTGGCGCGGCGGGCGGAGATGAGCCCGGCCGGAATGTACGAGTTCTTCGAAGACCGCGAGCATCTCGTCGCCACCCTCGGCAGCGAGGCGAGCGCCAGACTCTCGCGGAGCCTTCGCGCGGCCACGCGAGGCGTCCCGGACCCCGTCGAGCGATTGTTGCGCCTGGGGCTCGCCTACATCCGCTTCGCGAAGAGGTATCCGGCGGACTTCATGCTGCAGTACGGCCGCCTCTCCAAGCGTCGCTCGCTGGCCGATGAGGTGCCCGCAGAATCGGAGTTCGACCAGATTCGCTCGGCCGTGGCGGAGGTCATCGGCGTGGAGCGGATGGATGGCGCCGACCCCCGCTTCCTCGAGACGCAGGCCTACGGCTTCTGGTCCGTGATCCACGGCATGGCCATGCTGCAGTTGACCCATCTTGCCGGCTTCCAGGCGGACTTCGCGACCGCCCAACGCCTGGTGCTCGAGAGCATGGCCACTTCATGGGGGCAGTTGGACCGGGAGCAGATCCTGGCCATGTACGTAGAAGCCCCGCGACCACTGCCCAAAGCCCGCGCCTGGAGGTACACGCGATGACGCCGCTCGTCGAACCTGCAAAGATCCTGGCAGCCGGGAGACGCACGACACAGTTCGTGCTGTTGGTGGGTCTCCAGATTCTGGTCGGATGTGCGGGGTCCGTACCGCACAGTGGTCAGCCCTCAGGGGCCATGGAGGGTGTTCCGCGCGGTCTGTACGCCGTTACGGTTCATGTCCGCGGGATCGGCCCCTTCTGCGGCTCCACGACGGCCTTGATGGCGGCAGAGCCTACGGCGTATGGGTTTCGGGCCAATAGCCGTCCTCGCGCCGTGGGTGACCTGCTGGGCGGCCTGCCTGGCCTCTTTCTCAATCTGGTAGGGGACAAGAGAGTTCCGGGCGGCGCGTTCCTGCACTGGCATGGCCCTGCTCCGGTTGCAGGTCAGGTGACCCGCAGCGTCTTCGAGACGCCCCGGGCCGATCTGCACGCCGATTTCAGTTCCTACGACCGGCCGATAGAGCTGCGTCCGTTGAATGAGGAGCGCTTGTTCGGCCTGATGACGCTCGAGCCGGCCGACGTGCGGGATTTCCCGAAGACCGACTACCGCGGGTTGATCGACCGAATCGACGCCGGTCTCCAGACTCACCTCTTCGATGCTGCCGCCTATGATGAGCCAGGAACACGCAAGTTCTTCCGGCAGCTTCGCAAGGCTGGCACGAAAGCCCGGGACGACGCGGAATTCGTCATGGCGTGGATGGTGTGTTCGAGACATCTGAAGTTCTCCCACTGCTATGTTGGGCGCAAGCTGGATATGCAGTTTGATGAGCACCTGTCGGAAGCATCGGCCATCGCGCCGATCGCACCCAGCAGGGAGGATGCTATTAGCGTTACGGGCGGCAATGACATCGTAACGCTCCGCATCCGCAGTTTCGAGGGCGACTCCTACGACGGAATCGACGAGGCCTTCGACGAGATTGTCGCGCGGAATCCCCGCGGCCTGATCATTGACCTGCGCGACAATCCCGGCGGGACCTATATATCAGGACGAGTCGCCGCTCACCTCATCGATGCGGAGATCAGCATGGGAGTATTCTTCAATCGCGAGGCACGCTCGCAGGTGCTGAAGGGTGAACTGGATGATTTCCCGAGAGTCACGTCCATATCATCGTAAGCGGTTAGCAAACCCCACCC
>JAGMBO010000154.1 GCA_023129715.1 Candidatus Eiseniibacteriota bacterium | reverse complement strand
TGGCCGAGGCCGCCGCGCGCGGCCTGGCGGCGAGCGCCGCGCTGATCGGCCTGCCCAGCCTATTCCTGAGTTTGAGTGTGGGCGCGGCGCCCCTCGCGGAGGAGCCGCTCTTCTCCGGCGGTGCCGGTGGCCTGGTGGAGGGTCTGCGCACGAGTCGGGCAGGCTTCGCGGTGGCGGCGTTCGCCCTCGGCGCCCTGGTGCGCAACGCGCTCGCCGCCTGGCGGGGAGGCTGGGAGACGCCCGCAGATCAGCGGGAGGTGGCCGAAGCCTCCGACTCAGACGGCCGCAGGCTCGCTCCAGCGCGGTGGCGGCTCCTCATGCTGACCGGCCGATTGCTGTTCCTGCAGGCGGGTTTCAGCGGTCGTTTTCTCCAGCGCAGCGGTTTTCTCTTCCTGCTGCCCGCGCTTGCCGGGCCCCGCGATCCCGAGGGATGCACCTTGGCGGAGCGGTTGAGGGAGGATCTGGCCGGGGGTCGCGCGCCCAACACCCACCCACTGATGGCGGCGGCCCTCGCGGGAGGGCTTCTGCGCCTGGCTTCCGAGGCGCGGCAGGGGATTCCCGCGCGGCCCGCGGGACGGTTGCTCGACGTGGGGGGCGCGGTGCTCGCCCAATGGGGCGATCGGGCGCTGTGGGGTGGGGCGCGGCCGTTGCTGGCGCTGCTCGCGCTGCTGGCCCTCGCCGCCGGTCCTTGGTTCGGGTTGGGCCTGTTGCTGGTCGGGGGGCTGGCGCTCGAGTTGGGTGGACGTTGGGCGTTGCTCCACTGGGGTGCGCGCCGCGGGTGGGCGCTGGTGCAGGGGTTTTGTCCCCTGCTCTGGACGCGGTTGCCGCGGGCGTTGGCGCGCGCGCAGCTACCGGCGGCCGGGATCCTGGCCGCGGGTCTGGCGGGCACTCGCCTCGGCGGGTCGGGCGATCCGCTGGCTTGGGTTGCGGGAGGGGCGTGGTTTATCCTCGGGCTCCTCGCCGGGCGCGTCGCCCTGTGTCGCCCGATGGCTTGGGGCGCGGGCTGCTGGGTGGTTTCGCTGACGGGCGCGGCCTGGAGCGGCCCATGGGCCGGAGGTTGAGGATAGCAGCGGGGGCGAGTGGTGTACGAGACTATGGTGGTCGTGCGCAACGATCCGGGGATCCACGCGCGTCCGGCGGCGATCCTGGTCCAGAAGGCGAGTACCTTCAAGGCGCAGGTCTTTCTGACGACCGAGCGGTTGACGGTCAATGCCAAGAGCATCATGGGCGTGATGATGCTGGCGGCCGAGACGGGGACCGAGTTGACGATTCGCGCCGAGGGCCCCGACGAGCAACAGGCAGTCACGGCGCTCAAGGAACTGGTCGAATCGGGATTCGGTGAGCTGAGGGGGCGGTGCGGTGGAGCGGCCGCGCCCGGGAGAGACGCGTGAAGAGCCGGCGCGAGAAGCGAAGGGTCCTGCGCGGACTGGCGGCCTCACCGGGGCAGGTGATCGGCCCCGCCTACCTGCATGTGTCGCGGGAGACGCAGGTGCCCAGCCAGCGGGTGGCACCCGATGAAATCGCCGCCGAGATCCGGCGCTTCCGCGACAGCCTGAGAAAGGCGCGCGAGGAGATCCGCGAGCTACGCGAGCGGCTCGAGCAGGGGAGTGACGACCCGGGCGATCAGATCCTCGCTGCTCATTTGATGATCCTGCAAGATCGCGAGCTGATCCGCGAGATCACCGCCGCGATCAAGGCCGAGCGGATGAATGCCGCCGATGTGGTCCGTCGCACGTTCCTCGCCAAGACCCACTACATCGAGTCGCTGCCGAGCGAGGTCTTCCGCGGCCGGGCGGCCGATATCCGCGATGTGCAGCGCCGGCTGCTGGTGCATCTCCTCGAGGAGAAGCATGCCTCGCTGGCGCAAGTTCCGGAGGGGAGCATCGTGGTCGCCCGCGAGCTCGTCCCGAGCGAGACGGTCTCGCTTGGCCCGGGACGTCTGGCGGGCGTGGTCACCGAGCAAGGCACTCTGACCTCGCACGTCACGATTCTCGCCCGTTCCCGGGGCGTGCCGGCGGTGATCGGCGTCGACGATGCCCTGGCGGACATTTCGCACGGCGAGACGATCCTCGTCGATGGCGACCATGGCGTCGTGATCGTCGCGCCCAATGACGATGACATCGGCCACCAGCGCGAGTCGATCGAGCGGGTACGGCGCATCGGGGCCCTCGTTGCCGGGCGCGAGCAGGAGGCAGGCGCCACGCAGGATGGGCACCCTGTTCCCGTGAGGGCGAACATCGAGCGCCCCGAGGATGGCGCCACGGCCCTCCAGGCGGGTGCCGAGGGGGTCGGGCTCTTTCGCACCGAGTTTCTCTTCCTTGACGGGGGCGGCCTGCCGGGCGAAGAACGGCAGTGGGAAGCCTACCGGCAAGTGGCGGAGGTCTTCGCGGCGGCTCCGGTCACGATCCGCACGCTCGATCTCGGCGGCGACAAGCATGCCAGCCTGATGGGCATCGCCCGTGAGGAGAACCCCTTCCTCGGCCTGCGGGGCATTCGCTTCTGTCTCGAGCAGCCGGATCTGTTCTTGCCCCAGGTGCGCGCGATTCTGCGCGCCGCCTCCGGGGGAAATCTGCGCATGCTGCTGCCGATGGTCGGAAGCGTCGCCCAGCTGCGGGCGACCCGCGAGTTGGTCGCGCGCGCAACCAGGGAGTTGCGCGCCGAAGGTCACACCCTTCCCGCGCAGGTGCCGGTGGGGGTGATGATCGAAGTGCCTGCCGCGGTCCTGATGAGCGATGCCCTCGCCCGGGAGGCGGATTTCTTCAGCATCGGTTCGAACGACTTGATCCAGTATTCATTGGCCGTCGACCGCGGCAATGCGCGCATCGCGCGCCTCTATGACGCCCTCGACCCGGCGATCCTGCGGGCCATCGAGATGACCGTGCGCCACGCCCACGCGGCGGGGATTCGCGTGGGATCGTGTGGTGAGATGTCGGGCGAGTTGCCCGGGATGCTCCTGCTGGTGGGGTTGGGCATCGACGAGCTGAGTGTGGCGCCGGTTCTGGTCGCCCGCACCAAGGCGATCCTGGGCGGCATCGACTTCGCGACGCTCCAGCGGCTCGCCCGGCGCTGCCTGGAGGCGGTCGGCGCCGATGAGGTGGCCCAGGTGCTGACCGAGGGGCTGGCGCATCATCGGCAGTTCCACTTCGAACAACTCGACGGCCGCCTGCGGGGTCACTGGGATCCTGACGACTGAAGACCGATGAGCACAGGCGGCTGCCTGGCGGCAGCCGCGCCGGCCGGCCGGAGACGACCGGTGGGTGAGGGAGGAGGAGACGATGAAACCGGTGGCGGTCGTCCCGGCGGCGGGGATCGGAATCCGACTACGCCCGCAAACCCATACGATCCCCAAGGCGCTGCTCAATGTGGCCGGCAAGCCGATCCTGGCGCACATCCTCGATGCTCTGGTCGAGCGGGGGATCGAGCGCATCGTGGTGGTCACCGGTTATCGGGGCGATCGGGTGCGCGAGTACCTGGCCGACCGCTACCGCTCCGGGATCGAGGTCGTCGAGCAGAAGCAACGGCTCGGCCTGGGGCACGCGATCCACACGACCGCCCACGCCGTGCCGAGCGGACCGGCGCTGATCGTGCTCGGCGACACGATCGTCGAGCCGGAATGGAATGATTTCCTCGGCGGAGAGCAGGCGGTGCTCGGCGTCAAGGAGGTCGAGGATCCCCGCCGCTTCGGCGTCGTCGAAGTCACCGACGGGCGGGTCGTGCGCGTGGTCGAGAAACCGAGCGAGCCGAAGAGTCGGCTGGCGATCGTGGGGATCTACTACTTTCCCGACATCGCCCCCCTGCATGCGAGCCTGGCGGGGATGATCGAGGACGGGCGTCGCACCAAGGGGGAATTCCAACTGACCGATGCGCTGCAGGCGCTGCTCGACGGAGGGGCGTCGATGCGCGTCTCGCGCGTCGCCGGTTGGTTCGATTGCGGCAAACGCGAGACCCTGCTCGAGACCAACCGTCACCTGCTCAACCAACTCCCCCAAGCCTCACCGGTTCCCGGCGTTACCTTGGTGCCTCCGGTGTTCATCGCGCCGACGGCGAAGATCGAGGCAGCCGTCGTCGGGCCGCATGTCTCCATCGCCGACGGCGCGGTGGTGCGTGAGGCGATCGTGCGCGACTCGATCATCAACGAGGGGGCGGCCGTCTCGCAGATTCTGCTGACCGGATCGGTCGTCGGCGAGAATGCCGTGATCCGCGGGGCCTTCGAGCGCATCAGCGTGGGTGATTCCTGTGAGGTCGATCTCTCGGGAAGCCAGGATTGACGATCGGCGGGATTCGCAGGCGGGAATCGCGTGCTTGCCCCCCTGTCGGGGCGCGGCTAAAATCCCCCTCTTTGTCCAGAAACACGTGCGTGGTTGGGATCAGCGAACTGCCGAGGAGTCGATCGATGAACCACAACTGTCTCTTTTCATCAGAGTCGGTCGCGCGGGGACATCCCGACAAGGTGGCCGATCAGATCGTCGATGCAGTCCTGGATGTGATTCTGGCGGAGGATCCTCAGGCCCGCGTGGCGTGCGAGGCGCTGCTGACCACGGGGTTGGTTCTCGTCTCCGGCGAGATCAGCACGCAGGCCTACGCCGACATTCCCCGGATCGTCCGCGCGACGATCGCCAGCGCGGGGTACGACGATCCGCGCTTCGGGTTCGATGCCCAGAGCTGCGCCGTCCTAACCTCCATCGATGAGCAGTCGCGCGACATCGCCATGGGCGTCAAGGGGGCCGGGGAGGATCATGGGGCCGGGGATCAGGGGATCATGTTCGGGTATGCCTGCGATGAGACGCGCGAACTGATGCCGCTGCCGATCGCGCTGGCCCACCGCCTGATGGAACAGCTAGAGGTGGCGCGCACCAGTGGAACGCTGCCCTGGCTGCGTCCGGACGGCAAGGGACAGGTGTCGGTGCGCTACGAGGAGGGTCGTCCGGTGCAGGTGACGACCGTTGTGCTCTCCGCACAACACGACGAGCGCCCGATCGAGCAGGTGCGCGAGGGCCTGATCGAGGAGGTCATCCGTCCCGTCGTGCCCCGTGAGCTCTACGACCCGGCGCAGCTGACCACGCTGATCAATCCGACCGGGCGCTTCGTCGAAGGTGGGCCCCGTGCCGATACGGGCCTCAGCGGACGCAAGATCATCGTCGACACCTATGGCGGCATGGCCCCTCACGGGGGGGGGAGCTTCTCGGGCAAGGACCCCACCAAGGTCGACCGCTCCGGCACCTACGCTGCGCGCTGGGTGGCGAAGAACGTCGTCGCCGCCGGGTTGGCCCGGCGCTGCCTGCTACAGATCGCCTACGCGATTGGAGTGCGCGAGCCGATCAGCATTGCCGTCGAGACCTACGGGACGGCCACGATTCCCGAGACGGAGATCGAGCAGCGCATCCGGCGCGTCTTCGATCTGACTCCGGCAGGGATGATCCGCGATCTCGATCTGCGCCGCCCGATCTATCACGCCACCTCCTTCTACGGGCACTTCGGCCGCGAGCGGGAGGAATTCACCTGGGAACGCACCGACCGGGTCGCCAGCCTGCAGCAGGCCGGCTGATCTCCGACGCGCAGCCGGATCCTGCTGCGAGAGACGAGGCGCTCAGCGCGGACCGAGCGGAGGCGAGCGGGAATCGAGTTGTCCCCCGCGGGCATCGGGCGTAGGATGCCGCCATCCGAGGAGTGCCGAGGCGCATACAGGAGTTCTTGCTCATCCCTTAGCGAGGGGTACGTCCGTGCCTGCTCGCCGGGAAAGGGACATCTATGGCGCGCGGCCGCAAGCCTCCCAGGCGGTTGATCCTCGGGATCCTGCTCCTCTCCGTCAGCACGCTGACTGCCCTCAGCCTGCCCGGCCTGGGGCTGGAGCAGGGCATGGGGCCCTTTGCCCGAGTGTGGGTCTACCTCTGGGCGCGCGCGTTCGGGGTTCCCGCACTCTGGTGCTTCGTGGTGCTCGGGATGCTCTGGGGCACCGGGTTGCTCGCCCGCTGGCGGCGGAGTGCCCTCGTTGGCGCGGCCCTGATTCTCCCGCCCCTCGTGGTGTTCTGGGACGCCCTGCTCGCGGTCGCCTTTCCCCTTCCCGAGCATTCCCTGATGCACGGCGTCTTTGGGACCGAGCTGCAGGCGAGCGCCTACCGCTTCTTCGGCCTCGGAGCGACCGCCCAAGTCGCCGTCGCCCTGGGGACCGTGGCCCTGGCGGGGACCGTGTTGTTCCTGCGCTGGGGACTCCCGGCGCCGATGAGCGCCTGGGTTGCCCAGGGGCTCGCGACAGCTGGGGCAGCACTTGGTGCGCTGGCAGGCTACCTGGGGTGGGGAATCCGCGCCGGTGCCGCCCGGGTGGCCGCCGGGGGCCTTTGGATCGCTCAGGCGGTCGTCGGCCGCGCCCGCGCCGCGCTCGCCGCGCGCCGTGACGCGGCGGAGGCAAGCGCGGCGGAAGGGCGACCTGCACCGCGCCCCTCC
>JAGMBO010000153.1 GCA_023129715.1 Candidatus Eiseniibacteriota bacterium | reverse complement strand
TCGGCGTCCGATCAGCCGGGTGGGTACCGAGTAGCGGTTGGTGTGCAGGCTGACATAGCCTTCGACACTCACCCGCCGCGTGTGCAGGTCATAGACTTCAGGGATATGGGGGGGCAGGGGGCGTAACGCCGGCCGTTCGGTCAGGAACGCCTCACGAGGAGTGCCCTTGAGGATCCGTTTCGGGCGTCGATTGACCTGCTGGCACCACCCCAGCAGCTGGGCATTGAGATCTGTCAAGCTGGCGAACCGGCGGCCGGCATAGAAGTTATTCTCGATGTAGTGGAACTGCCGTTCGACCCGACCCGAACGGTTCGCATCCCCCACTTCGTGGGCGGCGAAGCCGAAGCCGAAGCGCTGGGCAAAGGCTTCCATCTCAGAAGCCACCACGGCATCGGCCCCCGAGCCTCGGGCGATCACGACCGAGCTGTTATCGATCAGGCACCGGGCGGCCGCGCCCTGGAAGTATGTTAGCGCCTCGGTCAGGAAGAGCTTGCACTCAAAACGGCTCCAGCGCGGGTAGACTTGAGCGAAGAGCATGCGCGAGTAGCATAGGATCAGCGAGCCGCACTGCAGGCGTTGCCGCTTCTCGGCGATGGGCACCGTGTGGGGGGAAGTGTCGTGTTGCATCTCCTCGCCCGGCTCGAAGAAATATCGCCCGACACGCGGCTTGCGTTCTACCCCGACCCCGTGGCGGCGGCAGAAGGCGGTCAGCGTCGAGTAGGAGACCCTCACGCCTTCGGCCGCGAGTTCCTCCTGCACGCGCTGGCGGTTGCCCCGGCAGTCGGCATAGAGTTCGCGCACACGGTTCAGATGCGCTCCCAGACGCTCCTCGCGCTCCAAGGCGGGAACCTCGATGGCCCCACTACGCAGAACGCGCCGGACCGCATTGCGTGAGACTTGCACCAGCCGGGCAATCGTTCGGATCCCGTGTCCCTGACGCTTCAGGTGCAAGATCGCCATGCGGGTATCCCGATCGAGCATGCCCTCCCTCCCACGCGATGCTCTGGCGATCGATGAGCTTCTCGAGCGAGGCGAAGATCAGGCGCACTTCGCGCCAGGTGGCGATCATCGCTTCGCGCTCCTCGCGGATCGATCGATCCAACAGGCCGCCACGCACCTGGCGGCGCACGCGCCGGCACATCGCGGCTAAGGCTTCGAAGTCGGCGGCCAACGGCTCGGCCTCAGAGCCTCCTTCGCCCGCCACCACCGGGCGGGAGTCTTCCTCCTGGACCTTCAGATAAAGACGGGGATGCGCCAGAAGGCGCGCGCGTTGCTCCCGATTGCCCTGCTTCCAGCCCTCATACAGCCGTTGCATCTGGCGCACCGAGATCGGTCCCGGGCGCAGGTGGGCCACGAGCTGCTCGCAGTCGACCCGTTTGGCCCGGGCCAAAGGCACCAAGTACTTCATCGCCGCCTGCGCCGAGAGCACACCGCGCTGCACGGCTTCCTGCACCGACTCGGGCAAGACCCGCACCAGCGAGAGGCGCCGGTTGACCCAACTGACCGAACGCTGCAACCCGGCGGCCAACTGCGCCTGGCTCTTGCCGTGACCCTCGATCAACGCGCGCACCAACCAGGCCTCCTCGAGCACACTCGGGCGCCGAGAAGCTTCCAGCCGATGGCCGAAGACCAGCGCCTCGGGTTCCGCCAGCGGCAGCACCAGCGCCTCCACCAGATCCCGCCCCAGACTTGCCAGGGCGGCCACCCGTGCGTAGCCGTCGATGAGCACGTAGGGCTTCGCCCCTCCCGCAACCGCCACCACCAAGACCGGCGTCTGCTGGCCGTATTCGACCAGTGCGCTGACCAACTGACGGTGGCGCGATCGATCCGCGATGCGCAGCCCGCGATACTTCAATGCCAACTCCTGGATCTCGATCTGCACCGCGCTCCCTCGCTCGCCCCCTTGGG
>JAGMBO010000152.1 GCA_023129715.1 Candidatus Eiseniibacteriota bacterium | reverse complement strand
ATGGGGGCGCGATCGCCACCTGGCATCACCACAACATGGGCACTGGCGCAACCATGCTCTATGTGCGCCGCCTCGCCCCCGGGGATCCGCTCTCCGGCTGGGGTCCTCTTTCGTTCCCGGAGTTCCAACTGGATGAGGACATCGATTCTCCCGACCCGTTCCTGTTTGAGGAGTTCCCTGCAGCGCCTGAAGTCACTTTGCTGGTCGGCACCGACCCCGACGGAAAAGGAACGCAGCTGGCGGGTGCCGAGCTGAGCGCCTCTACCGGTGCCACCCATTGGTCGAACACATCGATCTGTGAACTCGGCGGCTACACGCCGCGCCTGCGCGCCGTCTCCGACAACCAGGGCGGCGCAATCGTCGCCCGCGTCCTCGTTTCCGACCGGACGGAGCTGTGGGCTCTCCAGGTCGACGGTGAAACCGGGGAAGTCGATGGCTCCGCAACCCTCGTGGCCGCCCCGACCGGGATGCAGTACCTGATCGATCTCTGCACCACGGGTGGCGGCGGCGCCTACGTCGCCGGCGGGACGGGGGATCGGGTCTTCGTCGTGCGGCTAGGACTCAATCATGCTGGATCGGCCTATCTGGTGAAGCCCGACGGTACCGGCATCTTCCCGACGATCCAGGATGCGATCAACGCGGCCGCGCATGGGGATACTGTGCTGCTGGCCAATGGCGTCTTCACTGGCGAGGGGAACCGAGACATCGACTTCATGGGGAAGGCAATTGTAGTCCGGTCACAGTTCGGAGCAGCCGATTCCTGCGTGATCGACTGTGAGGATCATGGTTCTGCCGTCTTCTTTCAGTCCGGTGAGGATAGAGCCTCAATTCTAGAGGGAGTCCGGCTGTATGATGCTCGCTACAGTGCCATCAAGTGTAGTCAGACCTCCCCAACGATCCGTGACTGTGAGTTCGTCTCGAACAGGGGAACGTGCGGGGGGGGGATCAATTGCTGGGAAGCTTCTCCGATGATCAGTCGATGTCTCTTCCAAGCGAACTGGGCCGACAATACCGGTGGTGCGATCTGCTGGGATGGAGGGGGATCGCTGACGCTCGACTCATGCACGATAGTCGCGAACTATGCTGCCAGCTTGGGTGGCGGCGTCTTCGGGTATGGGGGAAACGCCCAGATCAGCCATTGCACCATTCTCGACAATCTGGGCTCCACCGGTGGGGGCATTTGGCTCAGTGGAGACGCAAGTACCGAGGTCAGGAACACGATAGTAGCCTTCTCCATAGATGGCGGCGCGATCAGGTGTGGGACGCACAGCGTTCCTCTGCTCGATTGCTGCGATATCTACGGTAACTACGGCGGGGACTGGGTCGGCCCCATTGCCGACCAACTCGGCATCAACGGCAACTTCACCGCCGACCCCTACTTCTGCGATGCGGAGAGCGGCGACTACCACCTCTGGAACTACTCGCCCTGCAACCAAGTCGGGTGCGGCCTCATCGGGGCGTGGCCGGTCGGCTGCTCGGACCCACAGGCTGTGGGGCCTGAGCCGCGCACACAGGCCCTCTGGGCGAGCGTGTGGCCGAACCCGGTGTCAGGGACCGCCCAGATCCGGTATGTGCTCCCAACCGCCACTCCAGCCACCCTCACCATCTACGACCCCGCCGGGCGAGTCGTTAGGTCACTGGCCAGCCATGGTGAGGCCATAGGGACGCTCACATGGGATGCCACGGACGTGGTCGGTCGCCATGTTCCCGCAGGTGCCTACTTCCTCCGGCTGCAGAATGGGGAGCAGGAGACTCTTCGGCGACTCATCGTAGTCAGATAGGAGCAGCAGCATGCGCGCCATCGTCAGCTTTGCAGCAGTCATCCTAGCGTCTGGTGCCATACTCCCCGCCCACCCCACCACCCACCTCGTCCGGCCGGATGGGGTGGGGGAGGGGCGGGGCGATGGGTAGGCCACAGACATTGCGACCTGGCTTGCCACCGACGCTCTCGGGCATCGAGTGGCGGCGGGGGCGTACTTCCTGAGGATCAAGGCTGGGGAGGAGGAGGTGATGAGGGCGATCACCGTGGTCCGTTAGTAGCCGAGTAGCTCAGGCCACGGTCGCAGACCAGCCGCCTGTGGTGCAAGGGTGGACGCGGCGCGAAAAGTGGAAGTCAGGACAGATCTCAATGGGTTTGGGATCGGAATAGCGCCTTTACCCCTCCCCAAGATGCAGCTTCCGCGGGCGGTAAGACCGCGGTAGGCGGTTGACACCCTATTGGCTCGGAGCCAATCAGATCGCATTCAGGGTCCGGCGGGGAGAACGGTGCGCAAGGCGAGTCCGATTGCAGGGTGAAGTCGTCGCTCCACGGATCACAGAAGATCGGATCCTCTGAGATGTTGCCATCGACGCCGTATTGCCCCGCGATGTCCCCGATCCAGTCGCCTCCGGCATTGCCGAATAGGTCGCAGCAGGACAGGGTGGCCAAACCAACAACTGCCGTGCCGGCCACGCCGTGCGCGATGATGCTTCTATCCACAGTCACTTCTGCCGAGCCGCAATCTAGGCCCGCCGCACCCGTACCCGCCTCGTTGTAGGCCATGGTGGAGCTCAGGATCGTGACCGTTCCGTCCGTGTCGCACGATATCGCCCCTCCCGACTCGCCAGCGACGTTACGGTAGAAGATGCAGTCCGTGACGAGTGCGGAGACCTCAGGGGCGAAGTTGATGGCAGCGCCAAAGGTAGACTGGTTATTCCAGAAAGCGCAGGCTTCAATCGTCGGCGCGCAGTACCCTGTCTGTATCCCGCTGTCGCCATTGTCGAAGAAGCTGCAGCGCGTTATCTCCGGCGTGCCGGTATTGCAGGATAGTCCATAGCCCGAGTGTCCAGAGAAGCTGCACTGGTCAATGGTGGGATCGCCGAGCCCGCCCCAGCTCAGACCGGTGGTGAGATTCCCTATGAACGCACAGCGCACGATAGTAGGAAAGGAAGAGGCACAACCCATACCTCCACCAGAGCCCCGAACGCGAGTCTGGTTGGCCTCGAAGATGCAATCGGTGAATGTGGAATACACGTGGCCACCACAGAACACGCCGCCCCCCGCACGCGCGGAGTTGTGATGGAAGATGCAATTCTCGACGGAGACAGCTACTTGGTAATAATAGGAGTCACCGTCAAGGTAGAGCGCTCCACCGTACCCGGTTGCGTATCCTCCGGTAACAGTGATCCCCCGGAGCACAGACAGCGAGGTCTCTCCGGAGTTGAAGATGAAACCACGATGAGGCTCGCCAGGGCTTCCTTGACAATCGAGTATGCAGCTCGTCGGAGAGTCGCTCTGAGACCGGACGGTGATCTGCTTTCCTCCGTACGTCAGGTCGGGCGTGTGCCAATCTTAGTTGAAAGTTGAACGGCTCCAACCCCTGTGGTTTCTTGATTTTGCCAAGAAATCTGGAAACCCAGGAAGGAGGAGCCATTCGTGAGTAGTGTCCTACGGCCGGTGCGCCGGCGCAAGAAGTCTCGTCGGCTGGGTGAGGTGGCAGTGGTCGATCGCCGCGATTACGAGGCGATGGATCTCGACGCGA
>JAGMBO010000151.1 GCA_023129715.1 Candidatus Eiseniibacteriota bacterium | reverse complement strand
CCGGGTGATCTACATGCGCTGAGCCAAGAGCGCGCGGCAGCAGATCACATGATCTGCTCCGCTGTTCCAGGAGCCCCGCGGGATGGCCGGTCCCCTCCCGCGGGGTCTTTCACCTCGGGTCGTACCGGGTGTGAGGGAGACCCACGCGACTGTCTTGCTGCGTAACATCCTGTTGCTGCGCATCTTGACCGAAGCCCAGGGTGGCGATATGCTCACTGCACGGTTGTTCAGGCATCAGCGACATGGCTCTTCAGCCTGAGGCGGGCGATTGTCCCGATTCGTACAAGACGATCATCAGCCTCTCAGGCGCCGCTTGTACGGTTGAAACACCTGGAGGTAACCCATGCGCTACACTCCTGTGTCCGCTGGAGGGCTTCTTGTCGTCCTCCTGATGACGGCGACGGCGTTTTTCACCGCCAGTTCTGCCTCAGAATGGTTTGACCAGACCGCGTGCATGGTCAGTGACGGCGTGATCGAGGTGCGTTGGTATCCACCTCCCGGGATCCGGGACGCTGTCGATCACTACTCACTCACCTGGATGTGCGAAGCTTACTCCGACCAGATTCACATACCTGCCTCGCTAGACCATTGCCTGTTTGCCGCGGACAGCGCGCTCCTAGCGCTGCCTCCGGGAACCCAAGTCCAGTTCTCGATAGAAGCGAGGGAGGCAGGTGAGGAGCGCCTCGCCGGCACCGACCCGAGTTCGGCACACCTTTGTCGCTCGACGGCGGAGGACTCTGGTCCACTGGGCGACCCGCCGATGCTCCCGATCCTCGGGCTCTCCGACCGCGGGTTCGACGATGCGCAGTTCCCCACGCTGTTTGCTTGGGTGGGCATCGACTCGGCGGGCCAGATTCCTCGGGATTCGCTGCTACAGTCTGCCTTCGAGGCCTACGAAGATGGCGCACTGATCACCGACTGCTTCCAAGCGAGTCGGGCGGGAGGGGGATACGGGAGCCAGGCCGATTTCGTCTTCCTCATTGATGTCAGTGCGAGCATGGCGGATAAGATCCAGATTGTCCAAGCCAACATCATCGCTTTCATTGCGGCCCTCGAAGCTCTCGACTACGATGCTAAGTTCGGTTATGTGCGCTTCGGGCACCCAACCGGTGATAATCCGCGCGTCATGAACGGCGGCGATTTCTATGAGGACCCTGCCGATTTCATTGATGCCATTCCCATGGTCGTCTCAGGTGACTGGGAACCCGGCTGTCAGGCGGCGATCGATGCGGTCATGGAAATCAACTTCCGCCCGGGCTCTCTCAAGCAACTGGTGCTCATCACCGACGAGGATAGTGATGAGGGCGATTGCCAGATGGCAATCGCCCTCTGCAATACCAAGGACATCAACATCCATGGAGCCGTCGATTGTGACGAAGGGGACGCCCAGAGCCAGTATTGCGACGGCCTGGTCGGCCAGACTGGTGGTCTCGTGTTCGGTGTCACCGATCCATTCGACCAGCTCTTCGACT
>JAGMBO010000150.1 GCA_023129715.1 Candidatus Eiseniibacteriota bacterium | reverse complement strand
ACCAGGCACCGCGAGGGCCACCGGAGGCGGACGCCTTCGCGGTCGCCGGGCGGGCGTCGGGCGGCGGCGCACTCGCGCGGGCCGCGAGCACCGCATCGCTGACGAAGCGCGTGTAGAGCTTGATCGCCCGGATGGCGTCATCGTTGCCCGGAACGGGATAAGTCACTTCGTCGGGATCGGCGTTGGTGTCGACGACCCCGACCGACGGGATTCCCAACCGCTGGCATTCACGCACCGCGATGTGCTCACGCTTGGTATCGAGGATGAAAACCAATCCCGGCAACCGGTGCATCTCCTTAATACCCGAGAAGGTCTTATCGAGCTTGGCGCGGGCCTTGCTCAGCCGGGAGGCTTCCTTCTTGGAGAGCTTCTCGAGTGTGCCGTCCTCCGCCATGCGCTCGAGGTTGCGCAGGTAGCGGATGCTCTGCCGGATCGTCTGGAAGTTGGTCAGCATGCCGCCCAACCAGCGCTCAGTGGTGTGAAACATGCCGCAACGGTTGGCCTCCTCGACGAGGATGTCCTTGGCCTGCTTCTTCGTGCCGACGAAGAGCACCGACTCGCCCTTACCGACGATCTTCTGAATCGCCTCACGGGCGACGGCGAGCGCCTGCATCGACTTGTCAAGATCGATGATGTAGATGCCGTTGCGTTCCATGAAGATGAAGGGCTTCATCCTCGGATTCCAACGCCGTGTCTGGTGCCCGAAATGCACGCCGGCATCGAGTAGATCCTTGACCGTGACCTCCGTCATGACATCCTCCTCAAGGCGTCGAGAGTTTCTACCTCCATCCCCGACTCCCCGATGGGGAGAACTCCCAGATGGGGATGTGCGTACTCGTCGCCGGCCGCAGATTTGCCGCCGGCAGGAACAGAGACTGCCCGCCGCAGGAACTGCCCTGCGCGGGGGACAAGCGCCGGCCTAACGCTTGGAGAACTGGAACCGCTTGCGCGCTCCCGGTTGACCGTACTTCTTGCGCTCCACCATGCGCGCATCGCGCGTCAGCAGTCCATGCTTGGCCAGAGCGGGTCTGAGCGACTCGTCTGCCTTATCGAGCGCCCGGGCCACGCCCAGGCTGAAAGCGCCTGCCTGCCCGGTCAGTCCGCCGCCGCTCAGGGTGGCATGCACGTCATAGCGTCCCGTTGTCTCGGTGACATCGAATGGACGCATGGCGACCCGCCGCGCCGTCTCGCGCGGGAAGTAGTCCTCGAAGGACCGTCGATTGATCAGAATCGTACCGGTCCCCGGAACCAGGCGGACCCGGGCGACCGACGTCTTGCGCCGCCCGGTCGCAATGTGGAGACTTTTCGTCGTCATCGGCTCTCTCCTCGTTCACGCTCGTGCCGGCCGGCCGCGGCCCCCGGCGCGCCATTGTTTCCCCGGCTAGCGGCTGGCATCCTCTTCCTGGCCCGGATAGCCCCGGCCATGCAGTCCCAGCTTCAACGGAATCGGCTGCTGGGCCTCATGGGGGTGGTCCGTTCCCGCGTAGACCTTCAGCTTGCGCAGCATCTGACGGCCGAGACGGGTGTGCGGCAACATGCCGCGCACCGCCGCGCGGATGACTTCCGGGGGCTCCTTCTCCAGGCGCCGCCGCAGAGTGATCGTCCGTCCACCCCCCATGTAGCCGGTGTGATGGAAGTAGGTCTTCCTATCCATCTTCCGCCCGGTGACCCGAATCTTCTCCGCATTGGTGACGATGACATGATCACCAATATCGAGATACGCACAGGTCTTCGGCTTCCACTTCCCCTTCAGCAGGCCGGCGATTTCGCTCGCCAGGCGCCCCAGCACCTCGCCGTCGGCATCAACCAGATACCAGCGGCGCTGGACATCACTCGCTTTCGTTGCATACGTCGGCATCCACGGACTCCTTCGAGTTCGGTGTAAGGCCAAGATTCATAAACGACAGATGTTATCAATCGACCGACGGGCTGTCAAGATGAGTGCCGGGGAGTCAACCCGATTACCCCGCCAGCTCGGAAAAGGGGGGCCGCCGTACCCCCCCCTCGGTGACCCAGCCGGCGATCAGCTCCGCGGGGGTGACGTCGAAGGCGGGATTCCAGACCTCGACCTCCGGCGGCGCCGCCGCCCGGCCCCGAAAAGAGCGCACTTCCTCGGCCGGACGCGCCTCGATGACGATCTCGCTGCCGCGCGGGCACTCGAGGTCGAAGGTCGACGAGGGAGCGACGACGTAGAAGGGCACCCCGTGGCGGGCGGCGACGATGGCCAGGGCATAGGTGCCGATCTTGTTCGCCGCATCCCCGTTGGCCGCAACGCGATCGGCGCCCACCAGGACCAGATCGGCCCCGCCGGTGGCCATGCGCCAGGCGGCCGCTCCATCGACGATCAGGGTCGCGGCGATCCCCGCCCGCAAGAGCTCCCAGGTCGTCAGACGCGCGCCCTGGAGCAGGGGGCGGGTTTCGTCGACGAAGACCCGCGGGGCCTTGCCCTCTTCCTGGGCGCGGAAGGCGACCGCGAGCGCCGTGCCGAGCCCGCCGGTCGCCAGGCCGCCGGTATTGCAGTGAGTGATGATCCGGCCCCCTTCCGGAACCAGCCGCGCGCCCGCCGCCCCCATCGCCCGCGACATGGCGAGATCCTCTTCGTGCACCGCCCGCGCTCCGGCCAGCGCGGCGGCCGCCGCCCGGCGCGCCGCCGTCACGCCCCGCTCCGAGCCCCAGGCGGCCGCAAACCGCTCGACGATGCGATCGACGCCCCAGGCGAGGTTGACCGCTGTCGGCCGCGCGGCGCGCAGCTGTTCGGCAGCCCGGGCCACCGCGGCGCG
>JAGMBO010000015.1 GCA_023129715.1 Candidatus Eiseniibacteriota bacterium | reverse complement strand
CGCCCGTGCTGAAGGCAATGATCGTATTCTCAAGGGTCACCGTCGCGGAGCCGCAGTCGATGCCTCCAGCACCACTGCCTGCCTCGTTGTAGGCCATGGTGCAGCTTACGAACGTAACAGAAGCATCGTCACACCACGCAACTCCTCCCGAACCATCTGATGCGTTATGGTGGAAGAGGCAGTCGGAAATCACCCCCGATGAACCCCAGTTGAAGTAGAGAGCGCCGCCTTCCTCTGCACGGTTGCTCCACAACGCGCAGTTAGACATGTCGACTGTGGATTCCGCGATCCTGATCGCTAACCCGGCATTCCCAAAGAAGCTACTGCTGACGATGGTGGCGTCACTGCTACTGAGACTGATCCCGTAGGATTCATGGTCTTGGAAGGTGCAGTCCCTGATATCGGGTTGAGAGCCCAACTGGAAGTGGAGGCCAGAGGGGACGTTGCCGACGAAGTCGCAGCGGAGGAGCGTTGGGGCACAGACGAAGTAGCAATACATTGCGCCTCCAGTCCCTCCAAGCTCGCGATTGCCAGTGAAAGTACAGTCGGTGAAGCTCGGATCCGAACCATGGTAACAGAATGCTCCAGCACCCCCTACGGCGACGTTGTCGGAGAAGACACAATTGACTATCTCCGGTGAAGAATCCTCGCAGTAGACTCCTCCCCCGTCCCCCGCCGGAAAGCTGCCAGCCACATACGCGTTCGTCACGGTGACTCCGCGGAGCACGGATGAGCCAGTCTCACACGATGAGAAGATGAAACCTCGATGATGCGCGCTGGTACTACCCTGGCAATCGATCACGCAATCGAGAGGCGAGTCGCTCTGCGATTGGACGGATATGGCCTCTCCGGAGAAGTCGATGTCTCGATTGCCAGCGCCAAGGAAAACGCCATCAGCCAGCAGGATGATATCACCGTCGGAGGCTGAATTGATGGCAGCTTGGATGGTCGGGTAGGCTCCGGATCCATCGGGCAGGACGAGGTACGTCTCGGCGTCCGCAGAGCAGGCAGAAGCGGCCAGCAGCAGGAACAGGAGTGCATGTCGGCTCATGGCGCGGTCCTCACGACGAGCGATCGCTCAACCTCCATCAGTATAGCACCGTACCATGCTGCCGACAGGCGGTGAGGGGTAAGCGGGGACGGCGGCAGTCCGGCACAGGGCCTGCCCGGCCGTCTTGCCGCAATCTACTCCCCAGATTCGCCCTAGATGCTCCACCCGCAATGCGATACAATCCCATGGCTTCCGGACCCTTGAACGTGACGCAGATGACGTGAGCAATAAAGGGGGAAGGCATGTGGCGGACTCTCGCCGTCGTCTCGACTCTACTGGTCTTCATCGCACCCGCCCACCCCACCACCCACCTCGTCCGGCCGGATGGGGCGGGGGAGAGAGGAGGGCGGTGATCAGGTCACTGACGTTGGCGCATGGCGTGCCACCGACGAGCTCGGGCAGAGAGTGGCGGCGGGGGCGTACTTCGTGAGGCTTCGCACTGACAACGGAGACGTTGCGAAGCGGTTCGTGGTGGCTAGATAGGATCGACAGCCACCAGACAACTCCCCGTCGACTGCAGCCGACGGAGCTTTCGGGACCCACAGGTCTATCTCGCTATGACCTGCAAATTGAGTGATGCTTCTCAGCGTACACTTGCGTGGAGGCAGCGTGGCCGCAAGAACGGGATGGGTAAGACGCCCTCGGAGCACACGCGGCTTTGATCCTCTTGCCGTCCAGGCTCCTTGCATCAACCTCTACGGGCAGCTGCTTCCGGGCATTACGAATGTGACTGAGCTTGCCGTTGAAACGGCGCTCGTACTGCCCTGTCACTCTCCAGGTCCGCCGCCTCCAATCGAATCGTGTGGGATCGATCTTCTTCGCATCCATGCACTCCGCGATCCCGAACTCGACGAAGGACCCAAGGATGTGCACGCCGGTCCGGCTAGAAGCATGCTGGCTGGAGTAGTAGCCGTTGAGCGGGGGAGGATCTGGATCGGTCACCTCCACCTTGAATCCCCGCGCCTCAAGGACCTTGGGTAGAGCGTCAGCGATCCAGAGAGCCCGTCCGAGGGCAGAGCGTGATGCCTGGACATCCAGACAAGCCTGCTTGTTGAGGAGCCACTTGCCCTCCTTCTCGAAGGTCCTCAGGGCCTTGGCGCTCTTCCTGATCCACGGATGGGGCTTCCTGAGTTCGTCGGGAACGACCACGGCCATCGCGGAGTCCTGCTCACGCAGCAGAAGTTCCCGGGCCTCGTCTCCCATCCCCGACAGGTCGATGGTATCTACGGGGCGGTCGATGCGATGCTCTGTAGATGCGCCCTCCGGCAAGGGAGGGAGAGTGGCCTGCGTCACCGGCTTCCCTGCGGCCTTCCGAGCCCAGTGTCCTCGCGGAGGACGCGGGATTGTGAGCTTCCTGCAGATCCTAGCCAGGGCAACGTCGGAGATTCCATACCTTGCCGCCACATGACGCATCGGTTCCGCCCAGATCTGCCGGTGGAGGTCTTCGCGGGCTAAGGGCCGGAATTCGGCAGGCATGCGGGCATGGTAGGTCCAGTGTGGCCCCGAGACCACCGCCGATGCTGAGATCTCCGCCAAGTGGAGCGCTGAGGGGTCTTCTGGCATCGGCTTGAAACGGCCCCGCGAAAGATGCAATATCACAATTCTGGTGAGACCACCGCTTGAGGGACACGCACTTGACCGTGAGATCCAGAGACATGCTACTCCCCACCCGCCCGCCCAAGCTCGGCGAGCTCGTCCAGCTTCGCTCCCGTCGCTGGCTGGTCGAGGAGGTAGTCGAGCCCGAGGTCGCCGGGCAGTCCCCCCTCGTTCGCCTTGCCTGCGCCGACGACGATGCCCAGGGTCAGATCCTGGAGGTCTACTGGGACTACGAGCCCGACCGCCGCATCCTCGAGGAAGAAGGCTGGGCCGATCTTGCCGCCAGGGGGTTCGATCCCCCGCGCCACTTCGGGGCCTTCCTCCACACTCTCCGCTGGAACTGCGTCACCGCCACGGATCCCAACCTCTTCCAGGCGCCGTTCCGGGCCGGCATCAAGATCGATGCGTACCAAATGGAGCCGCTCCGTAAGGCCCTCCGGCTCCCTCGCGTCAACCTCTTCATCGCCGATGACACCGGCCTGGGCAAGACCATCGAGGCCGGCCTGATCGCCCGCGAGCTGCTCCTGCGCCGAAGATGCAAGACGATCGTCGTGGCTGCACCACCCTCCGTGCTTGAGCAGTGGAAGGCGGAGCTTGAGGAGCGCTTCGGACTCGTCTTCGAGATCCTCGATCGCGGCTACCTGACCCGAGTCCGTCGCGAGCGTGGCTTTGGAGTCAACCCCTGGCGGACTCACAGCCGGTTCCTGATCTCGCACAAGCTACTCATCGACCCCACATACACCGACCCGATGCGCGAGTGGCTGGGGCTCATGCTGCCCGGCAGCCTCCTCATCATCGACGAAGCGCATCATGCGGCACCAGCCAGCGGCGGTCGCTACGGCATCGAAACCAAGTTCACCCGCGCCGTCCGGGACCTGTGCCATCGCTTTGAACACAGGCTCTTCCTCTCAGCCACCCCGCACAATGGGCACTCCAACAGCTTCTCCACCCTCCTTGAGCTTCTGGATCCCTATCGCTTCACACGGGGCGTCAAGGTGCGCAAGGCAGCGCTCGAGGACGTCATGGTGCGTCGTCTAAAGGAAGACATCCGGGTGACTCAGGGCGGATTCCCACGCAGGGAAGTGGTCCGTGTCGTCATCGACGGACTGCCTAAGGACGCACCAGAACTGGAGCTATCTCGCCTCCTGGATGAGTACCGCACCCTGCGTGAGGAGCGCTTCGCGAGCACCTCGAAGCGCGCCCGCGCATCGGCCGGCCTGCTCGTGGTCGGTTTGCAGCAGCGCCTTCTCTCGTCCATCGAAGCCTTCGCGCGCAGCCTCAAGGTTCACCGGCAGACGGTCCAGCGCCATTGGGATAAGGCCCAGGGTGTAGCCTCATCACACGCATCAAAGTCCGAGGCCCCCGAGCCCTCTATGCTCGGCCAGGCTCCCGATTCCGATGATGAGCGCGCCGAGTGGACCGGTGAGGAGTTGGAAGCCGAGGAGAACGCCCAGGTCGAGGCGGCCACTTCGGCAGCAGAGACGGAGTCTCCCAGGGACACGGAAGCCGAGAGGATCTGGCGTCGCGAGCAGGCCCTGCTCGATCGCATGCAGGAGATCGCGGAGCGAAGCCGCCATCTACCAGACGCGAAGACACGCAGACTGATCGACTGGATCAGGGAGTACATGTGCCCGGATCTCCCCCCATTCGACGAGAGCCCGAGCGGCCTGCCGCCCAAGTGGAATGAGCGGCGCGTCCTCATCTTCACGGAGAACCGAGAGGGTACGAAGCGCTACCTGAAAACCGTCCTCGAGCAAGCTATCGAGGGTACCGACCGCGCCGACGAGCGCATCGAAGTGATCGACGGACTGACCAGTGGCACACGCCGCAAGGAGATCCAGCGTCGCTTCCTCACCCCTCCGGCGAGAGACCCGCTGCGCATCCTGTTGGCCACCGACGCCGCCCGCGAGGGCCTCAACTTCCAGGCCCACTGCACCGATCTCTTCCATTTCGACCTGCCCTGGAACCCCGGCCGCATCGAGCAGCGCAATGGCCGCATCGATCGCAAGCTTCAGCCAGCCGATGAGGTGCGCTGTCACTACTTCGTGCTTCCCCAGCGCGTTGAGGATCATGTGCTGGAAGTCCTAGTCCGCAAAACCGAGAGAATCCGAGAGGAGCTGGGGAGCCTGTCAAAGGTCCTCGACGACCAGATCGAGCGCCGTCTCACGAAGTACGGCATCCGGCACGCGGACGCGGAGGAGATCGCCCGCGAGCTGGACGCCACCGACCTTGATGCTGAGCGCAAGCGCATCACGGAAGAGGAGCTGGAGGCCGCCCGGGAGCGCCAGGATGACCTGGTGGCACAGATCGAGCGCTGCCGCACCCTGCTCGAGCGCTCGCGCGAGTGGGTGGGCTTCCAATCGGGTCCGTTCCGCGATGCACTGTCCTGCTCACTCGAGATCCTTGGCACTGAGCCGCTTGGCGAGACAACAGACGAAGAGGGACGGCAAGTTTGGCACTTCCCTCCACTCGACCGTCGGGTGGAGACGGACCCGAGCTGGGCCGCGACGCTCGACACGCTCCGGGTTCCACGCAGGACCGGCCAGAAGCTGGCTGAATGGCGCCGGGAGGCGCCCATCCGCCCGGTCGTCTTCGAAGACGCCGGCGTCGTCACCGAGGACACCGTCCACCTCCACTTGGAACAGCGCGTGGTACAACGTCTCCTCGCGCGCTTCCGCTCGCAGGGATTCATCTACCACGACCTCTCGCGGGCTTGCCTGACCCAGGTTTCAGACTCCATCCCCCGTGTCCTACTGCTTGGCCGCCTCTCGCTCTACGGCAGTGGCGCGGAACGTCTCCACGGGGAGATCGTGCCGCTGGCGGCTCGGTGGATTGAGCCCTCCCGGCGCAAGGGACCTCTTTCCGGGTACGCCGCGGAGGCGGAAACCAGGACGATCGAACTCCTGGAGCAGACATTAGCTAGAGAGAAGCCGCGGGCGCCTGGGAAGGTGATCGAGCAGAAGCTCCTGGATACAGCGGCGAGAGACATCGAGGAGCTTCTCCCACAGCTCGAGCCTCGTGCCCTGGAGGTTGCGGGCCGAGCCATCGACAAGCTCCGCGAGCGCGGCGAGCGCGAGGCCCAGAGCCTTCGAGAGACTCTGGCGCAGCAGCGCGAGCGCGTTGTTGAGGAACTCGACAAGTACGATCGGGGCCAGCTGCAGCTCAGTCTAAGTCTCGACGAAGAGGGGAGGCGACAGCTCGAAGCCGATGCCCGTTCCTGGCGGCAGCGGCTGGAGCAGTTCGACCGAGACCTCGAAACCGAACCAGATCGCATCCGGGACTTCTATGAGGTGCGAGCGACCCGCGTTGAGCCGGTCGGTCTCGTCTACCTCTGGCCGGAGACGAACTGATGCCGAAGGTCGATCCTGCCATCCAGGCGCATCTCGAGTGGATCGGCTTCGTTCAACCGACAGGGCTGGTTGTCTCCGCGCCGGCCCTCGTGCGCGCGGGGGCGATCCTCGATCGTCGAGATGCAGCAGGCCAGAGGGTTCTCCGTGAATGCACCGAGGCGCGGACCTTCGACTCCCACGAAGGGCCAATTCCTTGGCTGCCGGACTACCGGACGTTTGCGGAGCGGGTTCTTGACTGGAGCTTCTCTCCGAAGGGCTACGCCGGAACGGAAGACAGCCCGATCCCACCCGAGTTGGAGATCGCCCTTCCAGAGTACGGAGAGACCCTCCGGCCCGACTTTGCAGTGCGCGAGCCGGAACCACTGGAGGATGGCCCTGGCTGGCAGCTTCTCATCCGCGTCCTGGGTCCTGGCGAGAGCTTCGACCACGTTCACCGGGGACGGGGGGGATTGGAAGCCTCGGCACACGGGCGGATGGAACGGCTTCTGCGCCGGACGGGGGTGCAAGCCGGCCTCCTCTTCAACGGCCGTGCCCTGCGCCTCGTCTCCGCTCCACGCGGCGAGAGCTCCGGCTGGCTGGACTTCCGGGTTGCCGACATGGTGCAGACCGCGGGCCGCCCGATCTCCACCGCCTTGCGCCTGCTTCTGAGCCAAACGCGGCTCCTGAGTCTCCCCCGAACAAAGCGACTTGCGGCGCTCCTCGAGGGCAGCCGCAAGTTCCAGAATGAAGTCTCGGAGCGACTCGCCGAGCAAGTGCTGCACGCTCTCTATGAACTGCTGCGAGGGTTCCAGGCGGCCCATGACGCATCCAAGGGCGAGCTGCTGCACGAGCCGCTCACGGAACATCCCGACCAGGTCTACCGGGCCCTGCTGACAGTGATCCTCAGGCTCGTCTTCCTGCTCTATGCGGAAGAGCGCGACATGCTGCCGGATGACGAAACGTTCCTCCGGCACTACTCGCTTGCCGGGCTGTACGAGCGACTGCGGGAGGATGCCGCCCTCCATCCTGACACGATGGACCAGCGCTACGGTGCGTGGGCGCAGCTCCAGGTGCTCTTCCGCCTGATCCACGATGGGGCCGAGGCGGGTGCAATGCGCCTGCCGCGGCGCCATGGCGTCCTCTTCGATCCCGATCGCTTCCCCTTCCTGGAAGGACGCAGCGCCGGCGGCTCGCGCCAGATTCATGAGCGGATTGAACCGCCACTCGTCCCGGACGGCACGATCTACCGCGCGCTGGACAAGCTCCTCATCCTGGATGGCGAGC
>JAGMBO010000149.1 GCA_023129715.1 Candidatus Eiseniibacteriota bacterium | reverse complement strand
TGGATCTTCTCGCCGTACGTCCCCTTGAGCATCATGTAGCTGGGGCGGTCAGGTCTCAACTCGACCGTGTGCGTTGAATGAACCGCATCTTCGCGCCGCGTCGGCGATCTGCGATGCTGGGGTCATGAGCGAGCCAAGTGATTCGGCCGCGCGGTGGCGTGGGATCGTGCGGGGCCAAGCGCAGAGCGGGTTGTCGGTGGCGGCCTACTGCCGGCGTAGGCGTGTGCCGCAGTCGTCGTTCTACGCCTGGCGGCGGAAGTTGCGAGACGCTGCGGGCTTCGCCGAGGTGCGGGTCGCGCCGGGATCGGCGGTCGCGGGCAGTCACCCGAACGATGCAGCGCCGGAGATCGACGCGCTCGAAGTGCGTTTGCCGAACGGACGCGGCATCGTCGTGCGTCCCGGCTTTGATCGACAGACCCTGCAGGTGTTACTGGATACGCTGGAGAATGGCGTCACGCGCACCGTGAGCGGTGTTGCCGGCGTCACGGATCGGGGGGCGGGCGTGTGATGCACCTGCCATCGCTGACGCAACTGGACCGCGCGACGCAGACGCGGATCTGGTTGTGTACGGGGCCCACGGATATGCGGCGTGGCTTTTACCGGCTGGCCGAACAGGCTCAGCAAGTGACGCGTCAGCACCCGCAGTCGGGTCACCTGTTCGTCTTTCGCTCGCGACGCGGTGATCGGCTCAAGGCGTTGTACTGGGACCGGGACGGCTACGTGCTCTGGTACAAGAAATTGGAACAGGGCACGTTCAAGCTACCCAAGCTAGCGGCCGAGCAGATGTCGGTGGAATTGAGGGCCAGCGAGTTGGCGATGCTGCTCGACGGCATCGATCTGGGGAGCATCAAGCGCGTGAAGCGTTACCGTCGGCCCGCCAGCAGTCCACCGTTACGGTAGTCTGTAGTAACGAATATAATACATAGTTGTGGCGCTGACACCTACGGCATTCATACATGGTATTGTCCAGTAATTGTGTCCGGGACACTTGGGGGCGTGTATACTTCCGTTGTCATGGAAGACAGCTCCCCACTCACATCTCTGCCCGACGACATCGGCGAACTCAAGCGATTGCTCAGCGCGCGCCAGCAGCAACTCATGGCGCGCGGAGATCAACTCGCGCAGCAGGCAATGACCATCACGCAACACCAAGCGGCCATCGCCGAACACCAGAACACGATCACGCAACAGTCGACGACCATCACAGAACACCAGAACACGATCGCGACGCTGACGCAGCAGCGTGACGAGTACTATCTCGATAAGCTGCGGCTGGAGGTGCGGCTGGCCAAGGCGCTCAAGCAGGCCTACGGCCCGCGAGCGGACCGCCTGAGTGACCCGGGCCAGCTCTTGCTTGCCTTCGGCGGGCAACTCGACGCGTTGGTGATTGACGCCGCCGATCTACCGGTTGAGCCAGATGAAGGCGCGCCGCGGAAACACTCCGCCTCGCGCCGGCTGCGAACACGTGGTCGCCGCGATATTGGCAAGTTGGATCACCTGCCGCTGATCGAACAGACCTACGAACTGACCGACGACCTGTGCCGCTGCCCGACCTGTCAGAACGATCGTGAGCAGATCGGCACGGCGGTGAGCTACACGATCGAATACCTGCCGGGCTCGTTCGTGCGGGTGAAGCACGTGCAACACAAGTACGCCTGCCGCAGTTGCGAGCAGAACGGGTACAACCCGAACATCACACTGGCCACCAAGACCAACGGCTCGCCGATCGACAAGGGGCTGCCCGGTCCGGGCCTGCTGGCCTACGTGGTCACCGCGAAGTTCGCCGACTTCTTGCCCTTGCACCGGCTGCAGCACATCTTCGCGCGACAGGGCTTCGAGCTCGACCGCTCGACGATGTGCCTGTGGATGGCGGACGTGGCCCGTCTGGTCCGGCCGCTGTACGACGGGATGGTGCAACGCGTGCTGCAATCGCACGTGCTGGCAACGGATGACACCGTGATGCCGCTCTTGCAGCCGGGCAAGGCGAAACAGGCGCGGATGTGGATCTACCGGGGCGACGAGTCGACCCCGTACAACGTGTTCGACTTCACCGAGAGTCGTAAGCGCGACGGACCGGCCCGGTTCCTGAAGGACTTCCGCGGCACATTGCTGGCGGATGCCTACGGCGGGTATGACGGAATCGTGCTGAACCAGGAACTGCCGCGGGCCGGCTGCTGGGCGCATGCGCGCCGCAAGTTCGTGGACAACGAAAAGGCGGCGCCCGAGCTGGCCCACGCCGTTCTGCGCCTGATCAAGGGCTTGTTCGATCTGGAAAAGCGGCTCAAGGATCTGGGACCCGATGCGCGCCGCGCGGCCGACGAACGTTTGCGCCGGCGACAGGCCGAAGCGGTGCCGCTGCTCGACACGTTACACGCGTTGCTGATTGAGCAGAAGGATACGCTCTTGCCCAAGCATCCGCTGGCGGAGGCGATCGGCTACACGCTCAACCAGTGGCGCGAACTGACGCTGTTCACCACGGACGGCTCCGTGCCAATCCACAACAACCTGGCCGAGCAGCAGATGAAGCGAATCGCTCTTCTGAGAAAGAACGCCCTCTTCGTCGCCACCACCCGCGGCGGCGAGACCGCCGCGATCCTCAGCAGCCTCACCAGCACCTGCCGGCGACACGAGATCAACCCGCAGGCGTACCTCACGCAACTGCTGGCCAACCTGCCCGACACGCCCATCAGCCGAGTCGATGAGTGGTTGCCGGACCGCTGGAAGGAAACGTCGCCGACGCCATCCGCTGCGTCCTCCTCCGCGCAAACCTGAGCCTCACTCTACGTCCCATCCGCCACGTCGACCGCCAGCCGTCCGCGGAAATCGCGGGGTGCGGTTCATTCAGCGGACAC
>JAGMBO010000148.1 GCA_023129715.1 Candidatus Eiseniibacteriota bacterium | reverse complement strand
GCGGAAGACGCCCAGTATGGAGCGGACGGTTCGGGTGAGTCGCTACCTGCGGAGCTGTCGCGTCGAGAGCAGCGTCTGGCGGCAATCCGGGCGGCACGTGGACGTCTGGAGGCGCGTGCTCGTGCTCGTGCGGCTGAGGAAGCGCAGCGCCGTGAGGCGGAGGCCGAGGAGCGGGAGCAGTCGGGCGAGTCGCCGAAGCGTTACCGTAAGGATCCGGATCCTGTGCCGAAGGCAAAGGAGCAGGAGAACTTCACGGATCCGGAGAGCCGGATCATGCGTGACGGAGCGACGAAGGGGTTCATGCAGGCATACAACGGTCAGTTGGCGGTGGATGCGAAGCATCAGATCATCGTGGCGGAGGCTCTTGACAACAACGCATCGGACAGCGAGAAGCTGCTGCCGATGGTGGATGCGGTGGTGGCGAACGCGGGCGGGAAGCCTGCGTACGTAACGGCCGACGGTGGATACAAGAGCGAGGACAACTTCGCGGGTCTGGTCAAGCGGGAGGTGGACGGCTATGTCGCCTGTGGTCGTGAGGTCTACGACCCCGGGGTGAAGTGTCCGCGCGGTCGGATACCCAAGAAGGCGACGCTGACCGATCGGATGGCTCGGAAGCTTCTGACGAAGCGGGGCCGGGGACGCTACCGGAAGCGGAAGCACACGGTGGAGCCGGTGATCGGGTGGATCAAGTCGGTGGTTGGGTTCCGGCAGTTCAGCCTGCGTGGTCAGCGCAAGGCTTCGGGTGAGTGGGCGCTGGTGACCACGGCGCTGAACCTCAGACGGATGGCGGTGCTGTGCCGGACGTGACGAGCAGGCAGGGGACGGTGCGCCGGAACGGCCCGCTCTGCAACCTGAGACCCACAGCGGCCGGGCCGGTCCCACAACCTCCGCCGCCCCCGTCCGGATCGACGGTCGATCCGCATAGATGAAAGAACTCCCGCTGATGGGGGTTGTCTCCCCGGCTGCGGGATTACGGAGTCAGACTCCTAGAGAGGATCCTGTCTGGGCCGCAACCGCTGCGCGGCAAGGCGCGACGCCAATAGCGGACCGCCGGAAAGGAACTCTGTGTCCTCAACAGTGGAGATCGCCGTCCATGCGCGGCATGTGCTCGCGCCGCTGTTCGAGCAGAACAAGTATGACACCGTTCTGATAAGGGGTGTCCTTGAAGGCCACTTCGGGGTCTCCTACGCGGACTCCGAGTTCAATCCCTCTGTGGCGAGATTGGATTCTGGTGCCTTCACAATGCTCGGCGGGAATCCAGGAGCAACGGCGGTAGTAGCGCTACTGCGCCGTGCTCCGATCAGCTACGTGACACCTGAGAACGCTGGGTGGCGACGAGCGCTGAAGCATGAGTTCGGAGATAGGATCTCTGCCATCGGTTTCACGGAGTTCTTGTCACGGTCACTTGATGAGAATCGCTTGACGGAGTTGAGCCAGACACTTCCGGCTGGTTCTGAACTGAAACGCCTAGACAGACGGCTGGCAGAACAGTTGCCGTCGGATCTCGCCAACGACTGTTTCTTGGAGAGCTTCGAATCGATAGAGGACTTCCTGAATCGAGGCATCGGATACTGCGTTGTTCAGGGAGGCAGGATTGCGAGTGCCGCGACTTCAGTGGCGATGTGTAGTGGTGCCATTGACATTGAGATCGAGACGGCTTCGAGCTTCCGAAGAAGGGGATTCGGGACGGTCGTTGGTGCTAGACTCGTGCTGCATTGTGTTCAGAGGGACATTGAACCCAAGTGGTTGGCTGCGAACCAAGCGTCGGAGAAGCTAGCTCTGAAGCTTGGCTATGAGAGGGGAGTATCCTACGAGACGTTTGAGATAGGACGCTGCGCCTGAGTGTCCAGGCGCAGCGGGAGGTTCCGGTTTCTCCGAGAGTGAATCCGCACAATGGAAGTCAACGTGGGTTCTTCACAGAGAGAGGGCTGACCGAACTGCACTGCGCCCAACTAGTGTATGAACCCGACGAGCTTGGCCGTCACGTCGACTGCACCGCGGGCT
>JAGMBO010000147.1 GCA_023129715.1 Candidatus Eiseniibacteriota bacterium | reverse complement strand
AGAATCATGAATTATCCGGGCTAGACGGTTGCATCGAACGCACCGTCAGGTTCCTTCGGAGCCGGGAGCATCTCGGACTCGTCTTCGCGGACTACGAGATCTACGACGAGAGGGGGATCGTGCATCCCTCCGGGACCAGCACGTGGAAGAACTTTCGCAGTATCCCGCATAGCGTCGTCAGCGAGGACTGCTGGGTCTTCACCGGCTCGCTCACCCCCGCCATTCTGAAGTACGGATCCTTCATGCCGACGAGCAGCCTGACGGTCAAGCGCAAGTCTCTCCCCGCTTCCGGTCTCTTCCGGGTGGACTGCGGCTACGGCAACGAGACCGACTTTTCCGCGCGCTGCGCACTGCACTGTGAATCGGGCTACATCGATCGGATCCTTTCAAGGAAGCGGGACCACCCGGCAAGCGTCATTCATGACGACACCCAGCGGGTCGACTGGGCCCGCTGCATGCTCGAGATGTCCGAAGGGCAGCGGGAGGCGTTTCGCGAGCACCCTGAGCTCCTCAGCCTCCTACGCCATGTGATTGCCGAGCACGCCGTCGGTTATGGCTGGGGACTCCTGCAAGAGGGACGCCGGAACGAGGCGCTGCGCCTGCTGAGAATGTATACACGCCGCTACCCGCGGGACGTGCGGTTCTACCGGCTGTGGGTGAAGTACCTGCTCGGCCTGTCCGGCAGGCGTCCATGGGGCCGCAGCCGCGCGACCGGGGCCCGGGACCGATAGGCCACCTGTGCCTCCCGAAAATCCCTATCTGGACTCCTTCCGCAAGAGGTTTCGCGAGCTGGAAGAGGACGATGGTTAGGTCTGACTGCAGCCGTATCTCCGGCCTCTGTGTGGAGCCGCGTGGACTCCGGGGCATGATGGAACATGCGCGCGGCGTGCCAATCGATCGCGCGGCAACAGAGGAGGCCCGATTATGAAGAGGATCAGTCGACTCGGCCTGCCAAGTCTATGGGCACCACTTCTCTTACTCTGCGCATCTGCACTCGCCGCGGGAACATATGCCCAGGATCGTCCCCCAGCAGCCCCGGCGGAGGATCGCGCGTGCGGTCCCTGGGAGATCGAACCAGGATGTTCTGAGGGCGAGTTCCTCTGGATCAACGGCATCTCGCTTTACTATGAGGTGCGTGGGCAAGGCGAACAGTTGTTGCTGCTGCATGGCGGCGGCGGCTCCGCAGAGCACTTTAACCTCATGCTTCCAGAGCTAGCGAAGCACTTCCGCGTAATCACTCCCGACAGCCGCGCCCAGGGCCGTAGCACTGACACAGAGGAGCCGCTGAGCTATCGTCTCATGGTCAAAGACATGATCGGTCTGCTCGACTCGCTGGGTATCGATTCGGCATATGTTGGGGGATGGAGCGATGGAGCCGCAATCGCCATTCATATGGCTATTTACCATCCAGAACGAGTACGTGCCCTGCTTCTCACCCCTGTTGACTTATCTGCTGAGGCACTGACCGAAGTGTTTTGGGAGCAGGTTGAACAATGGGACGTGCCGGAGAAGCTGGAGACCTGGTGGAGGACGCGGTCAAGTCCAGCAGAGGAGGAATTGTCGGGGATTCGTGCGCCGACGCTCATCGTGGCTGGAAAGGATGAGCAATTCATAAAGCATGACCATTTCGCGTGGTGGCATCGAGTGATCCCCAAATCCGAACTCGTGTGGATACCGGAGACAGACCACTTCCTCGTCGTGAACAAGCCCGACGAGGTCAATCACGTCTTCCTGTCATTTCTGAACAAGCGTCGATGAGAGAGGACACACTGCCCGCGCATGAGCGCTGCGGGTCCTGATAACTCCGTCACTCTTCAACTGCTGGAGTTGCACCGGACTGAGGGACGACTGGATCACCGGCTCTGCGACGCGTCTCGTCGGGCCCCGCCCAGAGCTCTCCCCCCCACCCCTCGCCCCCTCCCGAGACGGTGAAGAGCGTCAACCACTCGGGCCTTAAGAACAGAGAGCGCGGAGAACTTGGGGTGGTTGGGCGAGAGACCCGTGGGTTGGGCGCGCAGGCAGGCCATCGAGGGTCAATGGCGGAGAACCCCACCGACCTCCTGCCCTCACAAATGTCTGCCCCCCACCGCTAACGAGAATGGATCCATCTG
>JAGMBO010000146.1 GCA_023129715.1 Candidatus Eiseniibacteriota bacterium | reverse complement strand
TCGGCGTCCGATCAGCCGGGTGGGTGCCGACTAGCGGTTGGTGTGCAGGCTGACATAGCCTTCGACACTCACCCGCCGCGTGTGCAGGTCATAGACTTCAGGGATATAGGGGGGCAGGGGGCGTAACGCCGGCCGTTCGGTCAGGAACGCCTCACGAGGAGTGCCGTGGTCCGCGAAAAGGCCGTAACTCCCTGCGGTCAGGCAACTCCTCCCGCCATGATCTGGTCGTGCTCATGATGCGCACACTCATATCAGCTTTGCTCGCTTTCCTCCGGGCTGCGTGGATGCCCCAGACCGCGCTGGCCCTCGAGAATGCCGCCCTGCGGCTGCAACTGCTCGTCGCGCCAGACGATCTGCTGCTGTGGCAGCACAACGCCCATCTGCGCCTCGCGTTGCGGATCTGAGTGCCTGCGGCAAACACGACTCCCTTCTGCCGCCTACCTGTCAGGCCCTGCCGTCCGGCTGCTCCCCGCTGGCACCGGGATGCCCAGCACGGTATCCTGTGGCAGTCGCCGTGCTCCCGAAGATCGCGAATTGGCTTGATCCGTCACCGCTGGAGGACTCGACCGGGTAGGGAGCCCGCCAGAGAGCCCGTGGGATCAAGGACGTCAAGAGAATCAATAGTCAGGCTCATTTGAGACACCGCTTGGCTGGAGGTGCTCTACGGACACTTACTCACGCCTCATTCGCACAACCTGGCTGCTGTCCGCGGCAACAGAACTCGAACTCCCGATGCTGCACTCCTCCGTGCGCTATATATCGGCTGCCGAAAGCACGGCGCTTTCCGAACAGACCAGGCGACGTACTGTCTTCGCCCGACACTCTGCTGAGAACTCATTCTACTTGAAGCGTATGCATCAGCTTAGCGAGACTACTGTCATCGAGGTCCGTATGTCTGGATCGCTCGATAGCATCCTGCCGGCGGCTCGCAAACTGGCAAGCTCAATAGAGAAGGTCGCCGTCGTCTCCTCGGCTTTGGGGCTTAAGCGGCAATCGACACATCGCCTAGCCGCACTAAGCCGACATCGACGCTATGGTTTCGACTTGGCGATTTCGCCCGGCTTCGTATACCTCAGATCATCCCAGAGGACGGAGTCTCGCCCTCGAGGGATTGGTGTCAATGGGGCTTTTGTGCGACGATTCAGCCGCTGCGGCTTTCCGGAGCTCTTGGCTGCAATGTCGACTGGCGGGAAAATCGGGGGACGTATTGAGAGCGCCGTGAATTGGCTGTTCGAATCACGGCTTGAGACGTCTTTAGAGGCAGCCGTCGTCAAGACGGCAATAGCACTAGAATCATTGCTGATAGCGTCGGAGAACGAGAACCTTCGCGGCCCACTTGCCGAGAGAGCGGCGTTTCTACTCTCCGATGACTATAAGCGTAGGTTTCGTATCGCCAAGGCTGTGCGGGCGTTCTATGACCTTCGGAGTGGCATTGTTCATGGCGCTCGTCGGCGGAGAGCCACTCACTCACCCGATCTCCTGGAAGCTGCCGATCGATTGCTGGTCTTGATCTTGCTGACGCTTGGCTGCAACGCTCATCGATGGGCACGTTTTGCTGATCTGGCGGCGGAGGTCGAAGCGCGAAAGTGGGGAGGCGGGAAGGATGCGCTTTCGCGTCCGTATCCAGGCTCGCACCTTTCGCGAGCCCTGAATCTATGTGAGAGGAAGTCCGGCTAGTGAGCCTGACAACGCCATTCACCGGTCGGTCGGCCCTGGCACGCCCCTGGCTGAGAGGCGCGGCGCCGCGGGCACTCGCCCCGCCACTATTCGAGCTGCCATAAGCGTTGGCAAGTCGTCACAAAGCTCATAGAATGAACGTGTCGCCTGTATCGCGACATACGTAGGGGGTTCTATTGCCTCCCCCATTCTGATGGGCAACCGTGCCGGAACAAGCGAGCGTGATCCCAGCGAGGAGGAACGGCAATGAAGCGTGCTCGGCGTTGGATCTTCTTTCTGCTCATCCCCCTTGCAGCATGCAGTGACGACAATGGCGCTAGACCGAGTCCAGACGCATCCTCCCCTGCCATCGTCCAGGACTTGGCTGTCCTCGACAGCTCGGGCAACGCGGTAACCCTGACCTGGACCGCTCCTGGGGACGATGGCACCGAGGGCCAGGCGTCACGCTACAATCTGCGCTATTCAATGAGCCTCCTGACCGAGGCGGGATGGGACACGGCCACGGTCGCGGACTCATCGATGGTGCCGAAGGCCGCAGGGCTAGTGGAATCTCTGACGGTCGAAGATCTCCCCGATGGCGTCTGGTTCTTCGGCCTGAAGTCGGCTGACGAGGTGCCGAACTGGTCGGCGATCTCGAACGTGGTCAGCACGACATTGGTGGACACTGTCCCTCCGGCCACGGTGAGTGATCTGGAAGCCATCTTCTCAAGCGTCGCCACCGTGGAGCTGCAGTGGTCGGCGCCAGCAGAGGATGGAAAGGGAAGCGCCACTGAGTACGACCTGCGCTATAGCCTCTTCCCTGTCACGGAGGAGACTTGGGAGAACGCTCCGCAGGTGCCGGATGTGCCCGTGCCCGGTCCCGTCGGCTCAACGGAATCCTGCATGGTCACAGGCCTGGAGACCGGTACCACCTACTTCTTCGCCCTGAAGACAACCGATGAGCATGGGAACTGGTCGGCGCTCTCGAACCTCGCAAGCAAGTCAACCGCGGGCCTGCTGCGCCTGACGACGAGCACTGGGGGCTGGCGTCACGAGGGTGCGACCGATCCCGCCTGGTCTCCCGACGGTGAGTCGATCGTCTTCGAGGCCGACTGGGGCGACTTGTTTCCCCACACTGATCTCTACCTGATCCCAGCCACCGGGGGTGAGCCCGTGCGGCTCACGGACGAGCCCGACTACGCGAGCCATGCTACCTGGTCCCCCGATGGCTCCAGGATCGCGTTCGCTTCGCCGCGCTACAACCTTTACAAGCTGTGGGTCATGGACGCGGTCCCCGGCTCGCCGGCCACCGAGATCATCACGATACCGCACATGCCTCTTGGCGGGTGCAAATGGTCGCCTGACGGCACCCAGATCGCATTCACGAGCATCTCCCACAATGGCCCCGCTTCGATTACTGATCTCCGCGTCACTCCCGCCGGTGGCGGCAGCTCCCAGGTCCTGATCAGCCTTTCCGGTTGGATCCCCGGGCTGGATTGGTCTCCCGACGGAACGCGGATCGCCTTCGGCTACCCTCAGGATGAGAGCTACGACATATGGATCCTGTCGGTTGGAAGCGGTGCAGCCACTCCGTTGACGGATGATCTGGCAAGAGACACGGGGCCCGCTTGGTCTCCGGATGGTAGCCGGATCGCCTTCGGATCCAATCGGGGCGGCAACGTCGAACTGTGGCTGATGTCCGCTGATGGAGGGAATGCGCGACAGCTCACCTTCAGCCCTGTTGGCGCAACGAGCCCCTACGGCGCCAGCAGTCCCTCCTGGTCCCCGGATGGTACCCGGATAGCGTTCACGTTAGTCACCGAAATCGTGGATGAATGGCCCTGCCGCGACATCTGGGTTCTCTATTGGGAGTGAGGGGAGTCTTCGGGGATAGATCTCGGCGGAGTTCGCTTCCTCCCACCTGCGGGGTGTCGCTCCGACCCACCGCCAACGGGGCGCCATTGTGCTATACTGGTTGCGGCTGAGCCACTGATCCGATTCCGTCCGTGAGGGCATGACCATGTCCCGATGTGTGCTCGTATCGCTGCTGCTGGTGGCCGCGGTGTGGGTTGCAGAAGCCGAAACGTACCTTGTCCTGCCCGATGGCTCAGGAGACTTTCCAAACATCCAAGCCGCCGTTGATGCTGCAACCAACGGCGATGTGATCCTGCTCTCGGACGGAACGTTCACTGGCGATGGAAACCGAGATATCGATTTCGATGGCAAGGCCATCACGGTCAGATCGCTGAGTGACGATCCTGTCAGCTGTACCGTAGATTGCCAGGGAAACAGCAGCGCCCCACACAGAGGCTTCAGGTTCGACTCGGGCGAAACTGCCTCGTCTGTCCTGCAGGGCCTCACTGTCATGAATGGTTACACTGCGGGCAGCTTCCCAGAGAACGACGGTGCTGGAGTGTACTGCGAGGGATCCTCACCCGCTATCACGAACTGTGTCTTCACTGAAAACGCCGCGCAATCCGGCGCTGGGGTCCTCTGCTACGACTTCGCGTCTCCGACCCTCACGAATTGCATCTTCTCGCGCAACCAAGCCAGTGCCCGCACCATCGGGGCCGGAGTCTACTGCCACTTCTATGCCTCTCCTCATCTCAACGGCTGCTCATTCATAGAGAATTCTCCGGACGGCATGTACGCACATGCGACTTCTTCTCCTCAGTTGGATGGTTGCAGCTTCTCGGGACACTCGTCCCGCGGCTTCGGGTGCCATGGAGGCAGCCCATCGATCGTCAACTGCTACTTCGCAGACAATTCGGGTCACGCCCTCGAGCTCCTCGAAAACTCGCCGGCCATCTCCGGGTGCACGTTCGCTGACAATTCAGCAGCCGAAGGTGCCGCCCTGTACCTAGACTGGGATTTCGCGGGAACAGTCGTGGAGTGCTGTTTCTACAACAACACCGTGACAGAATCTGGGGCGGCCGTGTGGTGTGGTTCGGGCTCCCCAAGCTTCGTCAACTGCACGATGGCCTACAACGTGGCCGGAAGTGGAGCTGGCGGCATCGATTGCGGCTCCGCCACAGTTACGCTCGAGAACACGATCATTGCCTTCAGCACGGGCGGTCATGCGCTCGATGGCAACGCTACCCTGTCCTGCTGCGATCTCTACGGCAACGCCGGTGGAGACTGGATCGGGGACATCGCGGGCCAATACGGCGTCAATGGCAACATCTCGGAAGACCCTCTGTTCTGCGATCTCATGAGTGACGACTTCACAATCCAGGAAGATTCGCCGTGCGCGGCGTTTTCGTCCCCGAACCCTGAGTGTGACCTGATCGGTTCGGAGCCCATAGGGTGCCCACCACCTGCAGCGATTTGGCCCCCCGTCGAGACAGCGTCCTGGGGCGGGGTCAAGGCTCTGTTCAGGGAAGGCACCGACTGACCGCCTGCGATCCCGGATCGTGCTATACTGATGCCGATCAGCTGACTGTGAACCTTCCTGTGGACGGGGGCGGCGCGATGACCTGTAAGCTGCTGGCTGTCTTGCTGGTACTCTCCGCGCCGTGGGCAGCGTGCGCAACGACCTATCTGGTCCTGCCCGATGGCTCCGGGGACTTCCCAACCATTCAGGAGGCCATTGTCGCGGCTGCTGACGGAGATCTGATCCTGCTGGGCAATGGAACCTTCGTCGGCGATGGGAATCGCGACATCAACTTCGCGGGGAAGGCGATCACGGTTCGATCGAAGGCCGATGATCCGTCCGTCTGCACCATTGACTGTCAGGGTTCTCCAGGGAATCCCCATCGGGGATTCTACTTCAGCTCCGACGAGACCCGTGCGTCGGTCATTTGCGGGATTACGATCGTCAACGGCTGGCTGGAGGGGTCTGATTGGGAGGACGGGACCGGCGCGGGTATCTTCTGTAGTTGGGGCGACCCGACAATCGAGAACTGCGCCTTCATTGGCAACTCCGCTCGTTCAGGCGGGGGCGTGGCCTGTAACGGCTTCACAGGGCCTGCAATCATCGACTGCCTGTTCGAGGGCAACGTGGCGAGGGTCACCGGCAACGGTGCGGGATTGCTACTCGGAGCATCTATAGGAGTGGTTGTCTCTGGATGCGTGTTCAGAGACAACGATCCAAGTGGCATGTCCTCATCGGGATCCGGGCCGGAGATTCGTGATTGCGAGTTCTCAGGCCACACGCGCTTCGCACTCAACTGCACCACCAATTACGACCCGTTCCCTATTGAGGATTGCCGCTTCTTCGACAATACCGGACCCGCCATCCGCTCCCTGGACGCTCAGCCAAACATCTCCCGGTGCTCCTTTCGGAACAACCGCGCTGCAAATGGAGCAGCGTTTCTCCTTGATATTGACTTCGCCGGTACAATTCGCGAGTGTCTCATCGTCAGCAACATTGCGGAGGATTCCGGCGGGGCGGTTTGGTGTAGGTCTGGCACTCCGGGGTTTGTGAACTGTACCTTCGCTTACAATGAGGCTGGCGGCGGCGCCGGGGGGATCGAGTGCGTCTCCGGAACTGCGACCCTCGAGAACACGATCATTGCCTTCAGCACAGCGGGTCAAGCAATCTCCGGCAATGCCAATCTGTCCTGCTGCGACCTCTACGGCAATGCCGGAGGCGACTGGGTCGGGGACATCGCGGGGCAATTCGGGCTTGGGGGCAACATCTCCGAGAATCCCCTCTTCTGCGATCCCATGAGCGACGACTTCACCCTGCAGGCAGATTCCCCATGCGCACCTTTCTCGTCACCGAATCCTGAGTGCGATCTCATTGGTTCTGAGCCAATAGGATGTCAACCGCCGACGGGAGTCTGGCCGCCTGCAGGGATCACGTCCTGGGGCGGGGTCAAGGCCCTCTTCCGGGAAGGTCGCGACTGATCCCCCGTCATCTACTGAAGCCTGCAGCCCGCTGTCGTGCTATACTGACGCCGAGCGGCTGACTGTGGACCTTCCTGTGGACGGAGGGCTAGACCATGGCCCGCAAGCTGATGGCTGTCGTCTTGTTAGTCACTGCGCCGTGGGCAGCTCAGGCCGAGACGCTTCTCGTCCACCCCGACGGCTCAGGTACCTATCCTACGATCCAGGCAGCAGTCGACGCTGCTGGTTCCGGGGACGTTATCGAGTTGACCTCAGGGACATTCACGGGCCCCGGCAACCGGGACATCGACTACCTTGGCAAGGCCATAACCATTAGGTCCCAGTCTGGGAATCCGGACGCCTGCATCATCGCCTGCGGAGGCTCCGACGCTGAACACCACCGCGGCTTCCGCTTCCATTCTGGCGAAGGCCCTGGGTCTGCCCTGGATGGCCTTACAATCACTGGCGGATACGCTCCTTCTGGGGCAGCAATCTACTGCAGCATCCCGGCGACCCCCACCCTGACTGACTGTGTATTCCACGGGAACACCGCTACCGGCAGCGGAGGCGGCCTCTACTGTGGCGATGCCTTGACCATTACCGATTGTGTATTCTCTGGCAATTCTGCGGCCAACAATGGAGGAGCCGCCGCGTGTGGCGGAGGATTCTCCGGTGGGTGTCTTTTCGTTCGCTGCCTCTTTCGTGAGAACCACGCGCGCTACTATGGCGGAGTCGATTGCTCCCACTCCTCTCCAACTCTCCTGGAGTGCACTTTCATCGGGAACACTGCAGAGGGCAGTGGGGCTTTCGGGGGCATCTGGAGCGTGCCCACTCTCACGGAGTGCACCTTCATCAACAACACGGCTGCGACGAGTAATGGTGCGTGTTTCGTAGAGGACGCCTATTTCACCGACTGCATATTCGTGCACAATGTTGCCAGTAACAGAGGGGGTGCGGTGAGCTGTCTTGGCATGCCCGAGTTCACTCGCTGTACCTTCTCTGAGAACGAAGCGCCGCGTGGAGCAGTCCTCTGCATAATCGATGGGCAAGCATCTTTCGAGGGCTGCACTCTGACCCACAACAGGACAGTGGATGCGAGCGGGGCCATCGAGGGCTACTCAGGTTTCGCTGACGTGGTCCTGCAGCAGACTATTGTAGCCTTCACTGAGGCTGGCTGTGCCATTCACTGCACGGACGGCCCCTGCGCTACCTTGTGGTGTTCTGATCTGTACGGAAACGAGGGTGGTGATTGGGTGGGCGATCTTGAGGATCAACTCGGTTCAGACGGGAATGTCTCCGACGATCCACTGTTCTGCTGGCCAGATCCGGTCGAGGCGGCGGACTGGAGCCTGCACTCGAATTCTCCGTGTGCACCACCGCAATCAGAGTGCGGTTTGATGGGTGCGTGGGACGTGGGATGCGGACCGACGGCCGCCGAGAGTCCCACATGGGGCGGCCTGAAGGCTCTCTTCCGGGAAGCTACCGACTGACCGCCTGCGATCCCGGATCGTGCTATACTGATGCCGATCAGCTGACTGTGAACCTTCCTGTGGACGGGGGACTGGACCATGCTCTGCAAGCTGCTGGCTGTCCTTCTGTTCCTCACCGCGCCGTGGGCTGCGTGCGCAACGACCTATCTGGTCCTGCCCGATGGCTCCGGCGACTACCCCACCATCCAAGCCGCCATTGATGCGTCCTCTGATGGCGATGTGATCCTGCTCTCCGACGGTGTGTTCACTGGCGACGGGAACCGTGACGTCTCCTACGGTGGTAAGGAGATCACAGTCCGATCCGAGAGCGACTCCCCCGCGGATTGCATACTGGACTGCCAGGGAAGCAACGACGAACCGCACCGCGGGTTCATCTTTGTCTCAGGCGAGACTGCCCTCTCTCGACTCCGAGGGGTCACGGTGAGAGGCGGCTATGCCGAGGGGCCGTCTGTGGAGGACCGCTTCGGCGGAGCTCTCTATCTAGAGGCTGTCTCCCTATGGGATCCTGTCTCCCCGAGCATCGAGAACTGCGTCTTCCGGGACAACTCAGCGCGAGGCGGGGGTGCAGTATTCTGCGGTCGATATATTTACGCCTCGTTCATTGACTGCATTTTCGAGGCCAACGAGGATCGCACGGGCACCGCCGGGGGAATGTACTGTTACGGCTTCGGCTCCCCACAGCTCACCCGATGTACGTTCGTCGCCAACTCGACCTCCGGTCTGGGAGTCAACTACTCGACTTTCCCAATCTTGGAAGATTGCGTCTTCACGCAACACCCGCAATTCGGGTTGTTTCTGGCCTCTTCAAACGAGGCCGAGAACACCGAGATTATGAACTGCCGATTCTCTGGCAATCTGGGTGGGGGCATATACTTGATAGCCTGCGGCAACGCTCCATTCGTCCATGAATGTTCCTTCTGGGATAACGAAGCTGACGAAGGCGGTGCACTGCGGCTCACGGCAGGGTCCTCGGTCTTGGTGACGGACTGTCTGTTCTACAACAACACGGCCAGCCAAGCGGGGGTGTCCTCTGGTGTGCTGATGACTGCTCAGCAGAACTCTCCAATTGCACGCTAGCCTACAACGGAGCGGGCAGCGGTGCTGGCGGAATCGAGTGCGGCTCGGCGACCGTGACCCTCGAGAACACGATCGTTGCTTTCAGCACTATCCCTCGGACCCCTTTCCTGTGGTCCAGTTAGCTGCGCCCCGCAGCCTCGGTCCGAGCGTCGCCTCTCTGAGCGGTCCACGCTCCCTCCCGCCCGGCGGGAAGTCTATGCTAGCGTGGGTCGCTGCCCGGCAGGTGGGACGAAACAAGGCGCTGAAGATGCTGCCGGAGCAACACCCACAAGCGCCTTCCGCTTCGCGGCCGGGCCGCTGTCTGGTGCTAGGTCAAATCACTGGGGCTATGCTTGCACAAGCATCCATTCTCGTAAAGCGTCTTCTTCGGATTGCCATCACGAATTCGGTCAACCACCGGAAGCCGGACGGCCTTGGCCGGCCGCAGGCCAAGGTGTCCCGGGCTGTTCAACTCTCCTCAGCATCCTCCGGCTGCAAGAAGTCGCCCCCCCATGAACGCTTCATGATCTCATTCACCGCATCGAGTATCAGGCGCAGACGCCTGAGGACAATTCCCATGGCCGCTTTGTCATCTGTCATATATTGAATGAACGCAGCCAGGGCTCCCAGGACCAGCTTCGTCGTGGCCACAAACTGCGTCTCGTCCGGGCGATTCTTCGTTCCCTTGACGCTCGAGTCTCCGGATTCCTCACGGACAAGGTAGTGCTCAAGCAGGTCGACCCATGAGCCATGGACCGCCGCAGACCCGAGTCTATAGCCAACGCAGTAGACTTCTTCGGGCAGGCGGAGATCTCTGCAACGCTGGGCGAAGCTTGGAAGCCGCCTTGGGTTCGCCAAGGCATTCCCCGAAAGCTGGGTCGATTCGGCCACCTCGTCGATCTGTCGCAGGAGACGTTCCTCGATGGGAAACCTTATCCCTTCACGGGACCAGATCCTCCCGAGGATCAAATTCTTGAGCTTTGCCTCCGACCGCACTGAATCCTCCAGATACAGGGAGAAGCGATCAGGGTCCCTGGAAGCACAAAGCCAGTGGATGGTGATTGCGGTTTCCGCTATGCATCTGTCGATCAGCCGCGTAGTCTCCGCGAATTCATCCCGAGAGGACAGCGCAACGACCGACAGCATAAGTCGCGAACACCGGACGAGCATACCCACCAGAATGGCATAGTGCACCGCCAGGATGCTCATGAAGACAGGTGACGTCTGCGAAAGGCCTGCTACAGTGGCACATACTTGACCAGTGTGTCGGTACCAGTCGAACAGCATCGGGACATAGCTTCCCCACCCTTCGCACTTCTGCCAATCCTGCTCTGTAAACTGAGGCAAGTCAGGGAAGAGAGTGCTCCGTGCAGCTTCGTCATTGTCCATGAAGGCGTCCCCGCATCTGACGCAAGCAAACTAATCGGGCTGATAAAGATCCTCTGCCGCTAACATCCTTCCAAGATAACGATCCTCGATGTACTTCGTCCACGCATGAGCAGAAGGCACCGATCTCGCCCGATCGAGCAACTCCTCTACGGTGATCGCTGACAGAATCTCGGGAGACCACAGGCACGCACGAACGCTCCCGACCTCTGCTGCGATGAATCCGTTCTCACGTGGGAAGACGATGCCCACGTGCCAGTGCTGAGAACCCTCGACTTCTCCCTTCAGCCATGCCATGGAAACGAGCCGAACAAGCTGGAATGCCTCTCGCGTCCTCATGGGGCAATCTGCCGCAAGGGCGGCAAACCTTTCAAGGTCCACAGGCCCATGCGGTGACCGGAGGACTTCCATGTACCGCGTCCCGTAGTGCTTCTCAAGAGGACAGTCTGATACCCATTTCTGGCCTCGGTTCTTGCAGACAGTCGTCTTCCTGCTGGTACCGCAGGGTTGTGGCTGATCTTCTCCATACTTGAATTCGAGAAGCCACGGACCGTCAGCCGTTGGCAGAAGGTAGTCAATGCTACTCGGACGCTTCTCCTGCAGCACATTGTCCGCCAGGTCCTGCCACTCTGGACCGGGTGTCCCAGTTGATCGTGTGCCGACAAGGATATCCAGCGCATTGCAGTGAGAGAGTCCGAGCACGACGTCGACGGCCATGATCTGCGAGCTGGTCAGATTGCCTCTGGAGTGCCAGCGCATACCAAGGGATCGCGCCGCTTCCCGAATCGGAGCCCAGAGGGCCTCTTCCTCGCTTGCCGTCGACAGGATCCAGGGGTGCCCAGCCTTCACCGGAAGCCCGAGTCGCTCAGCGTAGGCAGCGGCACGTCGCCGAACCTCGCTCCTCCAGGGGCCTGTCTCACCAGGCATCCGCTCGAACCCCGAGCTGCTGTGCTCTCCCCTGTGTTCCCATACGACCTGCCGCCAATCCGGTGGATGGATTTCGCTGATGGCGCTAGTCCCCTGCTTGCTTCGTCAAGCCAGATCGAGGTTCTGCGACCGGTCTCCACCCGGCAAGCACGAGATCAGCGAGGACCTTGTAGGCCACGTAGCCCCGGCCGAAATGCAGCACAGTCAGATCCTCGTAGTCCTGCACTAATCGTCGGAAGGTGCCTCTCAGATCTTCCGGCAGCGTCGCCTCAGCCTCCTCAAACTTCGCACCAGTGGTCGGCATCGGTCGACCTCCTGTCTGGACAGCCTCCCGCCGCCCACCCCTCCGACAGCACCTCCGCATATGTAACCCACCACTCTCTGCTGCTC
>JAGMBO010000145.1 GCA_023129715.1 Candidatus Eiseniibacteriota bacterium | reverse complement strand
TAGTACTCCGTCCCGCGAATAATGTGGGGCAGGTCTTCTTGCCGATAGGGTTGATAGAACCCGTAACCGGCAAGGAGGCCGACCATGAAGAAGTACCTCGTTGAATTGACAAGTGAAGAGCGTTCCCAACTCAGGGAGATCATCGACGCCGAGCGGATGGCGGCGCACAAGCGGCGTCACGCACGGATGCTCCTGAAGCTGGATCAAGGTCCCGACGGCCCAGGCTGGTCGGACGCGCAGGTGGCTGCGGCATTCGATTGCACGGCCCGCAGCGCCGAGCGGCTTCGCCGGCGTCTGGTGGAGCGGGGCCTGGATGCGGCGTTGGAGCATGGCAATCGCGGCAGCTATCGAGCCCGGGCCTTGGATGGAGTCGCCGAGGCACACCTGATCGCCTTGGCCTGTGGTGACGCGCCGGAAGGACGCAATCGCTGGACCGTACGCCTGCTGGCGGATCAGATGGTGTCTTTGGGACTGGTCGAGTCGTGCAGCAAGTCCTCCGTACACCGCGTTCTTAAAAAAACATCCTCAAGCCTCACCTGAACAAGTATTGGTGCATTCCACCGAAGGCCAACGCCGAGTTCGTCGCGGCGATGGAGGATGTGCTGGAGGTGTATCAGCGGCCATACGACGACGCTCGCCCGCTGGTGTGCTTGGATGAGGCCTCCAAGCAACTGGTTGCTGAGACGCGTAAAGCGATTCCCGTCGAACCGGGCAAGCCCAAGCGTATGGATGCGGAATACCGTCGTTGCGGGACGGCCAGCGTGTTCATGCTCAACGCCCCGTTGGGGGGCAAGCGGCATGTGCGGGTTCGCGAGCGTCGCACGCGCACGGACTTCGCCGAGGTGGTCCGGGAGTTGTGCGACGAGTTGTATGCGGATGTCGAGAAGATCGTGCTGGTGATGGACAACCTCAACACGCACAGCGTTGCCTCGTTGTATGAAGCGTTCGAGCCAGCCGAGGCCCTACGGCTGGCGGAGAAGTTGGAGATTCATCACACGCCGAAGCACGGCAGCTGGCTGAACATGGCCGAGATCGAACTGAGCATTCTCAGCCGCCAGTGCATGAACGACTGCTTCGAGAGCCGCGAGCAACTGGCGGAAAGAACCGCCCCTTGGGAACGTTCGAGGAACGACAGACAAGCGGGCATCGACTGGCGATTCACAACAGTCGACGCCCGAATCAAACTGAAACGACTTTACCCGACAATATAGCCGGGACGGAGCACTAGAGCGGCTCACGATTAACCGTAGCGAAGGGCGGAAAAGGGTCCAGGAGTCTTTTTCCGCCGACATGCTCCACGAGGACGGGTGACGGCCAACGGAAAAAGACTCCTGGACCCTTTTCCGC
>JAGMBO010000144.1 GCA_023129715.1 Candidatus Eiseniibacteriota bacterium | reverse complement strand
GGTGAGCGACGGCGGTGCTGACGTCGGTGCTGACGTCGTTTCCTATGACGACGGTGCCGCGGATGTCCGCTCACTCTGGGGTGCTTTCCCCGCGGGCTCGTTCGACGACTACGCCGTAACTTGAGAGGAGTCTGGAATGCCGCTCGACGTCCCCGCCGAACTGCTGACCGCGTCTAGTGGTTCGGCGGGCGACGTCGTGCACACCCGGAACCAACACGGCCGATACGTCAAGCCGCGGGTCGTGCCGGCGGACCCGGCGACAGCCCTGCAGGTCGCCGTCCGGAACCACCTGGCCGAGTGTGTCGCGGCGTGGAATGCAACCCTAACGCAACCCGAACGTGCAGCCTGGGAACGGTACGCAAGAGCCCTCCGATTGACAGGCCCCACCGGACGACGAAACAACGTCGGCGGCCTCCCCACGTACATCCGCTCCAACGTGCCACGACTTCAGGCAGCCGGAGGGTCCATCGGACGTGTAGACGAAGCACCCACACTGCACGATCTCGCACCGTTTACGCCGGTCCCCCGTGTCGTCCTCAACGTCGTGGACGACACGTTCCACCCCTTCTTCGCGGAGTCTGACGCCTGGGTCGGCGAATCCGGGGCGGCCATGCTATTCTACGTCTCCGCTCCCCGCCCGCTCTCGGTTAACTTCTGGAACGGTCCCTACAAGTACGCCGGGCGGCTCACCGGCGGCGATCCCGCCCTGTCAAGCCCGGCGACTCTCCCCCTCCCCACCGGTGCGGACCTCGGCGAGCGGGTCTTCATTCGCCTGCGGGTCACGCGCAATGACGCCCGACTGTCTCAGCCGGTCTCCCTCCCCGCGAACGTCGTTCCCCAAGTCGCCCCCGTCTTCACTGATGCCTCTTTCGCTCAAGTCACCCCCACCCGCTTTACCCTGACGGTCAACTTCGATGCCCTTCTCCGTCGCCAGGTCCACGCCTCCGGCGTCTGGTTCTTCCGCTACATGAACTGGCTGCACTACCCTTTTCTCGCCGTCACGTCCGGTAACGCGATCGTCCTCACGACGCTCACTGGTCCCCCGAACCCTGGCCCCGACGCCGTCTGGTATCAGCCTCCACCCTCCGACGTCTACGGCCTTCTCACCGGGCTCCCCGTCGCCGGATTCGTCGCTGGCTTCTGATCTCGCCCGGATCTCCGACGCCATCTTTACCTCGCTGCAAACCTCCCCGGGCGGACACTGTCCGCCTGGCGGTCACCTCACGAACATTTACCACCAAGGTGCTGATGGGCGAGCTTGGAACACTCGAAAACGACCCTACAAGATCCTGTACCGCGAGGTCTTGACACCCCTACGCGTGGTGTGGTAATACCAGCCCGCGGGTGTAAGTTCTGGGAGGTCTTGCAGCCGCCGAGGTAAACGTGGGGTCGTCCGGGCGTTGCATGTTCGCCCGGACGGCTCCTGTCCTTTTGCAAACCTCCCAGGACAGGACCACGAGTTGACCGCCGGACTGCAAGCCGCCGCTCACTTTCACACGCCCCCCGCTCTTGTCCTCTCCTTCCCGCACCCGAGAATACGTAACGTACCTATATTATATGTTACGTTGCGTTGTATCGCGGACGCTACAGGTGTGTCCGTATGATGCCCGGATTCTCACCTGTTGTTCTCGAAGCTGAGAACGGCCCCGTTCCTTCCTCTGCTCTAGTTCACCCCCCCGAAACAAACCTGCAGCCCCCCTTGACGCCCGGTCTGGCTGGGGTCAGTCACGGCCCGGATTGCTCTCTAGACCCCCTGCAAACATGGAATAGCTCCATAAATTTCAGACACAGCGGATGGAATCATGACCGGCGGCGAGTCTACGAGGCTCTCCGGCGTACAGGTCAGAGCGGCGGACGCCTCCACGACTTCACCGGCTGCGGTAAGCACGCGTTCGTCTTCCGGAGCGTCGAAGATCCCGAGGTCTACACCCTCGGCGGTTCCACGTGCCACGATCGGTTCTGCCTACCGTGCGGTCGCGAGCGTTCCCGGATCATCGCCGGGAACGTCAAGGAACGCATCGCGGGCGAGCCTGCACGGTTTCTGACACTCACATTACGCTCGGACGCTGAACCTCTAGCCGAGCTTCTCGCCAAGCTTACCCACGATTTCTGTGCCCTCAGACGCACGAAGCTCTGGCGGAAGAGGGTCACCGGCGGCGTGGCGTTCCTCGAAGTGAAGTGGCTCGCAGGCACCAATCGCTGGCACGTCCACCTGCACGCTCTATTGCAGGGAAAGTACGTTCCCCGCGAGGAGATCAGCACTCTGTGGCTGAAGATCACCGGCACGAGCGATGTCATCGATATTCGGATCGTAGAGGATGAAGCCCACTGCACCCATTACATCTGCAAGTACGCAAGCAAACCGCTCGATCGGACCGTCGTCGTAGTCCCTCTGCGACTCGATGAAGCAATCGAAGCGCTCAAGGGCAAGCGACTCTGCATGACCTTTGGATCGTGGCGTGGTTACAAGCTGACCGAGCCACCGGAGTCTGGAACATGGATTCAATTAGGCACACTCGACGAAATCATCACCCGTGCCGAGGACGGCGACGCAGACGCGCAACACGCCCTCGACGTCCTGCGAGTCGAATATGCCCCTTGCACCCGAGCACCTCCGGCGTCGACTGTGGCGACTGTCTCTACTTTGACGCTCGATCAGCCATGCTTCAGTTACTTGCCGGACCCCGAACACGGGTCGGGTGTCTGTGGCACGCGTTTCGTTAAGGGCGAGTGACAAGCTGGACGGCGTGGTTTCTTCCATCGCAGGGCGTGTCCATTCTTCACGAGCACGGCGTGTCTTGCGTCTCGCGTGTTTCATTTGCAGTCTGGGTTCCGCGAGGTTTCTTTCTTTGCGTGGTGCGGGTTTCGTTTCTTTCGCTTGCGCTTGCCTTAGCTCGCCCGTTGCGGCGGTGTGTTTTATTTGGACGGGCGTGTCGTCGGTCCCGGGCTCGCTGTCTCGCAGGCGCTAATTTCTTGACCACTGCCTCCAGACTAGCCTCCGTGGCTTCCCTTGCCCTTGCCCGCCCGTTTCTCCCCCCGTCCACTGCACGGCTCTTTCCATCGCGGCTATCGCCGGGGATTCGGAAGGCGAGCCGGTTTCTTTGCTCCCACCCCACCAACCCGTACGGCTCGCACGCTACCTGTCTGCGGGTCCGATAGTCGCATCTTCCGTTGCATTCGCTGAAGCTCCTGGTTACGCGAATGCAACGGAAGAGGCGATATCCGACCCGCAGTTACGCCCGTTCCGGGCGGCTGTGACGCCCGTGCCGGGCGGTGTCCGACTCGCTCCGCTCATGGCTTGCTACGGTTCCCCACCCCCCCCACCCTGGCCGCACAGCTCGTTCCTCCCTGCCCGGCCCAACCGGTCCCGGCTTCAAACCCCCCCGGAAAGCGGCTGAAGCGAACTCGCCCTGCCGTCTTCTCGACTTTGTCCCGGGATCGCCCCGTTGAACCGTTCGTACAGCTGAGGTACAATCCTCAGACCTCCTGGTTGTTGCCTCGTTGCTCCT
>JAGMBO010000143.1 GCA_023129715.1 Candidatus Eiseniibacteriota bacterium | reverse complement strand
GGCCGGAAACCGCCAGACCCCGAGCTCCCCTGGTAGCCAAGCCAGCCAGCCGATCGCCGTGACTGCGGCGAGACCGGTGGCCGGCTGCGCGATGCCCCCGAGGGGTCTCAGCCCCGGCCAAACGAGCTGGACGCAGAATCCGACCAGCAGACCCTCCGCGGGTCGCCCTACGAGCAGTCCGCCCACCCCGGCGGCGAGCAGCGGTTCGTGGAGCACGAGCGGCCCACAGGCCCGTTCGTCGATGGAGACAAGCAGGCTCCACCCGCCAAGCAGCAGCAGGGTGCCCGCACCCCAGGCCGCCCCCACCGTACCGGGCAGCAGCTGCCCTGCCGGCGGCGAGAGCAGATCCAGTAGCCAGGCCACGCCGAGCAGAACCAGCGCGCTGGCGGCGAGCGGCCACCAGGGGGTAAGCGCGGCTGGCCACCGGCCCCGGGGCTCAGCCGGCTTCGGGACTTCCCCGTGCGCCCGCATCAGGAGCCGTCCGCCCCCGCGGCGGGAGCGGACGCCGGCACCGGCACACCGGTCCGCAGCTGCGCGCGCAGGGTCAGCGTGCGCGCCTCCCCCGCCTCCAGCTCGAGCGGCAGGCAGAAGAGCAACGCGGTGCCCTGGAAGTTCCGTTCGGCCCCCGTCTCCGAAAGACTGACCGTCTCGACCGGGTAGCGGCAGAAGCGCACCGCCGGTTCCAGGTGAAAGGCGATGTGCCACCCGCGCCACTCCTCGACCAGGACGATCTCCGCGGCTTCCTCGGTGAGCCCGCAGGCCCCGAGCTCCGCGGGCGGCACTCGCTGCCCATCGACGAGGACGTAGCGATCGGGCGCCTGGCCGGCGAGCAGGTTGACGTGGTTCTCGAACGCCGCCCAAACGCACAGGCGCGCCGCGGAGAGGTTCTCATAGCGCAGACGCACTTCGTAGCCGCGTTCGCCGGCAGCGAGCCGCACGCGCTTCTCGAGTCCGAGGGTATGTTCCTGCTCGCCGCACCGCACCCGGCCCCGCCGCCAGAGGCGCGCGACCAGAGCATGCTCTTCGGTGATGACCTCATGCTCGTAGGGCGCGGTGCGGAAGTCCCCGCACTCGGCAAGCCGGTTGGTGCGCAACGCATCGGGATCAGGAGGTTCGGCAAAGAAGCGGTCGACCAAGCCTGCGCGGGGAACCTCGTCGTAGAGCAACAGCTTCTGCAGTCCCGCGTCGCGGGCGCCCACGCAGGCATGGATCGTCGCGGCCCCTCCGGAGCTCTCGCTCTGCTGCTTGCCGACCTCGCGGTGGTAGAACTCCGGTCGCCGGGTGAGCACGTTGACCAAGTTGATCGCCGCTGCCCGATCATCCCACTCGCGCAGCACGCCCCCCTGCGCGGGGGCGAGAATGAGCACCAAGGCGTCGTTCTCCAGGATCAGCTCGGGTTCCCCGTCGAGATCGAAGTCGGCCTGGCCATGGTCGACCCAGGCGCCGCGGCCATGCCGCTCGCCCGCCAGCAACGCCTCGCCACGCACAAGCTCCGCATAGACCCCATCGCGCAGATGGGGCAGGTAGAGCCCCCCAAAAACCCCGTGCCAATAGGCGCAATTGCACTGGGCGCGCCAGAGATGATCACGCGCCGACCGCCACACCTCCGGGGCGCAGCGCCCGCGGATCTGCTCACACAACCGCGAGGCGGTCGCGGCGCGCATGTGCATCCAGTTGCTCTCGCTGTAGCGCGCGAAGAAGTTGCGCCAGAACCCGCCGCGCACGAAGAGCTCCCCCTCCGCGGCGAGCTCGGCGCCGCGCAGATGCTCGCGCGCGCGCTGGTAGCCAGCCTGATGGTCGGGCGGGAGGGTCCACTGCCCCATCTCAGCGTAGGAGCCGGTCGGCAGGTAGACGAGCCCCGCCGCCGGCCGCCGGCTTTCCTCCGCAAAGGTGGTCACGCTTACCCGGTCTTCCCGCTTTTCGAGCGCGCTCAGAAACCGCTCCAGCCAGCGCTCCTCATAAAGCAGTCGGTGGCTACCGGGCCAGCTCCCGAGTTTCTCTCCATCGTCGGCATAGACGGCGAGTCCTTCCCCTCCGCCGGGGAAGGGATTGCAGAGAAACTCGGCCGTCTCCTCGGGATCGGCATAGGGGATCCGGTAGCGCAGGGTCATCAGCGCCGGGAAGACCCGCAAGCGCCGACCGCCACTCTCGGTCAGGAAGGCTCCTCGCACCTGTTCGGACGCGACGCCGACCTGCAGGAGCTGGGTGTCGTCCAGGGGTAGGTAGGCCACGCCGGAATCGCCGAGATCGATCGGCAGATCGGGTTCCCAGACCCGCTCGGTCAGCCAGATTCCATCGGGGCGCCGGCCGAAGCGGCGTTCTAGGTACGTTGCCATCCGCTCGATCTGCCCGCGGCGATCCTCGGGACTCAAGGCGGGCAGAACCGGCTCGTAGAATCCGCCCCCGAGCAGCTCCACCCTGCCGGCGGTCGCCAGCGCGCCGATGCGGTCGATGTAGTCGGCCTGGTGCGTCTCGAGCCACTCCCACAGACACCCCGAGTTGTGGAGCACCCAGGGAATCGCCGGGTGGCGTTCCATGACCTCCAGGAAGGGCAGATAGGCGCGCTGATAGGCCTCTTCGATGACATGATCGAAATTGCCGACCGGCTGGTGGTTGTGCACGCAGAATACGAACCGGACTCCGGCTGACTTCTCACCCGCCAATGTTGCCCTCCTCACAGCACTCACCCACCACCCGATGGACGGCTCCGCCTCATTCCCTTAGTCCCGTGAGCCGGGCCTGGAGGATCTCGGACCCATATCGCGGGCTCCCCGGCAGCTCCTGGGCATACAGCGAGACCCCCTCGGCAATCAGTGTTCGCAAAGCGGCGGCCTCGGGCGGCGTCAGATGCAGGAAGGCAAGCAGCTCGAGGCTCCCCGCCGGGGCGTGTCGCCCGCCCAGGTTGATCCCGCCCTCCGGGCGGAATCCACCTTGATGAAGCCGCGCAAGATCCTCCAATCCTCGTATCAGAACAACTGTTCCGCCGGGATCTTCATGTGAATTCCAGGACTGGGTGAACGTCTGGAGATCGCGCACCTCGACGCGCACCCCAGGGGGCGCCCCGGCCCGGTAGGCGTCTTGTTCCCAGACATCGGAGGCAACCTGATCATCGGCGATCAGATAGCAGCGCGGCTGCAGTCGCTCGCCCCACCCAAAGATCACCTGTCCATGAAGCAGGCGATCATCCACTCGGACGAGGAGGAAGGTCAAGCCTCCTCCCCCGACTCCCAGCCGAGGCAGCGAATCCCGTCGCGCCCGCGCTCGAGCAGTCGTTGCTTCAGATCGGCCGGCGGCACGCGCTCGCGGTGATGCAAGAACTCGAGCAGCATCGGCAGGTTGACGCCGGTTGCCAGCAGGAGGCGGGGAAAGCGGCGTTGCATCAGGGCGCAGACGTGCCCGCAGCTTCCCCCCAATAGATCGACGAAGAGCACCCGGGGGTGCATCCCCTGCATCAGCCCCTCGAGTTCCGCCTGCAGGAGATCGAGCGGCTTGCCGGCGTTCGAGAGCACGGCGATGTCATCCTGGGGACCGAGAATCGACTCGGCGGTCTTCAGCAGCTCCGCGCCGAGGGCGCCGTGGGTGACGAGAACTCCGGAAATCCGCGCGCCGGGCGTCACTCGAGATCTCCTTCCGCCAACCGCGCGAGCGAGCGCTTGCGCCGGATCACCTCGAGCAGGTTCTCGCTGAACCGCATCGCCGGGTGGTAGCCGTAGGCCTTGACTAGGTAGTTGAGCGCGATCGTCTCGGCGATCACGGTGATGTTCTTGCCCGGGAAAATCGGGATGACGACCAACGGAATCTCGACCCCCAGGATCGTCTGCAAGCGCTCTTCGAGACCGAGCCGCTCGTAGTCCTCCCCGTCGTCCCACTCCTGCAGGCGCACTTCGACCTCGACGCGCTTGAAGCCGCGAATCGAACGGATGCCGAAGATGCTCTGGACGTCGATCACCCCGATGCCGCGGATCTCCATGCAGTGACGCAGCAGCTCGTTGCCCGAACCGATCAAGATGTTGGCGCGGCGCTTGCGAATCGTCACGATGTCGTCGGCGACCAGCCGGTGCCCACGTTCGACTAGGTCGAGCGCCGTCTCGCTCTTGCCGATCGAACTGCGCCCGGTGAAGAGCAGGCCGACGCCATAGACGTCGACCAACGATCCATGCACCTCGGTCGTCGGGGCGAACATCTCCTCAAGAAAGGCAGTCACCTCGTGGATGAAGAGCGTCGTCTCCATGGTCGTCGAGAAGAGGGGCACTTCGTTCTGGGTGGCGAGGGCGACCAGCGGCGGCGGCGGGTCGAGCCCCTTGGGAATCACGATACACGGAATCGCAAAGGCGAGGATCTGCGAGAGCACCTTGCCGCGTTCTTGCTCGCCGAGGGTCTCGAGATAGCGGATCTCGGTCTGACCGAAGATCTGTAGCCGGTCCCAGAGGAAGTTCTCCACGAACCCGGTCAGCGCCAGCTGGGGACGATTGTAGTCGGGGCGCACCAAACGGCTGCGGGCGTGTAGACTGTCGCTGAGCAACGCCAATCCCAGCCGCTCGCGCGTGCGCTCGTAAAACTCGGCCACCGCCATGCCAACCATCGCCGCCCCTCCTCGACCAATGCCTCACGGCGTGGGCGCTAGGCGCCCTCGATCATCGCGTAGTTGCCATCGGGCCGAAGGTAGACGAGCGTCACCGCCCCCCCTTGCCGATTGGTGAAGAGCAGCAAGTCCTGATCTCGCGTCTGGAGTAGTTCGATCGCCTCCTCGACACTGATCGGCTCGGCATGGAAGGCCTCTTCGCGGACGAGGACCGGAGCGAAGGCATCTTCGATCTCCGGCCCCTCTTCCTCTTCCGCCTCGACCTCCGGTGCCGCGGGCAGCGGCTGCGGCGCGCGTCGCGGCTTGCGCTGCTTGCGCCGGGCAATCATCCGCTTCGCCTGGCGTTCGACCCGTTCCACGACCCGATCGATCGAGGTCATCATGTCGTCCGACTGCTCGCGGCTGCTGATCTCCATGCCCTTGGCGTGCAGCGAGATCTCGGCGATGTGCCGGTACTTCTCGCGCGTTAAGACTACATGGGCCTCGGCAAACCCGTCCAGGTAACGCTCCAGCTTGCCTAGGCGCTTGCGCGCATGCTCGCGAATCTCGGGCGTCATCTCGAAGCGGCGGGCAGTGGTGATGATGTCCATGCTCTCCTCCCCACGGCCGGAAGCCCGTCCCGGCCGGTTAGATCCCTCTGCGGTACGCTGCCTTGGGAATCCCCAATCGATCTCGATACTTGGCAACCGTGCGCCGGGCGATCCGCGGCCCCTCGCCGCGCAAGCGTTGCGTCAGCGCCTGGTCGGAGAGAGGCGCCGTGCGCGATTCATGCGCAACCAGCCGGCGGATGCGATCCTCGATCGCCGCCGGTGTCCAGGGATCGCCGCGCAGGGCCGGCACCCCACTGGCAAAGAAGTACCGCAAGGGCAGCAGCCCTCGCGGCGTCTGCACATACTTGCCCCGCACCGCCCGGGCGACCGTCGACTCGTGCAGCCCCATGCGGGCGGCCATCCGCTGGTAGCTCAGCGGATGGAGCGCGGAGACTCCTCGTTCGAAATACTCCCGCTGCTCCTCGATGACCAGTCGCATGAGACGCACCAAGGTCCGGCGGCGCGCATCGAGGCTGCCGAGCAACCAGCGGGCGCGTGTGAGGTGCTCGGCGACAAAACCACGCACCTCGGGATCGCGGGCGCGCGTCACCGCGCCCCCAGGGGGCACGAGGCGCACCTGCGGTAAGAACCGATCGTTCATCAAGACTTCGTAGGTGCCGGCCACCTTCTCCACGACCAGATCGGGGTAGATCGCCTGTACTTCCTTTCTCTGAATCAGACCAGCCGGGCAGGGGTGAAGTTCCCGAATCTGCTCCCCCGCTCGCTCGACCTCGGCCACCGTGACGCGATAGCGCCTGGCGATTCGCGCGTAGCGACGCCGCGCGAGAAGCCCGAGGTCCCGGCGCGCGATGCGCGCCGCCAACCCTCCAGCGCTCCCCCGCTCGGCAAGCTGGGCGGCCAGACACTCCCCGAGATCCCGAGCCCCGATCCCGGCGGGATCGAGCTGCAGCAGTTCCCGTCTCACCGACTCGACCCGCGCCGGTCGCGTGCCGGCCAGCCGGGCGATCTCCTCGACCGGCATCGCCAAGTATCCGCGCTCGTCCAGCCCCCCCAGAAGCACCTCGGCGATCCCGATCCGCTCGGAACTCCGCTCTCTCAGACGGTACTGGCGCAAGATCTTCTCTTGCCAAGCCCCCTTCCCATCAGGAATGCGGTCGACCCAGTTGCTATCATCCCACTCCCAGCGCCGCGAGGCAACCGCGCCAAGGTCTTCCCCCGCCGACGCGGCGCCATGCTCGCTCCGATCCCGGCCCAGGGCATCGCCCGAGGCGGGCCTCTCCCCCACCTCCCCCGGAGGGAACTCACCCCCGGAATCCTCCTCGAGGAAGGGGTTTTCGGTCACGGCCGCTCGCATGCGGTAGCCGAGCTCGATCGTGGGGGCCTGCAGGATCTCGAGCGCGAGGCGCATCTGCGGCGTGAGGATCAGCTGCCCGCGTGGGGCGACGACCAGATCCGTTCGTAGGTGGGGCATACCACACTCCTTGTCCGGGGTGCGGTAGGGTCGACATCAAGGCTCTCCGTGGGTCCCGCGAACGTCGAGATGCGGTCTAGAGGCGGAAGTCCTTGCCGAGGTAGATCTCGCGCGCCAAGGGATGGTCGGCCAGCTCGCGGGCCTGGCCCTCCAGCCGAATCCGTCCCTCGTACATCAGGTAAACGCGGTCGGTCGCCATCAGCGTTTCGCGCACGCTGTGATCGGTGATCAGCAGTCCCAGGCCGCGCGCCTTCAGGCGCAGGATGTTCTGCTGGATCTCCGCCACCGCGATCGGATCGATACCGACGAAGGGCTCATCGAGCAACATGAAGGAGGGCCGGGTGACCAGGGCACGGGCGATCTCGGTGCGCCGGCGCTCACCGCCGGAGAGGTGGTAGCCCCGGCGGTCGGCGAGGTGGCCGAGGTCGAGTTCCGCGAGCAACTCGCTGCAGCGCTCCTCGCGCTCAGCGCGCGAGAGGGAGAGCGTCTCCAGCACCGCCATGAGATTCTCGCGCACCGTCATCCGGCGGAAAATGCTCGGCTCCTGGGAGAGGTAGCCGATACCGAGACGCGCCCGTCGGTGCATCGGGAGACGGGTGATGTTGTCGCCGTCGAGAAGAATCTCCCCGGCCGAAGGCGTCAGTAGGCCGGTGATCATGTGGAAGGTCGTCGTCTTCCCGGCGCCATTGGGACCGAGCAAGCCGACGACCTCACCCCGGCGCACCGTCAGGCTGACGTCGTCGACAACGCGCCACTTCCCGTAGTAGCGCACCAAACCGCGCGTCCCCAGCGCACCATCGCTGATCGTCCCGAGCGCTTCCCGCGTCCCGGGTTCCACCCGTGCGTCAGAACTCATTGAGCAGTTTGTCCTCTTCACGCAGCTCGCCTTGGACCTCGGACCGAATCGCATACGAACGCAGCCCCGGATCGCTCTCGATGCCGGTCCCGGTGATGACGCTCTCTCCCTTGGTCAGGCGCACGAAACGATCCGAGACCACCTTCTCGAGCCGCGGATCCCAGCGCAGCTCCTCGGTCTCCAAACGGTGTCCCTCGCGCGCCATGACGACGACGTTGCCGCGGGCGACCAGATCCCGCGTGCGGGGATCGACTTCTCCGAGCCGCGCCGTCAGGATCGAGCGGATGCTCTCACCGTCGGCGTCGTAGAAATCGACATGCACTCCGACGAGCAGCGTGCGCTCTTCCGCGCCGTAGCTGATCGCCGAATCCGCGAGCAGCACCCAGCGCAAGCGCCCCCCTTCGCTCTCGCGCAAGATCATCTGCTCGACGAGCTGAACCGGAGCGTTCTCGGTCCGCGGGGGCAGATCCTGGTGATCCCCCGGACCGCAGGCACAGGGGACCAGGGCGGCCAGCGCCAACGCAAGCCCGGCGGCCACCCGCCTGATGCGCAGGCCCGGCGCCCCCCGCCCCCAGTGTGGCGGTCGCAACGCCGCAGGCCGTTCCTTCCTCATTCGTGCAAACTGCATGCCACTCTTATTGTCTGCATCCGCCCCCGATTTCTCAACCTCCGTCCCCCCGTTGCTCTCCCCGGGGACCCCAGCGCTGATGGAACCAGACCCACTGCTCGGCCGCCGGCAGGATCAAGGCCCCGATCGCCTCATTGCACCGCCTCGTAGCCCCCTGGATCCCTTCCGCGAGCGCCTCGCCCGAGGCGCTCGCCAGGGCCGGGTCGAGCGGGATCTCGGCACCGAATTGCAACCGGTGCCGGCCATCGAGTCCCATCGCGATGACGACCGGGACCAGCGGCGCGCCGGTGCGTAGCGCCAACCGAACAGGACCGGTGGGCGTGCGCGCCGGTACGCCGAGGAAGGGCACGGGAATCGAATCGACGCGCGTGTCCTGATCGGCCAGCACCCCCAGCAGCGCCCCTTCCCGCAGGCAGCGCAGGATCGCCCGCCCATCCCGATCGCGCTCGTAGGCTTCGATCCCGAAGCGACGCCGGCGCTCGGCAACATAGCGATCGAGCCGCGGATCGCGCAGGTGACGGTAGACTACCGCCACCCGGTAGCCCAGACCGCGCATGCGATAGGGCAGCAGCTCCCAGCATCCCAGGTGGGCGCTGAGGCAAATGACTCCCAGCCCCGCCCGCCGGGCTCGCTCGAGATGCTCCTGCCCCTCGACGACGACCAGCCGTTCGATCTCCTCGAGGGAGGTGCGGGAGAGGCGCACGAAGTCGAAGGCATTGCGGCCCAGATGCCACCCGACCCGGCGCACGAAATCTCGGCGCTGCGCCGCCGGCCAGTCGGGGAAGACTCGCTGCGTGTTGGCGAGGATCGGCTCGCGGGCGCGGGCGACGCGCGGCAGCACGGAGCGGCCCACAGCGCCGAAGAAACGCAGACCGCAGGAACGCGGCAACCAGGCCAGGGGAGTGAGCAGCGCGCGGAGCAGCTGGAAACGCACCCACCGGCGCACGCTCTTGCCCCACCGCATGCCCCACCTCCGCTGGACCTCTTCCCCCGGCACCCGCGCGGGCCAACCCGCGCACCTAGGCGCGCGCCTCCCCGGCCCCGGCGGATCGGGAGGAACCGCGCCCCTCCGCCCGCAAGCAGTCGTGAATGTGCACCACGCCGGCGGGACGCCCGATCTCATCGACAACGACCAGCGAGGTAATCGCGCCCGGCTGATTGGTCTCCATGACCTTCAGCGCGGTGACGAGCAGATCATCGGCGGCGATCACCCGCGCCTGGCGGCTCATCACGTCAAGGACGCGCAGGGCCTCGATGTTGCCCCCATGCTCGTGCAGGATCCGCTTGAAATCCCCATCGGTCAGCACGCCGCTCAGCCGGCCGCCGGCATCGACCACGGTCGTCATCCCGAGACGTTTCTCCATGATCTCGAGCAGCGCGTCGGCGAGCAGCATCTCCTCGCGAACGACCGGCAAGGCCTCTGCACGATGCATCACGTCGGCGACCCGCAGCGTCACCTTGCGCCCGAGAATCCCCCCGGGATGCAAGAAGGCGAAGTCTTCGGCGGTGAAGCCCTTCAGCCGACAGAGAATCACGGTCAACGCATCCCCGATGACCTGCACGAGGGTCGTGCTGACCGTGGGCACATCGGCGAGCGACGAGATCTCCTCGGCCTGTTCCAGATGGAGCAGATGATCGACGCTGTGGCCGAGTTCGGAGTCGCCTACCGCGGTGATCCCGATCAAGGGCACGCCGAGGCGCCGGAAGATGGGTGTCAGCGCGCACACCTCCCGGTTGCCCCCGCTCTTGCTGATCAGGATGGCGACATCGTCGGGATCGACGATGCCTAGGTCTCCATGGGTCGCCTCTACAGGATGGATGAAGATCGAGGGCGACCCGGTCGACCGCAGCGAGGCGGCGATGCGTTGCCCGACCAGGCCCGACTTGCCGAGCCCCGAGATCAGAATGCGCCCGCGGCATTCGTGGAGCAACCCGACGACTCGGAAGAAGGCCTCGCTCGCCAACAGCGGCGCGAGACCCTCGAGCCCCCGGACTTCGGCCGCGAGCACCTCCCCCGCAATGCGTCCGATCGTCTGGCGATCGAGCGTCGCCCGCTTCATCCGTTCTCTCCCCGAACCCTCTCGGCGGCCGGCCGGCGCTCGTCGAGGGCCGGGCCCGCGGACTCGAGCTCGGCGACCAGCTCGCCGAGCGCGCGCCACTCGGCAAAGAGCGCCGGCATCACCTCGAGCGGCAATTGGGTGGTGGCGTCGCTCAACGCCCGCGCCGGATCGGGATGGGTCTCGGCGAAGATGCCCTCGGCGCCCGCGCCCAGCGCGGCCCGGGCCAGCGGACGCGCGAACTCCCGGCACCCCCCCCGCCCGGGGTGTTGCAGAGCGTGGGTCGCATCGAAAACGACCCGGCCGCCCAGCGTGCGCATGAAGGCAATCGCCCGCATGTCGACGACCAGATCGTGATAGCCGAAACTACTGCCGCGCTCGGTGAGCAGCAGCGCGACCGATTCCCGCGCCGCCCGCGCCTTCTCGACGACGTCGCGCATGTCGTCGAAGGCAAGGAACTGCCCGCGCTTGATGTTGACCGTCGGACCGGCGCGCGCGCAGGCCTGCAGCAGACGCGTCTGGCGACAAAGAAACGCCGGGACCTGCAGCACATCGACGACCTCGGCGACCGCGGCGACTTCCTCGACGCCATGCACGTCGGTCAGCACCGGCAGCCCCACCTCCCGCCGAACCTTGGCCAGCAGGGCGAGACCCGCATCGAGTCCCGGTCCGACGAAGGAGTGCACCGAGGTGCGGTTGTCCTTGAGGTAGGAAGCCTTGAAAACCAAGGGCAGCTTGTGCGCGCGCGCCGCGCGCGCCAGCGCCTCCGCCGTGCGCAGCACCATCGTCTCCGCTTCGAGCACGCAGGGCCCCGCGATCACGAAGGGCCGCCGCCCGGGCGGGGGCAACCAGCCCGAGGCCCCCTGGCCCGCGCGCTCGCCGCGTGGCCTCGCGCCGGATGGCATCATCGTCGCTCGCCCCCCCCATTGGCGCCCGCGCCG
>JAGMBO010000142.1 GCA_023129715.1 Candidatus Eiseniibacteriota bacterium | reverse complement strand
GAAACAGGAAGGGGGGATGGGCGAGTTCGCCCATCCCCTCGACCGCATGTTGCCCTAGTCTTCTCATCGCATCAGCAACATTCTCTTCATCAGGTTGTGTCCGGCAGCCTTCAGGCCACAGAAGTAGATCCCTGAGGCCATCGGATTGCCCTGGTCATTCCGGCCATTCCATGTCATGTTGTGCGTCCCTGCCGCCAGGGTACCATTCACGATCGTCTTCACATTGCGGCCCTGAACATCGTAGACCCGCAACTCAACACGTGATGCCTCCGGCAAGTCGAACCGGATCGTCGTGGTCGTCGCGAAGGGATTCGGAGTATTCTGCCACATCGCAAAGCGTGTGGGCAACGAGGCGTCGGCTCTCCCAACCGAGATCCTATGAGTGACTTGCGCGTCAGGCAGATCTTCGGACCGTCTCCGATTGGCAGTGGTCCGCAGATCGATCTCGTCGATCGTAACGGAGGTCGTCTCCACCTCCTTGATCGCCTCGAAGTAGAACTCCACCCGGCATGCTCCACCATGCTCGGCAGGCGTCTCTCCCAGGACCGCCCGGCAGATCTCGACTCCGCTCTCGGTCTCGGTATCATGACTGAAGATGCGGTTCCCGTCAGTCTTCAGAAGCTCTTCAAGGTTCGTCCCCTGGAAGGACAGGACTTCGTCGTCGAACCCGAGGGCGAAGCGATAGCCGGCGATGCTAGAAGCGTCCGCAAGTTCCAACTGAACCGCAAAGCGCTCGTGGAGTTCGACCTGTGACGGCGCTTCGGGCCTGGTACCCGGCTCGTTCATGGCCACCGGAACCTTGAGGCCGCCGCCTGAGCCCCGATCCTCATTGAATTGCCCACTCCAATTGTACATCATGATGAAGACCATCAAGTCCTCGAAGTCGCACTCACCATCCGGGGGATAGGAATAGCTGCCCACGGTCCACGGTGGTGGGGCAGGATGCTCTCCGGTGATCGCGGAGGCGATGTCACAATCCGTGCAACCCGGCTCATTCCAGCACCAGATGAAGTACGTGAAATCGCTGAAGTCCACGTCACCGTCGTTATCGTAGTCACCCAACAAATTGTCCGCGAGCAGGAGCGAGCCATCATCGGTCTCCACGGGAATGCTGGCGTTCGACGGGTCGCGCAGGTCGGCGGAGACGAACTCGATCTCGCTGGTAGGATCCTCTGCCACTGCCGAGACCTCGAGTGTCAAGAGGGTTCCGCAGCCGGAGACCCCTGAAGAATCGCCTCCGACAACTCCCAGAGTCACTAGGAGCTGGCCGATCTCGTTGTCGAACTCGCAGAAGTCGGTAATACTCCCTCCGTTGCCAGACAGGAATGAACCGAGCTCGAGCTGGGTGATGTGGACCTTGGTGTGATCGTACTGGATCTCGCAACTGACGCCCGCAATGAGCTGAGATGAGCAAACTCGCAGCTCGACGTCGGACGGACGGTCGTAGCTGGGAGGCTGGAGATACGCCGGATCGGGGGCGAAATAGAGATCGGCCGTCACAGTTGTGTCCACCTCGACTTCGTGCTTGACGCTATCGACTCCACAGCCGCCTGTGCTGGTCGCGACGAGTGTGACCATGTACAGGCCAGGAGCAGAATAGGTGTGAGTTGGGTCTTCTTCGGTGCCAGTGGAATCGTCACCGAAGTCCCAGAAGTAGGTGAGTCCGTCTGCCGGGGTCGAGCAGTTGGTGAATGCGACCGAGAGGGACGGCGCCTCCGCGGCGGACATCGAGGTGAAGCATGCTTCCGGAGGAGCCAGAATCGAGACATTGACCTCAACCTCACAGGTGTCGGCACCGACGCTGTTGGTGGCGATTACGGTGAAGCTGTGGAGGCCGGCGATGTCTGCA
>JAGMBO010000141.1 GCA_023129715.1 Candidatus Eiseniibacteriota bacterium | reverse complement strand
TCTTGTCAACTGCATCTTCGGGCCACTATACTTCTTGCCTGTCAGGCAACCAGTGAGATGGAATTCCGACGGGAAACATGTGACCTCAGTATGCGCTTCTCGCTGCCTCACGATAACTGCAGGACTGGCCGCGTAGTCCCCGCATCTGTCCGGGGCTTCCTGGGCTGCCGTGGGTCTCGTATCTCGCGGATTGCCCGGGGACCATTGACCTATGGATATGCATGACTTCGTTTGCCATGGAGGTGTCCTATGCTCCGAAGGCTGGTATTGCTGACTTGGTTGGTCTTGGGCATGCTTGGACTCGGCACGTCCGGATGCGGGGATAGCGGTTCAACTGAATCGAATCCGACAAACCCCACCATAGACCTATTCCTGGTAAACGATGGGAGTCCCTACACGCTCTCCCGCACGGTTTCGCTGACCGTCTCATGTAGCGAGGGCGTCGAGGAGATCGTGGTCTCTGAAGACCCGTCCTTCGCGGGCGATGCCTGGCAGCAATATGTGGAAGAGTTCGAGTTCGAACTGTCTTCCGGAGACGGCAGCAAGGCCCTGTACGCATGCGTTCGGGATGCCGGCGAGCGTGAGTCCCCGACGGCCACGGCGGGAATCTCCTTGGCGGAATCGACAACGGTTGCGGGGTTGAGCCCGTATGTGCCCACAGCGCGTTACGACCCTCAGTCCTCGGATAGCACGACCCTCGAGCTCTGGGTGGCCAATGCGACGGGCATGGTCTCGGCGGTCTTCGAGCTCTCCTTCGATCCGACGCTTCTCGAGGTAACAGACATGGAGGTTGCCGGCATTCCCGGTCATATTCTCAGCTCGACCGGAGCCTCCCTGATCGTGGCGAACGATGAGTTCGACAATGGCATTGGGGAGGTGCTGATCGGCGTTCTTGCCATGCAGGATGGGTTCCAGGGGGTCACGGGGAGTGGCCCCTTCGCTCGAGTCACATTCGCACCCCTGCAATCGCTTTCCGCGGCTACGGCTGTGGAGTTCGTGACCGGCGAGTGGTCGAAGATCTACGTTTACCAGGAGGGGGCCCCACCCGGAGAGCTGGACGATGTCCTCTTCGTCGACGGGGAGGTCACGCCGTGAGGGGTGATCTCCGGCATTCGACGGCGGGGCAGCGGCGTCTCAGCAGAGGCCCGCTGCCTCCCAACTTCTCCCACACGAGCACCTCACGAGAACTGCCCTGCC
>JAGMBO010000140.1 GCA_023129715.1 Candidatus Eiseniibacteriota bacterium | reverse complement strand
TCCCCGACATCAGCGCTGCCCTCGGGCAGGCGAGCAGGGCTACAATCGCCAATCGCCGGCGGCGACAGGTGCGGCAAGCCGCAGAGGCGACGGCGCCCGGGGTCTTCGCCGGGCCGGCCGAGGATGAACCCGCCTCCCGCCGCCCGCGGCCGAGTTGGGCGCGGCTGTTGCACAAGATCTGTGAGATCGACCCGCTGTTGTGTCCCAAGTGCAGAGTTCGGTCTAGGTTGTGAGCCGCGCGTGGTGCGCCGCCAAATCGGGCCAGAGCGGGCACTCGATCATCGGCGGGAGATCCAATCGCTCAGCCATGGCCCCGGGTAGCGCGAGTTTCCCGGCGTGAAGCCAGAGGCGGGGCTGCGCCAAGACCGGTGTAGGCTGCCCGTAGAGCGCATCGCCGATCACCGGATGTCCCTGCGCCGCCAAGTGGACGCGGATTTGGTGCGTGCGGCCGGTACGCGGGCTAAGCTCGAGCAGACTCCAGGACGAACCCGTCTCCAGCGTGCGGTAGGACGTCGCGGCCACCTTCCCCTCGGGATCGACCCGCACGCGTCCCGATCTCACCGGCCCCAGGGGAAAATCGATGGTCCCAGAAGCCGGTGAGATCCGACCGGCGATCATCGCCCAGTAGGTTTTCGAAATCTCCCTGCGCCGGAAGAGGTCTTCCAAGAGTCGATGCCCGCCGGGAGAGAGCGAGAAGAGAACCAGCCCGGAGGTCTCCCGATCGAGTCGATGGATGACGCCGGGCGTTTTGTGTAGCCGGCCACCCAGCCAGTGAAGCAATGTTTCCGTGCCGATACCGGCGGTCGGCATGCCGGGTGGTTTGGCGAGGGCGATCGCGTGCGACGACTCGTGGAGGATGCGCGGTTCACCCACGGTGATCTTAGGGAAATCGACAATCACGACATTGCCCCGCTTGACGAAGTGATGTGCCGTGCCCACTTTGGCCCCGATGCGCACATGCCCGCCGCGCAGCAAACGGTCAATGGCCCGGGCGTGAAGCTCAGGGATGACCTTGGCCAGGAAGCGGTCGAGCCGCAAGCGATGGCTGGCGGGGTCGACCTCATATCGCTTTGAGCTGTGATCCATTAGCGCCTTGTCCTTCGCGCGATTCGTCCCATCCCATGCCTGGATGATCCCAGCCGGGCTCCGGGAAACTCAACCCTGAATTGACGAGGCGCGTGCCCGTTGCCGATTTCCATGCCAATGATCGTACTCCGCGAAAGTGTGCCACGAAGGCTCTGGAAGGAGGTCGGGTTGACCGACTGACAGTAGCCATGCTGCATGGAAGATGGGGGTAGGCCTTCCGGGGACGGGTTGCAGGATCTCA
>JAGMBO010000014.1 GCA_023129715.1 Candidatus Eiseniibacteriota bacterium | reverse complement strand
CGAGCAAATCGGTTCGGTCTACGAGACCATGATGGGCTTCCGGCTAGAGACTGCCACAGGACGATCAGCGGCAATCAGAGCCGCCAAGAGACATGGTGCGCCGACAACGATTGATCTTGATGCGCTGCTTGGTGCTGCGCCTGCCAAGCGCAGGAAGTGGATTCAGGATTGCGCTGACCGGAAGCTCACCGATCGGGTCTACAAGTTCGTCATGGAAGCATCCACGATCGAGGACCTGCATGCGGCGCTTGAACCCGTACTCGAGAAGAACGCGACACCCGATCTCGTGCCGAGGGGCGCCATGATCCTGCAGCCGAGCGAAGAGCGCCGTCGCTCGGGTTCGCACTACACCCCGCGATCGCTGACTGAGCCCATCGTACGAACGACGCTCGAGCCCATCCTTTCCCGCCTGAGAGGCTCGGACGGGCGTCCGCCTCCACCGGAGCAGATCCTCGACCTCAAGGTCTGTGATCCGGCAATGGGTTCAGGTGCCTTCCTTGTGGAAGCCTGCCGCCAGCTCGGCGATACGTTGGTCGAGGCGTGGCACGCCCACGGAGAGCTGCCCGAGATCCCCGCTGACGAGGACGAGGTCATCCTGGCACGGCGCTTGGTAGCCCAGCGCTGCCTCTACGGCATCGACCGCAATCCTGTGGCCGTGGATCTCGCCAAGGTCTCGCTGTGGCTCGTAACCCTGGCCAAGGACCATCCCTTCACCTTTCTCAACCATGCCCTGCGCCACGGCGACTCGCTGGTGGGCCTCTCGCGGCGGCAGATCGAGGCATTCCACTGGGACCCGGGAGCGGCCCGTTTCCAGGCTGGCTTCGAGGTCATGCGCGTCGGCACTCACATGAAGAAGGTCGCCGAGCTGCGCGCTCAGATCCGAGAGGCCGACGAAGGCGTTTCGGATCTGGAGCTACGCGATCTGTGGGATCGCGCCCGCACGGAACTGGATCGCGTGCGCTTCTACGGCGATCTAGTTCTGGCAGCCTTCTTCGAGGGGAAGAAGACAAAGGAACGCGAGACCAAGCGGGGCGAATTCGCGAGTGCCGTCGCCACCGCCGAGGCAGAGCACTACCGCGAGTGGCTGCGGGCTCTACGCCAGGCGGATCCGCCGCTCGCGCCCCTACACTGGGATATCGAGTTCCCCGAGGTGTTCGACGGTGTGCACTCAGGCTTCGACGCACTTGTGGGTAACCCGCCTTTCCTGGGAGGGAAGAATATCAGCGGCACACTGGGACTTTCATACTTGGCCTGGATCAAGGAGACCTTCCCCGATGCTGGTGGTCAAGCTGACCTCGTCGCGTACTTCTTCCAGCGCTCATATCGTCTGTTGTGCACTTCCGGGCACCTTGGACTCCTGGCCACCAATACTATCGCTCAGGGAGACACGCGGCGGGCTTCGCTACGGCATCTTCTATCCCGCGGCGGCCACATCTACAGTGCATACAGGCGTCGCAAGTGGCCTGGTCGTGCCGCAGTCATCGTCAGCATCGTCCACATCAGCAAGGACATTGCGCCCGATCTGTGTACCCTCGACGGCAAGCCAGTGGAGAGAATCTCGGCCTTCCTGTTCCACTTCGGTCCAGATGACGACCCTAGAAGGCTCGCGGAGAACCGAGACATCAGCTTCGCAGGTCCGAAAGTCGATGGCCCTGGCTTCACGTTCGATGATCTCAACAGCGAGGCAACTCCCGTTGACGTTGCCCGGGAGCTGATAGAGCGCAGTCCGAGAGACTCACAGGTCATTCGGCCCATGATAGGGGGCCAGGAGATGTTGACCCACCCTCGACAGCACCATAGGCGTTACGTGATCGACTTCTCTGACATGTCCGAAGCGGAAGCTCGCAGATGGCCACACCTGATCTCGATTCTCGAAGAGAAGGTCAAGTCACGTCGTCTCGCTGGCCGCCTATCGCGCCACCCGTGGTGGCAGTTCGAGCGAACGCGGCCGCAGATGAGAGCGGCAACAGCTGGACTTCGAAGAGTCCTGATGCATCCATTCACTTCGACGAACCTCGCATTCGCTTTTGTGCCTTCCACAACTGTCGTTGTGACGCCACACATCGTCTTCGCGAATGAGTCAGACACTCTGTTCTGCGCGCTCCAGTCTCGCCCCCACGAGATCTGGGCCCGCTTCTTCGGCTCGTCGATGAAGGATGACCTCCGCTACACCCCCTCCGACTGCTTCGAAACCTTCCCCTTCCCTGAGAACTGGGAAATCCATCCCGCCCTCGAGGCTGCTGGCAAGGAGTGCTATGAGTTCCGCGCGGATCTCATGGTCCGCAATGATGAGGGCTTGACCAAGACCTACAACCGCTTCCACGATCCGGACGAGCGAGATCCAGAGATACTCGAGCTGCGGGGGCTGCACGCGGCGATGGACCGTGCGGTGCTTGACGCATACGGGTGGAGCGACATCCTGACCGAATGCCAGTTCCTCCTTGACTACGAAATCGACGAGGAGGACTGGGGCAGGCGGAGGAAGCCCTGGCGCTACCGCTGGCCCGATGAGGTGCGGGATGAGGTTCTGGCAAGGCTCCTCGAGCTCAACGCGGCACGGGCGCGCGAGGAAGCTCGAGCCGGCTTGAGCAAGGCGAGGAAGGCCGGTAGAAAGGGTGCGCGGAAGCCTCGTCGGAAGACCTCTTCAGATGGAGAACTGTTCTCATGAGCGATCCAGCGGGTGCCCCTGATTCAGTGACTTCTCCGCTGATCCGAGAGCGACTTATTGAGGCACTGCGACTGGATCTTGTGGGGCCTTGGGCAGGACACTCGCTCGCAGGAGAGCGTCTGAGGGGATGGGAACGGCCATCCAACTGGTACCTTACCGGCTTCCTGATCCCTTCCGGCACGCCGCCCGACCAAAGTTCCGACCCTGACGAGGATGACGATTTCGCCGAGGTGCCCCAGACCGCGGGCCTCGGAGAAGAGAATGCCGAGGAACGCCGCGCGGCCAAGAAGGGGTACTTCCCCTCCTCGATGGGCCTGAGCTTCCTGGTCTCGCAGAGCGCGAAGTCGCTGGACGTCTGCGTCCGCTGGGGGGAATATGCCTACCACGAAGTCCCCGACAATGAGCGCAGCGGTCCTCGCACGATCTGGAAGCGCACTACACGAGAGGAAACGGTCGCCGTCCCACTTGACGGACGTAACGAGCCGACCGTCCTCAACGTCCCGAACTCCGACGGACTCCGGCTTCATCTCGTGGAGCGGGGGATCTCCGCAGATGGGCTTCACGAACACATCCCGGCCGGGACCCGCTCTGTCTCCGTGTTCCTGGTCAACGACCGGAAGCCAGACGAAGGAAGCCGGGACGCTGCGATTGCTTTCCAGGCCGAACTCGAAGTTCGCTGCGCGGAGCCGTTCGTTCCTCGCCCCGACCCTCGTGGTGCCTTCGCCGCGGATTGGGATGAGCAGGTCGCCGATCTCCACTATGCGGATACACCTGCCTACGCCACGGGCCACGGTGTGTCTGCCGAGTGGGAGATTGAGGACGGTGCGTGCCACCTGCTGCGCACCACGTGGATCCCCAGTGCCGAAGTGGAGAAAACCGAGGTCGCCAAGATCGAAGACGTGCAGCTTTCCATGGACGAGCTGGGTGCCCTCGAGGATGGCGACGCAGCTGCCGCGGCGCTCGAACCTCTCGTCGCTCAGTACCGGAACTGGATCGAAGCGCGCCGGTCTGACGCATCGAAGCTCCCAAGCGAACGCAGGGAGACAGCCGAGGAGCTGCTGCGCCTCGCTGGCATCGCAGCCGAGAGGATCGAGCGAGGTATCAGGATCCTGGCCGAAGACGCTGATGTGCTTGATGCCTTCCGAGTCGCTAACCGCGCTGTTGGTCACGCCCTTCGCCAGCGGCTCGCAGAGCAGCTCAAGGGCCGGCCTCCGGAGTTGCGCCCCTTCCAGCTTGCGTTCATTCTGCTCAATCTGCCCGGTCTTGCGGATTCCAAAGACCCGCATCGCAGAACGGTCGATCTCCTCTTCTTCCCCACCGGCGGAGGTAAGACTGAGGCTTATCTGGGACTCGCGGCCTTCTCCATGGTCCTGCGGCGTCTGCGCCATGGGGGCGACGACGGTCGTGCCGGCGCCGGGGTGAGCGTCATCATGCGCTACACCCTCCGGCTCTTGACTCTCGACCAACTCGCGCGGGCGGCAGGACTCATTTGTGCCCTTGAGCTGGAGCGCGAGACAGACCCGGAGCGCTACGGCTCCTGGCCGTTCGAGATCGGCCTCTGGGTCGGCAAGGCCGCCACTCCAAACATCCTGGGCCGCAAGGGCGACGGCCGTTCGGATTCGGCCAGATCCAAGGTGCGGCAGTTCAAGGCGGATCCGAGGAACAAGCCTTCGCCCATCCCGCTCGAAAACTGCCCCTGGTGCGGCCAGCGGTTCGAGCCGGACTCCTTCACCCTGCTCCCTGACGATGACAATCCCAAAGACTTGCGCATCGTCTGTACCAACTTCGAGTGCGACTTCACCCGCGACCGCCCTCTGCCGATCGTTGCCGTCGACGAGCCGATCTACCGCCGTCTACCGGCGTTCCTGATCGCGACGGTCGACAAGTTCGCCTCGCTGCCCTGGGTCGGCACAGCGGGGAAACTCCTTGGTGGCGCGGACCATCACGACAAGGCCGGATTCTATGGCCCTGCCGAGCCCGGACGCGGGAACAGGCTGGCCTCTCCGCTCCCACCCCCGGACCTGGTGATCCAGGACGAGCTACATCTCATCTCAGGTCCTCTCGGTACCATGGCGGGACTCTACGAGGCAGCCATCGAGGCGCTCTGCCTCCGGGAGGTCGGCGATCATCGCGTCTGTCCCAAGATCGTTGCGTCCACGGCCACCGTTCGCCGTGCCCAGGATCAGATCCAGGCGCTCTTCGCACGCCCGATGACGCAGATCTTCCCACCACCGGGTCCGGACCGGAGAGACTCCTTCTTTGCACGAACCGTCCCTTCCTTCGAGACGCCGGCGCGGCTTTATCTCGGCATCGCCGCTCAGGGTCGTAACCCAAAGGTGGTCATGCGGCGTGCTTGGCTGGCGATCATGGGATCGGCGGAGCTTGCGTACCGCGAAGCCGGAGGGCACGAGAACCACGAGAACCCCGCCGATCCTTACATGACCGTTCTGGGCTACTTCAACAGCCTACGCGAGCTGGGCGGCGCGCGCCGCATCCTTGAGGAAGAAGTCCAGAACACGGTCAAGGGATATGGCAGGCGGAAGCGCGTCGGTGAGGATCGAGGCCTGTTCCGGGATCGTAGGACCTTCTCGGAGGTCGTCGAGCTGACCTCGCGCGTGTCCACGGACAAGGTCGCGGAGGCACGGCGTCGGCTCTCCGAGCCATTCCACAAGATCAAGGAGCGAGTGGATTGCGCCATTGCCACCAATATGATCTCGGTCGGCTTGGACATAGCCAGACTCGGGCTCATGGTGGTCCTTGGGCAGCCCAAGACGCATTCGGAGTACATCCAGGCCACCAGCCGTGTTGGTCGTGACGACCAACGCCCAGGCCTCGTGGTGACATTGCTCAACATCCACAAGCCACGCGATCGATCCCACTACGAGCGCTTTCGCCACTATCATGAGACGTTCTACCGATCCGTCGAGGCCTCCAGCGTTACGCCCTTCTCAGCCCGGGCACTCGATCGCGGCTTCGCTGGCGCGCTGGTGGCACTGGCTCGCCACTCGGAGCCTCAGCTCACGCCACCGAGAGGCGCCGAGAAGATCCAAGAGGTTCGGGCAGAGCTGGAAAAGTACCTTCTTGATGTGTTCCGTCGTCGCGTGCATGAACAGCCGTTGGATGATGAAGCCGAGAGAGAGGAGCGACTGCGCAGCGTTCAGAACCGCATCGTCGATCTCCTCGACTCCTGGATCAAGGTGATCGTTGATTACCAGGAGGCCGGGGTGAAGGTTCAATACCAGAAGTACGAGCTGTTGGGACCACGTCCTCTCCTGAGAGGAATCCTCGATCGGGAGTTTGAGACCGAGCACCACCGGAAGTTCCGCGCCAACCGCTCCCTGCGTGATGTCGAGCCGGAAGTCAACCTCTTCATCCGGGATCTCCACGGCACACCAGCGGAGGACCGCTCATGAAGCGTGCGCACGGACAGGTCCGCCGCAGTCAGGTGATCACGACCTGGGGGCCGGGAGCGTTGCTCGACCTGCCGCATGACTCCGTAGTCGTCGGGGGATTAGAGACTTGGCCGAAGTTGTCCGATCTGGAGGAGATCACCGAACCGCGCTTGGCGCGCAAGCTCCAGATCATGACCAGTGTTCCCCAACCGCGCCTCTATGCCCCGCCCGCCGACAACAACGACCCACGGGAGCCGAAGAAAGGCATCGGCGTTTGGCGGTTCCCGGAGTGGTTCGTCGTGCAGGAGAAAGGGAGTGGAGACGGGCGGGAACGATCTCGGCGGCTCGTTCATCGCAAGGGACTTGATGATCGTCGTCGGTATGAGGGCCGGCCGGTCGTCCCTACCCGCTTCGTTCGAGCCTGCCCGAAGGGACATGTGGACGACGTCGACTGGCACCGCTTCGTACATGGGCCCGAGAGCAAGTGCAATCGACAGCTGTGGCTCGACGAGCGCGGAACCAGCGGTGACCTTGCCGATCTTGTGATCCGCTGTGAGTGTGGCGAGTCACGCAGCCTCCACGAGGCCACCCAGATCGACCTCAACCCCCTGGGAACCTGCAGGGGCGCACGACCCTGGTTGGGCCGCAACACACACGAGGCCTGCAAGCTACCCAGCCGACTCCTGATCCGCACGGCCACCAACGCCTATTTCCCGCAGGTGATGACGGTTCTGTCTATTCCTGAGCGGGCCACTGCAGCGGAGAGCGCTGTCATGGAGCTTTGGGAGGACCTGCAGATCGTCGATGATGCCGCCGGGCTCGCGTTTCTCAAGAAGAAGCCGAAGATCGCTGAGCGGCTCGCCCGCTTCTCTGACGAGGAGATCCTCGAGGCCATCCGTGAGGCGAAGCATGGCCCAGCGGTTGAACGTCCCGTTAAGCAAGTCGAGCTCGACGCGCTCCTGGCTGCTCCCGAGGGCTATGGGGATGACATCCCGATCGACCCCAACTTCCATGCGCGCCGCCTGCCCGAGCACGCTTGGCGCCACAGTGAGATCTCGGAAGGCATCGAGTCCGTCATCCAGCTCCACCGGCTCCGAGAGGTGCTTGCCCTGACCGGCTTCACCCGATTCGAAGCCGTGGTGCCCGATATCCACGGCGAGTACGAGACCGACGTCGAGCGGGCAGAGCTGGCCCTGGAGCCCTCCTGGTTCCCCGCGGTCGAGAACCGCGGCGAGGGCGTCTTCATTCATCTTCGCGGGGAGGCGGTGAAGACGTGGCTCGAGCGGCCGGCCGTGGTTCAGCGGCTGAGGCACCTTGCTGCTGGCCACGATAGGTGGTCCAAGGACCGCAAGAGCAAGCGGCTCTTCCCCGGTGGGCCCTACATCCTCCTGCATACGCTGTCACACCTTCTGATCCAGTCGCTTGCCATGCGCTGCGGCTATCCGGCGAGTTCAATCCGCGAGCGGATCTACGCCGATTCGGAGGCCGGGCACTTCGGGGTCCTGCTCTACACCGGGAGCCCCGATGCCGAGGGAACTCTGGGCGGGCTCGTCCAGCAGGCACGGCACATTGAAACCCACCTGGGCCATGCGCTACGGACTGGCGCACTCTGCTCGAACGATCCCATCTGCGCCCAGCACGCTCCGGGGGAGAGCATGGAGAGCCGCTGGCTCCACGGGGCTGCCTGTCATGGCTGTGCCCTGGTCGCCGAGACGTGCTGCGAGATGCACAACGACTATCTCGATCGTGCACTTGTCGTTCCGACCATCGTGACGCCCGATGCCGCGTTCTTTCGGAGGATGGGATGACGAAGGCGATCCTCGGGCTGCCGTCGCATCTGCGTGCCCGCCTCGCCGCGGCCCTGGCGTCGGGGACGTTGAGCGCCGGGTGCTCGGTGGTCGCGCTCCGATCAGCTCTCGGTTTGCGCCAGGGGGGCGAGGAGGTCGTCGCGGCGCTGGGTGAGTTCGAGCGACTGGGCGTAATCGGGACCGCTGCAGCAGCGTGGATTCGGTCCCTTGAAGAGGTCGCCCTGGCTGCACCTCGCCCGGACCTGGTCTGGTCGGGTCCGGAGGTGCCAGGAGTGCCCGCACGAGACACTCGGCGGGTCTACGACGAGCTCCTTGGGTCGGCCGAGCGGTCGGTCTGGGTGAGCAGCTACGCCTACTTCGACGGGCCGCGGGCGTTCAAGACCTTGGCGCGTCGGATGGACGAGAGGCCTGCCCTGAGTGTCACGCTGCTCCTAAACATCCAGCGGCGACGAGGTGACTCGACGACTGCCGAGGATCTCGTGCGTCGGTTCGCTGAGCGATTCTGGTCGAGAGACTGGCCAGGCAAGGTCCGGCCGCAGGTGTTCTATGATCCTCGGTCACTTGAGCCGGAGGGGCCTGGCGGAGTGCTACACGCCAAAGCGGTGGTCGCGGACGAAGAGGTCGTGTTCGTGACCTCGGCGAATCTCACCGAGGCGGCGCTGGATCGGAATATCGAGGCTGGGCTGTTGGTGCGCGATCGGGCACTGGCGGGGAGCATGGTGAGTCACTTCCGGGGGTTGATTGAGGGGCAGATTCTGAGCCCTCTCCCTACGACCTGATTCTGAGTTGCTGAAGATAGTAACGCTGGCGGACGCCTGTTGTGGTCGGAGATGGAGAATCCTGGTGGCTCGGGAAAAGCTGCAGCGGCAGGCGCTAGCTGGCCAGCCGTGTCACAGCCAGCTACCAATGGCGACAGGAGAGGAGTCGATCCGACCGGCGCTACTCGGAGAGGCCTGCTTTGGTCTTGGGCTGGCTTGGTTCCAATGTCATTGACGATTCACAGCGGAGGTTCTGGAGGAATGACGATCAATGAGTACGAGTGGAAGGACAGGATCCCGGAACGGTTCTGGGCCTTCTTGGACGGTCGGGCTTTGCAGCCCGTTCTTGACCTGCTCCAGCGAGACTATGCACCAGTAGATGTCGTTCGTGGGTTCCAGGGAGAAAAACACGAGGCCGCTGCCAAGGTATGGGAGTTCATTGCTTTCTACTACCGCGACACTGGAAAATACGAGCAAGCCAGACAGGTGTTGTCGGAATGCTACCAGCAATGCCTTGAGGGTCAATCTGCGATTGGCGCCAGACAGCACAAGGGAGCACCCCTCATCTGGATGCAAGATCTCCACATGAGACTGGGCCACCAAGTTCTTTCCAAACGATATGCGATGTTGACACTCATCGAGGATGCGATTAGCGGAAGCGGCCACGTTGGACAGGCGGGAGACGGTACCTACAAGCGACTTGCATGGCAGCATCATATGTCAGACTCAGACATTGAGCGCCACTCTCAACACGCATTCAGCATCTACGAATCTGACCGCGTTCGCGGCCAATTCCCGGAGCATGTTCTCCTCTCGCTCGACGACGATTGGATGACGGAGTTTCCAACGGTTGGCGAGGCGCCGATCTTCATCGCGAGCCGGGCCTATACGTCGTTTCTACTGAGTCGCCTGGGCGATCGCGCGGGACGGTCACTGGAGGATCTGGCCCGATATCTCCTCTCGGTAATTCCGGGCTTCAGAACCAAGGGGAGGCAGTCCTCAGCCACCACGGAGTACGATGTCATCTGCGCGGTGGAAGGCCCCAACCAAGACTTCCGGCAAGAGCTCGGCAGATACATCCTCTGCGAGTGCAAGGACCTGAAAGATCGCGCAGGCGTATCAATCGTCGCCAAGTTCGCGCGCGTGCTTGATTCTGCCAAGTGCAGAGCAGGTATTCTCTTTTCCTCGAAGGGCGTGACAGGTGGTGGGCGAGGGACCTATGCTGAACGTGAGATCCTCAAAGTCTACCAGGATCGAGGAGTGGCCATCATAGTCGTGGACGGAGAAGACATCAAGCGTGTTGCCGGAGGCTTTAGCTTCCTGACCATGCTGCGTCAGAAGTACGAGAAGATCCGTCTTGATCTGGCGGATTGAGGCATGCGGCGCATTGAAGGATGTGCGTATACTTTTCCTGAGAACGGACCAGCAACAGGTAGAGCTTTCTGGCAGGAACGTGCTATGGTACCTGAGGAGTGTGTCTCAACTTAGAGCGTGATCTGGTCCCATTGAGTTTGACACGAAGCAGTCACGGACTCGAGGCCGCATGCCTGCGGAGGGTTCGCTATGAACACGTGGAAACTCGCGCTTTCCATCCTTTCTTGCCTGCTTTCATTTACTAGCGCAGGTGTGGCAGAAGCTCCGCAGGCAATCGAAGTGACAGAGGTAGACTTCCTGTCTCAAGGTCCGATAGACGCTCGCCAGCTGTCAACATTCGGCGTCCGTCTGGCGCAGTCGCGCATGGAGGCTCTGCAAGGAGTTAGCCACTATGAGGCATCCCTGGGCCTCTCGATCGTGCAGAAGCCGAGCTACACTGACGGCACTCCTACAATAGAGATAGTAGACGGGAGCCTGACCCTTGCACGTGCATTTCTGACTGATGGATTCGTGACCCGGATTGAATGGATTAAGTCCATGAGTTTTCACTTGATCGGATCATCCGTTCGGCTTCTCACAGAGGAGATCGGTGCCCCGGATTCCGACTTGCGGATCAGCCTCCTTGGCAAGGAGGAAAAGGTAGAAACGCATGACAGAGTGATTCATGGAATCCGCCAGAAGCTGACGCTGTATTTGTATGATGGCGGTAGATTCAGAATCGTGAATCATCGCTTCGAGTCGAAGGGAACGAGCCCTAGTGAGGTAGAGTACGTTCAACTCTTCCTTCCACCAGACGAGAGGCCGAATCCTGTCCAGCGAATACTCACTGGGATTGCTGATAGGCAGCAGAGGAAGGGCGACACAGCGGAAGCCCTGGGAGGACTGACCTACGGGATGAGTACGAAGGAGGTGGAGGCAACAGGAGCGACGCTGTCGCTGCTGGACCAGGACAGGAATCTATTCAGTTATGAGGGGCACTCTCTTCCGAAAGACATTTCTGATATCGACTTCTACATCCTGATTTTCGACGAGGACTCGAGCCTCGTCAAGATGACGGCCATTCTGCGACAGATCAGTGATGATCCATTAGGAATAGCGGGGAAGGACAGATTCAACGAATTGGCTGCGATTCTCGCTGAGAAGTACCGTCTGGTAGATGAAAAGAGGGCAACGGGTCTGAAAGTGTGGACGGAGGCTGATGAGTTCTATGAATGTTTGGACTATTCTGGTTGCGGCCTTTGGTTCAAGCAATACGAGGATCCAGACAAGGAGATCGCTCTGCAACTCAAAGGTACTGGCCATGGGACGGGATACATAACCATCACTTCGGAGTGGACGGTGCCGTTCAGAGAGGCCCTCGCGAAGAAGAATGCGGCAGAGAAGGCAGCAGACAGTGAAGGGTTGTAGCCTGCGCTTGGTATCATCCTTCAGACGACGCTTCCCGGCCTCCAGGAACTCCTTGCTCCACTTGTAATAGAGGTTTGGGTTGATCCCCTCGCGACGGCACAGCTCAGCGATCGACTCCTCACCCTTCAGACCATCGAGGACGATGCGGATCTTCTCCTCCGCCGTGAACCGCCGCCGGGCCTTGCGTCGGATCTCCCGCACGACGGCCTCCGGATCCCTTCTCTCAGCCATAGCTCACTCCTCCTCCTAGTGGTATGATACCTGAGGAGTGTCTCTTAATTCAGAACTTGACTTGGTCCCATTGAGTTTGACACGCGGCACTACTGGCGCAGGGCGACGTTCTCGAGGGTCAGGGTCGCCCGACACTTCAGGGCAGCCCGGAGGCAGGCAAGTAGAGCTACAACAAGTGTCCGCATGGCTGAGGATCGTAGCACGGGATGCGAAGTGGCTTTGCCGACGGGACTTCTGCTTCGTTGCGCGGGTCCGGATGGACTTTCCGCAGACTACGAGTCTGTGACAATACCATGCGCCTTGTCTTCAGCTACTACTCCTACAGACCTTCAAGAAGTCTGAACCTTCTTTCAAGGCCCATCAGATCCCGGAACTCTGGGCTATCTTCTGGAACCACGCTGGCAACCTTCCACACTAGGCCCTTTCGTTCAACGAGGACCAGCGCCTGGGCGTTCCTTTCCAGACCCAACCTGGACCGCACAACGTGATGAATGAGGACAAGGACTTGGTCATTTCGTCCTCGGGCGGGCAGGGCCTCAGCACGCCTGATGCGCGGAATGTCAATGAACGAATCTCGTGCAGTCTGAACAAACTCATCAGCTGCAGACGCGTCATCCATATGGTCGAATACCTTCAGGTAGTTCCGCTCGACGAATACCTCCTGGAAGAAGTGCGCCGCCGATCTAGCTGGCGTCCCAGGAACCCAGGCGCCAGTGAGGACATGTGCGCGAGGGTTGACGACATACAAAAACGTCGGCAAACCGAGTATGACAAGGGTCATTAGCAGCGAGATCCCTGCACGCCGACTCACCGGCGCCCCCTTTCTGTCTCAGCACCTGTCCCTGCCACGAATCCCGTCCGCCTTGGGCTACTTGACGTTACAGCCCCGATCCTTCAGCCTCAGATAGATGATAACACTACTCTTTCGCACCGCAGCATCAGTCATCAAGTCGCGCCAGGCGCTCGTCTTGGAGAACCTCGATCACGTGATCGTCCGGAGCGAGAAGCATCTCCTACGAGTGCTCAGGGAGTACGTCCGCTACTATCACGAGTCCCGCACGCATCTCGGGCTGGGGAAGGACTGCCCGAAGGCGAGGCCAGTGGAGCCACCGCACCTCGGCGTGATCCGAGCGGAGCCCATGGTTGGCGGGCTCCATCATCGCTACTTCCGACAGGCTGCTTGACCACCGGACTTGCGGGAAGCGTAGAGTGCCTGGATCCCGCTGGATTCCTCCGTCGTTTTCCATAAGCTGAGACTGGCACCGCAGCTTCCTCCACCTCACTAGCGGATGCGCTATCATTGATTGGGTGCCCAGGGCGTGGATCACGCCGCTGAATGCGCAATGCGTCGGGCCGGACGGGGTTTACAGAAGGGACAGGCGATCAGCTAGGGGAATGGTCCGGTTCCTGAGTCCCCAAGCATCTGCCCTCCTGCGCCCTGGGCACCAAAGACCATGCAATCAGGCCGAACCCCGACTCGTCCACATGGGTAGAGGTGGTGGCCCTCATCATGTCATGGAGGCCCGAGGTCGGAGTGCCGGCAGCTTGGGAACGATGTCGGCGGACTCTGTTGGAGATTCGATCGTGGAGCCGAAAGAGAACCGAACCGAAACGACATCAGATGTGGATCTGCACCTGCTGCTTCAGCGAGGCTATCGGTTCGCTTTCTCACTCACCCACGACGAGACCGCAGCCGAGGATCTGGTTCAGGATGCCTGGCTCTCGATTCTAAGAGCCGCGGGCCCTTGGACCGTGGCGTATCTGCTGACGGCGATCCGGAATCGCTTCATTGATCAATGGCGTCGAGATCGTCTCGTGGGATTCGAGCCGTTGAGCGATGACCAACCACGCCTTGTCGGGGGCGAACCTGACCTCTGGTCAGATGGCCACGAGATTGGTATCCGGGCCCGAGCTCTGAAGCGGGCCTTGGACCAGCTGAGTCCGGACGAGAGATCGGCCCTTTACCTCTCGGCGGCAGAAGGCTATACCGCCCAGGAAATCGCGAATCTGTTCGACAAGCCTCGGGGAACGATCCTCAGCATGGTGTTCCGGGCCAAGGAGAAACTCCGCAGGCAACTGAGATTCAACGCAGGAGAGAGATGATGAGGAAGAAAAGCCTGCGCGATCACGTGACCCAGTTCTACAAGAAGCGATCCCTGCCCGACGCAAAGGTGCGTCGGCTGGTTGGGCTGGCGCAGCAACCCACACTCAAGGGGAGTTCACCCATGCGTCCCTCCTATAAGTTCCTACGTCCAGCTGCAATGATGGGGTTAGCCGCAAGCATCGCTCTTCTCATGGTGGCAACCGTTCTCTACTTGCGGTCGGGGCATGTGACGTCCAACGGCACTGTTCAGCAGTCGATGTCGGTGGGGCACGGCGAGCTGGTTGCCGATCCGCTGTCCGCGGACTTAGTCACCCCCCGACTCGTGGCCGTCAAGATCCACGCAGACTGGTGCGCCCGGACTCCGGAAGTGGCGCCAATCTTTGATGACATGACCACGAAGTACGGCAACCAACCGATCCTGTTCGTCACGCTTGATATTACCGATGATACCGGCCGACGGCAGGCGCGTTACCTGACCGAGAACCTAGGGATTAGTTCGGTCTACGACGACCCCTTCGAATCCGGCATGGTCAAGTTGATCGATCGCCAGGACGGGCAGGTCCTGGCTGTGCTGACCGGGGAGGAGCAACGGCCAAGGATGGAGGGTGCTCTGGCCCAGGCGCTTCCGTCCCACCCCTGACGCTGGTGACCTGAGTCCTGGTCTGCCTCCCCAGAACTGGACAGATTCCGGGGGGCAGACCATCGTCTCTCAATTGGCCTGACAGCCTCATCACGCTATAGCGACCTACCTGAAAGCCACCGTAAGAGAAGACCCACGCCGAATACCCCGGCAGCGAGCACTAGCCTGAGGAACCACTCGCTGTAGGAATCACAACCGATGCGGAGGAGCGCCTGGTCATTATCACTCGTAAGAAGCATCGGCGCTAGTGTCGTGCCGATCCCAATCCCTCCGATAAAGAGAAAGGGCCAGCTGAGAATTCTGACAGCTGGCCAACGGCGAGTGCGCCACCTGAGCCCCTTTGTTGCGCTGAGATATTTGTGACAAGACAAGCACAGCCCTCGGTTCTCACGTGCAAGCAAGACATTGATCAGCGTGCCACAGCGCTTACATTGAACTTTCTCGCCCTGTCGTGAGGTCATGAGTCACCTCCTTCATATTTCACTCTGGCATCTAACGGTCAGAATGATCGGCGGGCGCAGGCGGCGCAGCCGCCACGGCGCGGGCCTGGCCCGCGCGGGAGCCTGCCCACAAGCAAGGCCGCTCACAAGCCAGGCCCGTGCCGGCTGCGGCCGTCCGCTCAATTCGGTGGTTAGGCATTGTCACCGAAATAGCTCTTTCAAAGATCCCCACGTCCCAGAGTCTGTGGCGGGTGGGGTATCCCCGCAAGCATAGTATCTGTATCCCCATAGGGACCCCGCACACATACAGACGTCAACGACACAGGGAACGGGAACACCGATGACACCGACGGAGTCTCCGTGGGAATGGCCGTGGAATCCTACCCAGAACACATCATCATTATTGAGAGACACCCAGACGACATCGCAGCACCCGCCTTCCTCTTCCTCGCCTAATAGCACGCCGCAACCCAGATCTATCGGCTCACAATCGCTCACTTGTGTGTCGACAAGGCATTGGTCATAGAACCATCCACCGCAGTTCTGGTAACAGGTGACCAAATCTCCGCGGATCCTGACTGGCCTGTAATAGCGCAGAGAATCGGGGAGGATGGCGAGGTCCGTGGGGATCAGCTCTGTGCAGTGAGGCGCTCGCTCGAAAGTGATACAGGCACCTGTTTCCCAGAGGATCCCGCACTCATCGAAGGGCTCGGCGAATCCGGGCTGAACCAGGAATGCTGAGAGCGCGATCAAGAGAAGTATGGCCGCGCCGTTCACTTCAGCCTCCCTCATGCCTAACGCTCAGAATGATCGGCGGGCGCAGGCGGCGCCAGCCGCCACGGCACGGGCCTGGCCCGCGCCGAAGCCCGCCAGCCACCAATACGTCACATCGGCCAGGGCCGTGCCGGGTGCGACCGTCCGTTCAATTCGATGGTTAGACATCTTTCCTCGAATCTGTGGAACATGCGCCCCCATCTCTATGGCGCCTGGAAGGTGCAGTCTCCGCGCATATTCCGAAAGCAGATGCTTGGACCGGGGGCCCGGAGAGCCGCTGCCTCGCTGTATACCGAGGCAATCAGGCTGCCCGTAGAACCTCTAACATCATGCAGCAATAGCTGCGGTGCCCGGTCCCAGTCGGCGCTGTTCCAGATCCCAAGCTCTACGACTGGATCCCCTCTGCCGCTCCACACCCAAAGACCTGAGCCCATGAGGAAGTGGGCCTGCAAGGCGACCTCGTTGATCTCCGGGCTCATGGTCGGATCTGTCAGAATGATCGTTGGAGCCGTTTGCCTAGGCTTCGCCTTGCCGCGGAGAAGATCGTGCTCGCTTGCCAGCAGGATTCGCTGTCGCCCGACAGAATCGCTCAGTGCGATCTGGGCTCCGTCCGGGCCGGTACCAATAGAAACACGGACGTTGCCAGCGGAGTCATAGAGCATGAGTTGACGCCCTTCGACGACCGTATCGCGACCCGAACCAGCTCCCATGACAAGGACGGCACTGACAATTGCTAGCAAAAGAGCGATGCAGATGCCCAGCCGACGGTTTGCCCTTTCAAGGGCATCCATCCGGCGGACTAGATTGTCAATTCCACTTGGATTCTGCATGGACAAATTCTCCGATGCTGTCTGCAGGGCCACAGTCTGTTCGTCTACATCTCGATACCTATGGACCTCCCGTGGCACGGCGACTACGAGAGATGTCTAACGCTCAAGATGATCGGCGGGCGCAGGCGGCGACAGCCGCCACGGCGCGGGCCAGGGCCGTGCCGGGTGCGCTCGCCCGCTCATTTCGATGTTCGGCGTGACGGGGCCGCCCGGCTGGTGCATGCCCTGGTTAGCCCATTTACTCGACATGGCGGCTGCGTCTCTCCGTGCCCTTTGTAGGAGGCGGCCACCGGGGTTGCTGGCCGCTATCTGTCGAGATCAAGATATCAAGTGGAGCTGTCCCGCGACAGATCAAGTGGGGCATGTACGACACTGTCGGTTCGCGTACGCCATGATAGGTGGCTCGGAACCCCGATTCGCGTGTGACGACCACACCCATGCACTCCTCACTTATAGGCATACCGTGGCGAGGCTTTTGGGCGGCGCGGCGAAGAAGTCCGACCAAGAAAGCCACCCGTTCGTTCGGCGCGCGACGAAGGAATCTGGAGGGAACCCGCTCGATCCCGCGAACGAGATCCCTGCCCACTGCTGCCTCAGCACCACTGACGATCAGATCTAGTTTTCGCATCGGCCTGCTGTCCCACATCCAGAATCGAGGCTGGCATCGATCAGAAGCCGTAGGCAGCGACATTCCTGCGCCATCTTCCTGACCCGAGACCATGGCCGCTACAGGCCCTGAAGAGCCAAACCCGGCCAGCATCACGGTCAACCCTGTTGCATGCCCCGACAGACTGTGAACCAGCTGCCGAAACGGTTTCTCTGCAGCCCGATCTGTCGTGAGGGAGTCGACAAGCCAGTGATCAATAGGTGTTGGGCCGACGTAGGCGAGTCCTGTGAATGCCGCGGCTACCCGGGCATCAGCGCAGCTGATGCAGATAGCCTTGCAGGCATGATCCGTGAACATATCACCATTAGGGTGGGTGAGCCTACGATCCCACACCTGAACGACGGCATCATCAGCGATTGCGGTTATGATGAGTGACATAGTTGGCCTTCACATTGCCCACGGACTCGCCCAAATGGGCTAACGCACCGATCAGCGGCGGGACAAGCGGCGCGATCCCTTGCCCTGCAAGGAGCGTGACGCGCAGGACCGCCCGCTGCATCGAGAGTTAGGCGTCATCGGCTCTCTGCGGATCGCTCAGCAGCGAGCGGTCACGTGATCAACCCTGCCGCGCGAACGCCGAACCGACCATCCCTATGCCCGCAGCGACATCGAGGCAAACACACACCCAGAGTGCTACAACCGCTCCGTGCATGCTGGGGCCGTGCCCCGAGAAGGCGGTGGCGGCATCGATGAGTAGCAACCCGAGGACCAGGGCCAGAAGCCCAGGTACGCCCGCGAGCGCACGACGCAGAGTGGCACGATTCGACCCGAGGCGCGAGGAGGTAACGGCTGCCGCCGCCACCAAGAGGAGAAGCAGCACGTTTCCCCAGAAGGCAGGAACTGCCTGGCCTTCCGCGACGCCGGGAAACGTGTCCGCGCGGACAAGTGGAATCACGCCGAATGCCACGATGGCGGCCGAAACCAGCATCAGTGCTGCCCCCAACATGAGAATGCGCTGTCGCCACGAGTGCATCATTGTTCCTCCTTGGATCAGATCGACTGCGATAATCGCCGCCTAACTATTGATTCTCTTGACTTCCTTGATACCACGGTCTCTGCGGCGGCCGCCAGCGAGGTCAAGTCCTTCGGCGATGACAGCGCGGCCCGGGTCGCGACTCTCGTGGGCGCGACAACTGCTTTAAGATACCTCGGTTGCCCACCTTTGCGCCACACAGGATCGGAGGAGCCGGAGACCGCCGGGGGCTCTGATAGCAGTTTGATACCCTGCTAGGTGGAAGGGTCTGCGAACCAGGACATTGTGAGTGGTCCGCGCAGGTGAGAGCACAGCCTGTCGGCATAATGACGGCCGGTCCTGGATATGCGGAGTCATGGACAATCCGGAGGGGCGGTTCGCCGACTCCGGTGCGAGTTAGCCGAACCGAGGCCGGAGGAGCAGAGGGGAGAGCGGCTCGGGTGGCGGCTCCTTCATGGTGCCTGCGGCTTGAGCATTGGCTCCTCCGGAGCAGGCACCGGGGACAGAGCGTAGCTAGTCATCGTGGCCGGAGATCGCGACAAGAGGGCACGCTGGGACCTCCCTGGAGGCCCTGGGAGGAGGGTCTGCCGCTGACCTGGCGGCCCCCACCCATTCTGACCGAGAATCGCGCCCTTACGGCCCGCTCTGGCGCTCATCCCTAGCCCCAGTGGACTGGGGCCGGTGCTAACGGACGACTTGTGCCCCAGCCGGGGCTCCAGCGGTACCACCGCTCGCTGCCGCCAGATGCAACGTGCACGGCAGGAATGGATTACAGGCTCGCCCTGCTCCCTTGAGTCTCGGTGCTGGTCCTGGCGGCCTCCGCTGGCACAGATACGACCGCCTGATCCTGGCGGTGCGATTGTGAACTGCACGCTACCGGACAGACGAGGCCCCTTGGCCAACTGGCTGCAGTTGCTCTCGGGATGCAATCGAGAACGTCCACCACGCAGCGCCTCAACCCGAGATTGTCAAGAGGCTTGCCGGTCGTTCGGACTTGTTGACCCCCCCGCGCTATCGCAAGAGCAGTATCTGCTTCGTTACATTGCAGCCATCGGCCTGGAATCTGATGAAATAGACCCCGCTGGGCACCGGATGCCCCGCGTCGTCCATGCCTCGCCAGGTAATGCTCTGAGTCCCTGCCTGCAGTGGCTCATCCAGTATCCTCCTCACGGCACCACGTCACCGCGAGATGTCTCTCTCAGTTTCGCGCTCTCTACCTGTCTGAATGTTGCTGGGAGGGTTCAAACATCAGCAAACAGGCGCTCATACTCGCCCATCCTCCCATCCACCGCCTTGCGAACACGCACTCTAACCCTCTCCGGGTTCCCAACAAGTGCGAGGTTCAGCTGCTCGAACGAAGCCCCCACATATTTCAAAAGAGGCATGTACAACTCCGGTATGCTGAGCGTCTCCTCTACGAATTCACGAGGTGGCATTGAGCGCGCGCTGTCAGGCGGGGCAGGTGACAAGTGTGTGGAGAAGTATATCAACTCCTCGTTGTACTTCGCCTCACCCGCGGCGACGATAAGATCAAGATTCCGCTCGGCCACACGGTACTCCGGATCAATTCTATTCAGGGTCAGATCCCTCTTCGTCTCGGAGAACAAGCGAGTAGCGCGGAAGTAGTTGGGCGAACCGATCATATAGAGAAGGCCGAGATGGTTTCTCGCAGCGGGAGTTGGCGATAGGCGCATGGATTCGGCAAAAAGTCCCGCAGCAGCAGCATAGCGTCGTTCGAGAAGCAGAACGAAGCCCATCGTATCCAAGACCTGCGCGTAGGCGTAGTCTTGAAAGGCGCGGAAAGCCTTCACAGCATTCCGCCAGATGGGACGAATGGCGGCCGAGGGAATTGTACCCGTGTGGGAATACTCAGCAAGAAGCCTCATGCAGCTATAGTAGCTCCAGTTGTTAAGAGCGAGAGGACAAATATCAGGTGCAGTGGGAGAGGTCTTGGGCTGCTGGCAGTAGAGAGCATTGGCGTGGGCTTCAGCGGCTATGGCGTCGTCGAGAGCATCGAGGTGCCAGTAGACGATTCCGAGATTCACGTGGAAATACGGGTTCTCGGGGGAGGTGGAAGAGAGCGCTTGGAGCAGCGTATCGCGAGCACGTGGCGGTTCGCCCCTCCTCAAGAAGGCAAGGGCCTGCAAGCTCGTGAGAACATCAGATCGGCCGCATGTGTCCGAGTCGTACTCTCCGATTAGGCGCAATACGGTGTCGTACTCGCGCCTGCGATAGTTGAGCCTGCAGAGTGCCTTCGTGCGATCCCTTTGCGTGAAGACGGCAGAGTGTTTCACTAGGTGTCTTTCGGCCTCCTTGAGGTGCCCGGCCTTGATCAGGTAGTTCATGTAGGCCAGCAAGGAGGTCCTTAGCTCATCCCGAGACAGAGCATCAGGAGGATGTAGGGAAGGCCTCCCGACAGGCAGATCCCAGAGAGCGTCGTCTACATTGGACTCGATGCTCTTCATCTGAAGGAGTCTCGTGCGGAGCCTGCGATCCACGAAGAGGAAGGAGAGCGCCGTGAAGGCGATCCATAGGGCAACAAACAGGAGGACAGGCAACCCGGTGAGGATTCTGCCGAGAAGGGCCGCCAGACCGAGGTTGCAGAGAACGAAAAGCACAGGGAGGGTGATCAGACTCCTTCCGATTCGGACAATTGCGTCAGGTGTGAGGAATGGTCGCACCTGAAGGGCGAGTACAGCGAGGACTACTAGAGAGGCAAACCCTCTAGCTATGAACGACGCTGAGAGATCCACTTGGGGGAGGACATGGAGGGCGCCGATGGAGAATAGGGCGAGGCCGACGGCGCTGACGCCCACGAGACCCCAGCACTTCAGACGTGTGTCGTACATTACGGGAAGCATGTGCTTGGCCAGGCGATTCAATGCTCTTCTGTCAGTCTCACATGGGAGGACATAGCCGACGATGAAGAAGAGACTACAGATGAAGATCGCGCCCAGGTCTGCAGAGGTGTGGGTCAATCCAGTGCCCTGGAGGATCCTACGGAGGAGTAGGGCTAAGAGAGTCAACAGAATGGTCCACTGCGCGAGGACCAAGCTTCTCGCCAGGTATGAGAGGGGTAGGGGGCGGCGGGGATCGGTCTGACGAGCGGACTTGACAAGGCCTGCGGCTAGTGAGCGCATCTCATCCTCCACTCTCGGAGGCCGTCTCTGAGGGAAGGATGCGGTCGATGAGGTCCAGTGCATCCTTGAGGAGGCGGTCTGTCAGTCTGATGAGTATCCTGACGAAGGCCAGGGTGAGACACGCGCAGGAGAAGATAAGCACTATGTGGCTGAAGGTCTCGATGATGAGCCTCCCAATGCCCTTGCTCCCACTCAGAATCGCTTTCCAATTGTAGATCAGCTTCGCCCCGAAGACAATCACGCTGAGCACGAGGGCGAGTTTGGCGACGAAGGCCAGGTGACCGCCGGCGTCAACTCCAAACAAATCATACAGTTGCTGCATCTGGATCCTCCTCGTCCGGCGAGATCGCTCTGGCCGCGAAGGGCCAACCGATAGCAGAAGAAGGCAGACGGTCGTAGAAGCGCAGCCACCTCGGGCCTCCCGGGATGCGGCGCGCGCTGTCTTGATGAGAGTGCGGGACCCTGCCGACTCGTGAGCAGACGTCATGTGAGACCATGAGGAATCGACCAACTCGACCCGGTGAGCCGCGTGACCCCGTCCGATCAACTGGAACGCGCAGACCTACTCCCACTAGGCGGGCATTCTGTCAGGGATGACTGAGAGGTGTCAAGGTGTTTCCCAGCACAGGAACGGGAGTGCCGATAGACTCGCCAAATGGACTCGGGGCGCCGTTCACGGGTAGGCTTGAATCGATGGCCCACGACTCGCCCCGGGGACAGCCGCGAGTTGCTGAGCTTGCCCGGGAACGCGCCTCAACTGGAGGTACCTCTATCCCGGCGGACACTAGAGGGGACATTGATGGTCTTCGCCCCCCAGGCTGCGTAAGGCAGGTGGAATCGTCGACTCGGTGAGACTGCTGGAGAAGGCTGCCCTGGACCCGTGCCAATCGAATAGACTCGGAGTTCGCGTGACCGTTGAGGGCGCACGTCCTGGTGGCGCATCCTAGCCACAGATGGACGCCGCCTCTCGACAAGCCCACTCAGAGCAAAGGGCTGAGCTCAACCATCGAGGTTCCCCCTCCGGCTGCTCCATTCCCCACTGTGGCTGGGGTCCAACCGCTGCCGATAGATCGGGTAGCGGAGATGATCAGATCCCATGGTGGACACTGTCTTGACATTCACTGTGCCTCTTACTGCGGGACTGCTTGGCCTGTGGGCCTACGCCTTGCTCACGCAGCGAGTCCTGTGTTCCGGAGTGCCCAGGTGTATCCACATAGTGCTCATGGTGAGTCAGACCCTGCTCCTCATCTGTGCGGGGCTCGCGGCGGTGGTCGGCCTGCTTGAGCTGAACCTCAGTCACGATCCCTATGACTCTGCAGTCGCACTACTCTCCAGCCTGTTTGGGCTGTTGCTAGTATCGCAGATTCGTCGGCGCCTAGGTGGTCAGCAGCCATAGAGCCCCCGGGTCTGTGCTACCTGCCAGGGGTCGTCCTGAACCCAGCCGAGAAGAGGCAGAGCCGTGAACTTGCCGCCTCACGGCGGGGTCAGCTTCAGTTCGGGACACGAGTCGGAGATCCCAAGGCTCGCATGCGTGGGGTACCGCGCAGCATGATCGGCCGCTGGTGCATCTAGCGGACACCATCCAGGCTGAGAATCAGACTTCGACGGGCTCGTGTTGCGGTTGTTCCTGGCGCGCAGGGCGGACCACCGCTGGCCACCCGGTGCCCCCTGCCACGACTCCGCGCACGCTTGAGCGGCACACCTCCCACGGCGAGAATGGGTTACGGACTGGCCTCGCTACGAGGCGTCTGGGCGCTGGCCCTGGCGGCCTCCGTCGGCACAGGTACGCCCGCCTGATCCTGGCCGTGCGATTGTGACCTGCACGGGTGTCCGTGCGAGTTACAATCGGATCTTGTGGGGCATCGAAGCGGTACGTGACCTGTACAACTGATTCTTTCCGTCCGTCGCTCTCGATGGTCTCGATAACTATACCCTCCACGAGTGCCTCTACAAGCTCTCTCTTCAACTTGAACGTCAGAGGGGCGTCCAGGCGGCCGTTCAACTCAGCCAGTAGGGTCTCGGTCGCGTCGAGGTCCGTTGTGGCCGCTGTGAGGCCGTCCAGGCGCTGTCGGGCGCCTTCCAGGGCCTCGGAGAGGTCCGTCCGCTCCGTCTCGATGGCAGCCATCTGCTGTTCGAGCAATGCCTCCTCGATCGTGCCCTTTCTGTAGAGCGTCAGGATGCGAGTCCGCTCCTGGTCCTTGTCCGCCAGTTGGCCCTCGATCAGCTCGACCTCCTGGTTCGCCTCCGACCGGCGGCTATCCATGTCCTCGCATTGCTCGGAGAGTGTCCTGAGCACCTCGCCGGGGTCACGAAGGAACTCCTCGACGTCGCTCCAGACCACAGCCTCGATCTCGGCGGGGATGCCCATCGAGGGACATGATTGGCCGATCTTCCCGAAGGTGCCCCCGTGCTCCGCGAAAACTCCGTCGCGTAGTCTCTTGAGCGGATTCGGGGATCCGCGGGCTGTTTGGTGTGCTGCTCAGGCCGCGGGTGGAGCTGGCCCGATGCGGATTCTCGCCTGTGATGCGATGCGGGAGGTGGGCAGAACCGGCAAACGGGTGTAGCGACGCCCTTCCGGACCAGGATGTCGGGCTGGAGGGCGAGCATTGACTCAGGCCACGAGTCGATAGTCGTGCTGAACGCCGCCGAGGATTGGGAGAGCCAGGAGCTTCCCGGCTCTCGGCGGAGGCAGCTTCAGTTCCGGGTACGGATCTGGAATCCCATGGATCGCTTGCGAGGGACGCGCGCCGTTGTAGTAGCGAACATACTCGGCGACGGCACGACGAATGTGGTCGGTGGTCAGGAAGATGAAGTGATCCAGTGCCTCCTCGCGCAGCGTCCTGACGAGGCGTTCCACATGCGGCGATGCGTTCGGTGCGCCATACGGGATGGGAATCCCTTCGATGCCGATGACCTCATCCAGCCAACGATCCAGATGGCAGCGGTAGCTGCGTCTCCGATCCCCCCGCGCGACCGACACCGCCTTCCCACACTGGCCGAAGATGCCGTCGTTGTCGTGGACCAGGAAGCGGGGAGTCACATCCCAAGCCGTCGCTTGGCGGAACTGCTGCTTGACCCAAGAGAGCGTGGGGTTGGTCGTGACGCTGGCGAGTACGATCCGCCGGGAGCCGATCTCCATGACGACGAAGATGTAGACGACCGCGAAGAGGGCAGTGTACTGAGTGAGGAAGTCGCAAGCCCAGATCTCCTTGGCATGATTGCGGACGAAGGTGCGCCAAGTCTGGTCTCCCCGAGACGGCCCCTGGCGTGGGACCATGTAACGGCGGATCGTGCTGGGGGAATGCTCGATACCGAACTTGGCAGCGAGCTCCTCAGCGATCCGGTCTTCACCCCATTCGGGATGATCCCCCGAGATGCGTTTGATGAAGCTGATGTGTCTCCGGGGGATTCGGGGTCTGCCAATCTTGGCCGGGCGAGACCTGCGGCGCCAGAAGAGCCTGAAGCCCTTGCGGTGCCACCCGATCACGGTTTCGGGCTTGACGATGACGAGCGGACGAGTCCAGTCAGGCCAGAGCCTGTGGAGGGCGACCCAGAACGCCCGGTCGCTTGCCCGGAGTCGGGCACGCCTCTGAGTCCGCAGGTAGATAGTGAGTTGCTGCCGCAGGGCGGCGTTCTCCAAAGCCAGCGTGGTCCGGGGCATCAGCGCAGCCCGGAAGAAAGCGAGCAAGGCCAATATGAGTGTGCGCATGATGAGCACAACCATATCACGGCGGGAGGCGTTACCTGCCCGCAGGGAGTTACGGCCTTTTCGCGGACCACGGGACAGCGCCACCGCTGCGGGCAGTGTTATGCAAGAAGACACAATCCTCGATCGTAGGCGAAGCGTCCTCACAGAGGATCGCCCCACCCGAGCCCTCCACGAAGCCCCAGCCATCCATCCGGCCATTCATGATGGTGATACCACGGAGGACAGACTCGCGGGTCTCGTCTGAGACGAAAGCAAAGCCCCGGTGTGGATCTCCTTCGGATCCCTGGCAGTCCAGAATGCAGACAGAGGGATCATCGGCCTTCGACTGGACCGTAACGGTCCTGCCCAAGAAGGTGATGTCGCGATTGCCAGCGCCAAGGAAGACGCCATCAGCCAGCAGGATGATATCACCGTCGGAGGCTGAATTGATGGCAGCCTGGATGGTCGGGAAGTCGCCGGTGCCGTCGGGGGTGACGAGGTAGGTCTCTGCATGGGAAACCCACCACCCGGAGAGCAACAGAAGGACAACCAGCAGCTTGCGGGCCATGGCACAGCCCTCATCTACCAGAGAATCCACAGTCAAGTCAACGGATCAGCATCAGTATAGCAGGACCATGGGTTGCAGGCTTCAGTAGATGGTGGGGGATCAGTCGGTATCTTCCCGGAAGAGAGCCTTCAGCCCGCCCCATGTGGGACTATGGGCAGGCGTCGGTCCACATCCCACGCCCCAAGCACCCATCAATCCGCACTCTGATTGCGGTGGTGCACACGGAGAGTTCGAGTGCAAGCTCCAGTCCATGGCCTCCGTCGGATCAGGCCAACAGAACAGTGGATCTTCGGAGATGTTCCCGTCCACTCCGAGCTGTCCTTCAAGGCAGCCGATCCAATCACCACCCTCGTTGCCGAAGACATCGCAGCAAGTCAGGTCGGCTGGTGCGCTGCCCTCGCAGCGGATTCCCTTGCCGCCCGTGGTGGATGCAACGATTGTATTGTCAGCAATGACCGAACCACTCGACTTGCAATGAACAGCAGCACTTGTACTCGGGGCCTCATTGCCAAGTAGCGTGCAGGCATTAAGAGTGCCCTCGCCTCCATAGAATACTTGAATGGCCGCTCCTTCGGGAGCGACGTTTCTGGCGAACGTGCACTGCGTGAAGGAGGTGGGATAGGAGAACCAGACTGCCCCTCCCTGGAGTGGAGACGCATTGCCAACGAAAAGACAGTCTGTAAAGCTGGCAAACTCAACTGAGGCCGCGCCGCCCGCACTGTGGGTGGCCGTGTTGCTCAAGAAAGTGCAGCGGAGAAGGATCGGATGGGACCATTGGTCGGAGGAAAACGCACCGCTTCCATAAGCAGTATTCTCCAGAAACGTGCAGTCGACAAGATGGGGGAGTGACGCCACGCACGAGACAGCACCACCCCAGTTGATAGCACAATTGCGGGAGAAGAGGCAGTCTTGAAAGATGCTCTGATTGTGAAAACAGAACACAGCACCACCGCGCGAGGCTGCAAGGTTGTCATAGAAGTGACAGTTGGTGACTGAGACATCTCCGAAGCAGTAGAGGGCACCGCCCCCGGATAGGGCTGTGTTGGTACGGAAGATGCATCCGGTGAGGGTTGGTGCCGCGAGAGACTCTACGTATATGGCAGCACCATCGCCGATGTAACCATTTGTGATCGTTACGCGTTCCAATCTGGACTCGGGGCCCTCCCCCGAGTGGAAATGGAACGCTCGATGGTGTGCGGTTTCGGAGCCCTGGCAGTCGATGCGGCAAGCCTCTGCGTTTCCCGTCTGCGACCTGATTGTGATAGCCTTTCCCAGAAGGTCGATGTCGCGGTTGCCGGGGCCGCTGAACGTACCATCGGCGAGCTCAATGACGTCACCATCAGCTGCGGCGCTGATAGCCTCCTCGATGGTGGCGAAGTCTCCGGATCCGTCTGGCTGGACGAGGTACGTCTCGGCGTCTGCAGCGCAGGCAGAAGCGGCCAGCAGCAGGAACAGGAGTGCATGTCGGCTCATGGCGCGGTCCTCACGACGAGCGATCGCTCAACCTCCATCAGTATAGCACCGTACCATGCTGCCGACAGGCGGTGAGGGGTGAGCGGGGACGGCGGCAGTCCGGCACAGGGCCTGCCCGGCCCTCGTGCCTCAGTCTACTCGCCAGATTTGCCCTAGATGCCCCGTCCACAATGCGATACACTTGCACCGCCGCAAGGCCCTGGACCGTGACGCCGACGACCTGAGCTAGAGGGGGATGCATGTGGCGCTTGTCTTTTACCCTCACCCTTGCCTGCCTCGTTCCATCACTTGCGGCCGCCCGAACCTGGTACGTCCTTCCTGACAGCAGTGGAGATGCGCCGACGATTCAGGCAGCGATCGACTCCGCGTCAGCAGGCGATGTTGTCGAGCTTGCGGACGGGACATTCACGGGCGAAGGGAACCGTAACATCGACTTCCTCGGCAAGGCGATCACGGTCTGTTCGGAGGCGGGAGACGCGGAGAACTGCGTCATCGAATGCCAGGGCACGCTTGGAGTGTTCAAGCGCGGATTCCGATTCGCATCGGGAGAAGACAGCGCCTCCGTGCTGAGGGGTGTGACGATCCGCGGTGGCGTTCAGGCCCGTGGGGGTGCGGTTTACTGCAAAGACACGTCGCCTACGCTAGAAGGCTGCGTGTTCCTAGAGAACAATGCCCGGCTGGATGGAGGAGCTGTGCGCATTGACGGCGGGAGCCCGCGGATCGTAAGCTGCGAGTTTTCGTACAATGTGTGCGTTACAGATGGTGCAGGTTTGTCTGCGCGCGGATCGTCAACCCCGACCCTGGAGGCGTGTATTTTCCGAGAAAACGATGCGGGTGATGCCGGGGGGGGCGCGATGTTCTTGGGCGACTGTGCACCCGTGCTGACCGAGTGTGAATTCATCGGAAACCAAGCGTGGATCTTGTCGGGAGGAGCTTTGTGTAGCAGGTGCCGCGACCTGCAATGTTCCTCCTGCACGTTCTCGGACAACTGGGCGCAAGACGGAGGTGGAGCTGTGTCCTGTTCTGGATCGGCTCGCTTGGAGAGCTGCACCTTTGAAGGCAATCGGACCCCCAGCTATGGCAGCGAGCACCATCTGGGCGGGGCGGTGTACGCCAATGGCGAGAGCGAATCGATCGAAATCGTCGGCTGTACGTTCCGAGAGAATTCAGCGTCGGAGCATGGAGGGGCAGTCTGGGGCCTGAAGTGCAGCCTGACCGAGTGCCGCTTTGAGAGCAACACAGCCCGCTGCGGCGGCGGCGTCACCCTTGCCTCCGGTCAGGTCAGCGGGTGTTCCTTTGTGCGGAACACGGCCACTGAGGACGGAGGAGGTCTGTGCGTCCTATCCCCAGGCACGACATCGATGGACCACTCGATCTTCATCGCGAATGCAGCGCACAGAGGTGGAGGCATCTTCTGCGATGATGCCGCATCGCTGGCCATCGTCGCATGCACGTTGCATGGGAATGAGGCGAGCGGGGCGGCTGGCGCGATTGTCAGCTCAAATGCATCCGTGGATATGGCGGGTGTCATCGTTGCCTTCTCCACCACCCGGGCAGTTTATTGCTGGGGGGCAACCCCCGCTCTGACCTGTTGCGACCTCTATGGGAATGCGGAAGGCGACTGGGCGGGGCCGATCGCCGGCCAGCTCGACCAAGACGGGAACATCTCATCGGATCCGCTCTTCTGTGATCCCATGAGCGAAGACTTCACGCTTCACGAGGATTCCCCCTGTGCGCCAGCCTACAACCCTGACTGCGGCTTGATTGGGGCCAAGCCTGTGGCTTGCCCGCCAAGTCCTGCGCTCGAGATTTCGTGGGGTGCGATGAAGGCGATGTTCCGCGGACAGCATGAGTAGAGCGTGCGATACGGCACAATCACGTGGGTCTGGCAATAGTGATCTTGCAGGGGGCACTGGGCTTTCGGGTCTCCGGGGCTCACACCCCAGGAGTGACTGATCCTGCTAGCCGGCCGGTCGGAATGCCTGTATCCTGTTTTGGTGGAAAAAGTGCCTGCCGCGGCGATAGGTCGTGTGTCGAGGAAGAATGCCCGCGGGCGTTGACAACCGCGACTGGTCAGAGGTTCCGCGTCCGCGTGCGGATTCGTCCGTGAGGAGGTGCCGTGAAGCGACATCACGTGCTTCACTGGATCTTCGGGGTCAGCGTGCTGGTCCTCGGGGCGATCGTCGAGATGTCGTGCTCACGGGAGAGCAAGCACCCTCTTGAGCCAGCAACCGACTACAGCTACATCGACAGCTTCTCGCGTGACGCGATCGTACTCGCAGCGCGAATGGGAGATTCGCCCTGGATCGACATCAGGCTGGTGGCGACGATCGAGGATGTACTGGAGCGGGCCCGTCCGCTGCGGCCGCAGTTCGCCGAGATCGGTGCGTTCCCAGATTTCGTCCCGAAGGAACTGATCGCCATGGCGCGGTCCGACCTTGCCCTCAGGTGGCGATGGGGGCATCTCACCGTCGGCGACGCCTATCTCGATTCTCTCTCAGCAATGTTCCGGCTCGTGGGTATCGAAGAACTCTTCTCTGACTGGTTCCTACTTACCTTCGCCCATTCGCTAAATATCCCCTATGTAGCCGAACTCTATGACCGTTCCTTCCCGATCATATACGCAGAACCGAACTACACAATCGGCGACGGCGACCGCATCTACTTGTTCAACAAGTCCAATGTATGGCACTTGGTCTTCTCAGAGGGTGGCGGCGATTGCCCTTCTGGATGTACCTGGCGGACATATTACTACCTTGAGGTGCCGGCCTTCGGCCCGATTCGACTCATCGAAGAGTGGGGCGACGGCATCGGCCCGCCAGCATCGCGAATCTATCGATGGAATATACCCGAACGCTTCGCTGCCGCGCACTTCGGCACGGCGGACAGCCTGCTCAGCTACTACACCCACACAGATTGGTGGGCACGCCGACATGCTGTCGAGGCAACCCGTGGCTTCTTCGACTCTGACTCGCCACACTACGGTGAGGACATCGGCCCGGTCTGGTACGAGATGCGCGCCGAACTGGACGCCCGCGGCGAGGAGATCGGCAGCCGTCTGGATCGCATGCGTTCGGATCCGGATCCCGATGTACGCGGCTCGGTTGCCCTGGCACTCGAGGCGCTCTAGGCGCCGAGACTGCCCGTCCGGAAGACTTCACTTGGCTCTTGAGTGGCCTATCCTTTCCGAAAACTGCATCCGCGGCTATCAGCGCCGGTCTAGTCTGGCCATGACCGTGAAGTCGGCGGGCTGGGGCTCGACCAATCACGTGTGTGCGCTGCTGAGAAGCGCGGGCGGCCGTGGTTCGCCGGCCCCAAGTGCGTCTGGCGCGAGTCCGCGCGGCTGATACAAATAGAAAAGCAGTCAGCCGCTTGCAGGTCATCGCGCAGCCCCCGTCCGCGGGAGAGTTCACAATCACTTAGTCGCTATCAGTATAGCACGATCCCGGTCTGCAGGTTCCAGTGGACGGCAGAGGATCAGTCGGTACCCTCCCGGAAGAGCGCCTTGACCCCGCCCCAGGAGGTGGCCTCAGTAGGCGATGGGGTACAGCCTACTGGCTCGGAGCCAATGAGATCGCACTCAGGATTCGGTGACGAGAAAGGTGCGCATGGGGAGTCGGATTGCAGGGTGAAGTCGTCGCTCCACGGACCGCAGAAGATCGGATCCTCGGAGATGTTGCCATCGATGCCATACTGACCCGCGATGCCCCCGATCCAGTCGCCGCCCGCGTTGCCATAGAGGTCGCAGCAGGACAGATCAGCATTGCCAGCGATCGCCTGACCGCCCGTGCTGAAGGCAATGATCGT
>JAGMBO010000139.1 GCA_023129715.1 Candidatus Eiseniibacteriota bacterium | reverse complement strand
AGATGGGGTCAATTGAGCGCTTACGCATCACTTGAGCGGGTTCGCTCCTGATCTGCTGAGTGGTGTTGGACGCGATATACGGTTCCTTTCCTCGTCAATTGTCCTTAGAGTCGGAGATAGAGTCAGGAGACCGCAAGACTTCGTAGCACATTCCCACTCGTGTCGCAGTTAGGAAACCGGAGGTCCGAGGGGGCATCAGGAGGTGTCATGGCCGACAAGAAGCGATCTGCCAAAGAGTTGCTGGTGTCAATGGTCTGTTGTTGGGTGGGCGCTGCCGCTTCGGGCTTCGCCGGAATCAGGGAGTTGCAGAGGCATGACAGTGATGCCTGGCTCACGTTCATAACCACTGCACTGTTTCTTGCCGTTGCTATCATCTTGACGATGCGCTACAGGAGCACGAAGCAGGATCTATCATGAACCACGTTCGCCAGTATGGGCGCACTTGTATTGATGGTTCGTGAACCACTGCATTTGCTCCATCTCTCGGTGTTGGGGTACGAGCAATGACTCGGGCTGCGACACGAACATGTGTGCGTCTTAGAATAGCTCGCTCTCCCGCTCGGACTCCACACCCAGACGACTCTTGGTACTGTGCATAACACCAGATGGAGCGGCCGAGAACTGACGTCCCCGAGTGGCACGCGCCTGGCTTGGGCCAGTCGCGCACCACGTGAGGCGCAGCGGCCCACCGCTCATCCATGCGTTATGTCCGACAGCACCTCCGGACCCCTGGAGAGCGGGGGTGGGCCCCCAAGCACCGCGCACAACAGGATTCTAACGGATTGGAATATAAAGAGTTAGAAGGCCGCAACCAGAAAGCCTGCTCGGAAGCCTTGCATCGCCCCCTGCTTCTGAGTAGATTTCCGAGTATATGGACCTCGTTGAGTTGCTCAAAGGCTCTGAGGGCAAGACCCTGGAGTTCAAACGCGACCTATCCTCTCCGGAGGGCGTGCTGAGGACTATTGTTGCCTTTGCCAACACCGCTGGGGGCACGCTGCTCGTCGGCGTGGAGGACCGCTCTCGTCGCGTACGCGGTGTCAACGCGCCCCTCGAGCTTGAGGAACGACTGGCCAATCTGGTCAGTGACAACATCATCCCCCGTGTTGTTCCCGAAATCGGGATTCTCCGCTGGCGACGGACTCAAGTCCTGGCGGTACAAGTATACCCAAGCCCAAGTCGTCCCCACTACCTGAAGCGACTGGGTCCGGAAGCTGGAACGTTCGTCCGGATCGGCTCTACGAATCGACGAGCCGATCGAGAACTGATCGCCGAGATGCGCCGCTTCGCCGTTGGCGAAGCATTTGACGAACAGCCGATGCCAGAACTGAACTCTGAAGCAGTGGACTTCCGAGCAGCTTCCGAGTCGTTTGCGGGAATCCGTAACCTCCGTAGATCTGACTTGGAGACCCTCCGGCTCGTAACTCCCTATCAAGGACGTAAGGTACCGACTGTTGGTGGGCTGCTGCTGTTCGGAAAGGAACGCGATCGTTTCTTTCCCGATGCATGGATTCAAGCAGGTCGATTCCGCGGTACGGACCGAAGTCACATTGCCGATCGCAACGAGATTCGGTCCCTTCCGGTCCAGGCCATCGAGGAGGCAATCGCCTTCGTTCAGAAGCACTCCCTCCACGGGGCCAAGATCACCTCTGTCCGACGGCGGGAACGATGGAATCTGCCGCCGCTTGCAGTACGGGAGGCCATCATCAACGCCGTTACCCATGCTGACTATGCACAGCACGGGGCACCGATTCGGATCGCCATCTTCGACGATCGCCTCGAAGTGGAGAACCCTGGCTTGCTTCCTTTCGGCCTCACGGTTGAGGATCTCCACCGCGGTATCTCGAAGTTGCGCAATCGGGTCATTGGCAGAGTCTTCAACGCTCTTGGGTTGGTCGAGCAGTGGGGCAGTGGCATCCAACGGATGATCGGTGCTTGCCGGGATTCAGGACTTCCTCCACCCATCTTCGAGGAGATTGGCACTCGCTTCCGAGTCACCATCTCCACCAAGCGAACCGGTCGCCCGAACTTGGATGCAACCGACCAGGCTATTCTGGATACGTTGGCAGACGGCGAGGGGCATCTGACAAGCAAGATTGCCAAGGCCATTGATCTTACGCCGCGTGCTACTCGGACACGCCTCGGCAAACTCGTCGCTCGCGGACTCGTGCGCGAAATCGGCACTGGTCCACAGGACCCAAGGCGCCGGTATTTCCGATCTAACTGATGGAGCTGACATCACAGTACATAGGTGGGACATAACCATGGCATTCAGCGGACGGCGCTCCGCGCCGCCGCTGATGCCTATCGTTAGACCGACAACCGAGAGAATGGAGTTGAGATGAAGACGGAGAAGAAGGACATCAAGCCAATATGCCCACACTGTGAAGCCAGGGTGGAGCGATTGATCGTAATCAAAGGAGGGTGGTTTGCCGACCACCGAGTCTACTGCTGCCCGGAATGCGAGAAGATTGTCGGTGTGAACTTCACGATATAGTAGGTCGTCCGGTGCTGTTTGTCGCAGGGTACGGTCTAACAATCGGCTGCAGCGGATTCGCTTCGCTCGCCGCTGCGCCGTATGTTAGAAAGCGCGAGATTCGGGCACGCAAGGAGGCACTGCGACCATAGCACCGTCCGAAAGATCCGTAGTCTCGATGACTGGGAAAGGAGGAGTGTCCATGATGGGTCTTCGACGGAAACGGCTCGTGAGGATCATCTCAGCAATGGCCGCATTGTCACTGCTACCCGCGATTCATTTTGGGATCGTGGGAACTTCCGCAAGGGCTAGCCAATCAGCCGGTGACAATACGTACCCTGAGATGGCAGCCAAGATGGCTGCTCACATGGAGGAGCTGGGGGAGAAACTTCCCGATGTCATGACGAACTTCCTCGCAGTTGGCCAGGCGGCATTCAGACCTGGCGCTCTTGACATCAAATCAAAGGAACTCATTTGTTTGGGGATTGCCGTGGCCATCCGGTGTGATGCGTGCATCGCTTGGCATACACGTGGCTCCCTCGAGGCCGGCGCAACAGAGCAGGAGATCGTCGAGGCACTTGGGGTGGCGATCACGATGGGGGGAGGTCCTTCCGTCGCATATGCTACTCATGCTCTGGAGGCGATGGAGCAATTCAAGGCAGCGCAAGAATAGGCCTGTGGCAGCATTGCGTGAAGGGCTTGAGGGTGCCGGCCCGATGGTGATATAGGAAGCTCCACCACACCCTGCTAAGTTGGTGGAGGAGATCAGAGGCATTCTAGCAGCGCCTTCTAACTCCCCGTTGGAGCCGACGAGGTCGCCAGGCACTCGCCTGGCTTGGGCCAGTCGCGCGCCTTCTCGGCGCTGCGCGCCTCGCGCCCTCGCCGCTCACCTTCTCGTTAGGCGTGTCTGATGACCCCTTGACAGTGCCCTACAATATACCTACAGTGGCGTTATGAGTGATCTCCGATTCGGATGGGATCCACGGACAAGCCGTGCCAACGTCCGCAAGCACGGCATCGCCTTTGATGAGGCCGAGATGGTCTTCTCGGACGAGCGGGCCATCCTCCTCGATGATCCCGATCACTCTGACTACGAGGATCGCTTTGTCCTGCTTGGCCTTAGCGCGGCGTTGCGAACACTTGTCGTCTGCCACTGCTATCGAGAGGCGGATGATGTCATTCGCATCATCATGGCCAGGCGCGCCACAAAGCCAGAACGGCGCCAATACGCGCAAAGGTGGTCACAATGAGGAAGGAATACGATTTCTCGAAGGGGAGGAGAAACCCGTATGCCTCCCGGCTGAAGCGACAGGTCACCATCCGGTTGGATGAGACAACAATTGCCTACTTCAAGGAACTTGCTGATGAGCTCGGCGTGCCCTACCAGACGCTCATCAACCTGTATCTGAGAGATTGTGCAGCAACCGGAAAACGTCTATCGATGAAGTGGAAGGCCGAGTCGCGACACGTCTAACCATCGAATGGAGCGGACGGGCCCACCCGGCACGGGCCACGCCCGCGCCGAGGCGGCTTCGCCGCCTGCGCCCGCCGCTCATTCATGGCGTTGGGCTCATATGAGAAGGTGATTCATGTAGGTTCACCGACGCGATGTGGAAGTCCTGATACTCACGTTCGTCTTCAGCTCTTCTGGCTCTTGATCGGGTATTGCTCTTCGGGTCCGCGTCAGCTCGTTTCTCGCGTTCCTTCCCGACCTCTTGCAGGCTTGAGCGGATCGGGATCCTTGGACTCGCTTCTATTCGCCAGGGGATTGTCTCCTTCAGCCGATTGCGCGCAGCGGTTCGCCTAAGAAGTGTGTTTTCTGTATATCATAGGGTCTTCGCCAGTGGCCGGAACATGGCACATCCCGGGGCTACCCGGCATGCCTGGCTCGATTCCCCTTGATGAGAACGTTCAAGCACTTCAAAGCGGCCTGCGGCGCGGCTTCGCTGCTGGCCTTGATATCGGGCACGACTCCCACCAGATCGAGGCGAACGCCTTTCCCCGTGAGGTAGTCGACGGTCGGAATCCAGAGCATCCAACCGTCGCCGACATCGAAGCCCGTGGTCCACAACATCGAGGCGGCCGTTCGTTCGCCGACGATGGTCGCCCGCTTGATCTCCTGAAGTCCCGCGGCGAGCGGCTCACAAGCGGAGGCTGTTTTGTCGTTTGTTAGGACAACCACTGGCCCGCGATAGATTGGAGTGACCGGATCCACCACACCCACGAAAGCACCGTGATCCCGGATCAGTGAGTTGAACTCGTCTTCCGATGATATGTAAGCGCTCAATTGACCCCATCTT
>JAGMBO010000138.1 GCA_023129715.1 Candidatus Eiseniibacteriota bacterium | reverse complement strand
GCGCTCCCTCGCTCGCCCCCTTGGGAGGGGTCGGCCACAACCGTGGCGGTCAATGACTTCGCGACTGCCTCCTGCAGCACGCTCCACTCTACGGAGGGTGCGGCCGCTTGGCGATCTCGTCTCGCGCCGGACCGGGAAGGTGTCGCGCTGTAATCCGTTCACCTGCAGCACGTTGCGTGATCACTGCGTCTCGCGCCCAATGGCAGAGGACTTTCGCGCTTTCTTCCACAACCACAGCCACTTCCAGCCCCACTACGTCTCGCGCCACCGACCAGTCCAGTTGACGCATCGGGGAGACCATCCAGGCCGACGGAGGGGTTTTTTGGGAGAGGGACGGACGATGGAGCTTGCGCTGAAGCCGGGCCTCCCGGTCGTAGTCCGGGTTGCGCCGGCGCCAGGCCAAACACGCCCGGCGATGCCGTTCGCGCTGGCAGGCCGCAGCGCTGCAGACACGCTGGCGTGAGCCAACCCGTGGATGCACACGAAACCACTGGCCGCAGATCCGGCAGGGACGCGTTCGTCTCATTCCCCAACCCTCCTCTATCGAGGAAGGTCGGCCCCGAACAGCCTGGGGAAGCGAAGCAAGAACAGGAAAGCAAACGGGTCAGGGGGCCACAGGTGGGTCAGTTCTCATGAGTACCGGTGGGTCGCTTCTCGCGGGCGGTCAAGCCACATCCCACAGAAGTACGCCTCTGACATCAACCGCCTCTGTTGTAAGTATCTCAACCCCTATGTGAACTTCCACCGCCCTTGCTTCTTCCCTGAGATCTTCACCGACAGAAAAGGCAGAGAAAGGAGACGCTATCCCTACAAGAACATGATGACGCCCTATGAGAAGCTCAAGTCACTACCCGACGCCCAGACCTACCTGAAGGCTGGCATGACCTTCGAATCCCTGGATGACATCGCCAACGCAATCACCGACAATGAGGCGGCAGGACGACTCAACCAGGCCAGGAATCGTGTCTTCCGGGCCGTCTCCGAGCGGGAACACCGAATCGCCTGAGTCGCTCTTCCCCTGTTGGAAGACAAAGCCCCTTCAGGCTCATTTCGGGATTGGAAAAGACTGACGGCGCCTCCTGACTCATCCGCGGTGTTGTTGTAGAAGAGGCAATCAGTAATCGTGGCCGAGAACTCCCAGGTGAACCTGAGGGCGCCGCCGTTGTCAGCGTGATTGCTCCAGAAGCTACATCCCGAAATCGTTATGGTGCAGAAGTCCGCCCTGAGACCGTTACCATCATTGTCGAAGAAGCGGCAATCTGCAATCGCAGCGGCACCGGAGCCAGCCCCCAAGCCGTATCTGGAATGCCCAGAGAACTCGCACTCCTCAATAGTCGGAGAGGCATCGGTGTGGAAGTACATGCCCTCGTTCAGGTTGGCAATGAACCTGCAACGAACAAGGTGGGGGAAGGCACCATAACCGCAACAGTACATTCCACCGCCAATTCCGCGTACGCGCGTCTCATTGGCCTCAAAGACACAATCAGAAAATGCAGTGTACACATAGCCTCTGCAGTAAACACCACCGCCCGACCGTGCGGAGTTCTCTCGGAAGACGCAGTTCTCGATTGTGGCTGATATGGGATGATAGTAGCCGTCCCCTTCTAGATACACGGCCCCGCCCAGGTTGTCCTCCGTGTATGGCCCATCGGCATAACCACCAGTAATTGTCACTCCACGAAGGCGGGAGAGAGCAGTTTCGTCCGAGTTGAAGATGAAACCACGGTGTGGCTCGCTGCTACTTCCCTGGCAGTCCAGTATGCAGTCCTCGGGTGTGTCACTTTCCGAACGGACAGCAATTCCTTTGCCACCGTAGGAAATGTCTCGGTTCCCGTCGCCAGTGAACGTTCCGTCGGAGAGCAGGATCACGTCTCCATCCAAGACAGCATCAATGGCGGCCTGGATGGTCGGGAAGTCCCCGGTGCCCTCCGGGTTGACGAGGTAGGTCTCTGCGCGTGCTACCCACGGCGCGGAGAGTACCAGCAGGACAGCCAGCAGCTTGCGGGGCATGGCACAGCCCTCTTCCAACTGGGAATCCACTGTCACCTGATCGCCACCGATATCGCACGACCCCGGGTTGCAGGGCCCTTCGTCCATCGCCACGAATGAGCGGGGGACGCAGGCGGCGAAGCCGCCAGGGTGCGGGCCTGGCCCGCGTCAGAGCCCGCGGTAACCGAGCGTTTTCATCAGCCAGGCCCGTGCCGGGTGAGCCCGTCCGCTCCATTCGATTGGTTAGACGGTCTCTCTATGCACTTCGAGGCAAGGGCCGAAGCCTTGCAATCTGGGCCGCGGCCTCTCCGTGCATTGCATGCCACAGATCCCAATCCTGTTGTAGCCCGAGCCAGAACTGAGCCGACATGCCCAGAACCTTCTCGAGGCGCAGAGCAGTGTCTGGTGTAACTCCACGCCTGCCGTTGATGATCTCATTCAATCTGGGGAATGAGATCCCTAGCCTGGCAGCCAGGTCGGTCTGGGTCATGCCCAGCGGCTTCAAGAACTCCTCGAGGAGCATCTCCCCTGGGTGGGTCGGCGGGCGCCTGGAGGGCAGCCGTCTTCCAGGGCTAGTGGTAATCCGTGATTTCGACGTCCTCGGCATGGCCTTTCTCCCAATGGAAGCAAACGCGGTACTGATCATTGATTCGGATGCTGTATTGTCCCTTCCGAGCGCCGCGCAGCCGTTCCAGGCGATTGCCTGGGGGCACGGCGAGATCTGCGCGGCGGGCGACCCGGTTGATTTGGTCTAGCTTGCGTCGGGCCACCGGCCAGAGATCTTGCGGACAGAGCCGCCGTGCGGCCGCCGAGTCAGCGCCCTCAAAGATGTCCTCAGTTCCCCGGTTTCGGAAGGACCGTATCACGGGCCACATTATACGGCATAGCGACAGGAGTGTCAACCTCGGCCCCTAGACCGTCTAACACGGATGTCTGCCACTACCGACAAATCGCCTTGATTACGCCCCAGCTCTCCACTCGGATCGGTGTCTCGGAGCACATGAAGGTCATGACAAGCTGGTTGTCCTCACATTCCGTGCCGTCGAGATCGAACAGAACATCCACATGATGAGGAGGATCGCAGGGTGGTGCCGGGAGAGGATCGCAGATTGAGCGAGCGAGCACACTACCTATGAAATGGCGCTGGCCGGAGACCATTGGAGCACCTAGCGCGAAATGTCCCCTTATGAAGCAGGGACAGCAGTAGGTGCACAGCGCGCAATCCCAGAAGTATGAATCGACGAATAGGGAGTCGAGCTCAAGCGTCGAGAAATCGACCTGCATGCCGTAGTACCCCTCGCTTCCTACATCGCAGCAGCCTTCACTGAACCAGATCGCGAACTCGCGATCTGCTGGGGGGAGGGGTGGAACCTCGAGGACGATCCACAGTCAGGCGTCTTCCTCGTCGGTCTCTGTGCGCAAGGTCCACGGACTCTCATCTTCATCGAAATCTAGGTATAAGCAGACCTGTCCGTTGGCGGTCGTGGTAATCATGGCGGCCACCAACAGCACGAATGCGAACACCCAACAGCCATAGCGCTTGCCGGCCAAACGTTTCCGGCATGACTGCGCTCCTCGTGCCGCCTTCATCCTACATCTCACAGAGCGACAAGGACGGGCTCGGAGGCTTCTGCAATCGCGCAACTTCAACGAGTCTGACTCCGAAACAGCGCCTTCAACTCCCCCCAATTGCAGTCCCTTATGGGGCTGCTTCCGCACCCCACGCCCCACGCTCCAATCAGACCGCAAACTGAAATCCCCGGTGCGCACGGAGAATCGCTATGCAGAGTCCATTCCGTAGTGGTCTCCGGATCAGACCAGCAGAACAGGGGATTCAATGAGATGTTGCCATTGATTCCGAACTGATCCGCGATGACTCCGGTCCAGTCGCCGCCTTCGTTCCCGTGAAGATCACTGCAGATCACGCTCACCGTGGCGCCACTCACGCCCACAGCCTGTCCTGGACCGTTGAATGCCACAATCGTGTTTTCAACATGAGGGGCGCAGTCTTGGCAGAAGAAGCCCGCACCGTCGTCAGCCTCATTGTAGACGAGCGTACAGTTCTCCAGAATCGTATTCTGAAACGCGAGGTAGACTGCACCACCACGGGATTCGCCACCCTCGTCAAAGGCACGATTGCCAACAAAGGTACATCCCTCAACCAGACCGAACTCGCCGGAGATCGCTCCGCCAAGACTCGATAGATTCCCTTCAAAGAGACAGTCGATGATAGCCGGGCTACCCCCACTGACGGAGGCAATGGCGCCACCTATTGAGTAGCCTTCGATATCGTAAGAGCGATTGTCCCGGAAGACACAATCTCTGATCTCCGGGGAGGCCCCCACGCAGTAGATAGCGCCGCCTCTAAGCCATGGGAACACGGGCCCCGATGCCCATCCGCCGGTGATCGTGACCCCTTGCAGAACGCTCCCGGCTCCCTCTCCAGCGTGGAAATAGATCCCCCGATGGCCCCTAATCCCGTCAAAGCAATCTATGACGCAACTGCCCGGATCACCAGAGGCGGATCTCACGGTGATTGCCTTGCCCAGGAACTCCAAGTCGAAGTTGCCCTCTCCTGTGAAGGTCCCGTTGGCAAGCTCGATGATATCGCCGTCTGTGGCTGCGGAGATGGCAGCCTGGATGGTCGGGAAGTCCCCGGTGCCTTCAGGGTCTACGAGATAGGTCTCTGCGCGTGCTGCCCACGACGCGGTGAGTAACAGGAAGATAGCCAGCAGCTTGCGGGTCATGGCACAGCCCTCATCCACCAGGGAATCCACAGTCACGCGATCGCTACCAGTATAGCGCGACCTCGGGTTGCAGGCCCCCGCAGATCGCGGGGGATCAGTCGATACCTTGCCTGAACAGAGCCTTGACCCCGCTCCAGGACGTGATCCCAGTCGGGGGGGTGAAGGCGTGCAGCTCACTTAGGATGAGGCGTTCGCTATCTACCCGATGCTTGATCTGCGCGCCGCTTGATCTCCGCCGGAACACCGGCGACCAGGGCGCCGGATGGAACCTCGCGGATGATCACCGATCCGGCGGCGCTCTGCACGTCGTCACCGATCACGACGCTGTCGACCGTGACCGTCCCGATTCCCAGGAAGCAGCGCTCACCGATCCGCGTGTGGCCTGCCAGAGTCACCGCCGGAGCGCAATAGGTGTGCGCGCCGATGCTGACTTCATGCGAGACGAAGCAGCGCGGTGAGAGGAAGACATTGGCTCCGACTTGGGCGTGCATCTCGACGGTGCAATTGGTCAGCACGATCGCTCCGGGTTCGAGACGTGCCGTGGGATCGATCGTGGCCGTGGGGTGAATGAAGGTTGCCAGCGGGACGCCCTCGGCGCCGAGGCGCTCGGCGAGTTCGCCGCGGAAGGTGCAGTGGCGGTATCCGATTCCGATGGCCACCGCATCAAAGGTCCGTTGCCGGTAGAGGCTGGGAATCATGGCCATCCCACCGAGCACGGGGCGACCATGGCGCTCTTCCCCCGGGGCGACGAAGTCGTCGAACAGGCCGACGACCGTGGCGAAGTGAGTCGTCTCGAAGTAGTGGATCAGACGCGCGCTCAGCTCCTGAGAACCGGCAATCGCAACCCGCTGCATTCCGGCTTCCTTCCTAGCATCCGCAGAAGCCCCGGCCCCGGTCCCGCCAGGCCACACCCGTGAGCCGGGCGAGCGGGCCGGGCGCAGGTTGGAGCGATCTCCATCCCCTGGTTGCCGCGGTGGCTGCTCAAGGGCCGATCCGCGCGCGCGCCTCGTGAGGCGTATGGGGCCGCCGCCCCAGCGCCTTACCGATCACCAGAACGCGCTCCACCAGCTCCCGATTCGTCGCCAAGCGCGTGCG
>JAGMBO010000137.1 GCA_023129715.1 Candidatus Eiseniibacteriota bacterium | reverse complement strand
CCCGGATAATTCATGATTCTTGAAGACAGAAAAGCCCCCAGGTGGTAGAAAGCAGGTGTCGACGCCACTTTCCGGTCACCAAGGAGGCCTTTCTGATGCCCGCTCAGACTACGACAGACTGCGTTCTCTTTCCAGACCTTTTTGACCGTCCTCTGACCGCCCGGTTTGATCTGCCCCATGCCAGTTCTGATGGGGGCGCCGTGCTTCTGAAGGCCGTGGAAGAACCGCTGGGGCTGATCGATGAGTTTGCGCGCCATCTCACGGATCGGCGACAGCCCGGCAAGATCGACCATCAGCTTCGCGAACTTCTCGCACAGAGGATCTTCGGGCTGGCCTGCGGCTATGCCGACGCCAATGACGCGGCCCGTCTCGCTCACGATCCCATCCACAAGCTGCTTCTCGACCGTGACCCCATTGACGGCTGCGCCTTGGCCTCTCAGCCGACGCTCTCGCGATTGGAGAATGCCGTGCGGGCCGTCGATCTCTATCGCCTGGGTGAGATCCTCGCCGCCATCGTCATTGATCGACATCGCCTGAGACTGGGATCCGATTGCCGCAAGGTGATTGTCGATCTCGACACTACACCCGATCCCACGCACGGTGCCCAACAGCTCAGCTTCTTCCACGGCCATTACGACACGCACTGTTACTTGCCGCTGCTCGGCTTCCTGAGCTTCGACAAGGAACCCGAGCAGCACCTGTTCACCGCGATCCTGCGGGCCGGCAACGCGGGTGACAAACGCGGTGTCTTGGGAGTCCTGCGACGCCTGATCCCGCAACTGCGCCAGGCCTTCCCGTGTGCCCGCATCCTGGTGCGACTCGATGGTGGCTTTGCCGGACCTGACATCCTCGACTTTCTCGATGACGAGCCACGCGTCGACTACGTCGTCGGGTTTGCGAAAAACAGCGTCCTGAAGCGCTTTGCGCGCAGGCTCATGGGTCGCGCCCGGCGCCTGTCGCGCCAATCGGGCCAGACGGAACATCTGTACAGGGAGTGCCGTTACGCGGCACGGAAGTGGTCTCGTAAGCGGCGCGTCATCATCAAGGCCGAGGTGGTCCGGTATCCGGGCCGCCGCCCGAAGGACAACCCGCGCTTCTTGGTCACGAACCTGCATCAGAGCCCACGCTGGATCTACGAACGGATCTACTGCCATCGAGGGGATGTCGAGAACCGGATCAAGGAACTCAAAGATGGAATGCAGATCGATCGGACCAGTTGCTCGCGCTTCCTGGCCAATCAGTTCCGGGTGCTTCTGACCGCGGCAGCGTATGTCCTCATGCAGGCATTGCGTGCCCATGCTCAGTCCACCTCTTGTGCACGGGCACAGGTCTCGACCCTCCGGGAGCGCCTCCTGAAACTCGGCGTACAGGTCATGGCCTCTACGCGTCGGATCCTTCTCCGCTTGCCGATGCGCGCTCCTTTTGCGGACACTTGGATCGCCGTTGCATCCTCCCTCGGGGCGTGCCGGGGAGGATAGCCCCGGATCCCTCATCGCGTTCGCTCCATACATCAGCTCGACCATCCACAGGCGTGGTCGTGCTATGCCCACGCCCCGCCATCATCATCGTCACTTCGCCACCAAGCATGCTGCTCGGCTTGCAGCTCCCGTCTTCAGTCATCCTCCCCGGGAATCCGGGACCAGATCCGACCTTCCCTGCGACGCCGCATGCGCTATAATGGGTTATCAGCTCGCTTCATGAATAGTCCGGGCTA